>NZ_JBVAXK010000001.1:323591-797000 GCF_055419285.1 Mycobacterium sp. IDUB_28 | reverse complement strand
TAGCCGGGTGCGGCGGGTCGCCACCATGTTCGCGTGGCGATCGCAAGCGCGGCGTAGCCGGGTGCGGCGGGTCGCCACCATGTTCGCGTGGCGATCGCAAGCGCGGCGTAGCCGGGTGCGGCGGGTCGCCACCGAATTCCGTGGCTGTCGCTGCTTCGTGACACCATCGTGGCGTGACCGAGGATTCGTCGCTGCACCTGGTGCTGGGGGAAGAGGAACTTCTCATCGAGCGGGCGGTCGCGCAGATCGTGCAGGCGGCGCGACGCCGCACCCCCGGGGCTGACGTGCCCGTGGACCGGATGCGGGCGGGTGACGTCAGCACCTACGAGCTCACCGAGTTGTTGAGCCCCTCACTGTTCGCCGAGGAACGGATCGTCGTGCTCGAGGCCGCGGCCGAGGCGGGCAAGGAGGCGGCCGCGCTGGTCGCGTCGGCTGCCGCGGACCTCCCGGCCGGCACTGTGCTGGTGGTGGTGCATTCCGGTGGTGGCCGGGCCAAGGCGCTGGCCGGTGAGCTTCGGTCGCTGGGCGCTCAGGTCCATCCCTGCGCCAGGATCACGAAGGCCGGTGAACGGACCGATTTCGTCCGCAAAGAATTCCGCTCGCTGAAGGCCAAGGTCGACGACGAGACGGTGACGGCCCTGCTGGATGCCGTCGGATCCGACCTGCGCGAACTTGCGTCGGCCTGCTCGCAGCTGGTCGCCGACACCAACGGCAACGTGGACGCCGCGGCGGTGCGCCGCTACCACAGCGGCAAAGCCGAGGTGAAGGGGTTCGACATCGCCGATAAGGCGGTGGCCGGTGATGTGGCGGGCGCCGCGGAGGCGCTGCGCTGGGCGATGATGCGCGGTGAACCGCTGGTGGTGCTGGCCGACGCGCTCGCCGAAGCCGTGCACACCATCGGCCTGGTCTCGGCGCAGTCCGGCGATCATTATCGGCTGGCCGGGCAACTGAAGATGCCGCCGTGGCGGGTGCAGAAAGCCCAGAAGCAGGCACGGCGGTGGTCACGCGACCGATTGGCCGTTGCGATGCAGGTGGTGGCGACCCTCAACGCCAATGTGAAAGGGGCCGTCGCGGTCGCCGATTACGCCTTGGAGTCCGCGGTGCGGCAGGTGGCGGAGTTGGCCTCGAGCTGAATACCGCCCGCCGAGGCGGTGGTCAGCCGAGTTTGTGCAACGAGCGGGCCAGCGCCGACTTCTTGTTGGCGGCCTGGTTCTTGTGGATGACGCCCTTGCTCACGGCCTTGTCCAGCTTGCGGCTTGTCGAGACCAGCAGCTCGGCGGCCTTTTCCTTCTCGCCGGCGTGGGCCGCGTCGCGGAAGGCGCGAATGGCCGTACGGAGCGAAGACTTCACCGACTTGTTGCGCAGCCGGGCGCGCTCATTAGTCCGGTTGCGCTTCTGCTGCGACTTGATGTTGGCCACGCGTCAGTTCCTTATTTCGTTTCGACTTGGCTTTGCCCGGGGTAAGCAACCCGATAGCGACTGCCCAGGTTATCAGTCGGTTACGTTTTCGCCCAAAAGACGAACTCCGGGTCAGCCGGAGTGGGGGGATTGAGGCAGAGTGACACAGGTGAGTCTTGCCAATCAGGTCCAGCCGTCCAGGCGGCGGTCACCGGTCCGCTCCGAGCGCATTTTCGAGGGTTACAACACCTCAGACGCCGCTTACTCGTTGGCGTTCGACGAGATGTTCGACGCGCACGGCAACGTCCGCGGTCCCTACAAGGGCATCTACAACGAACTGGCGCCCACCGATGCCTCGGAGCTCAAAGCCCGCGCCGATGCGCTGGGCCGGGCCTTCATCGATCAGGGCATCACGTTCTCGCTGTCCGGCCAGGAGCGCCCTTTTCCGCTGGATTTGGTGCCTCGGGTCATCTCGGCCGCCGAGTGGACCCGGCTGGAACGCGGCATCACCCAGCGCGTCAAGGCTCTCGAGTTGTATCTCGACGACATCTACGGCGATCAGGAAATCCTGCGCGACGGCGTCATCCCGCGTCGGCTGATCACCTCCTGCGAGCATTTTCACCGCGAGGCCGTCGGCATCGTTCCGCCCAACGGGGTGCGTATCCACGTGGCGGGCATCGACCTGATCCGCGATGAGAAGGGCGACTTCCGGGTCCTCGAGGACAACCTGCGCTCACCCTCGGGTGTGTCGTATGTCATGGAAAACCGGCGCACCATGGCACGGGTCTTTCCCAATTTGTTCGCCACGCACCGGGTGCGCACCGTCGACGACTACGCCTCACACCTGCTGCGGGCCTTGCGCAAGTCGGCGGCCACCAACGAGGCCGATCCCACCGTGGTGGTGCTGACCCCCGGCGTCTACAACTCGGCCTATTTCGAACACTCGCTGCTGGCCCGCCAGATGGGTGTCGAGCTGGTCGAAGGTCGTGACCTGTTCTGTCGCGACAACCAGGTCTACATGCGCACCACTGCCGGCGAACGGCAGGTCGACGTCATCTACCGGCGCATCGACGACACCTTCCTGGACCCGCTGCAGTTCCGCGCCGACTCGGTGCTCGGGGTGGCGGGACTGGTCAACGCGGCACGTGCCGGAAACGTCGTCATCTCCAGCTCCATCGGCAACGGTGTGGGCGACGACAAACTCGTCTACACCTATGTGCCCACCATCATCGAGTACTACCTCGGGGAGAAACCGCTGCTGGCCAACGTCGACACCTATCGTTGCTGGCTGGACGACGAACGCGAAGAGGTGCTGGACCGGATCCGGGAGCTAGTGGTCAAACCGGTCGAGGGTTCCGGCGGGTACGGCATCGTCTTCGGGCCGGAGGCGTCGGAGAAGGAGTTGACCGCCCTGGCCAAGAAGATCCGCGACGATCCTCGCTCCTGGATCGCTCAGCCGGTGATGGAACTGTCCACCGTGCCGACCCGGATCGGTGACTCGCTGGCACCGCGCTACGTCGACCTGCGGCCATTCGCCGTCAACGACGGGGACGACGTGTGGGTGCTGCCCGGCGGGCTGACCCGCACGGCGCTGGTCGAAGGATCCCGGGTGGTGAACTCCAGCCAGGGCGGCGGCTCCAAGGACACCTGGGTGCTGGCGCCACGCACGTCGGTGGCCGCCCGCGAGCTGGGCCGCGCGCAGGTGGTGCGCTCGCTGCCGCGGGCCGTGCCCGAGCAGAACTCCGAGGTCGCGCGCCCCGCAAGGACGAAATCCCAACCGATCCAGCAGCCGATGGACGAACAGCAACAGCAACAGCAGCAACAGAAAGCGATCGACTGATGCTTGCCCGCAACGCCGAAGCCCTGTACTGGATCGGGCGCTATGTGGAACGCGCCGATGACACCGCGCGAATCCTGGACGTGGCCGTACACCACCTGCTCGAAGAATCCAGCGTCGATCCGGACCGGTCTTCCCGGCTATTGCTCAAGGTGCTGGGAATCGAACCTCCCCAACACCGGCTCGACGTCTGGTCGTTGACCGATTTGGTGGCGTTCAGTCCCAATACCGAAGGCGGCTGTTCAATCGTCGACGCCATCTCGGCGGCTCGTGAAAACGCCAGGTCGGCAAGGGAAGTCACGTCCAGCGAGACATGGGAGTGCATCAACACCACCTACCATGCCCTGCCGGAACGGGAGCGGGCGGCCAAACGCCTTGGGCCACACGAGTTTCTGTCGTTCATCGAGGGCCGGGCGGCCATGTTCGCCGGTCTGGCCGACTCCACCCTGTCCCGCGATGACGGGTACCGCTTCATGGTGGTCGGCCGTGCGATCGAGCGGGTCGACATGACGGTGCGACTGCTGCTCTCGCGGGTGGGGGACAGTGCCTCGTCGCCGGCCTGGGTCACACTGCTGCGCTCAGCCGGTGCGCACGACACGTACCTGCGCACCTACCGGGGGGCGCTGGACGCGGGCCGGGTCGTCGAATTCATGTTGCTGGACCGGCTTTTCCCGCGTTCGGTCTTCTACTCACTGAAGCTCGCCGAACACAACCTCGAAGAGTTGCTGCACAATCCGCAGAGCCGCGTGGGCGCCACCTCCGAGGCGCAGCGACTGCTCGGTCAGGCGCGCAGTGAATTGGAATTCCTGCAGCCCGGCGTGCTGCTGGAGACCCTGGAAAACCGGCTGGGCGGCCTGCAGAAGACATGCCACGACGTGGGAGAAGCGTTGGCGCTGCAGTACTTTCACGCCGCGCCATGGGTGGCGTGGACGGATGCCCGACAGCGCGGTGAGCTCGTGCAGAGTCAAGGAGAATCCTGATGTGGCGGATGCGGGTGGTGCACACCACCGGGTATGCGTACCAGTCGCCGGTGACTGCGTCGTACAACGAGGCGCGGCTGACACCGCGGTCCAACACGCGGCAGAACGTCGTCCTGAACCGGGTCGAGACCATCCCGGCGACCCGCTCCTACCGCTACATCGACTACTGGGGCACCGCCGTCACGGCTTTCGACCTGCACGCCCCGCACACCGAGCTCACGGTGACGTCGTCGTCGGTGGTGGAAACCGAACGCCCCGAGGTGCCAACGGACAAGACAAGCTGGAAGGAACTGCAGTCGTTGGCGGTGATCGACCGGTTCGACGAGGTACTGCGCCCCACCGACTACACCCCGTTCAGCAAGCGGGTCGCCGCGGTGGGCAAGCGGATCATGAAGAACCACGAGCCGGCCGACGCCGTGGTCGGAGCAGCCCGCTGGGCGCGCAGCGAACTGGACTATCTACCCGGCACCACCGGGGTGCGATCCTCCGGCCTGGATGCGCTGGAGCAGGGCAAGGGCGTCTGTCAGGATTTCGCTCATCTGACGTTGATTGTGTTGCGCAGCATGGGAATTCCCGGCCGGTACGTATCCGGTTACCTGCACCCCAAGCGGGATGCCGCCGTCGGCAAGGCGATCGAGGGTCGCAGCCACGCCTGGATCCAGGCCTGGACGGGTGGCTGGTGCAACTGGGACCCCACCAACGACACCGAAATCACCGAGCAGTACATCAGTGTGGGAGTGGGCCGTGACTACGCCGACGTGTCGCCGCTGAAGGGTATCTACTCCGGCCTGGGCGCGACGGACCTCGACGTGGAAGTCGAGATCACCAGACTCGCTTAGCCGACCGAGTCGATCAGCGGCCGCCCAGCAGATGTCTGGCGGGGGCGTTGATGCCCTGCAGCGGCTGGGCTACGGCCGCCTCGGTGCCGGCGTACGACTCGCCCGCGGCGGCCAGTCCCTGCATGATCTGGTCGTGACACGCCGCCATCTGGGCGCTGATCTGCTGGTATCCCTGCGCGTGCGTGCCCCAGAACGACGCGACGGCCGCGGAGACCTGATCAGCGGCGGCCGCGGGAACACCGGTGGTAGGCGACGCCGCGCTGACGTTGGCCGCATCGAGCGTCGAACCGATCTCGGCCAGGCTGCTGGTCGCAGCGGCTATCGCCTCCGGCTCCGCGGCAAACCATGACATCGCGCACCTAATTTCAACAACGGCAGGAGCGGATCGTACCTCGCGGCGAGCCCCTGGACACCCATTTCGGGTCTTGTGCTCATCGTGCGTGTACCTCGACCCGGTGCAGGTCGTCACCCAGCTCGATCCGTCCGGTGAACTCGCCGGCCGCCAGGTCCCGCCACTGCCCCTCTTGGCCCGGCACCAGACCCGGCACGTAGTGCGTCAGAATCAAGGTCGCGACCCCGGCGCGCGCCGCCGTCGCGGCCGCCTCCGGCACTGAGGAATGGTAGTCGCAGACATCCCTGATCCGCTGCTGCGGGACCTGGGAGAGGATGTCTTTGCGGACCACCGTGTGCACCAATGCGTCTGCGCCACTGGCTAATTCGTCCAAGGTGCCGCACGGGACGGTGTCGCCCGCCAGAACCACCGCGGCGCCGTCGTATTCGACTCGGAATGCGATCGTCGGCGCCACCGGACGGTGGTCGGTGGGTGCCACGTCGATGGTCACGCCGTCGCGGTCCCATACCCGGCCCGCGGTGTGCTCGTGGACCTCTATCGGCGGTGGCGCGTTCAGATCCGCGTGATGTGCAATCCGGTAGCCGATGTCGTGACCGAAGGCTTGCAGGGTGGCGTCCACCACCGGCGCTGTGCCCGGCGGACCGATGATCTGCAGCGGCGCCGGATCGGGTGCGAAGTTGCTGACCCAGCCGGTGATCAGCACGTCGCCGAGGTCGGCGATGTGGTCACTGTGCAGGTGGGTGAGTAGCAGCGCCGTCAAACCCGCGGCACCGACCCGGACCGCCGCTGCGCGCTGCAACACCCCGCGCCCGCAATCGATCAGGAATACCTGGCCGCCGGCCCGGACCAGGGTGGCGGGTCCGGCGCGGTTCGGGTCGGGAATGGGGCTGCCGGTGCCGAGCAGGGTGACCTCGATCATGGCTCCATCCTTGCAAGCCGGTGCGCTGAGCAGTAGTCCCGCGATCGCCGCAGTCAAGATGCAGTGACGGTTTCGCTGCAGCGGATCACAGCTTCGGACAGCGGCTTTTCCGCTACGCCAGGAAGTCGTAGCCTGTGTGAATCGGATCACAACCCACGGGAGGTTAGATGCGGATCTCGGATGTCTTGCGGAACAAGGGGGCGGCGGTGACCACGATCAACCCCGACGCGACGGTCCGGGAACTGCTGGCCGGTCTGGCAGAGCAGAACATCGGCGCCATGGTGGTGGTCGGCGACCAGGGTGTGGTCGGCATCGTCTCCGAGCGCGACGTGGTACGTCAACTGCACACGCACGGCGCCAGCGTGCTGTCACGGCCCGTGTCCAAGATCATGACCAGCGCCGTCGCCACCTGCACGAAGTCGGACACGGTCGACGAGATCAGCGTGCTGATGACCGAGAACCGGGTACGCCACGTGCCGGTGCTCGACGGTCGGAAGCTGATCGGCATCGTCAGCATCGGCGACGTGGTCAAGACGCGGATGGGCGAACTCGAGGCCGAGCAGCAACAGTTGCAGTCCTACATCACCCAGGGTTGAGCGAGCTCACCTCCGGCCCGGGGGCGCTGGCGTTGACGCTGCGCTGAGGGTGGTGCCTTCCCGCACGTCCCTGCCGCTGACGCAGAGTCAGCGCAGCAAGGGCGCAAACCTCAGCGCCAGGAGTATTCACTGCGCAGCCGCGCCGCCACCACATCGAAGATCTCGCGGTCCAGGATGGCCCCCTCGCGGCGAATGCCCTCCTCGGGCACGTCGAGCACCCGGTCTAGCCGCACCCAGCTCTGCCGGCCCTCGTAATCCCACGCGCCGGACCCGATGGCGACCCAGTCCCGATCGTCGGCGTGCTGTTCCTGGCTGGACAGCATCAGACCGAGCAGCACGCTGCGATCCCGACCCACGACCAGCACGGGCCGATCCTTCCCGCGGGTGGGGTCGTCTTCGTAGACCACCCACGTCCACACGATTTCGCCGGGATCGGCGCGACCGTCGAGGTTGGGCGCATAACTCACCCTGCGGGCCCGGTGCGCGGTGGGAAAGCTCGTGTTCGTCACGGGTCGACCCGCGGTGATCTCCGCCGGCGGGCCCGGCAGACCCATCGCCATCACGTTCGCGGTGATCTTTACGGCCTGCTGGATGGTCCGCAGCGTCTCCTGCGTGTTCTGCAGGCGCTGCACCACCCTCGGAGCCTCGTTGACGAGATTCTCCGCAAATCGTTGGAACGTCCTCCACTGTGACTTGCCGGACGACTTCTTACCCGGTGCCATGCTCGCAGCATAGACGCGTGATTGTGTCCCGGCTGTTCTGCACGGATACGCTGGGCATACCCATAATCCGCCCGACCAGGAGATTCCCATCAGCAGTTTCGCCGACAAGACGTTCACCGCGCCGGCGCAGATCAGGAATTTCTGCATCATCGCTCACATCGACCACGGCAAATCGACGCTGGCCGACCGGATGCTGCAGCTCACCGGAGTGGTCGACGAGCGCTCCATGCGCGCTCAGTACCTGGACCGGATGGACATCGAACGGGAACGCGGCATCACCATCAAGGCGCAGAATGTCCGGTTGCCCTGGGCGTTGAAGGATGGGCCCGACGCAGGCGACTACGTCCTGCACCTGATCGACACCCCCGGCCACGTCGACTTCACCTACGAGGTGTCCCGCGCGCTGGAGGCCTGTGAAGGAGCGGTGCTGCTGGTCGACGCCGCCCAGGGCATCGAGGCCCAGACCCTGGCCAACCTCTATCTGGCGCTGGACCGCGATCTGCACATCATCCCGGTGCTCAATAAGATCGACCTGCCCGCCGCTGACCCGGACCGCTACGCCGGTGAGATCGCCCACATCATCGGTTGTGAACCCGGCGACGTGCTGCGGGTGTCGGGCAAGACCGGCGAGGGCGTCGCCGATCTGCTCGATCATGTGGTGCGAGAGGTGCCGCCGCCGCAGGGTGACGCCGAGGCCCCCACCCGCGCAATGATTTTCGACTCCGTTTACGACATCTACCGGGGCGTGGTCACCTATGTCCGGGTGGTCGACGGCAAGATCACTCCGCGCGAACGCATCTCGATGATGTCCACCGGCGCCACCCACGAACTGCTCGAGGTCGGCATTGTCTCGCCGGAGCCGAAGCCCAGCGTCGGCCTGGGCGTTGGTGAGGTGGGTTACCTGATCACCGGGGTGAAGGACGTCCGGCAGTCCAAGGTCGGGGACACCGTCACGACGGCCCGCAACGGGGCCAAGGACGCGCTGACGGGCTACCGGGAGCCCAGGCCGATGGTCTACTCGGGTCTGTATCCGGTCGACGGCAGCGACTACCCGAATCTGCGCGACGCCCTGGACAAGCTGCAGCTCAACGACGCCGCCCTGACCTACGAACCGGAGACCTCGGTGGCGCTGGGCTTCGGATTCCGGTGTGGCTTCCTGGGACTGTTGCACATGGAAATCACCCGGGAGCGGCTCGAGCGCGAGTTCGACCTGGACCTGATCTCCACCTCGCCCAACGTGGTGTATCGGGTGGAAAAGGAAGACAACACCGAGATCGTGGTCACCAACCCGTCGGACTGGCCTGAAGGCAAGGTCCGCACCGTCTACGAACCCGTCGTCAAGACCACCATCATCACGCCCAGCGAATTCATCGGCACCATCATGGAGTTGTGCCAGTCGCGGCGCGGCGAACTGGGTGGCATGGATTATCTGTCGCCCGAGCGGGTCGAACTGCGGTACACAATGCCGTTGGGCGAGATCATCTTTGACTTCTTCGACTCGTTGAAGTCACGCACCCGCGGTTACGCCAGCCTCGACTACGAAGAGGCGGGCGAACAGGAAGCCCAGTTGGTCAAGGTCGACATTCTGTTGCAGGGCGAAGCCGTCGACGCGTTCTCGGCGATCGTCCACAAGGACGGCGCAGCGGCCTACGGCACCAAGATGACCACCAAACTCAAGGAACTGATCCCGCGTCAGCAGTTCGAAGTTCCGGTTCAGGCCGCGATCGGCTCCAAAATTATTGCGCGTGAGAACATCCGGGCCATCCGGAAGGACGTGTTGTCCAAATGCTACGGCGGTGACATCACCCGCAAGCGCAAGCTGCTGGAGAAGCAGAAGGAGGGCAAGAAGCGGATGAAGACCATCGGACGCGTCGACGTGCCCCAGGAAGCCTTTGTCGCAGCGCTTTCCACCGACAGCGCGGGAGACAAGGGCAAGAAGTAGCGACGGCAGAGAGGCCCGGACACATGAAATACCGCTGGCTAGTGGGTCTTTCGTCGCTTGTCCTGGGACTGGCGGGATGTACGAATGTGGTGCCCGGCACCATGCACGCCGCACCGGGACTCAAACCGCGCCCACTGCTGAACGAAACCGTCAAAGAGGTGCTGCTCGACGATGCCGCGCTGGCTGCCATGCTGGGTCAGCCGTTCAAGGTCGACTCGGATTTCCCGCCCCGCTACGGCGGCCGCGACAAGTTGCCGCGCTCGTACGGACCCGCCTCGCCACCCTCCTGCGTCGGCGTCGTGACCCAGATGGAGAAAGGCTCCTACGAATCCGCCCCGGTTCAGGACATTGCACGCCAGGTGTGGTGGCACGCAACTGATTCCGTCAAGGTCATCAGCGTGACCGAAGGCGTGGTGACGTTTCCCGCCGTCACCGACGCGAGCGCGCTCTTCGACCAGTTCACCACCCAGTGGAAGAAGTGCGCGGGGACCTCGGTGCAGCTGTCCGGTTCCACACTCAGCTTCGTCGACACGATCAGCAACGTCCGGGTGGCCGATTCTGTGCTGGCAGCTGACATCTCCGAGCAGGCCAGTCTGTCGGACGCCACCCCGATGCCGATGGCGCGCGCCATCGGGGTGCGGGCCAACTGCCTGGTCGAGGTGGAGATCGCTTTCTTCAGCACCGACAACTCATCGGATCAGGGCACGGCGACCCTGAGCAGCAGCGCGATTCAGATCGCCCGCGCCGTGATGGACAAGATCAGCGCCCTGGTCTGATCCCGCGCCGTCAAACGGGGGCGTTGGCGGGCTGGAAGGCGCCCGAGCCGTCGGCTTCCTCCTCGGCCCTGATCACATGCACCACCGCGTTGATCAGCGCCAGGTGGGTGAACGCCTGCGGGAAGTTGCCCAGGTGCCGGCCGGTGCGCGGCTCGATCTCCTCGGCGTAGAGGTGCAGCGGGCTGGCATAGGCCAGCAACCGCTCGCACAACCGTTTGGCGCGGGCCACCTCACCGATCTCCACCAGCGCCGACACCAGCCAGAACGAGCAGATGGTGAACGTGCCCTCCTCACCGGACAGCCCGTCGTCGGTCTCGTGCACCCGGTAGCGCAGCACCAGGCCTTCCTCGGTGAGTTCATCGGCGATGGCCAGCACGGTGGCGCGCACCCGCGGGTCGTCGGGCGGCAGGAACCGGGTCAACACCACCAGCAGCAACGACGCGTCCAGCGCGTCGTCTCCGTAGCGCTGGGTGAACACGCCCCGGGAATCGACTCCGTGGTGCAGGATGTCGGCCCTGATCTCCTCGGCGATCTCCCGCCACTGGTGGGCATAGGTCTTCTCGCCCTGGCGTTCGGCCAGCTTCGCACCCCGGTCCAGCGCCACCCAGCACATCACCTTCGAGGAGGTGAAGTGCTGCGGTTCGCCGCGCACCTCCCAGATGCCGCGGTCGGGCTCCCGCCAATGCTTGATCGCCTCCTCGACCTGCCGCTTGAGTACCGGCCACAACGTCTCCGGCACCTGCTCGCGCGACTTCGCGTGCAGGTAGAAGGAGTCCAGCACCGAGCCCCAGATATCGTGCTGGACCTGGTCGTAGGCACCGTTGCCGATGCGCACCGGACGGGCGTGGTCATAGCCGGAGAGATGGTTCAGTTCTTCTTCGACCAGGCTGCGCTCGCCGCCGACGCCGTACATGACCTGCAGCGGATGACGTTCGTCGCTGTTGGCGCCGGACACGTCGGCGATGAACGCGAAGAAATCGTCGGCCTCGCGGTCCAATCCGATGGTGTAGAGCCCCCACAGCGCAAACGTCGAGTCCCGGATCCAGGAGTAGCGGTAGTCCCAGTTGCGTTCGCCCTGCGGCGTTTCCGGCAGTGACGTGGTGCTGGCCGCCAGCAACGCACCCGTCGGCGAATACGTCAACCCTTTCAGGGTGAGCGCACTGCGCTGCAGGTAGGCCCGCCACGGATGGTCGGGGAAATTGCCGATGTTGATCCATTGCCGCCAGCATTCGGTGGTTTGCCACATCTTGTGGGCAGCTTCTTCATAGGTCTGCGGCGCGGGATGCTTGGTCCAGCTCAGCGCGACGAACACGTCGTCGCCTTCTTTCATCCGGGTGCGGGCGCGGGCTTCGCGGCCTTCCAGGCCGATGTTCAGGTTCGTGGTCAGGCGCAGCGTCGGATGCGCATCGGGCTGCTTGGTCGCACGAGCGATCGCTTCGTTATACGCCTTCGCCGAATACTCCCAGGTGGCGCCGAGGCGGTGGTAGTCGAAGGCCGGTTCGCAGCTCATCATCAGCTCGACGGTGCCGCTGACGCAGCGCACGGTGCGCAGCAGGATGTGCTCGGCGTCCCAGTCCATCGGGGTCCGGCGGTGCGTCCGGGAACGGCGTTCGATGTCGTGCCAGGGGCCCATCACCAGGGCGTCGCGCACGATCAGCCATCCGGTGTGGGTCTGCCAGGTGGTCTCCATGATCAGACTGCCGGGTAGGTAGCGTCGCGCCGAAGGCACCGAGACACCGTAGGGACCGAGCCGGAAATGGCCGGCGCTGCGGTCCAGGATCGCCCCGAACACGCTTGGCGAGTCCGGCCGCGGCACACACAGCCATTCCACCGAACCGGCGGGGGAGATCAGGCACGTCGTCTCCCAGTCGGACAGGAAGGCGTAATCCGCGATCGGCGGGAACGGGTTGCGGGACGGCGAACTGGACACATACGGGGCGGTGGGTTCGAGTTCGGTGGCCACTGCGTCGAGCGTGGCGAGTTCGGTGGACGGTTCGTCGAGTGGTCCCGGGTGGTCGTCAGCTGAATCTGCGGGATCGGCGTGCAGGACCATCCCGACATCATCGACTGTTCACCGGTCAGTCGTCCACCTTCGCGACCGAGGTGTTACCCGGCCGGTGGGTGCGTTGGTTTCGCGGGCCACGACGCCTAGGGTGGGCCCGGTGACCGGGTTCCTGAATTGGTGGGACGGCGTGGAGCTGTGGCTTTCCGGGCTGCCCTTCGTACTTCAGGCGCTGGGGGTGATGCCGATCGTGCTCTCGCTGGCCTACTTCACCGCTGCGTTGCTGGATGCGGTGCTGGGCAGGGGAATCCAACTGCAGCACCGGCTGCGCCACACCGACGAGACGCGCGGATAGTTTCGATGCCGCGTTCGCACGTCACGCTGGTTCTAATCGCTCTGGTGCTGCTGGTGATCGTCGCATGGCTGGTCACCCGGTAATTCGGCTGCCGAATTGCCGCCGGCGCGAACTCTGTTAGGCTCGCCACATGCACGCAGCAGCCGGCTTTCTGCGACGCGACCTGGTCGCGTCCGGTTGCGTTATCTCTGCCGTGGCCCACGCCGCGGCGGGCGTGCGCTGTTGTCGCTGACTCCCAACCCCGTGCGCGGCCTGGTATGGAGTTCGTGAATCTATCCGATTCTGACTGATCGCCTATCCGCAGTCCCGGGACCGCAAACCGAAGTCCCCACCGGAAGGTCACCAACGGTAGATGTTCAACAGCATGATGAGCGCCCCGCGCCGCCAACGTCTGGTTGCGGTGGTGCTACTGGTCGGACTTGTCGCGGCCTGCCGCGGCGGTCCCAGCGATGTCGTCGGCGGCGGCGGACTCGGCAACGCGAAATCCAGCATCACCCTGGTCGCCTATTCCGTCGCCGAACCTGGTTGGAGCAAGGTGATTCCGGCCTTCAACGCTTCTGAAGAGGGCCGCGGCGTGCAGGTGATCAGTTCCTTCGGGGCCTCCGGTGACCAGTCGCGCGGGGTGGGTGAAGGAAAGCCGGCCGATGTCGTCAATTTCTCGGTGGAGCCCGACATCACCCGGCTGATCAAGAGCGGCAAGGTTTCCAAGGACTGGAATACCGATGCCACCAAAGGCATTCCGTTCGGCTCGTTGGTAACTTTCGTGGTGCGCAAAGGAAACCCGAAGAACATCAGAGATTGGGACGATCTGTTGCGTCCGGGTGTCGAAGTCATCACCCCGAGTCCGCTCAGTTCCGGATCGGCCAAGTGGAATCTGTTGGCGCCGTACGCCGTCAAGAGCGAAGGCGGCCGCAACAACCAGGGGGGCATCGATTACATCAACCGACTGGTGCGGGAGCACGTGAAGTTGCGTCCGGGATCGGGGCGAGAAGCCACCGACGTTTTCGTCCAGGGCAGCGGTGACGTTCTGATCAGCTACGAGAACGAGGCCATCGCCGCCGCCCGGGCGGGCAAGCCGGTCGAATACGTCACGCCGCCGCAGACCTTCAAGATCGAGAATCCGATCGCGGTGATCACCGCCAGCACGCATCTGCCGGCGGCCACCGCGTTCAAGAACTTCCAGTACACCGCGACGGCGCAACAACTATGGGCGCAGGCCGGGTTCCGACCGGTCGATCCGTCCGTCGCCGCGGCGTTCCGCAACGAGTTCCCCCTGCCGGCCAAGCTGTGGACCATCGCCGATCTGGGCGGCTGGGGCACGGTAGATCCCAAGCTGTTCGACAAGAGCGCCGGACTCATCACCAAGATCTACACACAGGTCACCGGATGACCGTGACTGTTACTCCTGACCCCGAGGCGCTCCGACCCGAGCTCGATCAGCCCGGCGCCGAAGCCCCCGACCCCGTGCGGTCCGGCGGCCGTCTCCCGACGACGTCACTTCGCGTCGGCGTTGCGACACTGTGGCTTTCGGTGATCGTGCTGCTGCCGTTGGCGGCGATTGTCTGGCAGGCGGTCGGCGGGGGGTGGCGGGCTTTCCAATTCGCCGTCACCTCCAACGCCGCGTTGGAGTCGTTGCGGGTGACCCTCACGATTTCTATCGGAGTGACCCTGCTCAACACGGTGTTCGGCCTGCTCATCGCGTGGGTGCTGGTGCGCGACAACTTCTTCGGAAAGCGGTTGGTGGACGCGATCATCGATCTGCCGTTCGCGTTGCCGACGATCGTCGCCAGCCTGGTGATGCTGGCGCTCTACGGCAACCACAGCCCTGTCGGTCTGCATCTGCAGCACACCGAATGGGGCGTCGGGGTGGCGTTGGCTTTCGTCACCTTGCCTTTCGTAGTGCGCGCGGTCCAACCGGTGCTGCTGGAGGTCGATCGGGAGGTCGAGGAGGCCGCGGCATCCCTGGGTGCCAACGGCCCGAAGATCTTCACCTCGGTCGTGCTGCCCTCGCTGCTGCCCGCATTGCTGTCCGGAGCGGGTCTGGCGTTCTCCCGGGCCATCGGAGAGTTCGGTTCGGTGGTGTTGATCGGCGGTGCCGTGCCAGGCAAGACCGAAGTGTCCTCGCAGTGGATTCGGACGCTGATCGAGAACGACGACCGCACCGGTGCGGCAGCAATATCGATTGTGCTGCTCTCGATTTCGTTCGTGGTGCTGCTCGTGCTGCGCATCGTCGGCGGTCGGGCGGCAAAGCGTGAGGATACGGTCCGGTGAAACAATCACGGAGTGTGCGTTACCTGTTGCGCTACACCGCGCTGGCCTATATCGCGGTGCTGCTGATCATTCCGGTGACGCTGATCCTGTGGCGCACCTTCCGGCCGGGCCTGGGCCAGTTCTTCGACTGGATCAGCACCCCGGCGGCGGTGTCGGCACTGAATCTGTCGTTGTTGGTGGTCGCCATCGTGGTGCCACTGAACGTGGTGTTCGGCATCCCGACGGCATTGGTGCTTGCGCGCAACCGTTTTCGCGGCAAAGGTGTCCTGCAGGCAATCATCGACCTACCCTTCGCGGTCTCACCGGTGATCGTGGGCGTCTCCCTGATCGTGCTCTGGGGCGCCAGCGGCGCACTGGGTTTCATCGAGCGTGACCTCGGGGTGAAGATCATTTTCGGGCTGCCCGGCATCGTGCTGGCCAGCATCTTCGTCACCCTGCCGTTCGTGGTGCGGGAGGTCGAACCGGTGTTGCACGAACTGGGCACCGACCAGGAACAGGCCGCCGCGACATTGGGTTCCAGCTGGTGGCAGACGTTCTGGCGGATCACCCTGCCATCGATCCGGTGGGGCCTGACGTACGGCATCGTGCTGACCGTTGCCCGCACCCTCGGTGAGTACGGTGCGGTCATCATGGTGTCGTCCAACCTGCCGGGGCAGTCGCAGACCCTGACGCTGTTGGTTTCCGACCGCTACAACCGGGGCGCAGAGTACGGCGCCTACGCGTTGTCGACTCTGTTGATGGCAGTTGCCGTGCTCGTCCTCATCGTCCAAGTGGCGCTGGATGCGCGGCGGGCACGGGCAATCAAGTAGGCCGGACAAGGAGATTCGAAAATGACCAACACCGGTGACAACCAGGCCGGCCACGCGATCGTGGTGCGGGACGCCTATAAGAACTATGGCAACTTCGTCGCGCTCGACCATGTGGACTTCGTGGTGCCCAAAGGTTCATTGACGGCGCTGCTGGGCCCCAGTGGCTCCGGCAAGTCGACGTTGCTGCGCACCATCGCCGGCCTGGACCAACCGGACTCCGGCACCGTCACGATCGACGGCCGCGACGTCACCCGGGTGCCGCCACAGCGCCGCGGCATCGGGTTCGTCTTTCAGCACTACGCGGCGTTCAAGCATCTGACGGTGCGCAACAACGTCGCCTACGGGCTGAAGATCCGCAAGCGGCCCAAGGCCGAGATCGCTGAGAAGGTCGACCACCTGTTGGAGGTGGTGGGCCTGAGCGGCTTCCAGAACCGTTATCCCAACCAGCTTTCCGGCGGGCAGCGTCAGCGCATGGCGCTGGCCCGGGCGCTCGCCGTCGATCCGCAGGTGCTGCTGCTCGACGAGCCGTTCGGTGCGCTGGACGCCAAGGTGCGGGAGGACCTGCGGTCCTGGCTGCGTCGGCTGCACGACGAAGTCCATGTCACGACGGTGCTGGTCACCCACGACCAGGCCGAGGCGCTGGACGTGGCCGACCGGATCGCCGTGCTTAACAAGGGACGCATCGAGCAGGTCGGTTCCCCGACCGATGTCTACGACACCCCGGCGAACGCATTCGTGATGTCCTTTTTGGGCGCGGTGTCGGCGCTGAACGGGGCACTTGTCCGGCCGCACGACATCCGGGTGGGCCGCAACCCCGACATGGCGATCGCCGGCGGCGACGGATCAGCGGAATCGATTGGCGTGGTGAAAGCGACCGTTGACCGGGTGGTCACGCTGGGCTTCGAGGTCCGGGTCGAGCTGACCAGCGCGGCGAGCGGCGGGCCGTTCACCGCGCAGATCACCCGTGGTGACGCCGAGGCGCTGGCGCTGAGAGAGGGCGACACGGTCTACGTGCGGGCTACCCGGGTGCCGCCGATCGTCGACGCGGCGGTTGACGACGAGGACGACAAGGAGCTCGCCTCCGCGTAGGGCATCGGCCCGGCCACGGTCGACTACCTCGCCGAGCCTGTAGTGAGGGCGGGATTCTGGGCTTCAGGACGGCCTGAGTGCAGGCTCGGCGCCACCAGTGCAGGCTCAAGCTCCGCCAGGGACTACCCGATCAGGCTGCGACGCGCTGCGCCGCGGCTTGATCGAAGCGATCCAGCACGGTGGCAGCGACCAACCGGTGCGCCCCCAACGGCGCCGCCATCTGGACACCGGCATCGTGTGCGAAGCGCTCGACCCGATCCGGGATGCGCCCCGGCGCCAGGAACCACGGCGCGATGACGACCCGCTGTGCACCGCGGCGCCGCAATCCTGCCAGCGATTCGGCCATCGGCAGTTCCGGGCGAGTGGCAAACGCGGTTTGCGCTGCGGCCCAACGGGTTCCTTCCATCAGCTTGGGTGCCACCTGGGCGGTGCGAGCATTCGCCGCCGCGTTCGACGAGCCGATGGCCACCACGAGCACGCCGACGGCAGGGTCGAGTCGAGATACCCCAAGCTCCGCGATCCGCTGGCGCAGCACCGACACCAGCCTGTCGTCTTCGCCGAGCACACCGGCTTGGCGTACCCGGTCACCGACAGCGCTGGACGCGATCTGGGCTGGAATGTCCACCCGCGCGTGGTAGGCATCGGCCAGCAGCAGGGGAGTGACGATCGCGTCCTGGGGGCAGGAGTTGAGCACGTCGATCAAGCCGGGAGTGTTGTGCTCGCAGAACGCGACTCGGACGTCGAGCGAGGGCCGCAGCCGGGTCAGCCGTCCCGCGACGGCGCGCGCGTTGGCCGCCGATCGCGGGTCGGCGCTGCCGTGCGCGGTCAGTACAAGGGTGGTCACGACGCGTGCAGCCCGCATTCGGTCTTGGCCAGCCCCTGCCAGCGTCCGCTGCGCGGGTCGGCGCCCGCCACCGGTTTGGCCGTGCAGGGAGCGCAACCGATCGACGGATAGCCTTCGTAGACAAGGGGATTGACCAACACGTCGTGCTCGTCGATGTAGTCCTGCATGTCCTGGTCCGACCAGGCCGCCAGCGGATTGATCTTCACCAGCTTGAATGCTTCGTCAAAGCTGATCAGCGGGGCGTTGGCGCGGGTCGGCGCCTCGACTCGACGGATGCCGGTCACCCAGGCGGAGTAGCCGCGCAGCGACTTACCCAGCGGGACCACCTTGCGCATCCGGCAGCATTCACCAGGGTCGCGGGCGAACAGATCTTTGCCATACAGCTTGTCCTGCTCGGGCACCGAGTGCTCGGCGGAGACATTCAGGACGCGGATGTCGTAGACGGATTCGATCGCGTCGCGGGTGCCGATGGTCTCCACGAAGTGATATCCGGTGTCCAGGAAAAGCACCGGCACGCCGGGCCGGACCTTGGCGGCCAGATCGACCAGCACGGCGTCCTGCATGTTGGAGGCCACCACGTACTGGCAGGTGGCCCCTCCGCGTGGTCCGTTGACTCCGCCGAAGTTTTCCTCGGTCCACTGCAGCAGTTCGGTGGCGTTGGCGCCCTCGAGCTCGGCCGCTCCGCGCGCCGCCACCCTGCGCAGTTCATCCTCGGTCCGCTTGGTGGCCTCGGTCATCGCAGGTCGTCCTCCTCGGCCCGAATGGCCCACTGGGCGAACCGTTCACCGTCGTTGCGATGCTTGAGGAAGTTGCGCGTCACCCGGTCGATGTAGTCACCCAGCTCCGCGCTGGTCACCTTGTGCTGCCGCAACTTTCGCCCGAACCCGCTGTCCAGTCCCAGACTGCCGCCCAGATGCACTTGGAAACCCTCGACCGGGTTGCCGTCGCCGTCGTCGACCATCTGACCCTTGAAACCGATGTCGGCGACCTGAATTCGGGCACACGAGTTGGGGCAGCCGTTGATGTTGATGGTGATCGGCACGTCGAGCCGGGAGTTGACGTCGTCCAGTCGTGCTTCCAGTTCCGGGGCCAGCGTCTGCGCCCGCACCCGGGTCTCGGCGAACGACAACTTGCAGTACTCAATACCGGTGCACGCCATGAGGTTACGGCGCCAATGGGACGGCCGGGTCTGCAGATCGAGCTTCTCGAGACCGGCGATCGTCTCGTCGACCTTGTCGTCGGGGATGTCGAGGATGACCAGCTTCTGGTAGGGGGTGAACCGGACGCGGTTGGACCCGGCACGCTCGGCCAGATCGGCGACCGCCGTCAGGATGGTGCCCGAGACCCGCCCGGCGATCGGAGAGGCGCCAATGGCGTTGAGCCCGTTCTTGGTTCGTTGCACGCCGACGTGGTCGATCGGGTGCGGCACCGGTTCGGGGGCCGGGCCGTCGATCAGTGGGCGCTTGAGGTACTCGGTCTCGAGAACCTCCCGGAACTTGTCGATGCCCCAGTCCTTGATCAGGAACTTCAACCGCGCCTTGGCCCGCATCCGCCGGTAGCCGTAGTCGCGGAAGATCGATGTCACCGCTTCCCATACTTCGGGCACCTCCTGCAGCGGCACCCAGGCGCCCACCCGCTGACCCAGCATCGGATTGGTGGACAGGCCGCCGCCCACCCACAGGTCCAGGCCTGGCCCGTGCTCGGGGTGGTTGACACCGATGAACGAGATGTCATTGACCTCGTGCACCACATCCTGCAGCCCGGAGATGGCGGTCTTGTACTTGCGCGGCAGGTCGGCGTACTCGGGCTGGCCGATGTAGCGGCGCGCGATCTCTTCGATCGCCCATGTCGGGTCGAGCACCTCGTCCAGTGACTCGCCGGCCAGCGGTGAGCCCAGAATCACCCGGGGGCAGTCGCCGCACGCCTCAGTGGTCTTCAGTCCGACCTCGTCCAGGCGCCGCCAGATCTCCGGGACGTTCTCCACCTCGATCCAGTGGTACTGGATGTTCTCGCGGTCGGAAATGTCGGCGGTGTCGCGGGCGAACTCGGTCGAAATCTGGCCCAGCGTGCGCAGCGCGGCCGTCGACAGGGCGCCCCCGTCGCAGCGCACCCGCATCATGAAGTACCGGGCCTCGAGCATGTCCGTGTTGTCGTCGCCGGTGTAGGAGCCGTCGTAGCCCTGTTCGCGCTGGGTGTAGAGCCCCCACCAGCGAAAACGGCCCCGCAGATCGCTGATGTCGATGCTGTCGAAGCCCTCTTTGGCGTAGATGGTCTCGATGCGCTCCCGCACGTCCAGCGGCGCGCCGGCCTGCTTCATCTCTTCGTTGGGATTGAGCGGCTCGCGATTACCCAGCGCCCACTGACCCTCGTTGCGGGGGGCCTTGGCGGGACGTGCTGTGGTCATGCGGGGATCTCCTTCGCGGACATGCCGACTGGAACACGCGCAGCTCACCGAAGATTCCGGCGGCGCAGATCCGGCAGCCAGGCAGGTGGTACGGGTGGGCTGGGTCTACGACGTCAAGGCTGACAGCAACAGCTGCAAACGCGCTTGAGGTCGATATGCCGCCGCGCTACCAGCGCTACACGCAGGCTCGAGTTGGCGGCGGACACGGGTGCCATTCTGCCATGAATTGGGACCCGCCGTGCCACCAGGACAAATTTGATTTCACGGTGATTAAAACCACGTCGCAACCTGGGTGTTCAGATCAGGAAAACCTGGATTGAGCTGGGAATAACGCCCGAGCTGCGCCGCCGTGTCAAGATTTGGCATGGCTTCTCGCGCCGCGCCGGCAGAACTGCCGGCCACCCAGCCCGTTGCGGGGCGTCCGTTCGGGCTCTACCTGCACGTTCCGTTCTGCATCACCCGGTGCGGCTACTGCGACTTCAACACCTACACGCCGGCCGAACTGGGCGGGGTCAACCCGGATGCCTGGCTCGCGGCGCTACGTACCGAGCTCGAGATGGCGGCGGCCCGGCTGCCGGAGGTGACGGTCGACACGGTGTTCGTCGGCGGCGGGACGCCCTCGCTGCTGGGCGGTGCACGTCTGACCAGCCTGTTGAGCATGGTGCGCGAGCATTTCACGCTGGCGCCGGACGCCGAGATCACCACCGAGGCCAATCCGGAGTCGACCTGGCCGGAATTCTTCGAAGAGATCCGGGCGGCCGGCTACAACCGGGTGTCGCTGGGCATGCAGTCGGTGGTTCCGCAGGTATTGGGGGTGCTCGACCGGGTGCACACACCCAACCGCTCGGCCGCTGCGGCGCGCGAGGCACTGGCGCTGGGCTTCGAACACGTCAGCCTGGACCTCATCTACGGCACCCCGGGTGAGACCGACGACGATCTGCTCCGCTCGGTGGACACGGCGATCGACACCGGCGTGGATCACGTGTCCGCGTACGCGCTGGTGGTCGAGGAGGGCACCGCGATGGCCCGCCGGGTCCGCAGTGGGGAGCTGGCCGCGCCCGACAACGACGTGCTGGCGCACCGCTATGAGCTGGTCGACGCACGGCTGAACGCTGCCGGGTTGGCCTGGTACGAGGTGTCGAACTGGTCCCGGCCCGGTGGTGAGTGCCGGCACAATCTCGGTTATTGGAGCGGTGGCCAGTGGTGGGGCGCGGGACCGGGCGCACACGGTTACCTGGGTGCAACGCGGTGGTGGAATGTCAAGCATCCCAACGCTTATGATGAAATGCTCGCCGGCGGGGCGTTGCCGGTGGCCGACTTCGAGGAGCTGGACGCGGCCGCCCTGCACACCGAAGAGGTGATGTTGCAGATCCGGTTGCGTCAGGGGCTGCCGCTGGACCGGCTCGGACCGGCCGAACGCCTGCGCGCCGACGTCGCGGTGTCGGACGGGTTGTTGGTGCGGGACGGCGCGAATCTGGTCCTGACCGACCGGGGGCGGTTGCTTGCCGACGCGGTGGTGCGGACCCTGCTGGACTGACCGCCCCTAGACGCCGAACAGGTGCTGGAAGGCGCGGGCGATCTCGATGTACAGCGGAATCCCGATCGTCACGTTGTAGGAGAACGTCAACCCCAGTGACGTGGCCAACGGCAGCGTCGGACTGGCTTCGGGGATCGCCAGGCGCTGCACGGCCGGCACTGCGATGTAGGACGCCGCGCCGCACAGCACCGCGAACAACACGTAGGTTCCGGCCTTGAAGTCGGTGTGGGTCAGGGACGCGTAGCTGCAAGCGACGATAATCCCCAGTGTCGCAAAGACATTGGGGGCCAACAGGCCGAACAGGATGAAGCCCGGGCCGGCCTGCCGGAGGTCCTTGAGTTTGCGTGCTGCCGTCATACCCATTTCCAGCAGGAACAGGCAGAGCACGCCCTGGAAGGCCAGCACGAAGAACCTGTCATCGTCGGCGACGACCTTCTGTCCCTGCAGCCCGCTGATCAGACCGATGACGATGCCGCCGATCAGCAGCACGAGTCCCGGGTTGAGGAATACCTCTTGGAGAAGCTCGCGGGTCAGGATGCGCTTGCCCGACGGACCCGGTGCGGACTGCTTTTCCTCCCGGCCCGGGTGGTCGATTTGTTCGAGTGCTGTTGCCCGTTCGGCTGCGAGTTCGCTTTCCAGGTTCAGGCTGTCGCCCGGCGCCGGGCGGGCGGCGGTGCCGGGGCCGATCCCCGCTTTGAGCGTGTACCCGGGCTCGCCGGGCATGTTCCCCGCCGCGTCGAGTCCGTTATGCCGCAGCCGCGCAACGAAAAACAGCGCGGCCAGGCATCCGGGGATCTCCATGACCGCCAGCATCACGGGCATGTAGGCGTTGAAGGCGATGTTCGTGGCGGTCAGAACCGCTACACAGGTCGCGAATGTTCCTGCCGAGTCCGATCCGTAGTAGCCGGCGACGGTGGCCATATCAATTCGTCGCAAGGACTTCAGACGGCTCAGCATCAGGTAGGCCAACCCGCCGATGGCGAAGTTCAGCACGAAACCCAAGGCCATGAAACCCACCACGGCCCCGATGCTGGCGGTGTTGATCTGCGCGAGTTCTTCACCGCCGTGCCAGCCGATGGCCAGCAGCAGGTACAGCGTGAGGCCCTGGTAGAGGACATAGGGGAACTCGAACCGGACTTTGAGGATCGGGATCAGGAAGCCGAAGTAGAAGAACAACAACAGTGGCTTGAACAAGTTGTGCGTGAAGTTGTCCCAGAACTCGTGCAGCATGAGCACCTCCGAGGGGCGGGCGAGACAAGGAAGTACTGACCGCGGAGCTTTCGCGGCGACCAACTACATCCGAGTTGACGCTGAGAATCTAGCCGGGCTCCGGTGTGGCTGCCACTCACCAACGGATTGAAAGACGCTGGCTGGGGCAATATTTGACGATTACGCCGCCCGCGAAACGCGCTGGTAACGATCGCATCGGGCAACTGCGCTGGCTGACGCGTTGTGTTTCCCGGCGGTGTGGGTGACGTACGAATGTGCTGTCAACTCACTGGGAGTGCGAGTGTCGCGACCTTCGTGCCGTCACAGATGATCGGTGCTCTGATGATGGGTGTGCCTGCCAACCACAACGGGAGGTAGCACCGTCGGGGCGGCGCGCGCCCAGGGCATAGGTTAGGCTACATTTACTTGCGTGATGGAGGCCAGCGTCGAGACGAATTCTGCCAGCACTGCATCACTGGCCATACCGTTACCCCCGGATATTGATCCCGCCGACTTGGCGGCCGGGCTCGTCGCCGAGCTCATCGAGCCGACCGGGGAGCAGTACCTGCTCTACGAGCAGGACGGGCAGTGGGTGCTGGCCTGCGGTGTGCAGGCGATGGTGGAGCTGGACAGCGACGAACTGCGGGTCATCCGCGACGGTGTGACGCAGCGACAACAGTGGACCGGACGTCCCGGCGCGGTGCTGGGCGAAGCCGTCGACCGGCTGTTGCTGGAGACCGACCAACTCTTCGGCTGGGTGGCCTTCGAATTCGGCGTCTACCGTTTCGGGCTGCAGCAGCGACTGGCCCCGCACACCCCGCTTGCCCGGGTCTTCTGGCCGAGGACCCGCATCGTGCTGGCTCGAGACGAGATCCGACTCCATGGTGCGGGGCCGGACGAACGGGCGGCGGTGCACCGGTTGCTCAGCGCGGGTCCGCGCCGCGAGCCGCCGACCCGGGCGGTCCAACTGTCCGATGACCCTTCTGCCTACCGCGAGCGGGTGAGTCGCGCGGTCGGCGAGATCGCGTCGGGGCGCTACGACAAGGTGATCCTGTCCCGCTGCCTGGAAGTGCCGTTCGCGCTCGACTTCCCCGAGACCTACCGGCTGGGCCGACGCCACAACACGCCGGTGCGCTCGTTTCTGTTGCGGCTTGCCGGTACTCGCGCGTTGGGCTACAGCCCCGAACTCGTCGCTGCCGTTGCGCCCGACGGTGTGGTGGTCACCGAGCCGCTGGCCGGCACCCGTGCCCTCGGTCGCGGACCCGCACACGACCTGCAGGCACGGTACGACTTGGAGTCGAACTCCAAAGAGATTGTCGAGCATGCCATTTCGGTCCGCACCTCGCTTCAGGAGGTCGCCGAGATCGCCGAGCCGGGGACGGCGGCCGTCATCGACTTCATGGCGGTGCGCGAACGCGGCAGTGTGCAGCACCTCGGCTCGACAGTGACCGGGCGCCTGGACCCGGCCAGCGACCGGATGGATGCGCTGGAAGCGCTCTTCCCGGCGGTCACCGCCTCGGGTATCCCAAAAGCGGGTGGCGTGGAAGCAATCCTGCGCCTGGACGAGGCTCGTGGATTGTATTCCGGTGCGGTGGTGATGTTCTCGGCCGACGGCGGGCTCGATGCGGCGCTGGCGCTGCGGGCGGCTTACGAACGTGACGGCCGCACCTGGCTGCGGGCCGGTGCAGGCATCATCGAGGCGTCCGACCCCGAGCGGGAGTTCGAGGAGACCTGCGAGAAGTTGTCGACGTTGGCGCCCTATCTGGTCGAACGCCGTTGACCTGACATCAGTGTGGCTGCTCGAATTCGGCGGGTTGCTTGAGGTAATCCGCGAGCAGCTGGCTGACCAGAGATTCGATGGTCGACTCGATGGACGACGCCAGCGTTGCGGTGACAGTCGCGACCGCCTGCGTGCGGAATCGGACCAGCATGGTGATCAACTCGGCGACTTCGGCGTCGGCGGGCAGCGCTTCGCCGGGCTTGATGCGGTTGGCGACGTGCTCGAAACCGGCCTGCACCAGCAGGTCACTGATTTCGTCGATCTTCGGCAGAATCTGCTCGTGCAGGTCGATGAGTTTGTCCGCGCTCACGCCGTAGCCGCGCACTTCGTTGAAGGCGTCGATCAGCTTGGGCCGGGTGATGGTGGCCTGATCGCCGTCCACTCGGATCACCTGCAACCCGACCATTCGATCGAAAGCGCCTGCGTCACCGACGAGTTCGCGTGCCGCGGCCAGTGACATGGTCTGTGGCCGCTCGGTGGTCCAGGTGCCCACGATGGCCGATTCCAGTCCGAGCACGTCGCCGAGGTTTTTGCCCTCCTCCCAGGCGCTGAGCATCTCGCGCACATGGGCGATGTTGTAGCCGCGGTCGAGCATCGAGGTGATGAGTCGGAGCCGGGTGAGGTGGGTGTCGTTGAACAGTGCTATCCGCCCGACGCGCAACGGCGGCGGCAACAGGTCGCGGTCGCGGTACACCCGGATGTTGCGGGTGGTGGTACCGGCCAGCCGCGCCAACTCGTCGATCCGGTACTCCCCGGACGTTCCGATTCCGGAGGGATGCCCGACCGCGGCGTCGAAGAGCTGGGCGACGGCCGCCTCGACGAAGTCACGCGATTGCCGGCGCACGCGGTGCGGAGCGCGCCGCAGGTTGTAGAGCACCCCGGCGATCGTGCCCGGTTCAGGTCGTGCCGGCCGTTGCGTTGCCAACAGATCCCCGGTTACGTTGTCCGGCAACGACGTGAGCGACGCACCGTCAGCGTCACGTGGGCATAGCTAGCTTGTTCGGGTCCACCGGATTTCCCTTCCGCCGCGTGTATCAGCGGCTGGCCACCCGCGATATCAGACCGGCCGTGCGCGTATATGCGCCCGGCGCCAGCCGTTTGATATTCCAACCGATCTTGGCCTCCAGTTGTGGCATGCAGTAGAGGTCGCCGCGATCGTGGGCGTCCAGACAGACGCGCGCGACTTTCTCCGCGGTGTAGCCGGTCCAGCTCATCAGCTTGGTGGCCAGCTGGCTGGACTCTTCACTGATGCGACCGGAGCCGACGATGTTGGTCTTGACGAAGGTGGGACACAACACAGTGACTTTGACTGCGCTGCCTGACAATTCGGCCGCCAGCGTTTCCGACAGGGAGAGCACCCCGGCTTTACTGACGTTGTAGGCGCCCATGCCCGGAGCCGCACCGAACGCCGCCGCCGACGCGACGTTGATGATGCCGCGGTCCGCGTGGGCGAGTCCGGCCTCGCGCAGGATTGGGGTGAACACCTGGCAACCGTGAATCGGACCCCAGAGGTTGATGCCCAGCACCCAGGTCCAGTCATCGAGCGCAATCTCGCCGATGGGTGCCCCGCCGGCGCCCACGCCGGCGTTGTTGATCACCAGAGTCGGCGGTGCCCCGAACCACGCTTGTGCCTCCTTGGCCAGGGCGACGACCTCGTCGAATACCGAGACATCACAGCGCACCGCGACGGCTTTGGCGCCCAGGTCGGTGAGCGCGTCGACGGTTTGTTGGGCGGCTTCCAGGTCGATGTCGCTGCACACCACTGCGCCGCCCCGGCGAGCGAGTTCGACGGCGAAGGCGGCGCCGATGCCGCTGCCGGCACCGGTGACGACCGCCAGCGCATCGCGGCTGGTGCATTTCCTGTTCAGGAGCTTGTCCAGGGGACCAAACATCAAACCGCCTCTGCCACTGTGCTTGGCCGGGGTGAGTCCCCGGGGAATCGAACGTAGCTGACCGCGATCGCACCGCACGAGCGCAGTGTCCCGCACCTCGGAGCGCCGTCGTTCATGTCACGGAGTCAATATCAAATGGTGACATTAGTCAATGGCAGGTTCTGGCCGATCCATTCGGAAACACGCTGCACCCAGGTGTCCGACTACTTCGGAATACGTTGCGTGGGTGGCGACCTGACGTCTAGGCAGGACGCCCGGACGAGCCGTCGAATCCATCGGCGCCGTCGGCACCGACCGCGCCCTGGTGCAGGCCGTGCGCACCAGCTTGCCCCGGAATACTGAAGCCGCCCTTGGTTCCTACACCGACACCTGGGTCCCCGCCCGCGCCGTAGCCACCGCCGGCACCCCCGCCGCCACCGTCCGCACCGCCACCTCCGCCGCCCGGACTACCGGCCGAACCGAACAAACCGCCCGCGCCGGCGTTGCCGCCGTTCCCCCCACTACCGCCCTGGCCGCCGTCACCACCGGTGCCACCGTCACCGCCGGTGCCTCCGTTGCCGCCGCTGCCACTGCCGCTGCCGCTGTCCTTACTGATAGAGCCCACGCCGGTGCCGCCCTGACCACCTTTGCCGCCGTCTCCTCCTACAGCGCCCTGACCGCCGGACCCGCCGGCCCCGCCCAGGCCGCCGTCACCACCGGTCCCGAACAGCAGTCCGCCTCGACCGCCGGCGCCACCGCTGCCGCCCTGGCCGCCCGCGCCACCGGATGCGCCGATCCCCCCGGTGCCACCGTCGCCACCGTTGCCGCCGAACCCACCGATCACGTTGCCGCTGTTGGCACCGCCGTAGCCTGTCCCGCCCATCCCGCCGGTTCCCCCGGTCCCGCCACTGATCCCGCCCGTTCCGCCCAGGCCGCCCTTGCCGCCTTGGCCGAGGCCAGCGGGGCCGCCCGGTCCCGCACCCAAACCGCCGTATCCGATTCCACCTGTTCCGCCGTCACCACCAGCTGCGCCCGTGCCGCCGGTGCCGCCGGTGCCGCCGATACCACCGGTGCCGGTACCGCCGGAGTTACCGGGTCCGGACGAGGCGCCACCGACGGCGTCGCCACCGCTGCCACCCAGACCGCCCACCGTGCCGGCCACCGCATCGGTGCCGCCGTTACCGCCGTGACCGCCGTGGCCCCCGGTGCCGGCGGCGCCCGTGTTCGCGCTGCCCTCACCGCCGGCACCACCCTGGCCGCCGGCCTGCGTGGGGGTGGCGCCGTCGGCGCCGGTGGTGCCGGGACTGCCGACAGGGTTCCCGCCCTTGCCGGGGATGCCGCTGTCGGCATAGTCGGACGGATTCAGCGCAGTGGCGTTGACGCCCGGCGCGCCCTGCGCACCCGCCCCGCCCTTTCCGCCCGCACCACCGTTGCCGGACAGGTACCCCGCGGTCCCGCCGCTACCACCGTCGCCTCCGTCGAGTCCGGCTGCCGTGGCGTTGCCACCGTCGCCACCCCTGCCTCCGTTGCCGAACAACCAGCCGCCGGCGCCGCCGTTGCCTCCGGCCGCCCCTGCCCCGCCGGCGCCTCCGAGGCCGCCGTTGCCGTACAGCCAGCCGCCAGCACCGCCGGCGCCACCGGCCTGGCCTGGAATCCCCGCCCCGCCGGCGCCACCGTTACCGATCAAGCCGGCCGCCCCGCCGTTGCCCCCCGCATGCCCGGCGACGGCAGTCCCGCCCTGACCACCGTTGCCGTACAGCAACCCGCCGGCCCCGCCGTCCTGGCCGGGCAGCCCGGCCGTCCCGTCACCGATCAGCGGACGGCCCAGCAGTGCCTGGGTCGGTGCGTTGATGAGGTTCAGCAGTTCTTGCAACGGCGCCGCACCGGCGGCTTCTGCCTGCGCGTAGCTGACCGTCGTCGCGGCCAGCAGGCGGGCAAACTGCTCCTGCGATGCCGCCAATTGAGTGTTCAGTGCCTGGAACTGTCGCGCGTGGGAGCCGAACAGCGCGGCAACGGCCTCCGATATCTCGTCCCGGGCCGCGGCCAGGACATTGGTGGTGGGCGCCGCCGCGGCGGCGCCGGCCGCGTCGATGGAGGCGCCGATGCCGGCTAATTCCGTTGCCGCCGTTGCCACTATCTCGGGTGCCACCATCACAAACGTCATCGACTGTCCCCTTTTTCGGTAGGCGTTACCGGGGATCCTAATTGGATCGGTGTCAGATGAGGCGGAAATTCATGGCGAAAGTCACGGCTGTTCCGCTTGACCGCAGACTTGCGCGACGATCGCTTTCTTATCGACCTTGCCGATCGGGGTGGTAGGCAGCGTCGGCAACGCGACCAGTTGGTCGAGGCGGACGTGGGTAGCCGCACCGCGCTGGTCCAGGTAGGAGTTCAACTCCGTGATCGTCACCGGTTTGCCGGCGAAAACCACAGCAGCACAGATCTTTTCACCAAGACCGGCGTCAGGTACCGGCACAGCGGCGACCGACCGGACCGACGGGTGGCCCAACAGATGCTCTTCGAGGTCCCGGGCGGAGATCGTCTCACCGGCGCGGCAGATGACATCCTTGACCCGGCCGGTGACCACCAGGTTGCCGTCGTCGCGCAACCGGACCAGGTCGCCGCTGCGGTAGAACCCGTGCGGATCGAAGCTGCGCTCGTTGTCGCGCTCGGCACGGAAATAGCCGTTGAGGGTGTAGGGCCCCCGCACCAGCAGTTCACCGTCGGCGCCGGGTGCGACCGGTGCGCCGTCGGCATCGACGATGCGTATCTCGTCGGCCGGGCTCAGCGGTCGGCCCTGGGTGTGCTCCAGCACCTCCGGTGCGTCGTCGAGGCGGGTGAAGTTCAGCAGTCCCTCGGCCATGCCGAATACCTGCTGCAGGCCCGGTGTGAGTGCCGCGCGAATGGCAGCAGCGTCCACGGATTCGAGCTTGGCGCCACCAACTTGCAGCAGCCGCAGCGTCTTTGGTGTCACTGGTTCCCAATCGCAAGCCTGCGCCCACAGATTGGCCAGGGCCGGTACCAAGGCGGTGACGGTGACGCTATGGCGGTCGATGGTGGCGAATGCGGCCTCGGGGCTGGGGTCGGTGCCGAAAACGACGGTGGCGCCGACGCTGATAGCGCCGAGGATGCCGGGGCAGGCGAGCGGAAAGTTGTGCGCCCCCGGCAGTATCGCCAGATACCTGTCGTCCTCGGTCAGGCGGCACAGCGCGGCGCTCGCGGTGGCGTTGTAGACGTAGTCGTCGTGTGTGCGGGGGATCAGTTTGGGCGTCCCGGTAGTGCCGCCGGACACCAGCAACAACGCCGGGCCCGCGGTGTCCACCGCGACGTCCGGGACAGCGCCGTCCGGCAGTGCCGACCACGACAGGAACGGTCCGGGGTCACCGTCGACGACGACGTGCCGCAACCGGGGGTGCCTGGCGACCAGTTGTTCGGCCATCGGACGGTAGTCGAAATCCCCGGCCTGTGCGGCGACGATCAGTCCGACGGCGCCGCTGACTTCGGCGAAATGAGTCAGCTCCGCTGCCCGGTGCCCCGGCAGACACATCACCGGGATGGCACCGGCGCGCAGTACGCCGAACAGGGCGACCGCGAATCGACACGAATTGGGCAGTGCGAGAAGCACCCGATCGCCGGGGGCGATTCCCAGCGACGCCAACCCAGCCGCCGCACGGTCGGCAAGTTCGTCCAGTTCTGAGTAGGTATGGCCAGCGAGCGAGTCGACGACTGCGAGGTGGTCGGGCCGCGTCGCCGCGACCTGGCGCAGCAGGCCGGGCACCGTCTGGCCGGTCCAGTAGCCGGCCGCTCGATACGCGGCGGCCCGGTCCGGGGGAAACGGGATGAAACCGTCCGGGGCGCTGGTCTGGGACGAACGGAAAGGACGTGTAGGCACTCGGCAGCTCCCTTGGGGTGAGCGTGTCAGCCCATCGAATATAAGGTAGCGTACTCAAAAGTTAGGGCAGCCTGAGCTAATTCGGAGGTGGGGTCGTGGGCGGCGCGTCATTCGCTGATACGTCAGCGAACCGGCACGGCCAGCCGACAACTCACCAGGTGCTGCGGGCCGCCCCCGAGGCCGGTGCGCGGTGACCTCGACGCTGGCAATCGTCGGCGCGGGCGCCAAAGCGGTGGCCGTGGCGGCCAAGGCGGCGGTGCTGCGCGAAATGGGCATCGACACGCCGGACATCGTGGCGATCGAACGCACCGGGGTGGCGGCGAACTGGCTGCCCGGCGGCGGCTGGACAGACGGTCGGCAACGGTTGGGCACCAGTCCGGAAAAAGATGTCGGCTTCCCGTACCGGTCGGCCCTGGTGCCGGGGCGGGACTCCGAGATCGACGAGCAGATGATGCGATTCAGCTGGCAGTCCTACCTGGTTGCGACGGACCAGTTCGTCGGGTGGATCGATCGCGGCAGGCCGGCGCCGGCGCACGACACGTGGGCACGCTACCTGCGTTGGGTCGCCGAAGTGGCCGGCCTGAAAGTCGTTGCCGGCGAAGTACGCAAGATCTCCATTGAGGGATCGCGCTGGGCGATCGGCACGGCCGATTCCACCGTGACGGCCGACTCGCTGATGATGACCGGCCCGGGCCAGCCGGAGCGGTCGATGCTCTCCGGTGATCCGCGAGTGTTGTCCATCGCGCAGTTCTGGGAGCGCGCCGGGCAGCACGACCGCATCGTGGCGGACAGCGTCGCCGTCGTCGGAGGTGGCGAGACCGCGGCCTCGATCCTCAACGAGCTTTTCCACCACCGGGTTTCGGCGATCACGGCGATCTCACCGCAGGCGACGCTGTTCACCCGCGGCGAGGGTTTCTTCGAGAATTCACTGTTTTCCGATCCCGCCGGGTGGCGCAACCTCAGCCATGCCGAACGACGCAATTGCATCGCCCGAACCGATCGCGGGGTGTTCTCCGCGCGGGTCCAGGAGTCACTGCTGGCCGACGAACGCATCAAGCACATGCGTGGGCGGGTGGCTCGAGTTGTGGACAGCGACAACAAGATCTGGATCACCTTGCGCACCGACAACTGTGGTGAACCGCAGGAGACACTGCACCGTTTCGAGCTCGTCATCGACGGGTCCGGTGCCGACCCGCTCTGGTTCCTGCCGGTACTGCACCCCGACACCGTGCGCCTGCTGGAAGCGGAGGTGGGTGCGCCGCTCAACGGGGAACGCCTCGAAGAGGCCATCGGACCCGACCTGGCCCTCTCCGGTATCACTCCGAAGTTCTTCCTGCCCAATCTGTCTGGTGTGAACGAAGGCCCTGGTTTCCCGAATCTGAGCTGTCTGGGATTGCTCTCCGACCGGGTGCTGGGTGCCGAGATCGGGGTCGCCCGGTCGACCGACCGTGGGAGAAGCGATGAGTATCAATCCGTTTGACGACGAGCTGGGCACGTTCTACGTGCTGACCAACGACGAAGATCAGCACAGCTTGTGGCCGACGTCGATCGAGAAGCCCGCCGGATGGCAGGTGGTGTTTGGCGCGGACACCCGGGCGAACTGCCTGGCCTATGTCGAGGACAACTGGACCGACATGCGTCCCAGGACTCTTCGCGAAGCGATGGCCCAGGACTGAGACCCAGGTGTGATTTCTAGGCGTCCAGCTTCGCCAGCACGTCGGCGATGGATGCCCCGCCGAGCAGCTCCCCGACCTCGAGGTCGTGATCGAACTCCATCTTGACGCGGCGCCGGAACTCCAAGGCCTGCAACGAATCCAGGCCGATCGCCACCATCGGAGTGCTGGTGTCGATGCTGGCGACGTTGTCGACACCGATAGCCCCGGCCAACAGGCTGAGCAAGCGGTGCGAGACGCCGGTCGGTGCAGTCGATGCGGCGACGGCGCTGACGGTGGGATCTGCCGGGGCCGCATTGGTCAACTGCGACAACAGCGAAGCGCGCCCGCAGGTCTCCAGCACCGACCGCGCCCGGTCCAGGTCGAATGCCGCGACGGCGGCATTCCTGGTCAGCCTCCGCATCCCGACGGCCAGTGCGTCAGCCGGCTGCATCGGTACGACGCCGATACCGGCCAGCATCGCCAGGCCGGACTCGTCGAGATGAACTTGCCAATGCCCCCACTGCACCGAAACACAGTCCAGCCCGCCGGCCCGCAACTGCTGTGCCAACGCATCGAGCATGCGGTTGCCGGCGGCATACAGTGCCAGTCCACGCCCGCCCACCGTCGCCGACACCGAAGAGCACAGCAGCACCCGGCAGTCTTCGGCCCGCGGGAAAACGCTGAGGACACGCGAGATACCGACGACCTTGGCGCCCAGTGCCGTGGTCACCTGTTCGGCGGTGATGTCCTCGAGTTCCACACCCGAATACTCCACTGCGGCATGGATTATCAGATCGGCCGGGGCGTCCTGATGCTGGTCGGCCAACCGGGAGACCGCGGCTTCGTCGCTGAGGTCGCACGCCGCGACATCGATTCGGGTGGCGCTGGCCGACCGGATCAGACGTAGCCGGTCCGTGACCGCCGGGGTCTCACCGGACCTGTTGACCAGGGTGATGCGCTGGACACCCTGCTGGGCGAAGTACGCGCCGAATTCGAGTCCGAGCTTGCCGGTGCCTCCGACGATCAGCACGTGTCCGGGGGCGGCGGCGGTCGGCTCCGCAATGCCTTCTCCGGCCGCCACGATTCGCTTCGCGTACAGGCCGCCGTTGCGCAACGCCAGCTCCGACTCCCCGTCGGTGTGCAGGGCTTTGAGCAACGAGCGCGCCGCATCAGTCGGCGCCGCGTCGACCGGCAGGTCGAGGTGGCGGAAATGCACACCGGGGTACTTGGCGCCGACGCTGCGAAATCCGGCACTGGCCGCGGCGTGAACCAGATCCGGCGGCCCATCTGCGTCGATGACGGCCTCGCCGCCCACGGTCACCAGCCAGCAGTGGGCGACCGGCGCGGGGACCCCGTGCCACCAGGTGCGCTCGGCGAAGAAGGCTGCGACCTGATCGGTCGCGGCGGCGGGACCCAGCTCCGGCGATTGCGGTAACAGGATGACCTGGGTGTCGACATCACCGACGGCGGAATCAGGTCCGATCGGGACGGCGGTCGCGCCGAGTTCGGCTGCTGCCGTGCGCAACTCGTTGGCCAATTGTGCGCAGTCACCGGTGTGGTCGATGATGCCGATGGTCCGCGGGCGGGTGAGGGAAAGCCGGCTCAGTCGAACCCACTCTTCGGTGAGCAGTCTCGCGGCCGGGCCCCGGGCCGGCTCGGGCTCGGGCACCGTCTTCATGCGGGTGCGGCGCGGCAACACCTCGTCGTAGGGCAGCCACAGCGGGACGTCATTCATCAGGGAGTTGGGGAAGTCGGGCAGCGGCAGCGCTACCGGCCCGTCGTCGTCGACACGCAGTCGATCCCACGGGAAGTCCAGGTCGTGTACCGCCAGTTGTGCCAGGTTACGGGTGAACTCGGCGAGGTCGGCGGCAGAACGAGTGGAAGTGCCCACCACCCGGAGGTCGGTGTCCTGACCGGCGAGATTTTCCTGGATGGCCAACTGCAGGGTCGGGTGCTCGGCCAGCTCGACGAACGTATCGGCGCCCAGTCCGGCGGCGGCGGTCATCGCTTTGTCGAACCGGACGGTATTGCGCAGGTTCCAGAACCAGTACTGATCGACCGGGAGGTCCGGGGTGATCGGGGCGCCGAGAGTGGAACCGACGCAGTCGATCTCGCTGTCCAGGAACTTCGGATTCTCCAGTTGGTCTTGCGATGCGGTGCGGACCTTGTCGCCGAGCGCGTTGATCAGGCTGGTGTGCGCGGGATACTGGACGCCGATGACCCGGGCGAAAACCCCCCGCTCGGTCAGCGCATCCACGATGTCCTGCACCGTGTCGCGATCACCCGAGATACCGGACATGTTGGGCGAGTTGACAACCGACAGTTCGGCGAAGTCCGAGCAGCGGGCCAGCAGATCAGCACAGCTCTCCCGGTCGGTGGCGACGACCGCCATCGCGTAGTCACCGGACTCGATCTGCTCGGCAGCCTGCGCGCGAATTCCGATGATGCGCACGGCATCTGCCAACGTGATCAGACCCGATACGTAGGCCGCAGCGATCTCGCCCTGGCTGTGCCCGACGGCCACGTGCGGCGTGATCCCGACGGACTGCCAGGCCGCGGCCAGACCGGCCATCTGGGTGAACAACGCCGGCTGAACGGTGCTGGCGTTGCCGTCGACCGTGAATTCTTCGTCGAGCAGGTAATTCAGCGGTGACCGACCGGAAAGCTCGGCGAAAACCGCCGCGCACCGATCCACTTCGCCGCGGTAGGCCGGGATCCTCTCGTAATAGAGCCGTCCCATTCCGGGGCGCTGACTGCCCTGGCCGGGGAATACGAACGCGAGCCGACGGGCAACCGCCGGCGACGCGGTGCGGTGCACCGCAGGATGCTCGCGGCCGTCGCCGATGGCCCGCAATGCCGCCAGCAACTCGTCACGGGTGGCGACCACGGCCAACGCGCGGTGCTTGCGCGCGGCCCGGGTGCGAAACAACATCTGCGTGATCGCCTGAGGTGTCACCTCCGGATGCATCGAGGCGTACGCATGCAGCGCAGTGGCCTCGCCGCGCAGCAGGTCTGCGGTATCGGAGGCCAGCAGTACCGGCACCGAGCCGTCCGGAAGTCGGTAGGAAACCCCGCAATTGGCCACGGTCACTTATTCACTTCCTGCCGGCGCGGGCATTTCGAGGATGGCGTGCGCGTTGGCGCCTCCCGCGCCGAAGGATGATGTCGCGCCGTAGCGGACGCCGTTGGTGGGTGCCCACTCGTGCACTTTGGTGGCCAGCCGGATCCCGACCAGATCCCAGTCCAGCATCTTGGTCGGATTGGCCGCGTAGAGAGTTGGCGGAATCTGGCCGTGGTGGCCCGCCAGCAACAGCTTGATCAGGCCGAGAATTCCCGATGCCGACTGGGGATGCCCGATGTTGGGCTTGATCGAACCCAGCAGGGCCTCGGATCCGGCGGCACCGTAGGTCTTGAACAACGCGAGAAGTTCCACCGGGTCACCGGCCGGGGTCGCGGTCCCGTGCCCTTCGATCATGCCCACTATGGCCGGGTCGATTCCGGCCGCGTCCAGCGTCTTTCGGACCACTTGTTCCTGCGCTCGTACCCGCGGGACCAGGATCGGCTTGCCTTTGCCGTTGTGGTTGGTACGGATCGCCAGGATGCGTCCGTACACCGGGTGCCCCAATTGCCGTGCGCGCGACTCGCGTTCAACGATCACCATGCCCGCGGCTTCGCCCCACACGGTGCCGCTGGCGTCATTGCTGTAGGCGCGACAATGCCCGTCGTCGGAAAGCGCGTTCAGCCTGGAGAATTCGTAGAACGCACCGGGGGAGCCCATCACGCACACCCCACCGGCCAGTGCCCAGTCGCACTCATCGGAGGCCACCGCCGACGCGGCCAGGTGTAGCGCGGTGAGCGACGACGCGCAGGCGGTGTCGACGCTGACCGAGGGGCCGGTGAGTCCGAGGCTGTGCGAAATCCTTGCGGCGCCTCCCAATTGGCCCAAGCTGGCGATCCGATGTCCGGTCAAGGCGTCGGCCACCGATGCGCGCGGACCGTACTCCATCGGCGACATGCCGACGAAGCAGCCCACGAATTCGCCTTCCAGCGCCGCGGGATTGATGCCGGTGTTCTCCAACGCTTTCCATGCAAGTCGCATCGCAACACGTTGCTGGGGGTGCATGACCAGCGCCTCGCGGTGGGTGATGCCGAACAGCGTCGGGTCGAATGCCGTTGCCTTGTCCAGGAATCCGCCCGCATCGTGGACCGGGCCCCAGCCGTCCATCTCGCTGACCGAGAACAGATCCTCGAGCGGCCATCCGCGATCGCGCGGAAAGGGACCGATCAGCTCCTTGGCCTCGGTCAGGGCCTGCCACAGCGCTGCGGGGGTGTCGATGCCGCCGGGCGCCTCGACGGCCAGTCCGGAGATGACGATGTGGTCGGGACCGCCGTAGGTCATGAGGTCTGCCCGGACTGCCGCAGGTCGCCGGCCAACAGTTCCACGATGGCGTCGATGTGTGTGTCGAGGAAGAAGTGCCCGCCGTCGAACATCGTCACCTCGACGGTGTCGGAGTGCTTGCCCCACCCGTAGAGGTCGCCCAGCGTCACAATCGGATCCTGGTCACCGCCGATCGCGTGGATCGGGGCCCGAACCTTGGTGCCTTCGTCGCAGGCATAGGCGTCGCAGGCTCGGTAATCGGCTTTGATCACCGGCAACGCCAGTCGCATCAGGTCCCGGTTCCCGAAGACGTCGGAATTGGTGCCCTCCAGCGCAGCGAGATGGTCGAGGATCTCCTCGTCGGTCTCGGGGTGGGCCGGCTTGTTCGCCGCGTTGCACGGGGCGACCGCCGCCGAGACGTTGAGTTGTCCGACGTCGACGCCGTTGGCTTCGGCGATCCGGACGAACTCGAACGCCACCCAGCCCCCCATGCTGTGCCCGAACGCGATGACCGGCACGCCGCGGTTGTGATCCGAACGTGCGAACTCCTCGAATGCTCCGGCAGCGATCTCGGGCAGTGAACCCAGCGCTGGTTCGGCGGCGCGGTCCTGCCGTCCGGGGTACTGGAAGACGATCACGCTGAACTTGTCGCTGAGGGCTTTAGCGAAGGTGCGGTAGGCGGATGCGCCGGCGCCGGCATGCGGGAACACCAACAGGGTGGGGTTCTCGGGCGATCCCGGCTTGTAAAACTGCCTGATCCACCCCAGTGTGCGCGGCATGCAACCTGACCTTTCGCCTACTCATTCGCCCACTGCGGGTGCGCAGCGCTTTGCCGGGCCTGCATTCGGCTTGAGCCTAGTCGGACAGCGAGCCATAACTTAGCGAAGGCTAACATAATTTCAACTGGCCCCAGCGTGGGGTGACCCGCCGCCGACATCCATTCGGTGCAGGTCGACGACCTGCTGGGGGTGATCGTCGGGCCGATCGCGGACCATCAGGACGGCCCGCTTACCGGGCAGGTCGAGCTCCCCGGCGCGATGAAAGCCGGCACGCTCGAACGTCCGGATGGACCTGAGATTGCCCACGTCGGGCTCGGCGACCACTCGCGGGGACCGCGGGTCGGCATCGAGTTGCCAGTTGGAGACGGTGTGTAACAGTTCCGCGGCCAGGCCCCGCCCGCGGTGCTCGGTCGGTCCGAGCAGTAGATGGACGCCGAGGTCGTGCTCGCGGGCGGCGTAGTGCCCGGCGAGTGGATCAAGGTCGGCGCGGTAGAGCTCCCAGTAGCTCATCGGCGTACCGTTCAACAACCCGAGGTACGGCGTGGAGTGCGCGCTGTGATCCTGGTCGAGCAGGTAGGACCGGACCCGATCGCGCTCCCACCCCTTCTGCCAGTACCGGGCCACTGGAGGGTCGTTCATCCAGCCGTGCATCAGGGTGAGGTCGCGGTCGACCTCGAGGCGTCGCAGCGCGAACTCACCCACCTGCGCGCCGAAATCCACCTTGGCGCAACGCTGGTGCAGATCGCGCGCGTTCACGCCGGTACCTCCGCCGTTTCAGGGACGTTCCACCCGTTTTCCCCGGGCGGGCAATAGCCGACGGGGTGCGCGGATGGTCGCATTGATTATCGCGCCAGCGCGACGGCCGCGGGAACTGGGTAACTTAGCGAAGGCTAACATAATCTGCTGTAGCTACACCGGGTCGACCACACCTACCAGGACAGAACGGGGGTCCGTCTGATGCGAACGGTGCCGATGGCAGTGCTCGAGCCGCGGTACGGTGGTGCGCCGGGTCAGGTGATCGTGCCAAAGTGGGGTGGCGCGGCGATGTCCGGTCCGGGGGGCTACCGCGGCACCAGAGGCGTCCTGCCGACGCGTGGTCGGCCGCGTTCCGCGGGCACGACCCCTCTCGCGCGGCGGTTGTCTGGCCGATCCGGCATAACGGCGAGCTGAAACCCAGGAGTTGAGACCACCCATGGCAGACGATGCCAAGACTCTGCAGGAACGTCGCCGCGACCTGCTACGCCGACGAATCGTCGAAAGCGGTGTAGCGGCCGGGAAAACGGCCCCGGCGGCACACCTGCGCCCGGGCGAGCGCTACCGGCTGTCGACCGGGCAGCGCCGCATGTGGTTCCTGCAGGCCATGGACGCCGACGACACCACCCTGAACATCTGTGTGGCCTATCAACTGAACGGTGCGCTGGACGAGGCGCGATTGCGGACCGCCGTGGGCGAGGTCATCGCGCGGCACGCGATTCTGCGCACCACCTACGGCGTGGACAGCGAAGGCGAGCCCTACCAGGTCTTCCAGGAGCACGTCGAAACTCCTTGGCGGGTACTGGATTCAGCGGGTCAGTCGGTGGCGGACCTGGCCCGCGGTGAATTCGGTCGCCCGTTCGACCTCGCTGCCGATGCGCCGCTGCGGATCACCCTGATCCGTACTGCCCCGGGCGAATTCGTGCTGCTGCTCGTCGTCCACCACATCTGCTGGGACGACGAGGCGTGGGAGGTGTTCTTCACCGAGCTCAGCGCTGCCTATAACGGTGAAACCCCCGCCGACCCGGCGGCGCAGTTCGTCGCGGTCGAAGTGCTGGGGGGAACCGATGAACCCAGCATGAGCGACGTCGGTTACTGGGCCGACAGATTGCGCCCCGCGCCCGAACCGCTCGAGCTGCCCGGAGTTCCTGCGGCGCACCCGACGCGCCGGGCCGAGCGGGTGACCAGGGGCTTCCCGGACGGATTGTTCGACCGGCTCGAGCAATTCGCCCGACAGCACGCCGCCTCGCCGTTCATGGTGCTGCTCGCGGCCTACGGGGTGCTGGTGCGCCGCTACACCGGGGCGTCGGACTTTCTGGTCTCGGTGCCGGTGACCGACCGGAAAGCGGCCGCCGAGAAGGTGATCGGTTATTTCGGGAACACTCTGTTGCTGCGCCTCACCGCGCGGCCGAACGACACCTTCAACACGTACGTCGACGCCGTGCGCGACACCTGCCTGGACGGCTTCGCTCACCAGTCGGTCGGCATCGACCGCGTGGTGCGCGAGGCGAATCCGGAGCGCATGGGCCACGACGGCATGGACCAACTGGTGCGGCTGGGATTCAGCATGCGCAAGAGCGTCAGCGGATTCGCGTTGGACGGCGTGCAGGTGCGGCAACTTGACCTCGGCGCGGTCACCGCCCACCTGCCGCTCGCCCTGGCGATCGTGCTGGATCCCGAAGGCGTCCTGACCGAGTTCGAATACCAGACCGACATGCTGAACCCCGCCCTCGTCGAACAGATGGCGGCGCATTACCTTCAGTTGTTACACAATGCGATTGGCCAGCCCGACCGCCGGCTGACCAGCCTGGACATGCTCGACGCCGCCGAACGCGCAACGGTGCTGGAGCAGTCGCACGGCGAACTGGTGCCGATGCCGCCCACCACGATGGTGGCGGTGCTGGAAGCGGCCGCCGATGCCCGCCCCGACGCGGTCGCGCTGATCTCCGACCACACCCGGCTGACCTATGCCGAACTGCATGGCCGGGCAAATCGCTTGGCGCGCTGGCTCATCGGGCAGGGCCTGGGGGCAGAAGACATCGTTGGTCTACGTCTGACGACATCGATCGAATTCATCATCGCGATGCTCGGGGTGCTCAAAGCGGGTGCGGCCTACCTGCCGATTGACCCGGCCTACCCGGACGAACGCATCGAATACCTGGTCAGCGACGCGGGCCCGCAGCTGGTGCTGGGGCGCCCAGAACTGGAGAGCGCAGAACTGCAGGCCCACCAGCTGTCCGACGGCCCGCTCACCGACGCCGATCGGCGTTGCGTGCTGCGCCCGGAGCAGTTGGCCTACGTCATCTACACGTCCGGTTCCACCGGCCAGCCCAAGGGCGTGGCCGTGTCTCACCACGCGATCGCCGAACACGTGCAGGGTTTCGCGGCGGAGTGGAGTATGACCGCCGAAGATCGCCTGCTGCAATCGTCTTCGGTCAGTTTCGACGCGTCGCTGCTCGACATCTTCGTGACCCTGTCGCTGGGCGCGCAACTGGTGGTCCCCAAACCGTCCCCACTCGGCGGGGTCTTCAGCGACATATCCTATGTCGCGGACCTGATCAGCCGGCACAAGATCACCGTGCTGCACATGGTGCCGTCCATGCTGAGCACACTGTTGCTGCTGCCGCAGGTCAAGGAGTGGCGACAGCTGCGCCATGTGCCCGTCGGCGGCGAAGCGCTCGCCGGTGAGGTGGCCGACAAGTTCGCCGGATACTTCGACGCGCAGTTGCGCAACCACTACGGACCCACCGAGGCCGTCGTCTGCTCGACGCACCTGGTGGTCGACGGATCCCACGGGGTACGCGTCGTCCCCATCGGCGTGCCCAATCGCAACGTTTACACCTACGTGCTGGATGAGGAACTGCAACCGGTGCCCGCGGAGGTGATCGGGGAGCTGTACCTCGGCGGGGTGCAACTCGCGCGCTGCTACCTGGGCCGGCCCGGACTGACCTCGCTCCGCTTCGTCGCCGACCCGTTCAACCCCGGCAACCGGCTGTACCGCACCGGAGACCTGGTGCGCCGCAACATCTCTGGACAGCTGGAATTCATCGGACGTGCCGACGAGCAGGTCAAGGTGCGTGGCTACCGCATCGAACTCGGCGAAGTCGAATCCGTGATCGCCACCCACCCGGCGGTGCGGCACTGCCTGGTGGTGGCCGAGGACACCGGGGCCGGGCCCATGCTCGCTGCCTACCTGGTACCTGCGACCGGTGGCACCGAGTCGGATCTCGACCTCGATCTGGACGACGTCCGCACGCACGCGGCCGCGACGCTGCCGGAATACATGGTGCCCAGCGCTTTTGCGGTGATCCCCGAAATCCCGCTCACGGTCAGCGGGAAACTGGACAAGCGGGCGCTGCCGGCACCGACACCGGTCGCGGTGCGCAGCTACCGCGAACCGGCCACGGAAACCGAACGCCGGCTGTGTGCGATCTTCGCGCGGCTGTTCGGCTGGGAAAAGGTCGGTGCGGAAGATTCGTTCTTCGGGTTGGGCGGACACTCACTGCTCGCGGCGCGACTGGTCGCCCAGATCCGCGCCGAGTTCGGCGTGGAGCTCACCGTGCGGGCGGTGTTCGACACCCCGACCCCCGCCGGTCTGGCGACCAGACTGGTCGAGCAGTTCCGCGACCAGTTCGGGGTTGACCTCGACGGGGACGCCGAAATACCGGCGCCGCACTCGAGTCGGCCGCAGCTGGCCGTAGAGCTCGACCGCCCGGAACGGCCACCGCTGTCCTACTCGCAGTTCGCGATGTGGTTTCAGTACCGGATGCGCGGCGGCAACGACGTCTTCAACATGGCACTCACGCTGCGCTGCAACGGACCGTTGGACCGGGATGCACTCGCCGCCGCGTTGAACGACGTCGTGGCCCGGCACGAGGCACTTCGCACGAATTTCGTTGAGCACGAGAATATTCCGTATCAATTCGTGCATCCGGCCCGCGAGGTCGAACTTGCCGTCCGCAATGTCGAACCCGGACACTTCGACGAGACAGTAGCGCAGCTGCGCGGGCATGTGTTCGCTCTGGAATCCGATCTGTTGATCAGGGCTACCCTGTTGGTCCTCGACCCGGACACGAGCGTGCTTCTGCTTCTCGTGCATCACATTGTCACCGACCACAGCTCGCTGGGCATCCTCTTCGAGGATCTGTTGACGGCGTACCGGGCCCGCCTGCAGCAGAACGCGCCGCGCTGGCCGACGCCTGCGGTTCCGTTCGTCAATTTCGCACTCTGGCAACAAGATGCGTTCAACCCCTCGAACGAATGGGGGACGGCCGAACTGGCGCACTGGTCGCAGGTGCTGGACGGCATGCCCTTCGAGATCTCCCTGGGTGCCGACCACACCCGTCCACCGGTGCTGGGCCGGCGCGGCGAGGTCGTCAACTTCACGGTGCCGCCCCATCTGCGCGCGGCGCTGACACAACTGGCGGAGCGCCACGAGGCCAGCGAATTCATGGTCTACCAGGCCGCTACGGCGGTGGTGCTGCACAAGCTGGGCGGCGGTACGGACATCCCGATCGGCAGCCCGATCACCGCACGAGTTGACGTGGCTACCAACGAGATCAACGGACCGTGCGCCAATGTCGTGGTGCTGCGCAACGACCTGTCCGGCGATCCGACGCTGCTCGGCATGGTCGCTCGCAGCCGGGACGTGGTGCTCGATGCCCTGGCGCACCAGGAACTTCCGGTGGAACGTGTCGTCGAGGCGCTCAACCCACCGCGGTCGCCGTCCCGCAACCACCCGCTGTTCCAGACCTCGATCCACTTCCACGGCGAGGACTGGGCGTTGCTGGCACGCGACCTCACCGGAGACGGACAGACCCGGGTCACACCGATTCCGATGGACTTCGAGATCTCGATCCTGGACCTCAACGTCGTCTTCGCCCTCACGCCGGACTCGGCAGTCAAAGTCCGCGTCGTGGGTAACGCCGATCTCTACGAACCGGCCACCGTCCAACTCATCGCCGACGCGCTCGAGGCGGCATTGCAAGCGTTTGCGAGCACGCCCGAGTCGGCGGTGTCCAGTGTGCAGTTGCTGCCTGAAGCCGACCAGCAGCGCCTGCTGGCACCCGCTTCCCCGACGGCAGCGCAGCGCTCGCACCCGGTGGTCGGTGGTTCGGAGGAGACCGAGCGGGCCTTGATCGCCCTGCTGGAGGAGTTGCTCGAGATCACCGAGATCGACCGGGAGGACAACTTTTTCGCGCTCGGTGGCGACAGCATCATCTCGGTGCAGTGGTCAGCCCGGGCCAGCGCGCAGGGGCTGCCGATGACACCGGCGATGGTGTTCGAGAACATGACCATCGCCGAACTTGCGGCGGCCGTCGACGCGGGCGCCGGTCAGGCAGCGCCCGACCAGCCCGCAGCGCCGTCCGCGCCGATGAGTGCGTCGGGCCTGGATGCCGACGCGCTGGCGGCTCTCACGGCGTCGTGGAATGAGCAGCCGTGAGGCGATCGTGACGACCGCCCCGCAGCAGATCGAGGACGTGCTCGCGCTGACTCCGCTGCAGGAGGGCCTGTTCGCGCTGTACCGCCTCGCCGAGGACAGCCTCGACATCTACACCATGCAATTCGTCGCCGATATCGACGGTCCGCTCGACGTCGCGTTGCTGCGACGCAGCGCCCAGGCCCTGCTGGATCGGCACCCGAATCTGCGCGCCGCCTTCTGGGACCGCAATGTGCCCCGACCCGTCCAGATCGTGCCCGTCCACGCGGAGCTGCCCTGGACCCAACGCAGCACCACGGCAAGCGAATTCGATTCGATCGCCCGCTCGGAGCGGCGCCGCCCATTCGACCTGAGCCGCGGTCCGGCACTGCGCGTCGTGCTGCTCTCGGTGCCCGGCGAGACCAGGCGACGAATGATCTTCACCGCCCACCACATCCTGATGGACGGGTGGGGTCTGGGGGTGTTCTTCACCGAGATGCTCGCGGTGTATCAGGCGGGTGGTTCGACTGACGGGCTGCCGAATCCGCGCCCGTACCGCGACTACATTGCCTGGCTGGCACAACAGGACCGATCGCTCGCGCTGGCCCGGTGGACCGAGTATCTGAGCCGGGTCTCCGGACCGCTCATGATTGCCGACGGTGCCGTGCCGTCCAGCCACGGGGTGCCGGGGCAGTCCAAGCTGCTGCTGCCTGCAGCAGATACGATGCGCCTGCGAAAGTGGGCGGGGCGCAACGGGTTCACGCTCAATACGGCGGTGCTGTTCGCCTGGGTCGTGGTGCTGGGCCGGCTCACGGACCGGCGCGACGTCGTCTTCGGGACCGTCGTGTCCGGCCGGCCCGAACAGCTGCCCGGTGTGGAGACCATGGTCGGAATGTTCATCAACACGGTGCCGGTGGTGCACGACCTGAGCCGCGCCGACTCGGTTGTCGAGCAGTGTTCGCGGCTACAGCGCGAATCGTCGGCGCTGCGTGACATCAGCTATCTCAGCCTCTCGGAACTACAGCGCGCGCACGGCCACGGCGGTCTGTTCGACACGCTGTTCGTGTTTGAGAACGCGCCGTTCGAAGCCGCCATCGCGCCGGTGACAACCGCCGACGGCGCCCGATTCGAACCGGTGACGGGCGAGAGTCTCACGCATTACCCGCTGACCGTTGTCGCGCACCTGATGGGTGACGAGCTGGTCATCGTCATCGAGGCGATACGCGAAGCGCTGCCACATCTTTCGCCCACAGCGCTCGGCGAACGAATAGTAGCGGTGCTGCGACAGCTGCCCGACATCGACGACGGGACACCCGACGCGCTGGACATCCTCACCCCGGCGGAGCGCGCCGCACTCGGTGCGGTGGCTACGCGGTTCGCGCCGCCGCCAGAGGCAACCGTGTGGGCGATGTTCGAACGGCAGGTCCGCGCCACACCCGAAGCGATCGCTCTCACCACCGGTGCTGGTGAACGCTATAGCTACGATCAGTTGTACGCTCGGGCAACTCAACTGGCTGCCGAGCTCGCTGACCGGGGGGTGGGCCCCGAGCAGGCGGTGGCGCTGATGCTGCCCCGGTCATCCCGATTCCTGATAGCCATCCTTGCGGTACTGGCCGCCGGTGGCGCCTATGTGCCGGTCGATGTCAAGCTTCCCGATAAACGGGTGAAATCTATCCTGCGGCAAGCTAATCCGGTACTCATCCTGTCGGAATGCCAGTATGCAGACCTGCTGGAAGGACCGGTGCTGCTGCTCGACGACGAGGTCGCGCTGGAACGCATCGCCGCCCGGCCCGCGGTGGCGCCGAGCGTGCCCCGCCATCCCGAACAGAGCGCCTACATCATCTTCACCTCCGGCTCGACCGGCGAACCCAAGGGTGTGGTCGGGACCAATGCGGCCTTGCTCGGCTACTTCGCCGACCACCGCGAGCGGGTCTACCAGCCGGCTGTGGCGCGCCTGGGCCGAGCACTGCGTATCGCACACGCCTGGTCGTTCAGCTTCGATGCCTCTTGGCAGCCGATGGTCGGCCTGCTCGACGGTCACGGTCTGCACCTGTTCGATGGCGAGGAGATGCGCGACGCGGACCGCTTGGTGAAGGGCCTCATCAGCTTTCAGGTCGACATGATCGACACCACCCCCTCGATGTTCGTCCAATTACGTGCCGCCGGCCTGTCCGAGCACCCGCTGTGCGTGCTGGCGCTGGGGGGTGAGGCGATCAACAGCGCGTTGTGGCACCAGTTGCAGGCGCTTTCGTCGACCGAGGTCTACAACTGCTACGGACCCACCGAGGCGACGGTCGAGGCGGTGGTCGCCGCGGTCAACGACTATCCGGCTCCGACAATCGGCACCGCGAACATCGGAACCTGCGGCTACGTGCTGGATTCGGCGTTGCGCGCAGTCCCTGACGGCGCGGTGGGGGAGTTGTACCTCTCAGGGGCGCAGTTGGCCCGCTGTTACGTCGGCAAGTCTGCGATGACCGCCGCGCGCTTCGTCGCCGACCCGTTCCGGCCCGGGCAACGCATGTATCGCACCGGGGACCTGGTGCGCCGCCTGCCGCACGGGGGTTACGCCTATCTGGGTCGCGGCGACACCCAGGTGAAGATCCGGGGCTACCGCGTCGAAATCGCGGAAATCGAGGCCGCGCTGCGTAATCGGCCCGGGGTACACGACGCGGCCGTGGTGGTGTTGCAGCGCGACAGCGGTCCCACACTGGTGGGCTTCGTCGTCTGGCAGGAGAACGTCGGACCGGACCCGGTGCGGCTGCGTGCAGCGCTGGCCGAGCAGCTTCCGTCCTACATGGTTCCGGCCCCGATCCTGCCGATGACCCAATTACCCGTGAACGCCAACGGCAAACTGGACAGCGGCGCGCTGGAACAGGTGGCCCGCGACGCCCTGTCGCAGGTGTCCGCACGCGGCTCGGCTGCGGCGTCCACCGACACCGAGCGGGCGCTGTGCGAGATCTTCGCCGAGCAATTCAGCGGTATCACACCGCATGTCGACGACGACTTCTTTGCGCTCGGGCTCGACAGCATCTCGGCCATTTCGTTGGTCCATAAGGCCCAGCGGCGGGATATTGCGTTGACTCCGCGGATGGTGTTGACCTATCTGACTATTCGTGAATTGGCCGCCGCGGTCGACGCGAGAGTCGAATCGGGCGGGGCGGTGGCTCTCGCGGACTACGGCGAGGTACTCCCGCTGCCGATCGTGTCGTGGGTCAACGAGTACGGCAACTACCGACGCTTCACGAATACGATCTTGATGCGGCTGCCCTCCGACATCGAGCGGGCGGAACTCGAACTCGTGCTGCAGCTGCTCCTGGACGGGCACGAGGTGCTGCGCTCGATCATGACCGAGACGCCTGAGGGATCTCGTCTTTTGACCCGGGAACCTGGCGTGGTCAACGCCGCCGACGTGCTGTCGCGGGTGGACATGCCCACCCCGACCGATGCCGAATTGGCTTCGGCCGTCGCGGATACGGCCCGCGCCGCCATGGATGGCATCGATCCGCGCACCGGTGCCCTGGTGCGGGCAGTCTGGTTCGCCGGCACCAAGGACCGGCAGACATTGTTGCTCACGATTCACCACCTGGTGGTCGACGTGGTGTCCTGGCACATCCTGGTGAGCGACATCAAGGAGGCGTGGCGTTCGCTGCAGGCCGGTACCACCCCAAAAGCACTGCCCGAGTTCACTTCCTACCGTCGCTGGTGTGAGTTGATGTGGGACCGGGCGGGCCAGCCGCAGGTGCTGGCCCAGCGCGATTACTGGGCTGCACAGGTATCCGGGCCGGATCCCGCGTTGGGTGCGCGACACCCGGATCCCGCGCGCGACACCTGGTCTACCCTTCGGGTCCATACGATCCGCACCCCCGTGCATGTCACCGAGCGGCTGCTGGCCGCCCTCAACCGCGACGATCGCATGCGGGAAATCCTGTTGTGCGCCACCGCCATCGTGGTCGCGAGTTGGCGGCGCATGCGCAACCAGGATCCGGTCTCCGGTGCGCTCATCGCGTTGGACAGTCACGGCCGCGCCGACGGCATCGTGGGCGCCGACACAGCGAACACCGTGGGGTGGTTCACCAGCGCATATCCGGTACGGCTGGGCGTGGGAGCCGCCGTGGATATCGAGCGACTCGAGTCGGATCCCGAATCGGTGCGTGTCCTACTCGACGCGGTGACGGCCTATCTCGATGACGTCCCATTCGAAGGGCTGGATTACGGACTGCTGCGGTATATCGACCGTATTCCTGAATTGCAGGACAGAGAGCCGCAACTGCTGTTCAACTACCTGGGTCGGCTCGACCTCCGCAATGCAGAACACGAACCGTGGTCATTGCTCAGCGGTGCTGAAATCGAAACGGTGCCGATCGATCCCGAACCCGATCTACCGTTGCGGTTTGCGTTGAACATGAACGTGCTGGTGCGCGCCGCCCCCGACGGCTGGGAACTGATCAACAACCTGCTGTGGAGCGATGTCCTGTTCACCAGCTCCGATATCGAGTGTCTGACCGGCTTCTGGCAGCGCGCGGTGGCGACGCTGGCCGAGGCCCTGGACAGATACCCCGCGTAAGAGAGGATGGCAGATGCCGCCGCCCGGCGACGAATGGATCAGCAGGGACGAGATCAAGGCTGTGATCGCGGCCCAACTCGGCTGCCCGACAGCCGATGTGGCAGATCACGACGACCTCATCCAGTTGGGACTGAATTCGATTCGCATGATGGCGCTGGCCGGGGGCTGGCGTAAACGCGGTGCTGCCATCACCTTCGCCGAGCTGGCGGCAGCCCCTACCGTCAATTCCTGGCACGGTCTGCTCAGCGCGGGTCACGCTGCAACGACGCCGGCCCCAACCGCCGAACCTGTTGACGAGACCGTCGCAGTGGACGAGCCGTTCCCGTTGGCGCCCATGCAGCATGCGTACTGGATCGGCCGGTCCGACGAGCAGGAGCTCGGCGGGGTCGCGGCCCACCTCTACGTCGAATTCGACGGCCCCGCAGTAGATCCGCAACGACTCGAGCGGGCGGTGGCCGATCTGGTTGCGGCGCACCCGATGCTGCGTACCCGGTTCCTGCCGGACGGGACGCAGCAGACCATGCCGAAGCCGGGCAAACCGGTCTTTACCGTGGTCGACCTTCGCGGACACGATCCCGGCAGCAGCCGAGCCGCGCTGGAGCAACTACGCGAGCGCAACACGCACCAGCGGCTGTCCATCGAGGAAGGCCAGGTCCTCGACGTCACGCTGAGCCTGCGTGACGGCGACCGCAGCCGATTGCACCTCGACATCGACATGCTCGCCGGCGATGCGATGAGCTACCGGATCCTGATCTCGGATCTGGCCGAGTTGTACCAGGGCGCAACGCCGTCCGCCCCGGGTTACACCTATCGGCGATACCGCACCGAGCGGCAGACGGACACCGCGGCGCGGGACCGGGATCGGCAATGGTGGCAACAGCGACTGCCCGAGCTGCCGGGCGCACCGGAACTGCCCACGGTCGCGGTGGCGGATCGCGTTGCGTCGCAACGCACTGTCCGTTACGACCACTGGCTCGCGCCGGAAGCCAAGGCCCGTTTGGTGGCCGGTGCCCACGCGCGCGGGGTCACCCCGGCCAATGTGTTGGCGGCGGTCTTCGCGGACACCATCGGCGGCTGGTCCGCCCAGGATAGATTCCTGCTCAATGTGCCACTGTTCCAACGTGAGTCGGTGCATCCCGACATCGACCGCGTGGTGGGCGACTTCACCTCGTCGATCATGCTGGAGGTCGACGTCAGCGATAACGTGTCGGTGGCCGAGCGGGCCCGCGACCTTCAGCGCCGCATGTACGAAAGTGGCGCGCACTCGGCGTATTCGGGCCTCGAGGTGCTCAGAGACCTGGGCCGGCACCGTGGTGAGCCGGTGCTGGCACCCGTGGTCTTCACCAGCGCGCTGGATCTCGGCGAACTGTTCGCGGACACGGTGATCGAGACTTTCGGTGAGCCGGAATGGATGATCTCGCAAGGTCCCCAGGTGCTGCTCGACGCCCAGATCACCGAGTTGCGAGGCGGACTGCTGATCAACTGGGATGTCCGGCAATCGGCATTTCCACCGGGCCTGATCGACGCCATGTTCACCAGGTTCACCAAAACGGTGCAACGCCTCGCCCAGTGCGAAGCGGCCTGGGACGCCGAAGCGGCGGTGCGGTTGCCCAGCACGCAGGCGACGGTGCGCGCCGCGATCAACGCGACTGACGGACCGGTCAGCGGACGGTGCCTGCACCAGGGTTTCTTCGACCACGCCGCGGCCGAACCGGACACCCAAGCGGTGGTGTGGGGGGTGCACGGGTCAACCGGTGGCTGGACCTACGGTGACCTCGCGCGGCAGGCGCTTTCGGTGGCCGGGGCGCTCCGGGCGCAGGGCGTCCGACCGGGTGACACCGTTGCGGTCCAGTTGCCCAAGGGCCGCGATCAAATTCCTGCCGTGCTCGGGGTATTGGCCGCCGGAGCCACCTATGTGCCGATCGGATCCGATCAACCGGACGCGCGCCGTGCGAAGATCCTGCAGACCGCCGATATCGTGGCGGCGCTCACCGCCGACGGGACCGATATCGGACCGGGCATCACCTGTCTGTCCATGGCTGCCGCACGCCGGTTTCCAAAACCGCTGCCGGAACCGGTATTTCCGGATACCGCCGCAATCGCGTACGTGATCTTCACCTCCGGCTCGACGGGAATGCCGAAGGGGGTCGACGTCCCGCACAGCGCGGCGATGAACACCATCGACGCGGTCAACGAATGGTTCGATGTCGGCAGCGCCGACCGGGTGCTGGCGCTGTCCGCACTCGAGTTCGACGCCTCCGTGTACGACATCTTCGGCATGTTCTCGGTGGGCGGTTCGCTGGTAGCCGTCGACGCGCAGGAGAAGGCCGCGGCCACCATCTGGGTGGAATTGCTGCGCCGGCACCGGGTTTCGATCCTCAATTGTGTGCCGAGCATGCTCGACATGATTCTGGAGCTCGGCGGCGACCGGCTGGGAGACTCGTTGCGCGCGGTCACCCTCGGCGGAGACTGGGTGGGAGCCGACCTGGCGCGCAGGTTGGCCAAGCAGGTGCCGGGCTGCCGTTTCTCCGGCCTGGGCGGAGCCACGGAGACCGCCATCCACAACACCATCTGCGAAGTGGTGGGCGAACCGCCGGCGCACTGGACCACGGTGCCGTTCGGTGTGCCGCTGCGCAACGTGCGCTGCCGGGTGGTGTCGCCGTCGGGTCGCGACTGCCTGGACTGGGTGCCCGGTGAATTCTGGGTGGGTGGCGCCAACGTCGCCGCCGGCTATCGCAACGACGCCGAGCGCACCGCGAAGCGCTTCGTCGAGCACGACGGTCTGCGTTGGTACAAGACGGGGGACATGGCCCGGTACTGGCCGGACGGCACCATCGAGTTCCTCGGCCGAGCCGACCATCAGGTGCAGATCCGCGGGTACCGAGTCGAACTCGGCGAGGTCGAGAGCGCGCTTCGCACGGTGCCCGGCGTGCGCCACGCCGTCGCAACCGTCGTCGGGGCCAACGCGCCCAAGCTCGTCGCCGCGGTCTCCGGCGACCCGGTTGACACCGACGCCGTCAGTGCGGCGGTCGCCGACCTGCTGCCCGGTTACATGGTGCCGACCCGGGTCGTCTACCTGGATCGAATTCCGTTGACCTCCAACGGCAAATTGGACCGGCGCGCGGTGCTGGCACTACTCGAACCGGTCGCGGCCTCGGGCATTCCCGCCAGCGAGCCGCGCACCGATCTGGATGCCGCCCTCGTCGAGATCTTCGCCGAGGTACTCGGCGTCGAGTCGGTCGGGGTGCACGACGATTTCTTCGCGCAGGGGGGTGACTCGGTGCTGGCCACCACAGTCGTCGCCCGCATCCGCGAATGGCTCGACGTGGATCACGCAGTGGTCTCCGACCTGTTCGCCACCCGCAGCGTCGCCGGGCTGGCCGACCGGCTGCAGCAGCGGGAGGCACAGCGCGGCACACCGGGTCGGTTGAGCGTCATCGCGCGGCACTACCTCGACGTCGCGGCGTTGTCCGACGAAGAGGTGCTTGCCGAAGGCTGAGTGGGCGTTGCCACAGTTTCCGGCGCAGCGCAGTGGCTACTCAGCTACTCATGCCGGTTACACAGCTCAGCCACAGCCTCGCCGGACCGTTGCGCGCTAGCGTGATGTAACGCAACTTGACTCACAAGCGAAACAACAGTCACATTGACCACACCCGACCGGGTGCGAACAGGGGGACCTCCATGCAGTTCATCACATCCATCGTCGTCGGAGCGGCGGCGGTGGCGACCATCGGCGCCGCAGCCGGTGTCACCTCGGTCACGGCGCTGCCCGGCTACCAGGTTCAGCCCGCCGCCTTCGGTGCGCCGCTGCCGCAGGACCCGGCGCCCACCGCCGCGGTCCCGACCGCAGCGCAGCTCACCGGCATCCTCACCAGCCTTGCCGACCCGAGCGTGTCCTTCACCAACAAGAGCAACCTGGTCGAAGGCGGAATCGGCGGGACTGAGGCGCACCTCGCCGACCACCAGCTAAAGAAGGCCGAAAAGAACGGACAGCTGCCCCTGTCGTTCAGCATTGCCAACATCGCGCCCGCCCCCGGCGGATCAGCGACTGCTGACGTCTCGGTCTCCGGTCCCAAGCTCTCCCCGCCGGTCACCCAGAGCGTCACGTTCGTCAACCAGGGCGGTTGGGTGCTGGCGCGCAGCTCGGCGATGGAACTGCTCAAGGCCGCCTCACGCTGATCGGGCGCGAGCAGACGCAAAAGCACCCTTTTCCCACGTGAAAAGGGTGCTTTTGCGTCTGCTCGGCCCGGTTAAGCCATGTCCATGTCATAGACCCGGGCATGCAGGACGGTGCGGTTCCGCAGCGCCGCCCGCACCGCTCGGTGCAGGCCGTCCTCCAGGTAGACGACGCCCCGCCACTTGACCGCGTGCGGAAACAGATCGCCGTAGAAGGTGGAGTCCTCCGAGAGCAGGCGGTCCAGCTCCAGGACCCTGGTCGTGGTGACCAACTCGTCGAGGCGGATCTGCTGCGGTGGGATCTGGGACCAGTCCCGGTAGGTCAACCCGTGTTCGGGGTAGGGCTTGCCCTCGCGCACGCCTTTGAAGATCACCCGCCAAAGGCTAGTCGCCGCACCGCGCCGACGAGGCGTTGGCCACGGATCGCCCGGTTGTCGGGTGCGCTGCAGCTGAGACCGTAAAATGAAGCCTGTTTCAGGTACCCAGGAGGTGAAGAGTCAATGGCCAGCGCGGACGAACGTCGCTTTCAGGTGTTGCACGCCATCGTTGCCGACTTCGTCGCCACCCACGAACCGATCGGCTCGAAGTCTCTGGTGGAACGGCACAATCTCGGCGTCTCCAGTGCCACCGTCCGCAACGACATGGCGGTGCTCGAGGCCGAGGGGTACATCACCCAGCCGCACACCAGTTCCGGGCGGGTGCCCACGGAAAAGGGTTACCGCGAATTCGTCGATCGCCTCGACGACGTCAAGCCGCTGTCCTCGGCCGAACGCCGCGCCATCCAGGCTTTCCTGGAATCCGGTGTCGACCTCGACGACGTGCTGCGGCGAGCGGTGCGCCTGCTGGCTCAGCTGACCCGGCAGGTGGCCGTGGTGCAGTATCCGACGCTGTCCACGTCGACCGTGCGCCACCTGGAAGTGATTGCGCTGACCCCGGCCCGGCTGCTGATGGTGGTCATCACCGACTCCGGCCGGGTGGACCAGCGCATCGTCGAACTCGGTGACGTCATCGACGACCACCAGCTCACCCAGCTGCGCGAGATGCTGGGCCAGGCGTTGATCGGCAAGCGGCTGTCCGCGGCCTCGGTGGCGGTGGCCGACCTCGCCGGCCGGCTGCACGGCGGCGACGGACTGGGCGATGCGGTCGGCCGCTCGGCGACGGTGTTGCTGGAATCGCTCGTCGAGCACACCGAGGAGCGCCTGTTGTTGGGCGGCACCGCCAATTTGACCCGTAACGCGGCGGATTTCGGCGGTTCGCTGCGGCCCATCCTGGAAGCCCTCGAGGAACAGGTGGTGGTGCTGCGGCTGCTGGCCGCGCAGCAGGAAGCGGGCAAGGTCACGGTGCGCATCGGCCACGAGACCGAAGCCGAGCAGATAGCGGGCACCTCGATGGTGTCCACCGTCTACGGCAGCCACGACACCGTCTACGGCGGCATGGGCGTGTTGGGTCCCACCCGGATGGACTATCCGGGAACCATGGCGAGTGTCGCAGCGGTTGCCATGTATATCGGCGAAGTGCTGGGTGCTCGTTGACCCGGCTCCGGAGTTTGTGAACCGCCCCCGCGAGGGGGCCTAGAAAGGGCTGATCGTGGCACGCGATTACTACGGGTTGCTCGGCGTGAACAAAGGCGCCAACGACGCCGAGATCAAACGCGCCTATCGAAAGCTGGCGCGCGAGCTGCACCCCGACGTCAACCCAGACCAGGCGGCGCAAGCGAAATTCCAGGAGATCAGTGCCGCCTACGAGGTGCTGAGCGACCCGGAGAAGCGCCGGATCGTCGACCTGGGCGGTGACCCGCTGGAAAGCGCCGGTGCCGGTAACGGCTTCGGCGGCTTCGGTGGGCTGGGCGATGTCTTCGAGGCGTTCTTCGGCGGAGGTTTCAGCGGTGGCGGCTCCCGCGGACCGGTCGGCCGGGTACGGCCCGGTTCGGACTCGCTGTTGCGGATGCGCCTTGATCTCGAGGAGTGCGCGAACGGCGTCACCAAGCAGGTCGCCGTCGACACCGCGGTGTTGTGTGACCGCTGCCAGGGCAAGGGCACCAACGGCGATTCGGCGCCGGTTCCCTGCGACACCTGCGCTGGTCGCGGGGAGGTGCAGAGCGTGCAGCGCTCGCTGCTGGGCCAGATGTTGACCTCGCGGCCGTGCCCCACCTGCCGCGGCGTGGGCGTCGTCATCCCCGATCCCTGCTACCAGTGCATGGGCGACGGCCGGGTGCGCGCCCGGCGGGACATCACCGTCAAGATCCCGGCCGGCGTCGCCGAGGGGATGCGGGTGCGGCTCGCCGCGCAGGGCGAGGTGGGCCCGGGCGGTGGGCCGGCCGGCGACCTGTACGTCGAGGTCCACGAGCAGGCTCACGACATCTTCGCCCGGGAGGGCGACGACCTGCACTGCTCGGTCTCGGTGCCGATGGTCGACGCCGCCCTCGGCGCCACGGTGACGCTGGATGCCATTCTGGACGGCCCCAGCGAGATCGTGATCCCGCCGGGCACCCAGCCGGGGTCCACCATCACGCTGCGCGGCAAAGGGATGCCGCAGTTGCGATCCGGCGCCCGCGGGGATCTGCACGTGCACGTCGAGGTGGTGGTACCCACCCGCCTGGACCACCATGACACCGAATTGCTGCGTGAGTTGAAGAGCCGCCGCAACCGGGACGTCGCAGAGGTTCGCTCGGCGCACGCCGGTGGTGGCGGCCTGTTCAGCAGGCTGCGCGAAACCTTCACCGGGCGTTAGCTTTCCGGGGCTCATATGGTGGCCACGCTGTTCTACGTCGACGCGCTGTCCGACGCCGGTTCGCTGGTGGTCGTGGACGGTGACGAGGGCTTCCACGCCGCCACCGTGCGACGGATCCGCCCCGGCGAGGAGTTGGTGCTCGGCGACGGTTGCGGCGGGCTGGCCCACAGCGTGGTGGAACACGCCGGACGCGACGGGTTGCGGGCCCGGGTGCTGCAGCGCTGGACCGCCGCCGCCGCGGCGCCGGCGGTGACGGTGGTGCAGGCGCTGCCCAAATCCGAGCGCTCCGAGTTGGCCGTCGAACTGGCCACCGAAGCCGGTGCCGATGCTTTTCTGGCCTGGCAGTCGGCGCGGTGTGTCGCCTCCTGGGAGGGGGCGCGGGTGGAGAAAGGGTTGCGGCGGTGGCGCGCGGTGACGCGTGCGGCGGCCCGTCAGTCCCGTCGGGCATACATCCCGCAGGTCGAGGGGGTGTTGTCCACCAAGGCGCTGGTCGCGAGAGTGCGCGATCGAGCCGCCGGCACCCTGGTGCTCGTGTTGCACGAGTCGGCGTCCGATCGTCTTGCTGATGTTGTTGTGGCGCAAGCTGATTCGGTGCTGCTCGTGATCGGCCCGGAGGGCGGCATCACGCCCGACGAGATCCAGGCGCTGACCGGCGCCGGGGCGATCAGCGTGCGGCTCGGCCCGACCGTGCTGCGCACCTCCACCGCGGCGGCCGTGGCGTTGGGCGCGCTGGGCGTGCTCACCCCGCGCTGGGATTCGCCGGCCGACTGTGAAGTTGACGACGGGACACGCCGATGACCCGTCGCAGGATCCACAGTGGACGCTCAGATGCGGGCGCGTAGCTCGCCGACGCCGTCGCCGCTGAGCTGATCGAGCGCCCACGGGCGTCCGGCCAGCACCGAGGCGAGTTGCGCGGCCCCACCGCTGACCCGCAGTTCGCCGCTGCCGTGCGTCCAATCTGTGTCGGTGGCATGCAGATTCAGGCCGCGTGCCCGCGCGGCGGCCGGCACGAACGGATTGGGCACTCGCACCTGGGTGTCGAGCACTGCGACCAAGCATTCCGGTGCCACCTCTGGTTGCCGGCCGAGTGCGAAAGCGATGTCGAGCTCGTGAATCACGTGATCGCCCAACAGGAGTCGGCGCGGAAAGAGGCGGCCGAGGCCACGGGGCCGCTCGGTCAGGGCTGCGAAATCGTCGACGAGTTCGACGGGGCTGCGCCGCTGCGCACAGTCAACGGCCAGCGCGGTGTTGGCGCGGTCGAACGAGCCGCGGTGGGCAGCCATGGCCACGGCCACGGTGACCGGCGACGATCCGTAGCCGATGACGAGGTGAGCCAGCACCTCGTGGTTGGTCCATTCGGCGCACAGGCTGGGCTGGGCCCAGTCCGCGTCCGTCCGGCTCTTGGCGAACTGGACGAAACGAATATCGTTGGTATGCAACAGGTTACGCAACACGGAGGTGCTCCCGCAGGAATTCGGTCTGGTCGGCGAGCAGGTCGGCCAGCAGCGGCGGGTGGTAGATCTGGAAATGGTCGCCGTCGTAGTGGCGTGCGACTCCGCGCGGTGCCTGCCGGGCCACGTCTTCGGCGTGGCGCGGATCCATCAGCGTCTCCCGGTCCGACACGCACACCAGCAATGGTGCGGCGATCCGGCGGGCCGCTCGCTTGGCGCTGGTGACGGCGATCTCGACCACGTTGCAGGCGGCGATGCGGTTGTCGAAGGTGCCGCCCGGATCCACTGTCGAGTCCCACCCGTCTGCGGCGCCCGCCACGGTGACCGCTGCCAGGGTGCCCGGCTGCCCGACGATCGGGACGTAGTGGCGGCGCCGTCGCAGGGCCGCGCGGCCGGCATCGGCGACAATGGCCGGCCCGATCCGCAGCACCGCCGACGGACCCAACCTGGCGAGGACGGCGGGCCCGTCGACGATGGGGCACTGCACCACCACGGCGGCCAGCCCGGTGTCTGCCGCGGCGACCCGCAGCACATGCATGGCGCCCAAGCTGGTGCCCCACAGGGCGACGCGGGTGGCGTCGACCTCGGGCAGTGCGCGCACGTGCCGCACCGCGGCCACGATGTCCTGGCGATGGCGGCGCAGGCTGAGTCGCTGCCGCGGGGTGCCCTCGGAGTCGCCGAGGTTGCGGTAGTCGAAAGCCAGGGTGGCCAGGCCGGCGGCGGCGAAGTGCCGTTCGTAGCGGGCCAGCGCCATGGTGTGGTTGGCGCCCAGGCCGTGCGCAAGGACCACGCAGGGGTGCGGTCCGGCGCCGTCCGGTCGGGTGAGCCAGGCGGCGCAATGAGTGCCGTGCGAAACGAATGCGGTGCGGGTGGTCATGAGCTCCTCCAGATAAGTACGGTGTACGTGTTGTACTATGCGTACGTTGTACGTGTCAACCGGAAGGAGAAGTTCGTGCGGGCGCGCTTCACCGTCTCCGAGATCGCCAGGGCCGCGCTGGACATCGTCGACCGCGACGGACTGGGCGGGCTGAGCATGCGGTCGTTGGCCGGGTCCCTGAGCACCGGCCCGATGACGCTCTATAACTACGTCAAGGACCGGGGTGAACTCGAGGAGCTGGTCGCCGAGGCGGTCATCGCGGAAATCGTCATCCCGGCGCCCACCGAGGATTGGAGTGCGGATGTGCGCGCGATCGCGATCGCGATGTGGGAGACGGTGCGTCGACACCCCAACGCCGTCCCGCTGGTGCTGACCCGGCGCACCGTGTCGGCCTCGAGCTATCTGGCGGCGGATCGGCTGATCGGCGCCCTCGCGCGCGCCGGGCTCACCGACGTCGACCTGTTGGCCGGCTTCCGGGCCGTGCTCGGACTGGTAATGGGCACCGCGCAGGCGGAGCTGGCCGGACCGCTGGCCGGCGCCGGGCGGGACCGCGAACAGGGTGACGTGGCGGCGCGGATGGGCGCGCTCGCCGGCGTCCAGCATCCGCACATCGCCGCTCTGGCGCAGGTCAGCCGCAAATCGACGGCGGCACAGGACTTCGAACGTGGTCTGCAGATCTTGCTGGCGGGCGTTGAATCATTGGGAAGCGGCAGTGCGGCTTCGCTAGACTGAGGTGCCCCGTCCGACAGGCCAGAAATCAGGTAGCAGAGACCACGTGACGCCCCGCGAGACCCGCGCTGCTGAGGCTGCTCGTCAGCCCAACTCTCAAGTGCGCAGCAGCATCGACGTTCCGCCCGACCTCGTCGTGGGCCTGCTCGGCTCGGCCGACGAGAATCTGCGTGCTCTCGAGCGCGACCTCAGTGCGGGGCTGCATGTGCGCGGCAATACCGTCAGCATCTCCGGCGAGCCCGCCGACGTGGCGCTCGCCGAACGCGCGGTTGCCGAGTTGGTGGCCATTGCCGGTCGCGGCCAGTCGCTGACACCGGAAGTGGTGCGTCGCAGCGTCGCCATGCTCGTCGGCACCGGCAACGAATCGCCGGCCGAGGTCCTCACGTTGGACATCCTGTCGCGGCGCGGCAAGACGATCCGGCCCAAGACGCTCAACCAGAAGCACTACGTGGACGCGATCGACAACCACACCATCGTGTTCGGGATCGGCCCGGCCGGCACCGGCAAGACGTATCTGGCCATGGCTAAGGCCGTGCACGCGTTGCAGACCAAGCAGGTGACCCGGATCATCCTGACCCGCCCGGCGGTGGAAGCCGGTGAGCGCCTTGGCTTTCTGCCCGGCACGCTCAGCGAGAAGATCGACCCCTATCTGCGGCCGCTGTACGACGCGCTCTACGACATGATGGATTCCGAGCTGATCCCGAAGCTGATGTCGGCCGGGGTGATCGAAGTGGCGCCGCTGGCGTACATGCGTGGTAGGGCGCAGCCGTTGTCCACGAAAGTCCTTACGCCGGAAGGGTTCCGGCCGATCGGCGACCTCGAAGTCGGAGACTTCGTCATCGGCTCGGACGGCCACCCGACGAAGGTATTAGGGGTCTATCCGCAAGGTTTCAAGGAAATCTATCGCGTCTCGACCCAGGACGGCTCGTCGACATTGGCGTCCGGGGATCACCTCTGGTCGGTCTACACGCGATCTGATCGGCGTCGGGGCAAGCCCGCTCGTGTGCTGCAGACCAAAGAGATGATCGGCAACCTGCGGGCGGCGCACTACCACCGCTACGAACTGCCGCTACTGAGTGCGCCGGTCAGCTTTGCGCCGCGGCCAGTCCCGCTCGATCCGTACGCGCTGGGCCTGCTGCTGGGCGACGGGTGCATCACATGTGCGACGACACCAACCTTTTCGACCGCCGATCCCGAACTGGCCGCAGCGTTGGCCCGGCTGATTCCCGGCATCGAGATGCGGCAAACGTCAGAATTGGAGTACGTGCTCAACCGCGCCGGTCGTCCCCGCGGGTCGATGCCGAACCCGGTCACGGTTGCACTGCGCCAGCTCAACCTGGCGGGCACGACATCGGATACCAAGTTCATTCCGAAGGATTACCTGCTCAACTCGCCTGATGTACGGCTGGCGGTCCTGCAGGGTTTGCTCGACAGTGACGGAGGTCTCGTCAGTCAGCAGGGCCGCAGGTGTCGTATTCAGATGACGACGGTCTCCGACCGGTTGCGCGATGACGTGACCTTCCTTGTTCAGTCACTCGGCGGTGTCGTTTACCAGCGCACCGGGCCTGCCGCGGGACGGAAACCAGGACTCGCTGGAGGCCGAGCGGTCTATTACCGATCGGACGCCAACATTCTGAACATTCGTCTGCCTGCCGGCCTCGTTCCATTCCGGTCGACTCGGAAAGCGGTCGAGTACGAAGCCGACAGCGGCGGTCATCCGATGCGATTCGTGGACAGCATCGAGCCAGCCGGAACTGAAGAAGCAGTGTGCATCCAGGTCGCGGCGGCGGACTCGTTGTACGTGACCCAGGATTTCCTGCTCACCCATAACACGTTGAACGACGCGTTCATCGTCCTCGACGAGGCGCAGAACACCACCGCCGAGCAGATGAAGATGTTCCTCACCCGGCTCGGCTTCGGGTCCAAGGTCGTGGTCACCGGTGACGTCACCCAGGTCGACCTGCCCGGCGGCGCGCGATCAGGCCTGCGGGCGGCGGTCGACATCCTCGACGACATCGACGACATCCACATCGCCGAGTTGACCAGCCAGGATGTGGTCCGCCATCGGCTCGTCGGGGAAATCGTGGACGCCTACGCGCGGTACGAGGAGCCCGCCAACGGTATGAACCGGGCGGCTCGGCGGGCATCCGGCGGTCGCAATCGTCGATGATGAGTGCGTGAACGTCATATGAGCATCGAAGTCTCCAACGAGTCCGGCATCGACGTCTCGGAAGTCGAGCTGGTCAGCGTCGCGCGGTTCGTCATCGCGCAGATGGACGTCCACCCGGCCGCCGAACTGTCCATGGTGCTGCTGGACACCGCGGCCATGGCCGACCTGCACATGCGCTGGATGGATCTGCCCGGGCCAACCGACGTGATGAGCTTCCCGATGGACGAGCTCGAACCGGGTGGACGGCCCGACGCGCCCGACCCGGGACCGGCCATGCTCGGTGACATCGTGTTGTGCCCGGAATTCGCAGCCAAGCAGGCGGCCGCTGCGGGCCACAGTCTCGGACACGAACTGGCGCTGCTCACCATTCACGGCGTGCTGCACCTGCTCGGCTACGACCACGGCGAACCCGCCGAGGAACGCGAGATGTTCGCGCTGCAGGACCGGCTGCTCGAGGAATGGGTGGCCGAACAGGTCGAGGCGTATCAACTCAATCGGCAGGAAGAACGCGACCGCCGGTTATTGGACAAGTCAAGGTATTTCGAGAATTGACCGGCCTGTCGCAAGTGCTCGGTGCGATCGTGTTGATCGGTCTGGGCGGACTCTTTGCGATGCTCGACGCCGCCGTCAGCACGGTGTCCCTGGCCCGCGTCCAGGAGCTGGTGCGCGACGAGCGGCCCGGCGCCCAGGCGTTGCAGAAGGTCGTGGCCGATCGGCCCCGCTACATCAACTTGGTGGTGTTGCTGCGCATCGTGTGCGAGATCACCGCGACAGCGCTATTGGTGGTCACTTTCCGGGATCACGTGAGCCACCACTGGGGGCTGTACTACGCGGCGGCCCTGATGGTCGTCACCAGTTTCGTCGCCATCGGTGTCGGTCCGCGCACCCTCGGCCGCCAGCACGCCTACTCGATTGCGCTGGCGACCGCGCTTCCGCTGCAAGTGATGTCGTGGTTGCTGATGCCGGTCAGCCGGTTGCTGGTGTTGCTGGGCAACGCACTCACCCCCGGCCGCGGTTTCCGCAACGGGCCGTTCGCATCCGAAATCGAATTGCGCGAAGTCGTCGACCTGGCTCAGCAGCGCGGCGTGGTGGCCGCCGACGAGCGCCGGATGATCGAGTCGGTTTTCGAACTCGGCGACACTCCGGCGCGCGAGGTGATGGTGCCACGGACCGAGATGGTGTGGATCGAGGGCGACAAGTCCGCCGGACAGGCGATCGCGCTGGCGGTGCGCAGCGGACATTCCCGCATCCCGGTGATCGGCGAGAACGTCGACGACATCCTCGGGGTGGTGTATCTGAAAGATCTGGTGCGGCAACGGTGGTTCGCCGGCGACGCCAGTCGCGAGTCGTCGGTGGCGCAGGTGATGCGCCCGGCGGTTTTCGTGCCGGACTCCAAACCGCTGGACGCGCTGTTGCGTGAAATGCAGCGCGACCGCAACCACATGGCGCTGCTGGTCGACGAATACGGCGCCATCGCAGGACTGGTGAGCATCGAGGACGTCCTGGAGGAGATCGTCGGGGAGATCGCCGACGAGTACGACGAAGCCGAGACCGCGCCGGTGGAAGAGCTGGGGGACAACCGCTTCCGGGTGTCCGCCCGGTTGCCGATCGAGGACGTGGGCGAGTTGTACGGTGTCGAGTTCGACGACGATCTCGACGTGGACACGGTGGGCGGCCTGCTGGCCCTGGAATTGGGCCGGGTGCCGCTGCCGGGTGCCGAAGTGGTTTCGCACGGCCTGCTGCTGCACGCCGAAGGCGGCCGTGACCACCGGGGCCGGGTCCGGATCGGCACCGTCCTGCTCAGTCCGGTCGAGACGGAAGAGGACGACGATGAGTGAGCTCCTCGACGAGTTGGGGACGCTGTGACCAGCGACGAATTCCGTTCCGGCTTCGTGTGTTTGGTGGGACGCCCCAACACCGGCAAGTCGACTCTGACCAACGCGCTCGTCGGTGCGAAAGTGGCGATCACCTCGATGCGTCCGCAGACCACCCGACACACCATTCGCGGGATCGTGCACCGGGAGAACTTCCAGATCGTGCTGGTGGACACCCCGGGTCTGCACCGGCCGCGCACCCTGCTGGGTAAGCGCCTCAACGACCTGGTCCGCGACACCTACACCGAGGTCGACATCATCGGGCTGTGCATCCCGGCCGACGAACCGATCGGTCCGGGGGACCGCTGGATCGTCGAACAGATCGCGTCGGTCGCCCCGAAGACCACGCTGGTGGCCATCGTCACCAAGATCGACAAGGTGCCGAAAGACCGGGTGGCCGCCCAGCTGGTGGCGGTCAGCGAACTCGTTCCGACAGCGGCCGAAATCGTCCCGGTCTCAGCCGTTTCCGGTGCGCAGGTGGACGTGTTGATCGAGGTGCTGGCCGCGGCGTTGCCGCCCGGTCCGGCTTACTACCCTGACGGCGAGCTGACCGACGAACCCGAAGAGGTGCTGATGGCCGAGCTGATCCGCGAGGCCGCCCTGGAAGGGGTGCGCGACGAGCTGCCGCATTCGCTGGCCGTGGTGATCGACGAGGTCGAGCCGCGCGAGGGGCGCGACGACCTGATCGATGTGTACGCCGTGCTGTATGTCGAGCGGGACAGCCAGAAAGGCATCGTGATCGGCAAGGGCGGCGCGCGTCTTCGCGAGGTGGGCAGCGCCGCACGCACTCAGATCGAGAAGCTGCTCGGCACCAAGGTGTACCTCGACTTGCGGGTCAAGGTGGCCAAGAACTGGCAACGCGATCCCAAACAGCTTGGGCGCCTTGGCTTCTGAGTCGCCACATGCGATGCCCTACCGCAACACCTGCCGCGACCGCCGCTAGCGCCTTCGCGACGGCGGCTGCCGGACGCTGTGCATGGGCGGCACGTTGTTGCCGGTGTTCCACCACACCTCCGGCTGCTTGGCCGCCCAGCCGCTGACGGCTTCCAGTTCGGCGGCCAGCGAGATCAGCATGCCTTCGCTGTTGGCCGGGCCCATCAGCTGCACGCCGATCGGCAGCCCGTCGGAGGTGAAACCGGCCGGCACGTTGATCGACGGCCAGCCCAGCACGTTCCACGGCCAGGTGTACGGGCACGCCGCGATGATGGCGCGGTCGGTGGCCACGGCGCTCATCCGGTCGAAGGCCCGCGCCTGCGGCGGCGGCTGAGCGGTGGTCGGCGCCAGCACCACGTCGACGATGTTGAAGATCGACCGCACCCGGCGCTGGTCGGCCGCCTCGTGCCGGCGCGCGCTGCGCAGCGTCGCTTGCGAAAGCATGTGGCCGGTGCGCATGTTGGCCAGCGTGCGGGGGTCCCAGTCGACGCCGTCGCCTATCCGCTCCTGCCAGGCCCAGAGCGCAGAGGTGGACCTGGCCAGAAAGTCCCAGGACAGCCGCAGTCCATAGTCGGGGTTGCCGTTGACCACCTTGTGGCCCAGCAATTCCAGTTGTTCGCCCACCTGCTGGGTGGCGGCCAGGATCTCAGGATGCAGCTTGGTCCGGAAGAAGGTGTACGGGAACCCGGTGGACAGGGCGATCTTCAACGGACCGGGCGCGATGCTCACATAGTCGGACGCTGTCAGCGGGGGAGGTTTGTGCAGGTCACCTTCGACGTTGCCGGAGGCCGCATCCAGCACCAGCGCCGCGTCGGCCACGGTGCGGGCCAGCACGCCGTGCACCGTGAGGCCGTTGAACGATTCGGGTTCCGGCCAGGTGGAGATACGGCCACGCTGGGGTTTGATGCCCACCAGATGGGTCCAGGCGGCCGGGATACGCACACTGCCGGCGCCGTCGGAACCGATGGCCGCGGTCACCAGGCCGGCCGCCACAGCAGCCGCGCTGCCCCCCGACGAGCCGCCCGGAGTGTGCCGGCGCGACCAGGGGTTGCGGGTGTGCCCGAACCCGGGACCGCTGGTGAACGGCCACTGGCCCAGTTCGCACGTGTTGGTCTTGCCGACGATCACAGCGCCGGCTGCCTTGAGGCGGCGAACGACCTCACTGTCCTGGGTGGCGGGCCGGACGTATCCGTCGGTGCCGAATGCGGTCGGCACGCCAGCAACGTCGACGTCGTCCTTGACCGCAATCGGGATGCCCAGCAGCGGCGCGGTGTCGCCGGCGGCGCGGCGGCGGTCGGCCGCGGCGGCGTCGGCCAGCGCCGACTCGGTGAGCACCACCCGGAAAGCGTTCAATGTGGACTGGCTCACATCGATGGCGTGCAGGGATCGCCGAGCCAGCTCGGCGGCGGTGACTTTACGGGTGGCCAGCTGATACAACAGGTCGGTCAACGTGGGCAAACGCTGGTAGCCGGAGCCGGAAGAGGCCCCGGAACCGGACTGAGAAGCGCCGACCACGGGGTACGAGACTATCGGCGCGGATCCCCGCAATGTCGCGGCGGGGTGCAAAACTAGTGCGATGCGGCTGTATCGAGACCGGGCTGTTGTGCTGCGTCAGCATAAGCTCGGCGAAGCCGACCGAATCGTCACCTTGCTGACCCGTGATCACGGGTTGGTCCGAGCGGTCGCCAAGGGGGTGCGTCGCACCCGCAGCAAATTCGGTGCTCGATTGGAGCCGTTCGCGCACATCGACGCGCAGCTGTATCCGGGCCGCAACCTCGATATCGTCACCCAGGTCGTTTCCGTGGACGCGTTCGCCACCGACATCGTCAGCGACTATGGCCGCTACACCTGCGGGTGCGCGATATTGGAGACCGCCGAACGCCTGGCCGGGGAGGAACGCGCCCCCGCACCGGCTCTGCACCGGCTCACGGTCAGCGCGCTGCGGGCGGTAGCCGACGGTCGCCGGGCCCGTGAGCTGCTGCTGGACGCCTATCTGTTGCGTGCCATGGCCACCGCCGGGTGGGCGCCGGCGCTGACCGAATGTGCCCGCTGTGCCACACCCGGTCCGCATCGGGCGTTCCACATCGCCGCTGGGGGCAGCGTCTGCGCGCACTGCCGTCCGGCCGGGGCGACCACGCCGCCGCTGGGCGTGGTGGACCTGATGTCGGCGCTGCACGACGGTGACTGGGCCAGCGCTGAGCGGTCGTCGCAAGCGCACCGCAGCTACGTCAGCGGGCTGGTCGCCGCCCACCTGCAGTGGCATCTGGAGCGACAACTCAAAACGCTGCCGCTGGTGGAGCGGGACTACCGGGCCGACCACACCCTGGCCGACCGCCGCGCCGCGCTGATCGGGCAGGATAGCGAGTGTGGCTAAGGCCGAGCGGAAGCTGACGTCGGCGGACTTCCCCCAACTGCCCCCGGCGCCCGAGGACTATCCGACCTTTCCCGACACCTCGACGTGGCCCGTCGTCTTCCCGCAGCTGCCACCGTCACCCGACGGGGGGCCGCGACGCCCGCCGCAGCACACGTCCAAGGCGGTCGCGCCCCGAATCCCGACCGCCCAGTTGCCCAATCATGTCGCCATCGTGATGGACGGCAACGGCCGCTGGGCCACTCAGCGCGGCCTGAGCCGCACCGAGGGTCACAAGATGGGCGAGGCGGTGGTCATCGACATCGCTTGCGGCGCAGTCGAACTCGGGATCAAATGGCTGAGCCTCTACGCCTTCTCCACGGAGAACTGGAAGCGGTCGCCCGAAGAAGTGCGCTTTCTGATGGGCTTCAACCGCGACGTGGTACGGCGCCGTCGCGAAATCCTCAACGAGATGGGGGTCCGGATCCGCTGGGTGGGTTCCCGACCACGCCTGTGGCGCAGCGTCATCAACGAACTGGCGATCGCCGAGGAAGTCACGAAGAACAACGACGTCATCACCATCAACTACTGCGTCAACTACGGTGGCCGCGCCGAGATCGCCGAAGCCACCCGCCGCATCGCCGAACAGGTCGCGGCCGGCCGCCTCAACCCGGACCGCATCAGCGAGTCCACGATTGCCCGTCACCTGCAGCGTCCCGACATCCCGGACGTGGACCTGTTCCTGCGCACCTCGGGGGAGCAGCGATCCAGCAACTTCATGCTGTGGCAGGCGGCCTACGCTGAGTTCATCTTCCAGGACAAGCTGTGGCCCGACTATGACCGCCGCGATCTGTGGGCCGCGTGCGAGGAATACGCCTCCCGCAATCGACGGTTCGGGAGCGCCTGATGCCGTCGCTGCAGCAACGCCTCGCCTCGATTCTGGGCGATGTGCTGACCGTCGAGGAGGAAGCCGACGGTGCGCTGACCGTCCGGCATGGGGGCACTTTCGCTTCGTTGCGGTCGGTGAACATCGTCGAAGACCTCGACATGGTGGCGCTGACCCAGATATTGGCCTGGGATGTGCCGCTGTCCCGAAAGCTCAGCGACCGGGTGACCAGGCAGGCAAGGGATTTGAACTTCGGGTCGGTGACGCTGTTGCAGAAGGGCAAGACCGCCGATGTGATGCTGCGCTACAACTTCCCCGGCGCCGGCCTGACGGATGACGCGCTGCGCACGCTGATCTTGTTGGTGCTGGACAGCGGGGCGCGGATTCGCGGTGAGCTGACCGGCTGACCGCATCGGTCAGCGGCAGTCCGAGCAGGTGCCGAAGATCTCGATGGTGTGGCTGACATCGGAGTAGCCGTATTTGGCGGCTACTTCGGCCGCCCAGGTCTCGACTTCGTGGTCGCCCACCTCGATGGTGGAGCCGCAGCTGCGGCACACCAGATGGTGGTGATGATGATCCGAGCACCGGCGATAGACCGATTCACCGGTGTCGGTTCGCAGCGTGTCGACCATGCCTGCGGTGGCCATCGACTGCAGCGTGCGGTAGACGGTGGTCAGCCCGATGTTCTCCCCGCGGCGGCGCAATTCGTCGTGCAGTTCCTGGGCCGACCGGAACTCGTCCAGCGTCTCCAGCAGCGACGAGATGGCCGCCCGCTGCCGGGTGGAACGGACACTCACCTCAGTCACGGCGCCACTCCTTCGCTCCGTCCCCCGCGAGCGGGAGATGCCCCTGCACCGGTGTCGGCGCGGGTGCCGGTCATGCGAGGTCCTCGCCGGCGTGGTCGACTGCGTCGAGCACGATGTGCGCCAGGTGGTGGTCGGCGAGCCGGTAGAGCACTTCGCGACCCGACCGCTCCCCGGCGACCACCCCGGCCGCCTTGAGGATCTTCAGGTGCTGGCTCACCAACGGCTGAGGCACGCCCAGCGCGTCGACCAACTCGTGTACGCAGCGCTGGGATTCGCGCAACTGCAGCACGATCGCGATCCGCACCGGGGCGGCCAGCGCGCGCAGCAATTCCCCGGCGGCATCCAGAATTTCGCGGGACGGCGGCGTCGGATACACGGGGTGTGCCCCGAACCCGTCAGCACCGTGCTCGTGCGGCCCGACCAGGTCGTCATCGGCGGCAGTTGGAGTCGACGGCGACGTCACCGTAAGAGTCACCACCTCATCGATTGACCAGCCATGCCGAGCCACCAAGCATGCCCAAGTACCTTGCATTCGGACCGCTCTCCACTGTCACATGCATGATGATGCATGTCAAAGACCGGCACGACGGTCGCTACCATGACTGATGTTTTACGGGCGGCGGTCATGTCGCCTGCGCCGGCCAGCACTTCCGAAGGGAGCACACGCCCCGTGGCGTCTGTAATCGACAGCGTGGTCAACCTGGCCAAACGCCGTGGCTTCGTGTTCCCTGCCGGCGAAATCTACGGGGGCACCAGGTCGGCGTGGGACTACGGCCCGCTGGGCGTCGAACTCAAGGAGAACGTCAAACGCCAGTGGTGGCGGGCGGTGGTCACCGGCCGCGACGACGTCGTGGGACTCGATTCGTCGATCATCCTGCCGCGCGAGGTGTGGGTTGCCTCCGGTCACGTCGAGGTCTTCCACGATCCGCTGGTGGAGTGCCTGAACTGTCATAAGCGGCACCGGCAGGACCATATGCAGGAGGCCTTCGCCCTGAAGAAGGGTCTGCCCGATCCTGAGGCCGTGCCGATGGCTGAGATTGTCTGCCCGGACTGCGGCACCAAGGGTCAATGGACCGAACCGCGCGAATTCAACATGATGCTCAAGACGTATCTCGGTCCCATCGAGACCGAGGAGGGACTGCACTATCTGCGCCCAGAGACCGCCCAAGGCATCTTCGTCAACTTCGCCAACGTGGTAACGACCGCGCGCCGCAAGCCGCCGTTCGGCATCGGGCAGATCGGGAAGAGCTTCCGCAACGAGATCACCCCCGGCAACTTCATCTTCCGCACCCGCGAGTTCGAGCAGATGGAGATGGAATTCTTCGTCGAGCCCTCGACGGCCAAGGAGTGGCATCAGTACTGGATCGACACCCGGCGTGAGTGGTACATCGATCTGGGTATCGATCCGGAGAACCTGCGGCTCTACGAACATCCCAAGGAAAAGCTGTCGCATTACTCCGACCGCACCGTCGACATCGAGTACAAATTCGGCTTCCAAGGCAACCCGTGGGGGGAGTTGGAAGGCGTCGCCAACCGGACCGACTTCGATTTGTCAACGCACACAAAGCATTCCGGCACCGACCTGTCGTTCTACGATCAGGCCGGCGACACCCGCTACACCCCCTACGTCATCGAGCCTGCGGCCGGTCTGACCCGTTCGTTCATGGCGTTCCTGATCGACGCGTACACCGAGGACGAGGCGCCCAACGCCAAGGGTGGCATGGACAAGCGGACGGTGCTGCGACTCGACCCTCGCCTGGCGCCGGTCAAGGCCGCGGTGCTGCCGTTGTCCCGGCATGCAGACCTCAGCCCGAAGGCGCGCGACCTGGCCGCCGAATTGCGCAGATCCTGGAACATCGACTTCGACGACGCCGGTGCGATCGGCCGGCGTTATCGCCGCCAGGACGAGATCGGTACGCCCTACTGCGTGACGGTCGACTTCGACTCGCTCGAGAACGACTCGGTCACGGTGCGGGAGCGCGACGCCATGACGCAGGAGCGCGTTGCCATCGGCAACGTCGGCGACTACCTCGCGGTGCGTCTCAAGGGCTGCTGATGCCGCCGCTTTCGCGGCCCCCGTTATTGGTCGCCCACGCCATTCTTGCCGTGGCAGCTTTCCCGCCGGGGGCGCCAATGCCGATAGCCGGAAAACGAATTCCGGAAATTGCCGAAACGGCGACCCCGTCCGGCCCCGCCGGTGGTACCTACCGCAGCACCGGCAGCGATGGTCCTGCCAACCTCCGGTCCGTGCAACCGGACGGGAGTCCCGGTGGCGAACCGTTCCCGGATCTTGCCTCCGACGACGGTGTTTCGGGACGTTCCAGAGTTTCGTCCATCGATATCGGGCCGCGATTTCTGAGCATTATTTGATATCTTCCGCGACCGGATTCGGGTGGGAATGTCCAATTTCTGGACTCTCCACTGGACACTTGTCTGGTCACGCACAGGGTTGTCCCGGAAAAGCGGGAGAATCGTCAGAGATTGGCCTGAACCTCGGAGACTTTTCGTCGAAATGGGCTTACGATTCGGCCGTGGACTGTTTCGGGTGACGGACGCCACACTGGGAAGGCGCCGCTGACGCGGCTGGCTTGGTTGGGGTTGCGATGTTCTTGGATTTCGCGTGGTTGCCGCCGGAGATCAACTCGGCGCGGATTTTTGCCGGTGCCGGGTCGGGTCCGTTGCATGTGGCCGCGGCGGCTTGGGAGAGTTTGGCCGCGGATTTGTCGGCGGCGGCGAATTCGTTCGATTCGGTGATCGTGGGTTTGGCCAGTGGTCCGTGGGCGGGTCCGGCGTCGGTGTCGATGGCGGCTGCGGCGACGCCGTATGTGGGCTGGTTGGGGGCTGCGGCGGCGCAGGCTCAGGCGGCTGCGTCCCAGGCGCGGGCGGCGGCGTCGTCGTTTGAGGGGGCGTTGACGGCCACGGTGCATCCGTTGGCGGTGGAGGCGAACCGGGTCTCGTTGATGACGTTGATTGCGACGAATTTCCTGGGGTTGAATACGCCGGCGATTTTCGCCAACGAGTTCGATTACGTGGAGATGTGGGCCCAGGATGTGGCTGCGATGCTGGGGTATCACTCGGGTGCGACGGCGGTGGCTGCCAGCTTGACCCCGTTCAGTGCGCCGCCGCTTGACTTGGCCGGACTGGCCACGACGGTCAACGCCCACGTCGTGGGGGCGGCGACCTCGGTCTCGGCGGCGCTGAGCCCGGTGGCCGAAGGGGTTGCCGCGGGCGCGTCGTCGGTGGTGGCCGGCGTCCAGTCGGCGGCGGCCGCGGTGCCGGTGGCGACCGTGATGTCGGCGGTGCAGGCGGGGGCGATGCCGGCCAGCATGTTGATCGGTCCGATGATGCAGCTCGGGCAGACCGCCAACGCCGGTGCTGCCGGACTGGCCGGAGCCACCGAAGGGCTGGCCGACCTTCCCAAGTTCGTCGGCGACACCGCCCCGGCGCTCAACGGCTTGGGTGCCGGCGGCGGCGGACTCGGTTCCGGGATGGCGGCCGGCCTGGGCAATGCGCGCCTGGTGGGTGCGATGTCGGTGCCCCCAACCTGGCAGGGGTCGGTACCTAAGGCGCTGACCAGTTCGGCGATGACGGGTCTGGGCGCCATGCCCAACCCCGCCGGGATGGCTGCCGGTGCCGGCACGGGAATGATGCCGATGCCGATGCCGATGGGCGGCGGCGCCGGGGCGGGAGGCATGCCCGGCGGCATGATGGGCCGCGGCGGTGCGAGTCCGCACGTGGTGCAGAACCGGCCCAGCGTGATCCCGCGGACCGGAGTCGGATAGTCGCAAGCCTCGGCCAGGTGCCGATCACGGGCGCGGACACGCATCTGGACGGGTGCGCAATTCGCGCCCGTGGCATGTTCGAACGTGGAATATACTCAGTTGGAAGCAAAGTCGATTCGGTGTCCGAAAACCAAAACGTCAGCTCATTTGGTGAAAGCCCGAACTTATCGGTGCGGTCTGACTTACGATCCAGCCGTGAGCTGGGTACGGGGCAGGTCGCAGGTACTTGTTGGCGCCGTTGACGCGGCTGGCTGGTTAGGATAGCGATGTTCTTGGATTTCGCGTGGTTGCCGCCGGAGATCAACTCGGCGCGGATTTTTGCCGGTGCCGGGTCGGGTCCGTTGCATGTGGCCGCGGCGGCTTGGGAGAGTTTGGCCGCGGATTTGTCGGCGGCGGCGAATTCGTTCGATTCGGTGATCGTGGGTTTGGCCAGTGGTCCGTGGGCGGGTCCGGCGTCGGTGTCGATGGCGGCTGCGGCGACGCCGTATGTGGGCTGGTTGGGGGCTGCGGCGGCGCAGGCTCAGGCGGCTGCGTCCCAGGCGCGGGCGGCGGCGTCGTCGTTTGAGGGGGCGTTGACGGCCACGGTGCATCCGTTGGCGGTGGAGGCGAACCGGGTCTCGTTGATGACGTTGATTGCGACGAATTTCCTGGGGTTGAATACGCCGGCGATTTTCGCCAACGAGTTCGATTACGTGGAGATGTGGGCCCAGGATGTGGCTGCGATGCTGGGGTATCACTCGGGTGCGACGGCGGTGGCTGCCAGCTTGACCCCGTTCAGTGCGCCGCCGCTTGACTTGGCCGGATTGGTCACGACGGTCAACGGGCATGTTGCGGGATTGGCTTCGTCGGCCACGGCGGCGCTGAGCCCGGTGGCCGAAGGCGTCGCCGCGGCGGCGCCCGCCCTGGTTGCGGGCGTGCAGTCGGCGGCGGCCGCGGTGCCACTGGACATGGCGATGTCGGTGGTGCAGGCGGGGGCGATGCCGGCCAGCATGTTGATCGGTCCGATGATGCAGCTGGGACAGACTGCCGGCGCCGGAACCGCAGGTTTGGCGGGTGCGACGACAGCGGCCGATCTGGGCGCCATGCCGGCGCTGGCCAGCGACGTCAATCCAATGAAGGGCCTGGGTGCCGGTGGTGGCGCTGGATTGGGCGCCGGGATGGCGGCCGGCCTGGGCAATGCGCGCCTGGTGGGTGCGATGTCGGTGCCGCCGACCTGGCAGGGGTCGGTGCCCAAGGGCATGGCCAGCTCGGCGATGTCGGGTGTCGGGATGAACGCCGCGGAGATGGCTCAGGCCGCCGGTGCCGGTGCCGGTGCTGCAGGCGGCGGCATGCCGATGATGCCGATGCCCATGGGTGGCGGTGGCGCTGGACAAGGCATGCCCGGCGGCATGATGGGCCGCGGCGGGGCGAGTCCGCACGTGGTGCAGAACCGGCCCAGCGTGATCCCGCGGACCGGAGTCGGATAACCAACGACGTCAAAGGCGCGGGTGACGCATCGGGGGATCTGCGTCGTCCGCGCCTTTGTCAGCTCAGGGGTCAGATCGCATGTGGTGCAAGCTTATTCAGCGGTAGGCCAATCCGCGGCTCAGCAGGAACGCGCCCAGCAGTGCGATGACGACTCCGAAGAGCTGTTGCCGGCGGGCTGCTGCCCACCGGGTCACCGCCGACATCACCTGATCGGTCTTGGCGGGTGCCGCCAGCCGACCGATCAGGGGGAGTTCGACGAAGGCCAACGCCACCAGGGTGTACAACCCGGCAGCGCCGAGCTGGATGCCTGCCGCGGCGCCTGAGGCGACGATCGCGGTGAGCGCGGCAAGCAACCGGAAGTCGATCAGCATCCCGACCCCCAGGGCGAACGCCACCGCAACCGGCCGGGCGAGCAAGGCGCAGCGGGCGCGGGACGACCACCTGGCGAAGGGCGTCGGTCGGGGTGCCGTCATCGGCAACCGCGAACGCCGCGACGCCAGGCCAACCGCGGTCGCTGCAATCAGTAAGGCCACGGCGCCCATTGCCACCTGAACGTGTCCGGCGGTGGAAGTGGCAGTGGCGATCTGCAGCCGGTGCACGACGGCGACTGTGCGATCGCGCAATCCGAACAACACCCCGACCGCCATGGTGGCGCTGATCGCGACACCGCCGAGCCAGAACGCGACCAGGGGGCCAACGGCGCGGGGACGCGCCGAAAGCGCCGCGCTGACCGCGATCCGAACCGGATCGGCGGTCGCCACAAGAGCTAACACCAGCACCGTGCACCACATCTCGAAGGACGTTACAACCGGCTGCCGGGGTAGCGGAACTCGTTCGCCGGCAGTGATTTCCCGCTGCCCAGGACTGGGCCGGCCCGTCGGTCAATCCTGGCGTAGCGCTGAGAAACACGGCGCAGCGACTGAGGCGCGACCACGCCGCTGACCACGTTGGACTGGGGGACCCGCGGCCCGAATTGCAGTCGCCGACCAGCTCTTTGAGAAATCGATCAGGAATGTGGGATTGACTAAGTTTTTTCCGACGGCCGCCCCCGACGGACACGGTGGGCCGGCTTAGCAGAGGCCCGGGCGGGGGCCACCGGCCCGGGGCGGCGCACCGGTCGGCAGCAAGGCCGGAAAGTGCACGCTGCGCCAAAAATTATTCCGAGATTTTAGGGGTATAGCAGCGTGGATTGTCTTAAGATTCGAGAGCTTGGTGGTTGTGCTTGCCATTGAGTGCGTGTGTTGACATCAGTTTGGAAGTCATTGGAAGGAGACAGCGTGCTTCTGCCTCTGGGTCCGCCCCTGCCGCCCGACTCTGTGGCGGCGAAGCGGGGCGAGTCGGGCATGCTAGGCGGATTGTCAGTTCCGCTGAGCTGGGGTACCGCTGTCCCGCCGGATGACTACGACCACTGGTCGAAGGACTCCGAAGCTGGTGTCGAAGACGTCGTCGTGGTGCCTGGTGCGGTCGATCCGGAACCGATCGAACCAACTAACGACGAGTGGGATGAGTGGGGTGAGTGGAAACAGTGGGAAGCGGAGAACGCCGAACCACGTTTCGAGATGCCACGCGGTAGCAGCGTGGTCCCGCATTCGCCGGCAGCCGGATGAGAGAAGGGGTCAAGACTGTCGTTGGCTACGGGTGATTGACGGCTTCGGGACGTCACGAAGCCAGTAATCACATCGATCGAACACTGGAAATCCGAAAACACTTCCACAACCAATAAGGAGAAAAGCAACATGGCAACTCGCTTTATGACCGACCCGCACGCAATGCGGGCCATGGCGGGTCGTTTCGAGACCCACGCCCAGACCGTCGAGGACGAGGCCCGTCGCATGTACGCGTCCTCGCAGAACATCGCGGGTGCGGGCTGGAGCGGTCTGGCCTCGGCCACCTCGCTGGACACCATGGGTCAGATGAACACCGCTTTCCGCAACATCGTGAACATGTTGCACGGGGTGCGCGACGGGTTGGTTCGCGACGCGAACAACTACGAGCAGCAAGAACAGGCTTCGCAGCAGATCCTGAGCAGCTAACTCTGACGGCGGCGAAAGCCGCTGCATCTTAACAACATTCACAGACCAAGGAGAACAGGTTCAATGACAATCAATTACCAGTTCGGCGATGTCGACGCGCACGGCGCTCTCATTCGCGCCCAGGCTGCCAACTTGGAGGCCGAGCACCAGGCCATCGTTCGCGATGTGCTGGCTGCCGGTGACTTCTGGGGCGGCGCCGGTTCGGTAGCTTGCCAGGAGTTCATCGCCCAGTTGGGCCGCAACTTCCAGGTGATCTACGAGCAGGCCAACACTCACGGCCAGAAGGTCCAGAGTGCCGGCAACAACATGGCGCAGACTGACAGCGCCGTCGGGTCCAGCTGGGCCTGAGAGAAGTTCCCGGTTCGGGGCGGCGCACCGCTGGTCGGTGCGCCCGCCACGGCCACTGACTGCGCACGCTTGCTCGCGGTAACGCGAGTGGGCGTGCGCAGTTCTTTCTGCTCAGAACCGGCCGCCGCCACCCAGGAAGCCGCCGCCGGATGATCCCGAAGAGCCCGACCCGCCGAAGGATGTCGGGCTCCAACCACCGAATCCGCCCCGCATGCCACCGCTGAGCAGATCGCCGATGATGATGCCACCCAGTACCGCGCCGGTGTCGCTGTCGTTGCGCCGGGTGAAGGCGCGCTGGGCCGCCTGCACGTCGGCGTTGGCCAGTGCCTGCGCCTCGGCTGCCCGGGTCGAGGCACCGTTGGCGTAAGCGATCGCATCGTTGAGGTTCGACGACTTTCGCTGCTGAGCGGCCTCGAGTTGGCGCCTGGCTTCCGCGAGCCGAGTCCTTGCCTCGGGCCCGATGCTGCCGCGCCGGGTGTCGATGTACTCCGATACCGCGTGTACCCGGGATTCCGCGGTGAACAGCGCCTGCTCCAGCGAGCGCCGGAGGCGTTCGGTGTTCGCCTGCTCCTGGGACACCGTGGCCACCAGCCGGTCGAGTTCGGCGTCGGCCTTGGTGAGCCGCGCGAAAGTACTCAGCGGGTCCGACGTGCCTCGCACCCCTGCCGGGCCGCCCGCACTGTCCACCGCCCTGGCGGCGGCGTCGCGCGCAGCGATGAGCTCACCGGTGTGCGCTGCGTTGTTGCCCGGCGCCTTCTGCAGCAGCTCGTTGGCGCGCCGGATGCCGGTCTGGATGTTAGACAGCAACGACGGCAAGTTGTCGACGGCATACCGGATGTCGTCGGCTGCGCTGTCCACCGCATCGAGTAGCGAACGCGCTTGTCCCAGCGCGGATTCGGCGCTGCGCACCGAATCCGCCAGTCGCGTCTGCTGGCCGCTCATCGCGTGGCCGGCCAATTGGCGGGCCGTGGCGATGTTGCGGTCGGCGAACTCCAGCCGATCTCTGGCGGTGTCCACGTTGGCCGAAACCGAAGCCAGCGCCGCGGCACCGAATTCTTTGTGCAACTCGGCCAGGTGCTGGGTGGCGGGCTCCACCCGGCTGGTCAGTTCCACATACACCTGGGTCAACGTATCCAGCCGCGACGACGCGTTGATCACCAGATCACGCAACTGCTCGAAGGCTTCGGTCTGGGACTCCAACTCACGGTCCGCGGCGGCCGCGGCGACGATCACCCGGGTGAGCAGTTCACGTCGTTGTGCAGGCGTTTCGGGGATACTGTCGTCGAGTTGGTGGCGCACCGTGAATGCTTGCGCCAGTGCAGCTTTGGCGTTGTTCACGGCCTGGGTGAACGGTGCGGTGCGTTGTTCGCCGAATTCCTCGATGGCCAGTGCGAGCTCGTTGGAACTGGTGCGTACCGCATTGTCGACTTCCACCACCTTCGAGCGGGACAGCTCGTCGAGGATGTCCAACGGGACCGCGGCCAGCGCGGTCGCATCGGTGGGATCCACCCGTCGCGCCGCCGCCAGGGCATCGGCCCGGCGCCGCCGCGCACGCCGGCGCATCACCAGCAACAGGATCAGCAGCAGCACCCCGATGGCCGCGACGATGGCCGCCAGCGTGATGAGCAACTGCGGTGACCACGTCGACTTCGGTGGCTTGTTGAGTCCGTCCGCGGCGGCCACCGCCGCCCCACTCCAGTCGCTGTTGTGCAGCGCCGGTTCGATCTGGTTGCGGCGCAGGTCGTCGACCCGTCGGGCGCTGACGCCCGGCAAGCCGCTGCGCGCCAGGAAGGCGTACGCACGGTCGGTGGTGGCCACCGCCAGCAACGCGTCGCTGCTGTGCAGATCGCTGGCCCGGAAGGTCTGCTCGGCCCACGTCTGACTGTCCAGCCCGGAGAAGGTGTCGACATAGACCACCCACAACCGGATGCGCCGTTCGCCGTAGAGCTTGATGGTCGCCGCCGTCACCGCGGCCCGACCGGACTCCGACAGCGCGCCCGCGTTGTCGGTGACGTAGCCCGGCAACCGGAACGGTGGCTGCGCCTGCGCCTGCGGCGCTGCCAGCAGCCCGCCGGTCAGGCCGACGGTGACGATGGTCAGGATCACGCCCAGCAGGCGAACAATGCGCATAGCGCTAACTTAGCTCCGGCGACCGTCATTTCGACCATTGCGGCCCCGTGGACGGGGTGCGGTCCGCGCAGGGCCCGCACCCCATCCCGGCCGGCCAGCAGTCAGGCCTGCCCGCCACCGGCTCCCAGCGTCCGCTGCATGTCGGATTTCATCGCGACCAACTGTGCGTTCCAATAGCTCCAGCCATGGACACCGCTGCCGTCGATGTTGAAGGTGGCGTTGCGTCCGCCGGCCGCGGTATAGGCGTTCTTGAAGTCGACGTTGCTCTGCAGTACGACCTGCTCGATGACCTGGCCCGGGAGGCTGTTCTGCCCCAGTTCCGAGGGTGTTCCGTTGCCGCTGTACACCCACAGGCGGGTGTTGTTGCCGGCCAGTCGCCCGGCCTGAACGGTGGGATCGTGCCGCTGCCACCCGGGTCCGCCCGACGGGCCCCACATGTCTTCGGGGTTGAAACCGCCTTCGTCGTTCATCGCGAACTTGATCAGCGTGGGTCCGTTGCCGCTGGACGGTGTCAGGTACGCCGAAAGCGAACTGGCATAGGCAAATTGACTGGGATGGTAGGCGGCGAGGATCAGTGCCGACGATCCGGACATCGAGACGCCGACGACGGCATTGCGCGTGGTGCGGACGCCCTTGCCCGCCAGGTAGGCCGGTAGCTCACTGGTCAGGAAGGTTTCCCATTTGTAGGTGGCGCCGTTTGCCGACCCGTACCAGTCGGCGTAAAAGCTGGAGCGTCCGCCGACCGGCATGACCACCGACATACCGGACCCCTGGTACTCGTCGAACGCGTTCGTTTCGATGTCCCAGCCGTTGCGGTCGTCGCGGGCCCGCAGTCCGTCGAGCAGGTAGACCGCCGGGGCACCACCCTGCTGGAACTCCACGGTGATGTTGCGGCCCATCGCCGCGGAGGGCACCTGCAGGAATTCGGGCGCAGCGGCCCGCGCAGCCGGTTCGTTGCCGACCACCCCGAGTAACGCCGGGACGGTGGCCGCCGCGCACGCGGCGGTTGCCAGTCGGCGCATCCAACGTTTGTTGTGCACGTACTTCGTCACTATTGATCCACTCCTGAACTGCGCAAGGGATTCGCCCGGCGGCACACTGTGGGCGGGCCGGTCGGGCGCACGAGCGGGGAATGTCAAGATCAGGTCTGATCGCGGCGACGACGCACCGGAAACCTGTCGAGACCCGCCAGTTTTCTTCAACCCTGGATCCGACCCAGTGAGCCTGTTGATACCCCTGACCGTCCTGCCTAAACCGGTATCCGGCTGGCTGGGAAGAGTGACATCGACCGCTGGCAGACTGTGGGGCGGTGAATACAGATCGGGACGACCCTTACGACGACTTCGACCGCGAGCGGCGGGTACTCGAAGCGCCGAAGAGTGCGGGTCTGCCCGGTACCGAAGGTCAGCACCGCACCGACTTCGCCCGCGACCGGGCGCGCGTGCTGCACAGCGCCGCGCTGCGCCGGCTGGCCGACAAAACCCAGGTGGTCGGGCCACGGGAAGGCGACACGCCGCGCACCAGGCTCACCCACTCGCTCGAGGTGGCCCAGATCGGGCGCGGGATGGCGATCGGCCTGGGCTGCGATCTGGATCTCGTCGAGTTGGCCGGTCTGGCCCACGACATCGGCCACCCACCGTACGGGCACAACGGTGAGCGGGCGCTCAACGAGGTCGCCGACGCCTACGGCGGTTTCGAGGGAAACGCGCAGAACTTCCGTATCCTGACCAGCCTGGAGCCCAAAGTTCTTGACGGACAAGGGCGTAGCGCGGGGCTGAACTTGACCCGCGCCGCGCTGGACGCGGTCACAAAGTATCCGTGGTCGCGCAGCGCCGGAGAGCGCAAGTACGGCTTCTACGACGACGACCGGGAGGCTGCCGCCTGGGCGCGCGCCGGCGCCCCGGGTCGGCGCACCTGCCTGGAGGCCCAGGTCATGGACTGGGCCGACGATGTCGCCTACTCCGTGCACGACGTCGAAGATGGTGTGGTCTCCGAACGCATCGACCTGCGGGTGCTCGCCGACGAGGACGAAGCCGCTGGATTGGCCAAGCTGGGGGAGAACGAGTTTCCCCAGGTTGGAGCCGACGACTTGATGCAGGCCGCGCGCCGGCTGTCCGGGCTGCCGGTGGTTGCCGCCGTCGGTAAGTACGACGCCACATTGGCGGCGGCGGTCGCGCTCAAGCGGCTGACCAGCGAGCTGGTCGGACGGTTTGCCACAGCTGCCATCGCGACTACCCGCTCGGCGGCCGGGCCAGCGCCGCTGGTGCGTTACCAGGCCGAATTGCACGTGCCGGATCTGGTCCGGGCCGAGGTTGCAGTGCTGAAAATACTTGCGCTGCAATTCATCATGTCCGACCCACGCCACCTGGAAACTCAGGCCCGGCAGCGCGAGCGGATTCACCGGGTGGCGCACTGGCTGCAGACCGGCGCCCCGCAGACCCTGGACCCGATGTTTGCCGCGGCGTTCAATGCCGCGGCCGACGACCAGGCGCGGCTGCGGGTCATCGTCGATCAGATCGCCTCCTACACCGAGGGGCGACTGGAACGCATCGACAGCACGGCCGGTAAGCGTCCGGGCAACGGCCTACACTGAGCCCGTGTCGAGTCCGGCGGGTTCCAGGGACGCCGGCCGTCCCGGCGGTCGGTCCCGAATATCCGATCGCGACATCGCCACCATCAGGGACGGGGCCGCGATCGAGGACGTCGTCGGCGACTATGTCCAACTCAAGCGCGCCGGTGCCGACTCGCTCAAAGGTCTCTGCCCGTTTCACAACGAGAAATCGCCGTCCTTTCACGTCCGCCCCAACCACGGCCACTTCCACTGCTTCGGGTGCGGCGAGGGCGGCGACGTCTACGCCTTCATCCAGAAGATCGAGCACGTCAGCTTCGTGGAAGCCGTCGAGATGCTGGCCGACCGGATCGGCCACACGATCAGCTACACCGGCCCGGCCACCAGCGTGCAACGCGACCGCGGCAGCCGTAGCAGACTCGTCGCCGCCAACGCGGCGGCCGCGGCGTTCTACGCCGAGGAGTTGGAGTCCGCTGAGGCCGCCCCGGCCCGCCAATACCTGACCGAGCGCAGCTTCGATGCCGAGGCCGCCCGCCGTTTCGGCTGCGGATTCGCCCCCTCGGGTTGGGACAAACTGACAAAGCATTTGCAGCGCAAAGGTTTTGAGTTCAAGGAGCTGGAAGCTGCGGGACTCTCCAAGCAGGGGCGCCGCGGCCCCATCGACCGGTTCCACCGGCGACTGTTGTGGCCCATCCGCAGCTCGGCCGGCGAGGTGATCGGGTTCGGTGCGCGCCGGCTGTTCGATGACGACCCGATGGAAGCCAAGTACGTCAACACCCCCGAGACCGTGCTGTACAAGAAGTCCGCGGTGATGTTCGGGATCGACCTCGCCAAACGCGATATCGCCAAGGGACACCAGGCGGTGGTGGTGGAGGGTTACACCGACGTGATGGCCATGCACCTGGCCGGGGTCAGCACCGCGGTCGCGTCCTGCGGCACCGCGTTCGGCGACGAGCACCTGGCCATGCTGCGCCGGCTGATGATGGACGACAGCTTCTTCCGGGGCGAGTTGATCTACGTCTTCGACGGTGACGACGCCGGTAAGGCCGCCGCGCTCAAGGCTTTCGCCGGCGAGCAGAATCTGGCCGGCCAGTCCTTCGTGGCGGTCGCGCCCGACGGCATGGACCCGTGCGACCTGCGGCTGAAGGCCGGTGACGGTTCGCTGCGCGATCTGGTGGCCCGGCGAACCCCGTTGTTCGAGTTTGCGATTCGCACCGCACTGGCCGAGATCGACCTGGACAGCGCCGAAGGCCGGGTGGCCGCGCTGCGTCGTTGCGTGCCGATGGTGGGCCAGATCAAGGACCCGACGCTGCGCGATGAGTACGCACGCCAGCTCGCCGGCTGGGTCGGGTGGGACGACGTCGCGCAGGTCATCGACCGGGTGCGGGGTGAGGCCAAAAAATCCCGCAGCGGCGGCGGGTCCGTCGGCGCGAAGCCGTCCCGGCGTCCGGCGCGGGACCCCGTTGCGGCCAACCCGGACGCGGCGGCCGCCGATCCCGGCGTGGCCCGGCCCGATCCGCGTGACCCGACGCTGTGGCCGCAGCGTGAGGCGCTCAAATCGGCGCTGCAGTATCCGGCGCTGGCCGGTCCGGTGTTCGACACCCTGACCGTCGAAAGCTTCACGCATCCGGGTTATGCCGCCGTGCGGGCCGCGATCGAGACGGCGGGCGGCACCTCGATCGGCGTCAGCGGCGGCCAATGGCTGGACATGGTGCGCCAGCAGACCAAGTCGTCCCTGACCGCCGGTCTGATCAGTGAGCTGGGCGTCGAGACGATCCGCGCCGACGACGAGCAGTTGCCGCGCTACATCTCCGGGGTACTGGCCCGGCTGCAGGAGGTGTGGATGGGTCGGCAGATCGCCGAGGTGAAGTCCAAACTGCAGCGCATGTCGCCGATCGAACAGGGCGACGAATACCACGCGTTGTTCGGCGACCTGGTCGCGATGGAGGCCTACCGGCGCAGCCTGCTGGAGCAGGCCAGCGGCAACGACCTCACCGCGTAGGTTGCGCCTCGACCGTTGGATTCAGGTCCTGCGCGCTGCGTTCGACGACGGTGGTCCCGGCGTCGATCTCGGCCAACGTCACGAATCCGGTGTCGGGGGAGATTCGGTTGGCGATCTTGCGCCGGCCCCCCTCGATCAGCGATCTGGTCACGGGGCTGCTGGTCACGGCCCGGTAAGTGCCGGCGATCTGCTCGTAGCGGCGACGTCCGGCCTTCGTGCCCAGCACGTAGCCCACCCCCAATACGGCGACATACCCGATCAAAGCGATCCCTCCGAGATGAAATGCATTGGCTCCATCCTGCCTCATCTGTTCGGCAACGGCTGCGCAAGCGCCGGTTGGGTCTAATTGGGTACAGCCCTGCCAGTACGCTAGAGTCGTCCCGCGGTCAGCGCCAGCGTTCGTTGGACTGATAGTCCCCTGTAGCTCAACTGGCAGAGCATTCGGCTGTTAACCGAAGGGTTGAAGGTTCGAGTCCTTCCGGGGGAGCCTGGTCAACACGCCTTTGCCGACGGTTCGCCGCGAGTGCGGCCAAGTCTCGGTGCGGCGTTCTGAACGACCTCGGGGTCGAGCTCGTTCACGTCAGCGATCTCTGTGCGAGTAACGCCTCGGCTCGGGCAACGCGCCGCGCTGCTTGGCGAACGTAGCGGGCTACCAGTTGGTCAGGATGACGTGGTTGAGCACCAGCGCGCCGACCACGTTGAGCGCCAGCCACCAGCGCTGCGATGATCGCGGCAGCAGCGCCGGAGCCGCCGTCAACCACACCGTGAACGGCAGCCAGATGCGTTCGGTCTCGGCCTTGCTGAGCATGCTCAGATCTGCGCACAGGATCGCGGTTAGTGCCGCCAGCACCAGCAGATGCAGACCGGATAGCCGCCGAATTGCCGGCAGGTCGAAGACCCGGCCCAAGCCGGCGACGCTGCCGAGGCCCACGGCGCAGACGACTGAGGCGAAGTTGGCCCAACCCCAGTATTGGAACGGCCGATTCATCGCGATGCCCTGCCAATAACGCTGCTGGACCAGTGTGTAGCCGTCGAACCACCAAAAGCCTGTCACGGCAAAGGTGAGCGCTACCGCCATCGCCGCCGGAACCGCCACAGCCAACGTGGTCAGCGCCGCTCGACGATTGCGCACCGCAATCAGCACCGCCACCGCCGGCAAACCCAGCAGCACCAGCCCGTAATTCAGGAAGACGGCCCAGCCCAGCAGCAGGCCGGCGCCGGCCGCCGCCAGCAGCGGCCGGCGCACGCTGCGACTCGCCGCCAGCGCCAGCAGGGCGATGCCCCAGCTGGCGACACCGGTGAAGTAGCCATCGGCGGACACCGCGATCCAGATCGCGGTCGGCGCGACCGCAACGAACGGCGCGGCCAACCGGGCGGTCGGCTCGTCGGCCACGGCGCGCACCGCGACGATCACGGCGGCGGCCGCGCTCGACCCGACCAGCAGGCAGAACGCACCCGCCCACGCACCACCCCCCAGTCCGATGCGGTCCAGCCAGACGAAGGTGAGCAGGGCGCCGGGGGGATGGCCGGAGACGTGGGTGATCCACGAGTTCGGCTGGAAGTCCACAATGCGGCTGGCGAACGTCCGCAACATCTCCGGGATGTCGGTGACGGCCGGTACCTGCCGCAGATATTCGTGTTGGGTGACCAGCCGTCCCGCGAACCCGAGTTGCCAGCCGTCGATCATCGCCAGCGCGAACGCCCACCCGCACGACGTGGCCCACGTGGCGAGCGTGAGCGTCCGCCACGACAATCGCTGCGCCAGGCCGGTCCCCCAGATGACCGCGGCAAGACCGATCGCGAGCGCGGCGATGCTGCCCCAGCCCACATGGGCTTTCCACCAGCCGAAGATCGGTGCGGTGTCGGCGACCGCGTGGATCGCCTGCGCCGAACTGTTCTTCAGCGGTGTGACGATGCCCAGGTGCAGGAAGGGCACCAGGAAAGCCGCGACCACCAGCACGATGCCCAGCGAGACCGCGATGACTTCGCGACGGCCGGTTTTCACAACACCCCACCTTATGGCCATGGTCAGACGGTGAGGTCGGTCGATTTCGCGCGACGCCCCAGTATTGCGAGGCGAGCGGCGTAGGCCAGCGCGCTGAGTCCGTATACCGCGGCGACGAGCAGCAGCCAGCGCCCGAGGAAGGGTTGCTGATCCTGCCCGGTGGCCGCGGCATAGCTCGGCCCACCCTGCTCGATGATGCCGGGGAAGAACAGTAGTAGCGACAGTCCCGCGGCCAGGGTCGGAACGCGCAGGTAGTTGAGCGGCGAGACGCGCGGCGCGGGCGCTGAACGTTGAATACGCACGGCGGCAAGGGCTTTGATCAGCGACCGGTCGGCCAGCGCGTAGAGCGGAAACAGGATGAGATCGTGTGCAACGATCGCCGCCAGGAACCAGACGCCGATCGATTGCCACCAGACGCTGGAATTCCATAGCCCGTTCGGGCCCAACAGGATTACGACATAACCTGCCAATGCCAACGCCGCGACCGTGCCCAGGAGATGCAGTGGGTCGGCCCCGTAGCACGCGGTGAACCGGGCACGCATTTCAGGATGCTCCGAAGTCGATGGACCGTACCCACTTGGTGTTGTGCACCCCCGGCAGCGCGGGCACGATGATGCGCGCGGGATAGCCGTGATCCGCCGACAGGTCAGCGCCGTTGACCCGAAGCGCCAGCAGCGAGTCGGGATTGCCGATCTGGTTGGCCTGCAGCACGGCCTGATTGAAGGCACCGGCGCGTTCCAGTGATCGCACCGTGGCCCGGGTGGGGTTCGGCGTCCCGACCAGTGCGGCCAGATCAGCCAGGCGGACTCCGGTCCACGTCTGCGTCGTCGACCACCCTTCGACGCAGGCGATCGGCAGTTCGGCGGTGTATTGCGCCATCGACTGGAGGGCGGCCCTGTCCATTATGAGCTTTCGTCCCGGCCCGCGCAGGGTGAGCCGCCAGTCCGCGCCTGTGTCGGCGGGCGTGATGGCCGCGGCCGCAGCGGTTCTGTTGACCTGGAAATCACCGTCGCGGCTGCGTCCCCGCGGCAACAGCAGGGCCGTCCTGCGGATGCCGCCACCGAGGGTCTGGCCTGCGGTGAGTGCGGCAACGAACAGCGCCCCGCCGGAGACCAGGGCAAGTGCCCCGCGGCGACTCAGCGTGGGGGGAGCGGGGTCGGCGGCCACCAGCCCGCTGGCGTCGGGAGGTTCCGGACGGGTGTCGGCGCGCGAGGTGCGCAATATCTCGCGAATTGACCGAGACCGTAGTCCGGCCAACATCTTTGGCCATTTGATCACTACATGGACGACGAAGCCGGCGATGAACACCCACGCCCCGTAATAGTGCGCGGTGTAGAAGCTGAATCCGAAGAGGTAGTCGTACTGGATGTTGAGCACCCCGGTGGCGAGTTCGAAGAGGATGCCGCCCACCAGCATCAACAACGACACCCGCTCCAGCAGTTGCGCGATCGAGCGTAGCGGCGGCCACGCGAACAGCCGCGGAATCACCGACCAGAGCTTGGCCAACACCACCGGCACGAGTATCAGGCCCAGACCGACGTGCACGCCCTGAGTCAGCCGGTACAGCCATGATGGCCGGCTCGGCCAATCGAAGGTCGGTAGCTTGAGCCAACCCACATCCTGCGGGAACGCCTGACCGAACTGTGGACCGTAGGCGATATAGGACAGCAGGCCGGTCAGGATCACCACCGGTAACCCGATCAGCAGCGCTGCACCGAACACCGACGTCAGCCACGGGCCGCGCAGAGGGCTGCTAAAGAGTTGCAGCCGACGCGATCCCGGGGGAGGGTGGCGCTCCAGTGCGCGCCACAGCGGAGCCGGAAATGCGTGACGCGCCCCGTTCTCGGGTGGCGAATCAGTTTCTGTCACAGCAGGTTCAGTGCCTTGATGATAAAGGCTTCAAGCGGGGATGCCGGCGCTGGCGCCGAACCGCCGACGCGCTGCATCCGTCAGGACGGCGAACACCCGACCGTGCACTTCGATCACCTCAGTGACGAAGAATTCGGCGGCGTAAGCGATCCCACCGAGCGCCTGGATTCCGACGCGCGACCACGGAAACCATTGGCCGAGATGATGTTCGGTTTCCCAACGCAGGATCTCGAAGCAGACCGTGGTCGTCGGCGAATCGATCTCGGCGATCACGACACCGCCGGGGGCGAGCAGGTCGGCGGCCCGTCTGAGAGTCCGGACCGGGTTCCCGCCGATGCCAATGTTGCCGTCAATCAACAGGATCTGCTGCCAGCTGCCCTCGGCCGGCATCGGGGCGAACAAGTCGCGCCGAATCGCGGCGCCCCCGCGACGTCGTGTCATCTCGACCGCGGCCGCTGAACTGTCGACTCCGAGTGCAGGTAGGCCGCGCTCCTGCAGCGTTGCGGTGAATCGTCCCGGGCCACAACCCACATCGAGAGTGGGCCGGGGCGAGCACAGGCCCAGGACGTGCTCGTCAGCGAGCCGGTCCTGCGGCGTGGTCTGCTGCCCACCCAGCCAGCGCACCATCGGCAGATCGCGGCGCTGGCCGCGATGGTCCCGCGCCCAGCACAAGCGGCCTGCTGCAGCCGAGCGATAGATCAAATCGGCTGATCTGGACACCGCCTCGCGCGCGTCGACGCTCACTGTGGAACTCGCAGAGCGTCCGTGGCCAGCGGGGTCACCGGCGCTGTCCGGGTTGTTCTGAAGACGTACATCACCATGCCGTTCGCGTCGTGGGTGCATTCATCCGGTATTCGGAACCGAGCGCCGGGTGGATTGCCGTCAGCTTGATTTCAAAACACGAAATTTTCGCTCGCGGCTCGCCACAACCCTGTGATCAGGTGTTTCGTATCAGGCGGAGTCGGGCACAGGGGACGGATGACAGGTGACCGCGCGCTGTTCGGGCTTGCCGACGAGCCGCGAGCGGTCAGCCCCGCAGCCACCCTGCCGCGGGCGTCACACCCGGATTCGCCGTGACGGCAGCGTGGTAACCCACCACACCGCGCCGGGTCGCTGCCGCGCGGCCGAAAGGAGTCGAGATCTCCCACGCAGCAAGCACTTTGGCGGCCGGCCCACGCGGACACGTACGGTGGGGCTGGTCCGACGAGAACGACGAGGAGAAGATGGAGTTGTTCAACCCCCGCGTGCCGCTGGCACAGCCGTGAGGATATTGCTGACCGGGGCCGCCGGATTCATCGGGTCCCGGGTGGGCGCCGCTCTGCGCGCCGCCGGCCACGAGGTGGTGGGCGTCGACCTCCTGTTGCCGGCTGCCCATGGTGTCGATGCGCAGTTGCCGTCGGGATGCCACCGGGTCGACGTCCGGGACGGCGAGGCGTTGGCCCCGCTGCTCGCCGGTGTCGATCTGGTATGTCATCAGGCTGCGATGGTCGGCGCCGGGGTGAACGCCGCCGACGCGCCCGCCTACGGCGGCCACAACGACTTCGGCACCGCGGTACTGCTGGCGCAGATGTACGCCGCCGGGATCCGACGTTTGGTGCTTGCTTCGTCGATGGTGGTGTACGGGCAGGGGCGCTACGCGTGCCCCGAGCACGGACCGGTCGATCCGCTACCACGCCGCCCGGCGGACCTGGACGCCGCCATATTCGAGCACAGGTGTCCGGTGGGCGGTGAGCAACTGCAGTGGCGACTGGTCGACGAGGACGCACCTCTGCGCCCGCGCAGCCTGTACGCGGCGAGCAAGACCGCGCAGGAGCACTACGCGCTGGCCTGGTCGGAATCGGCCGGCGGTTCAGTGGTGGCGCTGCGCTACCACAACGTCTACGGTCCCGGAATGCCCCGCGACACCCCGTATTCCGGTGTCGCGGCGATCTTCCGCTCGTCACTTGAAAATGGTGCGGCACCAAGGGTATTCGAGGATGGTGGCCAGATGCGCGACTTCGTTCACGTTGACGACATCGCCGCCGCGAACCTGGCGGCAGTGACCGGCTGCACGACCGATCGCGGCGATTTCACGGCGGTCAACGTCTGCTCCGGACGGCCCATCTCGATCCTCGAGGTGGCCAACGCGCTGTGCGATGCCCGCGGTTGCGAGTTCACCCCGGTCGTCACCGGCCAGTACCGCAGTGGCGACGTTCGGCATATCGTCGCCGACCCCGGCCGGGCCGCCGAGGTGCTGGGCTTCAGCGCGGCCGTCGACCCGCTCGTGGGGCTGCGCGACTTCGCGTTCGCCCCGCTGCGCCAGCAGGCGGTAGGTCACATTGGCTAACCCGATGGCACCCGAGGTGACGGTGGTGTTGCCCTGCCTCGATGAGGAGGAGTCGCTGCCGGCGGTGCTTGCCGCCATTCCGGCCGGCTACCGGGCGCTGGTCGTCGACAACAACAGCACCGACGACACGGCCGGGGTGGCTCGCCGCCACGGTGCGGACGTGGTCGTCGAACCGCAGCCGGGTTACGGCTCGGCGGTGCACGCGGGAGTCGTCGCCGCGACTACCTCGATCGTGGCGGTCATCGACGCCGACGGTTCGATGAACGCCGCCGACCTGCCTCGGCTGGTCGACGAACTGGGTCGCGGTGCCGACCTGGTGATTGGCCGGCGGCGACCGGTGCCCGGGCTGCACTGGCCGTGGGTCGCCCGGATCGGCACCGTGGTAATGAGCTGGCGGTTGCGGACCCGGCACGGCCTGCCGGTGCACGACATCGCGCCGATGCGGGTCGGCCGCCGGGAAGCGTTGCTGAATCTGGGTGTCGTGGATCGGCGCTCGGGCTATCCGCTGGAGTTGCTGGTCCGCGCCGCGGCCGCCGGTTGGCGCGTGGTCGAACTCGACGTCAGTTACGGCCCCCGCACGGGCGGCAAATCGAAGGTCAGCGGTTCGCTGCGGGGCAGCATCACCGCCGTGCTGGATTTCTGGAAGGTGATTTCATGACGGCGATGCCGGTGACCCTGCTGGTGGTCGCCAAGGCGCCGGAGCCCGGCCGTGCCAAGACTCGCCTGGCCGCATCCGTCGGCGAACAGACCGCCGCCGAGATCGCCGCCGCCGCGCTGCTGGACACGCTGGATGCGGTGGCCGCGACACCGGTGGCAGCCACGGTGGTGGCACTGGTCGGCGACCTGGACGCGGCCGCCCGAGGCGACGAGATCCGCCGTCGGCTCGAGTCCTTCACCGTGATCGGGCAACGCGGGGTGGACTTCGCCGACAGGCTCGCCAATGCGCACGCCGACGCAGGCGCCGCGGGGCACGCGGTGCTGCAGATCGGAATGGACACGCCTCAGGTGACCGCGCCGCTGCTGACCAGTTGCGCGCAACGCCTACTTCGTGCTCAGGCCGTGCTGGGGCCCGCGCGGGATGGCGGTTGGTGGGTGCTCGGACTGCAGGCACCCACCGACGCCGAATGTTTGCGTAGCGTGCCGATGTCCCAAGCCGACACCGGTAATCTCACGCTGAAAGCATTGCGCGACAACGGGATCGAGGTCGACCTCGTGGAGGTTCTGGACGACGTCGACATCGTCGGTGATGTCGCGGCGGTACGGGATGCCGGTGCGCCCGACAGCCGCTTCGCTCGGGTCACCCGCGACGCCGGCCTCTGACTAATCAGGCCCGACGCCGCGGGAACGACCGCGCTGCACCTATTCGGAGAAGATGCTCACGCACTTCCCGGGCGATAGTGATCGGGCTTGCGGGCTTCAACGAGCATGCGAACGGAGCGCGTGACGAAGGGACCGTTGTCCTGCATAGATTGGTGAAGTTCGAACAGGCGGTCAGAGTAGCGTTCGATGGTGAAGTCGGGGACCGCCCAGATCACCTTGCGCAGCCAATAGATAACTGCCCCGATGTCGAAGAACTCCACGCGCAGCCGCTCCAACCGCTGATCGACGATCTCCAGCCCGGCCGCCTCCGCCTGCCGCTTTTCGACCTCGGGCTGGCGCTCGGCCCCTGCACCGGGCTGCGGCCCGAGGAAGAACTCGATGAGTTCGACCATCGTGTCGGCACCGTTGTGTTGGGCGAAATAGGTGCCGCCGGGCGTGAGCACGCGCGCGATCTCAGTCCACCAGCCCCCGACGTCGTGCGGGTGGCGGCTGGTTACCAGGTCAAACGCCTCGTCGGCGAATGGCAGGACCGGCTCGTCGCTGGTGGCGACCAGCACCACGCCGCGCGGATGCAAGATTTTTGTCGCAAGGGCTACGTTGGGCGGATACCATTCGGTGGCGGCCATGGTCGGCGGAAACTTCTCCGCCCCCGCCAGCACCTCGCCACATCCGGTCTGCAGATCCAACGCCGCTGACGCGCCGGCCAATCGCTCGCTCATCAATCGCTGATACCCCCAGGATGGGCGTTCCTCCGTGGCGCGGCCTTCGAGCCACGAGAAATCCCAACCCGGCGTAGGCGCAGCCATGGCCTCTGCGATGAGATCTTCGAAAGTCTTTGTCTTCTCTACATTTTGGGTTTGCATGCGTGCACTGTACCGCATCCCGGACCAGGTTGATGCAGATCTGTCGAAGATCATCTGATTTGACTAGTGTTATGCCGCAACAGCTTTCGATCGGATAAACGCGCAACGACACGGCTGGCAGCCCGGACTCGTCACAGGCGGGGTATGTGAATATCACTGCAGCACAGACTGTTAGGTATCAGTACGCACTGCCCATATCTTTCGGCATGATCGACGACGAGTAGTGTTGCAGCACAGACACGTCGGACGATGCCGCGATCTCGATCCGCACTGTACGAGAGTGCCCGACGTGTCGACTCCCGTCGGTACGTTAACGCCCCGTAGGGCTGGTCAGCGCCGAAACCTTCTGAATCGTCGTCGAATTGAACCTATCCGGTGCAATTCGAGTGAACGACACGGCGGCGGCGCGGGCGAGTCTTCCTCAGATCACCCACGATTCGCCCAGCAGATGATATTCCTCGACAGGATCGTTGGGGCCGATCAGGCGGACATAGCTTTCCGGCTCATCGCAGTACGTCTCGACAATCGACACCTCGGGCACCTTGAAGCCGAAGTCGCCGTCCAGATCGGTGTGCAGAATTTGGAAGGTGATCGTCACCATGCACAATTTTTCCAAGCCCGCGTCACTGTTGGCGAACAGAACCATTTGTGAAACACGGCCGCTCGGATGCCGTGGCGGTTGACGACCGTTCGTGTATTCATCTTCGATGTCGTAGTAACCGGGGAACCAGGCGTTGGTGTGAACACCCATCTGCAGCAGGAGGTTCATCATCGGTATTCCGACGAAGCGTGCCGCGAATTCGTACGGCGCGTGCGGCAGCCGCTTGCGGTGGACGTGCGTGTACTGCTCGTCCGCCCAGAGAAAGTCGTGGTATTCCCTGCAGTAGTCAAGGAATTTGCTCTGCCGGAAATCTTCCAAGCCCTTTTCGAGGGCCGACTGCATGAGGCCTTCAAAGGTTGAATAGAAGTGGGTGGCGTTCACAGCATGGTGCCTTTCTAGATGTCGGCGAACTGTCTGTTGCCGCTGAATCGTTGGTGCGGATCAAATCTGAGTTTCAGTTCGGCCAGCCTTGTGTAGTTGCCGGCGTAGATCGCGCGCGCATCGCCGCTTCCGTAATTTTGGTAAAGCGCCTTGCCTAACAGGTAGGGCGACATCGCCTGCCAGAAATCGTCGGCATACCGCACATGGCGCGCAGATTCCTGTCCGCGCGACCACGCCGAACAAATGAGGAGGTTGTAGGCCGCATCTCGATGGGGGAAAGCAGTTTCCGATGATGCGACGCGGTTGATCTGTCCGCCCACGTGCTCCAGTGAAACCAGACTTTGTGGCGACGTAATCTGCGTCAAGTTCTCTATGAGGGTTTTCGTCGCCGTGCTGGTCAGCGATCCCTCACCCAGGTAGCCGGCACGCCAATAGTATTGCCCGCCATGCGGCACATCATTGTCGAGCATGCTTTGCAACGCCGAGTAACGCACCAGGCCGATTTGGTCCCGGATGGGCGTGCCGAGCGAGCGCAGGCACCCAGCCAACCGGTCGTTGTCCCCGGCGGAAAGGCTGGACAGCAGCGTCAGCACACAAGCGAACTCACCGTCGAGATGCATGAAATAGAGATAGAGCGTCACGTCATCGTTGCAACCCTGGGTGAAGTCCCGATAGAAATCGAGGATCGTCGCTGCGTCTGCGATCGGAAATGCAATCGATCCGCCGAACACGTCCGGTCCCACGTCATGCAGTGCGTACTTGAACGAGGTGACGATGCCGAAGTTCCCGCCGCCGCCGCGGATCGCCCAGAACAAGTCTGCGTGGGTGTCGCGATCTGTGCGGATGTAATCCCCTTGGGCGGTAACCACATTCGCCGCCAGAAGGTTGTCCGAGGCGAGGCCGTGGCTGCGCGACAGCCAACCGTAGCCACCGCCCAGGGTGAGACCCGATATGCCCGTATGTGAAACGGTGCCGAGCGGCGTCGCTAGGCCGAATTGCTGTGTTTCATTGTCGAGTTCGTTTCCCAGCAGGCCCGCTTCAGCCCACGCCGTTTTGGCCTCCCGCGCAACGACAACTCCCTTGAGGCCGCTCAAGTCGACAACGATTCCCCCGTCGATCATGGCGTGTCCGGCGACGCTGTGTCCGCCGCCCCGCACCGCAATCTGAAGCTCCTGCGCATTGGCGAAACGCACTGTCTCGACGACGTCGGACACGCCGCGGCATTGAATGATCGCACCCGGATGTTTGTCGATCCGACCGTTCCAGATCCGTCGTGCCGAGTCGTAGTCTTTGTCGCCCGGCACGAGCAGGCGGCCCCGAAGTTTTCCCCGCAAATGTTCAACGCTCGGCATGCGTTGACCTGCCGAATCGGAGGGTGTCAAAGCAACTCGCCGCGAATCGCCCCAGCACGTCGTGGATCTGCACGGCAGCATCCTCGGCGACAGTGGTGGCGCCGTCGGGTTCGGCGTACGCGCGCCGCAGTACGTCGCAAAGCCGCAGCGTCAGCATTCGGCCATAATCTTCGTACGTGGCGACACAGCAGGCTAAATAGTCTGCCCACCGCTCAAGCGAATCCGGATCTGCCATACATCGCTTGATGAAGTCGATGGTTTCCTTGTGCTGCGTCGTGCACATATCCGTCAGGGCGGAGAGACGTTGGGAATCGATTCCCAGCTGCTCCGCAAGTTCCTGACCCCACATAGTGGTTTCCGGCCACAGTTCGAGCGCGTTCGATAGACCACAAGCCTGCACGTAGAGATCCGCTTCATTGTTACGCAGCACCTCGGCCTGCGTGACCGCGAATGCGTTGGTGTAGCGGACCACTTTATAAATGAATGCCGTCAGCGGTTGCAGGGTAGTCGGCATCGGCACAGCTGTGCCTTCGACAAACACGTCGGGCATCCCGAGCGTCTTCGCCGCATTCCCATGCGCGATCTCGAACTCCCTGGTGATGTCGGTGCCGGCCAGCATTGACAAGATCGTGTCGCCGCCGAGGTGAATTGCGAGAAATGACGTGATGTTGAGCACTTTGCTTTTGCAAATGACGCGCACTCGACGGCGTGGGTCGGTTGCGGTAGCAATATCCCACGGATAGAAGCGTGCATTCGGTACGACCGGACTGGAATCCACCTGCACGCAGAAGTTCAGGCGACGCTCTTCCCGCAATCGCCGCATCGTGTCGTCAACCAGGGCTGAGTGCAGTCCAATGGCATGACGCAGTGCGGCATGGATTCGGCGCACGAACGCGGTACCGCCGAGCACGTACACGTGGGCCCCGCAATCGAGCAATCGCTGCAGGTCTCGAGCCTCACGCGGAAGTACGACAGAGAGGTCCCGGTGGGGTTGAATCGTCGTGCCGAGGTTCACCATCGGGAGAAGATCGCGGGGAATTTCCGCGCCTTCCAGGAAGATGGCCGGCGTGCTCGCATACTCGTGACGTGCAATGGCCAGCGCAATGCCCACGCAGCTCAGGTCGGCGAAGACGACGACAGGCGCCGGCCGCTTGGGCGGACGGCAAAATGCGCTGGGGCGCCGCTCAACTGAACGGACCCGTCCGACCTCGATCGGATCGGGTAGCCAGAAGAAGGTTCTGCCATTTTCGCGATCTTCGGACACGAAATTTGCCAGCACCGACACCGATGTCCCGTCGTCGCGTTCGACAGCGATCTCGGCACGGTCGCCCGGCAGCCAGCCGAGGTCACGCGACGGCAACGCCAAGAGTTGGGCATTCCCATGGCAGGTGGGCGACACCTCGAAGGGGAGATGATTTCGCCGTGGCCCACTCAGCCGTTCGTTGGCGCTGACCCGTAGGTGCCGGTTTGCAAGTTCCCAGCCCGGCGTCGCTGCAGTGCCTTCGATTCCACCGTTGCTTCTTTCGCGACCGCTGAGAATCGCTTGATACGAATACGCGAATACCTTCCGGTGATGTGACTGGAAAAAGTATCCATAACTCTGACAGAGGAAGTGGTAGGCCTCGTCCAGTTGAGCGCACTCCGCACGATGTTCAGCGACGTATTCGGAAACAGGCATTTCACCGACAGCGGCGACGAGCTGTTGCCAGGCGGGTGGCAACATCGCTCTGGTCCGAATCATGATCTGGCCGAGGAACGAGTCGTATTTCGTGCGACCGATGAGCTGATCCATCACATGCCAGGCAGGGGAGAACAATCCCGAGAAGCCTTCTTCGCCCTCCGACATGGCGGCAGTCCAGCGGGCAGTGGTGTTGCCCCATTCGATGGCACTGACTCGGGTGTCAGCCGAAGCAAGAACGTCTTCGACAATCGATTGCCAAAGTTGTGCCAGCCGAACCAGTTCGGCCGCCACCCGTGCGTGATCGTGTGCCCGCATCGCGCGCTGCAACTCGAGTGGCGCGCTGACCCCTGGGAAACGAGAACAGATTTCGACCACAGAGAACCAGAATCGGTGCTCGGTGCGGGTTGCGAAGAACGGAACCAGCAACTTCGCGTTGTCCCCGGTGATGTTGTTCGATGCGTAGGGCGCACCCGTGGCGCAGACGAAGTTGGCGACGAACAGATCGCTCTCCACGCAAGATCGGTGCCGGCCCATCCGGCGCCAGACCGCCTCCCATGGCTCGATGATTTGTCGGCGGATCGGGTCGAGCACATTGTCGCCCGCGGCCGTAATCTGGCGCCGCAATGCCGCACTGGCATCCTGACCGCTTTCGAACATCTCTTGCCAGGAATATTTGAAGCCAAGAGCCAGAACGCCCAGAACCATGTTGGCGCGAACCAGGTATTGGTCGGGCAAGTCGGCCGGATCCAAGACGGGTAGGTCGACCAGCTGCTTACACACTCGTCCGGCTCGATACCAGTCCGGTATCTGTTGCACGTACTCATCCCATACGGACCACTGCGCAGGGAGGCCCTGGGGCATCGGTGCGTGCGGGAAGAAATTGTGTGTTTCACTCACAAATCCACGGTGACCATAGATGTCGAGTTCGCAGGTACGCAATAGCTGCTCGATGGGAGTAGCCGCTGGCTCGACATTCGCCAGCGTAAAGGCACGGTCTTCGACTGAAGATGAAATGATCATCTCTTTTCTTCCTTTTAGCTGCTATTGGGCAAGCCAACATCGCTTGTCCCCGGAACGCTTTTTACTAGATGCTCTGCGGACGCTTTATGTGCGACCGCCCGCGGTTTCTTCAATAATCACGCGATTGGTGAGAATGATCGACTGGTGAAACACTCCGCATCCATTCGACCGGGAGGACGAACCACCCAGACGGTCCTCGCGCCATGACCTCCAGGGGATAATAAGTGCAGTTCAAGCCATGTTTTGTCAACGGTACTCGGGCACCCGCACAGCCAGGAGCCGGTTTCTGCCCGACTGGGAATCCGCGCGGGTAGAGGGGGATACAGCTACGCCAGGGCTAATGGACCCACACCTCCTAATGGTGATGCATCGACCGACGGTAAAGGCAAACATCACGCCACGTAGCCACAACAAACCTCCGATTCGTCAAAGCTATCGTGGTACGCGACTCGGGAAACGCGAGACGATCATGTGACGCATATCAACACTGCAGACGCATGGTACCCAGACGCACCCGATGTCGGGAGGAAATTCATTGAAATGACATTACATCCAGCGATGTATCCGGATTTAGAAATGTATTCGGTGATTGCATGGATCGACGCGCCCACGAGGTCGGTGACGAACCGGGAAGGACCGGCACGCCATTCCGGGGGACCGGTCGGCTCAGCGACTGGGCGACGTCGCTCGGCAGTCGATGACTGCGGCGAGCAACCGAATCCCGCGCTCGGTCTTCGCCCGGAAAATCGCGGCCGCCACGAGGACCACGACAACCCGGGCTGACGTGATCATTTCCTGCGCGGTGGTGACCAGACGGCTCAACCAACAGTCGGCTGCAGTCATTTCTTGGTTGCGTGCAGCGCAAGGTCGGTAAGCCAGTCACGGATCTCGTCGCTGTGCTCGCCTAGTCGCGGCGCTCTGGTTCGGTAGGTCACTGGTGTGGCGGACAGATTGATTGGGCTGGCCACTTGGCGGCCCACGTCGTCTCCATCGGCGGTGTTGCGGACCGGGCTCAATCCCAACTGTTCGGCTAGGGCAAAGGCTTGGGCGACGTTGTTGACCGCGCCGGCCGGAATTCCCTTCTTCAGCAGTACCGACGACCAGTACGCCGCCGAGTTGGTTGCCAGCGCGCGTTCCAATTGCTCCCGCAGGGCCGCCCTGTTGCGCACCCTCAGCTCATTGGTCCGAAACCGCTCATCCTGGGCCACATCCGCAAGCCCCCAGACATCGCGGAGCAGCCCGAACTGCTTGTCGTTGCAGATGGCCAGCACCAGCGTGCCCTTCGCGGTGGCGTAGCAGCCATAAGGCGCCATGCTTGCGTGACCATCACCCGAAGTGCGGGGAACCTGTTGTGCAACAACGTAACTGGTGGACTGGTCGGTCATGGCCGCCAAAATCACGGACAACAGGTTGACCTCAACGTGCTGCCCGCGCCCCGTAAGATCTCGATCGCGCAGTCCCGCCATGATCCCGACCGTTGCGAACATGCCCGCCAGCGAGCCCACCAGCGCAGCGCCGACATGCGTCGGTTGGTCGGAATCGGGTCCGGTGATGCTCATCAATCCGCCCAGCGCCTGGATTGATATGTCGTAGCCGGCCCACTGGGCCCCGGCGTTGGCGCCGAATGCCGAGATGCTGCAGTACACCAGGCCAGGATTCGCCCGGCGCACTGTGGGCTCGTCCAAGCCGAACCGGGCCATGACGCCGGGCCGGAAGTTCTCCACCAGCACGTCGGCGCGCTCAGCGAGAGTCCGGGCCAGATCGAGATCCTCGGATTGGCGCATGTCGAGGACGACGCTGCGCTTGTTGCGGTTCACGCCCAGGTGATAGGTGCTCTCGCCGTCGACAAATGGCGGACCCCAGACCCGAGTGTCATCGCCGCCCGGACGCTCCACTTTGACGATCGTGGCGCCGAGATCGCCGAGTGTCATGGTGCAGAACGGTCCGGCGAGAGCGTGCGAGAAGTCGGCCACCAGAAGCGACGAAAAGGGGCCAGTTGTGGAAGTCTCGCTCACTCGGTGATCTCCTGCGCTCGTTGACTCCGACCACCGTATGACGAGCACATCATCATGTCTAAGACAAAGTAAGACCACTAAAATATTCTGTAGATATAATACCGAATAGCGGGAACCCGCGAATCGCCCGCACCGAGAGCTACTTCAGCGGCAGGCCCGGCGCGCCAGTTACGTACTCAACTGGGGGTAGTGCTTTCCGAGGTCTTGCACGTAGCGCGGGGATGCCTGCAGTGTGACGTCCAGGAAACAGCGCACGGTCGGCGACCGGTCGACGGTGCGCCAGGCCAAGATCAGCGGGCGGTGTGGCAGCTCACCGGATAACGGAATGAAGCGCACATCCTTCCGATTGAGGTTGATGAAAGACGTTGGTAACAAAGCGATCCCGGCACCTGAGGCGACCAACGCCAGGATTGTCTGGATATGCTGCACTTCGTCGACGATCGGTGGGTCGATGTCATACATCCGGAACAGCTCGACGACGTCGGCGTAGGTGGTGGTTGCCGCGGCCCGGGTCCACAGGATGGTTGGTTCGTGGGCTAATTGTCTCGGGTCGATTCGCTCTTGATCGGCCAACGCGTGGTCCACGCAGACGACCGCGGCGAGCGGGTCGGCGATCAGCGTCTGGATGGTCAACGACGGTTCGTCGATCGGTCCCCGCAGGAATCCGACGTCGATGCGGTGATCCACGAGTTGCTCGACCTGCTCGACGTTACCCAGCTCGATGAGTTCGAGCTTGACGTCCGGATACTGCAGCCGATGAGCCCGCATGACATAGGCCAGGACGCCGTTCACTGCCGCCTGCATCGCACCGATGTAGACACAACCGAGCTGGCCGTTGGCGGCCCGTCGTGCCGCCGCGTACGCCCGCTTGGCGTAGGTGAGCGCAAGGCGTGCCTCGGCGAAGAGCGCCTCCCCCGCGTCGGTGAGCTCGATGGGACGGCGCGACCGGTCGAATAACTCGGTGCCCAGCCGACGTTCCAGTTTTTGGATCTGTTGGCTCAACGGTGGCTGGGCGATATGCAGCCGCCGGGCGGCATTGCCGAAGTGGCGTTCCTCCGCGACAGCCACGAATAGACGGAGCAATCGCAACTCAGGCTCGTCCATATTCCGAGAATATAAGAGCTGATTGGATATAGCTTCAAAATTAAAAACACCGTCGAATCTCGGTGTGTCGCGCAGCGCGCTCTACGCAGCGGGGGCGCGGCGCCAGCGCGCCACCATCGGGTACAGCTGGCAGCCGAGGCAGATGCCGAAAGCTGCGTTGAGAAACGCAGCGAATAAGGCGAACCCGGTGGCGATCACGCCCAGCAGCGAGATCCCGGCGGCGAACCCGATCACCCCGGCGACGGCGAACACCAGCCCGACCACTTGGGCAAACTTCAACGGCGGCACGGGTTCCCGTTCACTGGCCGGGCTGAGCCGGGGCGCCACCACCTTGGCGAACACCAATCCGTACGGAGAATTTCGCGGACCGCGTACCGCGCTCACCGCAAAGACGATCGCTTGCAGGCCGAGCAGGACGGCCGCGGCGGGTTGACTGAACACCGAGACCACCAGCGTCGCCACCAGCACCGTGCTGGTGACCCATGCGGCGAAACGCGGCCCGCGGACATCCACGTGGTTGACATCGGGGGACATCAACTGTTCCTCTCCTGATCGACGGTCATCAGCGGGCGCAGAGCCGACTGCAGGTCGGCGGCTTTCGGAACACCCGCGCTGCGATATTGTTGCCGGCCAAACGCGTCGAAGATGAACGTAGTCGGCAACGACAACACCGAAAGGCGTTTGGCAGCAACGGGATTCTGGTCGATGTCGAGCTCGATATGGGCCACCTCGGGCAATTCCGCGCACACCTGGTCGACCACCCGCCGTACCGCAGCGCACGGGCCGCACCACTCGGCACTGAAGTGCACCACCGTCGGCCCGGTGTCGGACAGGCCCAGGTCCGAATTGTCCTGGTCGTCGGCAGCAGCGGCCTTGCGCACCACCCCGGATCGGCGGTTGACCGCAACTCCGATAACGCTGGCACCCCCCAGAGCCGCGACAACCGCGATGCTTGCGATTACAACCGAACTCACTTGTGCACCAACACTTTCACCGACGCAACGGTCCCCTAGATCGAGAAATCCTCGCCGTACCAGACGCCGGCCTCGGGGGGCCGGATGACGCGCTCGGTCGCGGCTCCGTTGGATTTGCCTTCCAACCGGGACACCCGGGTGAGCAGCGACTTGAGGCTGACGCCGACCAGGTCGGGCAGCTTCGATTCGTCCTCGCTGGCCGGCCCGGGTCGGCTCACGATCTGGCCGGGCACTCCGACGACCACCGCGCTGGCCGGGACCTCCTTGACGACGACGGAGTTGGCGCCGATCCGGCTGTCGTCACCAATCTTGATGGCGCCGAGCACTTTTGCTCCCGCGCCGATGGTGACCCGATCACCGATGGTGGGGTGACGTTTGCCGGTTTCGCTGCCGGTGCCACCCAGGGTGACCCCGTGGAAAATCGTGACGTCCTCGCCGATTTCCGCGGTTTCCCCGATCACCACCCCGGTTGCGTGGTCGATGAACAGCCCGGGTCCGAGCACGGCGCCGGGATGGATGTCCACACCGGTCAGGATGCGGTTCAGTTCGGCCAGTGTCCGGGCCGCCAGTCGCCGGCCGCGCCGCCACAGCCAGTGCGTGATCCGGTGTCCCCACACGGCGTGGACGCCCGGGTAGGCGAAGACGACCTCCAGCACGGTGGGGTTGGCCGGGTCGCGTTCCCGGGCCGCCTGGATGTCGCGCCGGATAGCCGCCAACATGACTAGTCGCTCAGATCCTTGAACAGCACCGTGCTCAGGTACCGCTCGCCGATCGATGGCAGGACGACCACGATCAGCTTGCCGGCGTTCTCCGGTCGCCGGGCCAGGTCGAGGGCCGCGGCCACCGCGGCGCCCGACGAGATGCCGACCAACAGCCCCTCTTCCCTGGCCAGGCGTCGGGCCAGGTTCAACGCGTCGTCGTTGTCGACGGTGACCACCTCGTCGACCAGACCCATATCCAGCACCGGCGGCACGAAGCCGGCGCCGATGCCCTGGATGGGGTGCGGTCCCTTCTGGCCACCGGACAGCACCGGCGATGCGGCCGGTTCGACGGCGACGAACTGCACCGACGGCTTGCGCTCCTTGATGGTCTGTGCCACACCGGTGATGGTGCCGCCGGTGCCGACCCCGGAGACGAAGATGTCGATCTTGCCGTCGGTGTCTTTCCACACTTCTTCGGCGGTGGTGACCGCGTGTACTGCCGGGTTGGCCGGGTTTTCGAACTGCTGCGGGATGAAGTACCGCTGATCGCTTTTAGCCAGTTCCTCGGCCTTGGCGATGGCCCCGGGCATGCCCTCGGAACCAGGCGTGAGGATGAGGTCGGCGCCGTAGGCGCGCAACAGGATTCGGCGCTCGATGCTCATGGTCTCCGGCATGGTCAGCACCAGCTTGTAGCCACGGGCAGCGGCGACCATCGCGAGCGCGATCCCGGTGTTCCCACTCGTGGGCTCGAGGATGATGGTGTCCTCGTTGATCAGGCCGGCCTTCTCGGCCGCGTCGATCATCGCCACGCCGATGCGGTCTTTCACACTGCCGGCCGGGTTGAACGACTCCAGCTTGGCGACGACGTCGGCGACCGCGCCGTCGGTGACCCGGCGCAACCGGACCAGCGGCGTGTGGCCGATGAGTTGGGTGATGTTCTCGGCAATGGTCATCCACATTCTCCAACGGTGTCAGTGCGGGCCTGGCCGGCTTCCCAGGTGATGTCGAACTCCATTGTCACGTGCGAGGGGGTGGTCAAAGCAACCGGAGTCAGTCCCCGCGCGGGCCCGGCCACCGCCACCCCGGTCAGTACCCGTCCGCTGCCGTGATCAGACGTGGTTGCGTGCAGCGTTATTCCCGAGCGGCCCGGTGTGACCCGAACGTAGAAGTCGGTGCCTGGTCGGACCGCTCCGTCGATCACCGCGCCGAAGGCGTCGACGATCACCTGGCCGCTGCCGGCGGCCAAGGTGAGGGGTGCGCTCACCTGGAACGGGCCGACGAGCCCGCCCTGGGCCACTGCCTCGCCGTCGATCAAGGGTTCCTCGGCGTCCCGAAGCGCCGGGTAGGCCCCGGCGAGCAGGTAGTTGTACAGGTGGACGATGCGGTCGGCATTGCGGTAGTGACCGGACCCGGTCAGCCAGAAGTCGACGTGGTCGATCGCGGCTTCCGGTGCGGTGGTGAGTAGTCGGTAGTACCGGTAGCCGCGGGCGCCGCGGCCGTGGCGGTGGCTGGAGGTGGTGCTGCCAACCCCGAGGGTGCGCTCGTAGCGACCCTTGCCCGCGTCGGTGACCAGTGTCGATCCGGAGACGTCGTGCCACGTCAGGCCGTCGGCCGATTTTTGCAGCGTCACGGTGACGGGGGAGTCGGACGCGGTCCACAGCGCATACCCACCGAGCTGGGGCTGGCCGTCGAACTCGAACGTCAGCGTCGAATCCGGACCGCGGTGCACCGCGGTGGGTGCGTTCAACGGTCGGGTGTCCAGGGCCATGCCGTTGGTGAAATGCCAGATCGCGGCCTGGGTTCCTGCGATGGCCTCGTGTTCGCTGATGTTGGCCGCTCCCAAGGGATATCCGGCCCGGCGCAGTCGGTCACTCAGTTCGGACACTGCCAAAACCGGGAAGGAGTGCCGCAGGATCCAGGCGACTTCGGCCTCGCAGCCCCGGGTGTGCAGATGCGGCAATGCCGACCAGGCGCCCAGCCGGTAGGGCGACGGGTGGTACGGAGAGATTCCGGCGAAGTCCAACGAGTACGCCTGCAGGCCGGGATTGAGCCGGATCAGGTCGGTACGTGCGGAGGTGCCGTCACTGAACACGATTCTGTCGACGGTGTGTGAATAGGTACCGCCGCGGTAGCGCGTCATGCGGGTGGGCGCGTCGGCCGGCCGCACCCGGACGCGCCTGCGGGTTGTCACACGCGCCAGCGCACGATCGGGGATGGACACAACGGTCATGGGGACTTGTTCTTCCTGGAAGGTGGCGCGCCTCACACCGAGGAGGTGAGCCCTCCGGGCGGTGGCTGCGGCGATTACTGAGCGGTCAGCGGGCGTCAGAAATCAACAGGAACAACAACAGATCACGGCGATGCAGCGCGTGCGGACAAAACGCAGCTGGTCGGCCTGTTGCATGCGTCCCACTATAAAGCATCGACAAATCGGCCAGGCTGGGAACAATCTGGGAAACCAGCCCAGAGTCGGTTCGGCTCAGTCGAGGTTTAACTCTATGTCGCGGCGTCGCCATCTGCCTACTCTCGGCAGGCATTCACGCAACTTGTGAGGCATGATGGCTCTGCTCGATACCCGGCGCAGCTCTGATCACGCATGGAAAGGACGACGATGGCCGCTTCTACTCAGGGGTCGGATCCCGGAGCACAGAACGAATCCCAGGCCCTCGGCGACCTTGCGGCACGCCAGCTTGCCAACGCCACCAAGACGGTCCCGCAGCTGGCGACGATCACGCCGCGCTGGCTGCTGCATCTGCTGAGCTGGGTGCCCGTCGAAGCCGGTATCTACCGCGTGAACCGGGTGGTCAATCCGGAGCGGGTCGCGATCAAAGCGGAGGCCGGTGCCAGTATTGATGAACCGCTACCGGAGACCTACGTCGACTACGAGATCAGTCCGCGCGAGTACACGCTGCGCAGCATCTCCACGCTGCTGGACGTCCACACCCGGGTGTCCGACCTCTACTCCAGCCCACACGACCAGATCGCGCAGCAGCTGCGACTGACCATCGAGACCATCAAGGAGCGCCAGGAGTCCGAGCTGGTGAACAACCCCGAGTACGGGTTGCTGGCCCAGGTGACTCCGGAGCAGACCATCCAGACCCGGGGCGGTCGGCCCACGCCGGACGACCTGGACTCGCTGATCACCAAAGTCTGGAAGACTCCGAGCTTCTTCCTCGCGCACCCGCTGGGCATCGCCGCGTTCGGCCGCGAGGCCACCCGCCGTGGCGTGCCGCCGGTGGTCGTGAGCCTGTTCGGCGCGCAGTTCATCACCTGGCGCGGTATTCCGCTCATCCCGTCGGACAAGGTCCCGGTCGAGGACGGCAAGACGCAAATCATCCTGGCCCGCACCGGTGAGGAGCGCCAGGGTGTGGTCGGCCTGTTCCAGCCCGGCCTGGTCGGCGAGCAGGCGCCGGGCTTGTCGGTCCGGTTCACCGGCATCAACAAGTCGGCGATCGCTACTTACCTGGTCACCCTGTACACGTCTTTGGCGGTCCTCACCGACGATGCGCTTGCCGTGCTCGACGACGTCGCCGTGGACCAGTTCCATGAGTACGAGTGAGTACCGTTCGGTAGACGCCGAAAGCGAGCTGCCAGTCAGCGCCACGGAACTCGCGGTGCTGGCAAGCCAGCTCTACGCGGCCAGCATCCGGCCGGGACCCGACAGTCCGCCGCAGACCGCCCCGGTCGCCCCGCGCGGCAACCTGCCCGACACGACGGCCGCGACCTCGGCCGGCCGGACCGCAGCCGGCACCTCCGACCCGCTCACCGCCGGCGTGCCTGCGATCGCGTTTTCCGACATCTACGTGCCGGCGCCGACATCACCCGGGCCGGAAGCCACCCCGCCGCAGACGGTGCCGGTGGCGCCGCGTGGCAACGTGCCGGACAGCACGGCGGGCCCGTCCGCGGGTGCGCCCGGTGTCGCGGTCGCCGACCCGTTCCTGCCGCCCGGTGTCGGCGACCTGAGCGCCTTTGCGGTGCCGACGGGCATCGTGCCGACCGTGCCCGGCGTGCTGGCCGGCGCTCCACCCAGCGTGCCGGTGGCCCCGCGCGGCTCGGCTCCCGGCTGGCACCCGCAGGCGCCGACGGTGGCCGACCTGGGCTGGTCGGACGCACCTGCGGCAGCGCCGACCGGTGACGAGGCCAACTACTACTTCCTGGCCATCCCGCGGGAGCCGGTGCCGCAAGTGCCGGACGACCACGAGGTCTTCGAGGTCAATGCGGTACGGGCCGACTTCCCGATCCTGCAGGAGACGGTCAACGGCAGACCGCTGATCTGGTTCGACAACGCGGCCACCACCCAGAAGCCGCAAGCGGTGATCGACCGGCTGGCGCACTTCTATGCCCACGAGAACTCCAACATCCACCGCGCCGCGCACGAGTTGGCCGCCCGTGCCACCGACGCCTACGAAGATGCCCGCGAGACGGTGCGACGATTCATCGGCGCTCCCCGGGTGGAACAGAACATCTTCGTGCGCGGCACCACCGAAGCGATCAACCTGGTGGCCTACGCGTGGGGTGGAAAACATCTGGGTCGCGGCGACGAGATCGTCATCACCCACCTCGAGCACCACGCCAATATCGTTCCGTGGCAGTTGCTTTCGCAGGCGACGGGTGCGGTGCTGAAGGTCGCCCCGGTGGACGAGGCCGGCAACCTGCTGCTGTCGGAGTTCGAGGATCTGCTCGGTCCGAAAACCAAACTGGTTGCGGTGACTCACGTTTCGAACGCACTCGGCACGGTCACACCGGTCGAGAAGATCGTCGAGCTGGGTCATCGGTACGGTGCCCGGGTGTTGATCGACGGCGCCCAGTCGATTCCCCACCTACCCATCGACGTCGCGGAGCTGGGCGTCGACTTCTTCGCGTTCTCCGGTCACAAGATCTTCGGTCCGACCGGCATCGGTGTGCTCTACGGCTCCGAGGAGGCTCTTGCCGAGACGCCGCCGTGGCAGGGCGGCGGCAACATGATCGCCGACGTCACCCTGGAGCGGTCGCTGTATCAGGGGCTGCCCAACAAGTTCGAGGCGGGCACCGGCAATATCGCCGACGCCGTCGGACTCGGGGCGGCGTTGCGCTATGTCGAGAAGGTGGGTGTCGAGCGCATCGCGGCCTACGAGCACGCCCTACTGGAGTACGCGACACCGCGCCTGGCCGACATTCCAGGCGTCCGGCTGATCGGCACCGCGCAGGAGAAAGCCAGCGTGCTGTCCTTCGTGCTGGCCGGGCACGAACCGCTCGAAGTCGGTAAAGCCTTGAACGCCGAGGGCATTGCGGTACGTGCCGGACATCACTGTGCCCAGCCGATTTTGCGGCGCTATGGTCTGGAGGCGACCGTGCGTCCCTCGTTCGCGTTCTACAACACCCGCGACGAGATCGATGTCTTTCTCAAGGCGGTGCGGCGCATCGCTGAGGGCGGTACGACCGTAGGCTGACCGGTGCGGGCTTCCGACCTTTGTTTCCGGGTGATTGCAAGTCTCGGAATCGATTTTCGATGCTCGTAAGCTGGCGGCATGTTTCTATCTGCAGCCAGGCGACCCAGTCTCGCCACTCCTGTGGATGGCGTTAACCCGTTGCCGTACAACGTATTACGACACTCTTTGATGTCCTTGACGGCGTCGGCGTAACCGCATGGACCGAATGCTCTGGTGGGTCGGGGGTGAGCCGAACGATGGACGCGGCAACCCTGGCTAGGCCGATGAACGCATTGGGCGGGTTCTTCTCGTTCTGCGCCGAGACATTTCTGGTGCTGGTCCGACGGCCATGGAACTGGCGCGAGATTCTGGAGCAGATCTGGTTCGTTGCCCGGGTGTCGATCTTTCCGACCATCATGTTGTCGATCCCGTACACGGTCCTCATCGTGTTCGTGCTGAATATCCTGCTCGTCGAGATCGGTGCCGGCGACCTTTCCGGCGCCGGTGCCGGGCTCGCGTCGGTGACCCAGGTGGGTCCGGTGGTCACCGCCATGGTCGTCTCCGGCGCCGGTTCGACCGCTATGTGCGCCGATCTGGGGGCCCGCAAGATTCGCGAGGAAATCGACGCGATGGCGGTGATCGGCGTCAACCCCATTCAGGCCCTGGTGGTTCCACGCCTGATCGCCGCGACGTTCGTTGCGGTGCTGCTGTTCTCATTGGTATCGGTTACCGGCCTGGTCGGCAGTTACATCTTCGTGGTGTACGTCCAGCACGTCACACCGGGGGCTTTCGTTGCCGGAATGACGCTGCTCGTCGGATTGCCACAGGTGGTCATCTCGCTGATCAAGGCGACGCTGTTCGGGATCTCCGCCGGTCTGATCGCTTGCTACAAGGGCCTTTCCGCCGGTGGCGGCCCGGCCGGTGTCGGCAGCGCCGTGAACGAAACCGTGGTGTTCTCCTTCATGGCACTGTTCTTCATCAACATCCTGACCACGGCGCTGGGTGTGAAAGTGACCGCCAAATGAGTCGGGTGTGGCGCCCATGAGCGACGCCGTGGTCGACGAACCGTCGCGGTTGAGTACAGCCGGTCCCAGGACGGTGGCTGCCACCCGCAAGCTGGGGGAGCAGACCGCGTTCTACGGTCGGTCATTACTCAACATCGGCGAGGCGGTACGCCGATACCCCGGTGAACTGCTGCGGCTGATCGCCGAAATGGGCATGGGCACCGGCGCTTTGGCGGTGATCGGCGGCACCGTCGGGATCATCGGTTTCCTCACGCTGACCACCGGAGCGCTGGTCGCGGTACAGGGTTACGACACGCTGTCCAACATCGGCGTCGAGGCGATGACCGGATTCCTCTCGGCGTTCCTGAACGTCCGGATGATCGCGCCGTGCACGGCCGGCCTGGCACTGACGGCCACCATCGGCGCCGGCGCCACGGCGCAACTGGGTGCCATGCGGATCAACGAGGAGATCGACGCGCTCGAGGTGATGGGCATCCGCGCGATCACCTACCTGGCCTCCACCCGGATCATCGCCGGTGTGCTGGTGGTGATCCCGCTCTATGCCGTCGCCGTGCTGATGTCATTCATCGCCGCCAAGTTCCTCACCATTTCCGTGTACGGCCAGTCCCGTGGCGTCTACGAGCACTACTTCGCCACCTTCCTGCATCCCAACGATCTGCTGTGGTCGTTCCTGTCGGCGCTGACGATGGCCACCGGCGTGATGGTGGTCCACACCTACTACGGGTTCACCGCGACCGGTGGGCCGGCCGGGGTCGGCGAGGCGGTGGGCCGGTCGGTGCGGTCGTCGATGATCGTGACCGCCTTTGTGTGCCTGATGATTTCGCTGTCGGTATACGGGCAGCACGGCAATTTCAACCTGTCGGGTTAGCCGGTATGAGCGACGAGAAGTATCGAGGAGCCTTCCGGGCCAACCGGGTCCGCACCAGCCGGATCGACCCGATCTGGTACGCGCCGACCCTGTTTCTGGTGGTGGCTGGTCTGGTGGTGATGACGACCGGCATGTTCGCCGGCAAGTTCGACGAATCGATCCCCCTGACCCTGGTCTCGGACCGCGCGGGACTGGTGATGGAACAGGGCGCCAAAGTCAAGTTCCGCGGAGTGCAGGTCGGGCAGGTCGAGTCGATCGGCACCGACGTCAAAGTCGCCGAGCTGAAGCTGAAGATGCAACCGGACGCGTTCAGGTATCTGCCCAGCAACGTCGAGGCCGAGATCAAGTCGACCACCGCGTTCGGTTCCAAGTACGTCGACCTGACCGCGCCCGGGCGGCCCAGTCCCGCAGCCCTCAAACCCGGTGCCGTGCTGCACTCACGGAATGTGACCGTCGAGGTGAACACCGTCTTCGAGAATCTCCAATCCCTGGTTCAGGCAATCGATCCCGCCAAACTGAACGCGATCCTGTCGGCCTTCGCGCAATCGGTGCGCGGTAAGGGCGACCGGATCGGGCAGGCCATCACCGACGCCAACAACGTGCTGCTCGCCGTGAATCCCCGACTGGACACCATCCACCGGAACTGGAAGCTGTTCGGCCAGGCCGCGGCCACGTATTCCACTGCGGCGCAGGATATTCTGTCGATCCTGGACTCGGTGACGACCACCAGCGTCACCCTCACCGAGAACCAGCAGTCGCTGGACGCCATGCTGATGTCAGCCATCGGTTTCAGCCGGACCGGTATCAGCGTCATCGGCCGCACCGAATCCGACATCGTACGAGCCATCAATCTGCTCGACCCGACCACACGACTGCTGGACATGTATTCCCCGACCTACACCTGCCTGTTCCAGGGCGCACAGTGGTACGTGGAGCACGGCGGCCGGGACACGTTGGGCGGCAACGGATATTCGTTCATCATGGACGCCGGACTGCTGTTCGGCGACGACCCGTACCGGTACCCGAAGCACCTGCCGAAAGTCAATGCCACCGGCGGCCCCGGCGGCAGGCCGAGTTGCGGTTCGCTGCCGGACCCGAGTGCCAACTACCCGGTGCGCGCGCTGGTCACCGACACCGGCTGGGGTACCGAGCCCAACGAGATCCGCACCAACCTGGCGGTCGGTAATCCCTGGTGGTCCAACTACTTCCCGACGACCAAGAACCCGCCTGAGCCGCCGCGCTACTTCTACCGCGGGGGGCAGCCGCCGCCATGAGACGAAGCATGCCGAGCATCATCATCCGGGTCGCGCTGTTCACAGCGGTGTGCCTGGTCTTCACCTTCGGGTTGGTCACGGTCTTCGGGCAGTTCCGATTCGAGGACCGCACCGACTACCACGCGGTCTTCACCAACATCTCGGGGCTGAAGTCCGGCAACTTCGTCCGCATCGCCGGTGCCGAAGTCGGCAAGGTCGGCGACATCACCCTGCACCGCGACGGCACGGTCAGTATCGACTTCGCGATTGACAAGGGTTTGCGACTGACCGAAGGTACCCGCGCGGTGGTGCGCTACGAGAACCTGATCGGTGACCGCTTCCTGGCTCTGGAAGAAAGCTCCGGATCGCCGCACCGGCTGCCCGCGGGCGCGACGATCCCGCTGGCGCGGACATCGCCGGCCCTGGATGTCGACGTGCTGATCGGCGGTTTCCGCCCGTTGTTCCGCGCGCTGGACCCCGACCAGGTCAACGCGCTGTCCGGGCAGTTGCTGCGGATCTTCCAGGGCCAGGGCGGCACGCTGTCCTCGGTGCTGGCCCAGACCGCGACGTTGACGTCGACCCTGGCCGGGCGCAGCGAGTTGATCGGCGAGCTGATCACCAACCTGAACACCGTGCTGCACACCTTCGCCGCCCGCGATCACGAATTCGCCGACGGATTGGACAAATTGGCCGAGTTCGTCGAGGGCCTGGCGCAACGCAAGGACGACATCTCCGCCGGCCTGGCCTACGTCAATGCCGCCGCCGGTTCCATCGCCGACCTGCTGGTGCAGGCACGGCAACCGATCAAGAACGTGGTGCACGAAACCGACCGGATGGCGACCCAGGTGATGGCCGACCGCGACTACGTCGACCACCTGATCCACACCCTGCCCGACGTCTACCAGGTGCTGTCCCGGCAGGGCCTCAACGGCGACTACTTCGGCTTCTACTTCTGCGAGGTGCTGCTCAAACTGAACGGCAAGGGGGGCAACCCCATCTACGTCAAGCTGGTGGGTCAGCCCTCCGGACGGTGCACGCCGCAATGAGTCGATTCCGCGGCAAGCCGGGCAAGAACCGCAGTCCCTTCCTGTTGGGAGTGATGGGCACGGTCATCATGACGTTGGTGGTGGTCGTCGCATTCCAGTACAACAAGCTGCCCTTCGTCAACGGCTACGACAACTATGCGGCCTATTTCTCCGAAGCCGGTGGCATCAAACCCGGTAACCAGGTGCGTGTTTCGGGTGTGGGAGTCGGTCGGGTGTCCGATGTGAGTCTGGAGGGCACCAAAGTCCGGGTCGGCTTCACCGTCCGCAAGAGCGTCGAGTTGGGCGAGCGGACCGAAGCGGCGATCAAGACCGAGACGATTCTGGGTTCCAAGATGCTCGAGCTGACCCCGCGCGGGCAGGGCCGGCTGCGGATCACCATTCCGCTGGAACGCACCACCTCGCCCTACGATTTGCCGGACGCACTGGGCGACTTGACAACTCAGATCAGCGGCCTGAACACCACCCAATTATCCTCAGCCCTCACGACTTTGGCCGACACGTTCCACGACACACCACCCAATCTGCGGCCGGCGCTGGACGGGGTCGCCCGGTTCTCCGACACCCTGAACAACCGCGACGCACAGCTGCGCAGCCTGCTGACTAACGCCAACAGCGTTGCCGGCGTGTTGGGTCGGCGCAGCCAGCAGATCGCCGGCCTGGTGTCCAATTCCAACGCGTTGCTGGCGGCGCTGCTACGGGAACGCAGTTCCATCGACGCACTGATGAACAACCTCACCGCGGTGTCCCACCAGATTTCGGGGCTGGTCGATGACAACCGCAGCCAGCTCAAGCCGGCTCTCGACAAGCTCAACGGCGTGCTCGAAATCCTGGACAACCGCAAGGAAGACATCCAGCGGACACTGCCGAAGTTCAAGCGGTACGCCATGTCCTTCGGCGAGGTGCTCGGGTCCGGTCCGTTCTTCAAAGCCTATGTGGCCAACCTGGTTCCCGGCCAACTCAGCGGACCGATCCTCGACTCGCGCATGTATGACCGGTATCTGGACCCCAACCAGCATCTGCCGTCCGAATCGGTGGACCCGCCGATCGGATCCCCGCCGGTCCCACCCGAAGCCGCACCGACACCGCTGTGGTCGCAACCACCGTCGCCCGGACCCGCACCGGGGCCGCCGCCGGAGCCCGCGGGAACGGGGGGCCCGTGAACGTCAGCCCCACCGCACGGAAAACGCTGCGGGCCGCAGCCGCTCTCAGTTTGGTGGTCACCCTGGTCTTCTCGTTGTTCCTTCTCGGCAAGCAGCTGTGGAAAGAGGTCGACAAGAACACGTACTCCGCGTATTTCGTCAACGCCAACGGTCTATTCGTCGGCGACGAAATCCGGATCCTGGGCGTCGCCGTCGGGACCGTCGACAAGATCGAGCCGCAACCGGCCAGCTCCAAGGTGACGTTCTCCGTCGACAAGAAGTATCCGATTCCCGCCGCGGCCCGCGCCGCGATCCTGTCCCCGTCGTTGGTGACCTCACGCGCTGTGCAACTGGTCCCGGTCTACAACGGCGGCCCCAAACTCGCTGCCGAAGCAATCATTCCGCTGAGCCGCACCGCGGTACCGGTGGAGTGGGACGACTTCCGCAAGCAGTTGGAGAAGCTGACCGAGTCCCTGCAACCGGCGACACCGGGCGGGGTGAACTCGCTGGGCGAATTCATCAACTCGGCCGCGGACAACCTGCGGGGTGAGGGCGACACGGCTCGCGACACCATCATCAAACTCTCCGCGGCACTTTCGGCGCTCGGTGATCACGCCGACGACATTTTCAGCACGGTGCGCAACCTGCAGCTGCTGGTCTCGGCGCTGTACTCCAGCAGCGACCTGCTGGCCGCGTTCAACCAGAACCTGGCCAGCGTGACCACGATTCTGTCCAACTCGCCCAACGAGATCGCCAACGCGGTGCAGGGTCTGGACGCGGCGCTGGTGGACCTGCGCGGATTCCTTGCCGAGAACCGGGAATCCATCGGTGTCACGGTCGACCGGTTCACTTCCATCACCACTGCACTCAACGACAGCCGTGCCGACATCAAGCAGATCCTGCATGTGGTGCCGACGGTGTTCCAGAACTTCATGAACATCTACCAACCAGCGCAGGGCGCCATGACCGGCATCATCGCGCTGAACAACTTCGCCGATATCCCGCAATGGATTTGCAGCTCGATCGAAGCGGCCTCGCGGCGCGGATTGGACCGGGTTTCCAAGCTCTGCCTGCAATATGTCGAGCCGATCATCAAAAACCGCATCTATAACTACGTGCCCGTCGGGCTCAACCCGTTCGTCGGACCGCAGGCCCGCCCGGGCGAGATCACCTACAGCGAGGACAGATTGCGCCCCGGCGCCCTGCCACCGCCAGAGGCGGCCCCGCTGCCGGCCGAGCAGCCGGCGCCGGCAGCGGCGCCCGGACCCACCGTGGTCGATCCAAAGCTGGGCCTGCCGGGCCTGATGGTCCCCCAGGGGCCGTCCTCATGATTGGGCGGCAGATGATCACGGCTGCGGTCAGTGTCGCCTGCATGACGGTCCTCGGTGGGTGTGACTGGCACGGCCTGAATTCGCTCACGCTGCCCGGCACGTCCGGTGGCGGCGCGGGCTCCTACACGGTCCAAGCCCAGTTACCCGATGTGGTGAATATCCAAGAGAACACCCGGGTCCGGGTCGATGACGTCAACATCGGCAATGTCACCAAGATCGAGGCCCAGGACTGGCACGCGCTGGTCACCATGCGGATCAACGGCGACGTCCAGCTGCCCGCCAACGCCACCGCCAAGATCGGTCAGACCAGCTTGCTCGGGTCCATGCACATCGAGCTCGCCCCGCCCAGGGACGAGCCGCCGGTCGGACAACTGCGAAACGGATCGGTCATCCCGCTGGCACACGCGAGCATGTATCCGACCACCGAGCAAACCCTGGCGTCGGTATCCGTGCTGCTCAACGGCGGTGGCCTGGCTCAGCTGCAGGAGATCACCCAGGCGGTCGCCAAGGCTTTCGCCGGACGCGAAAACGACATGCGCAGCCTGCTGCGACAACTCGACGAGTTCATCGCCGGCACCAATAAGCAGACCGACGACATCATCGCTGCCGCTGAGAATCTCAACTCGTTGGCCGGTCAGTTCGCCGCCAAGGACGCGGTTGTGGACCGGGCGCTGCTGACGGTGCCCAAAGCGCTCGCGGTCCTGGCCAATGAGCGCACCCAGATCGCCGACGCCATCGACCAGCTCGGCAAATTCAGCGCGATCGCCGCGGACACCGTCCGCCAGAGCAAAGAATCGTTGGTGAACAACCTGCGCCAGATCGCCCCGGTGCTGCGCAGGCTCGCCGACGCGGGACCGTCGCTCACCAAGGGACTGGACGGATTGGCGACCTACCCGTGGCCGACGTCGACGGTGACCAACTGGTTCCGCGGTGACTACGCGAACCTCACCATGATCGTCGATCTCACGTTGAGCCGCATCGACACCGGGATATTCACCGGCTCCCGGTGGGAAGGCAATCTGACCCAACTCGAACTGCAGTGGGGACGCACCATCGGCATGCAACCGAGCCCGGCCACCGGCGGGAATCCGCTGACCTTCCCTTACCACTTCGAGGGATACTGATGCTGCGCCTGAACCGCAAGACCTGGATCCAATTGGCAGTGCTGACGGTGGTGACGCTGATCTCTTGTGGCTCAATGGCTTTCAACTACATGAAGATACCTGAGACGCTGTTCGGAATCGGCGAATACAGCGTCACCGTCGACCTGCCGCAGTCGGGCGGGTTGTACGAGAACTCCGTGGTCACCTATCGCGGCACCGACGTCGGTCAGGTGCGGTCGGTCAGTGTCACCGCCGAGGGGGTGCGCGCGGTGCTGGCCATGCGGTCCGGCGTCAAGGTGCCCGCCCACGTGCAGGCATCGGTGCACAGCCGGTCGGCGATCGGGGAGCAGTACATCGAACTGACCCCGCAGCCCGGTGGAGACGGCCGACAGTCAAGGTCGCTCAGGGCCGGTGACGTCATCCCGGCCGGACAGGTCGATGTGCCGGTCGACATCGGGCGGCTGCTCGACATGACCAACCGTGCGCTGCAAGCGATTCCGCGCAACAATCTGCGCACCGTGATGGACGAGGCCAATCGTGCGGTGGGCGGGCTGGGACCCGAGCTGTCCCGGATCGTCAACGGGTCAACGGCATTGGCGAACGCCGGCGGCCGCACCGTCGACCCGCTGGCCACCATGATCGACCAGGCCCCGCCGGTGTTGAACTCCCAAGTGCAGACATCGGATGCGATAGCCACCTGGGCCCGTCGAACGGCAGCCATCACCGCGCAGTTCCAGGCGCAGGATGCGGCTCTGCGAGACCTGTTGGCGCAGGGCAGTTCCGGGCTGGAGGAGGGCCGTGCGCTGTTCGATCGGGTCGCGCCCGCGGTACCGGTGCTGTTCGCCAACCTGGTGAGCCTGGGTGACATCGCCTTCGTCTACCGGCACGACATCGAACAGATCCTGGTGCTGCTGCCGCAGGGCATCGCGGTGATGGCGGGCTCGCTGGTGCCCAACGTCGGCACCAAGCAGGACTACAAGGGCTTCTACCTGGATTTCAACCTCAATATGAACCTGCCGCCGCCCTGCACCACCGGCTTCCTGCCGCCCACGCAGCGGCGTTCACCGGCCAGTGTGGATGCGCCGGACCGGCCGGCGGCCGAACTGTATTGCCGACTGCCGCAGGATTCCGAACTCAATGTTCGTGGCGCGCGCAATATTCCGTGTGAGACCAAGCCGTGGAAACGTGCCCCGACCGTCGAGTTGTGCGAGAGCGACGAGGAGTACGTGCCGCTCAACGAGGGCTACCACTGGAAGGGCGACCCCAACGCCACCACCACCGGCCAGGGTGTCCCGCAGTACCCGCCCGGCCAGGATCCGCGGCTGCCGCCACCGCGCGGTACCGCGCCGCCGCCCCCGCCGGTCGCGGTCGCCACCTACGACCCGGCCACGGGTGAGTATGTGGGGCCCGACGGGCGTCGTTACACCGAGGCCGATTTGGCGCACCCGCGTGCCAAGAACTGGCAGTCACTGCTGGTGCCGTCACCGTAGTTAGGAGCAACATGGCTGAGCAGCCCGAAGAGCAGAAGGTCAGCTTGTCGAAAGAGGCTGATGACGTCGACAAGACAGATGTCGGCGACAGCGTGGCGGAGGAGGCTGTCGAAGACCGTGACAGACCGTCGGTCATCCGGTTGCCCAACCCGTTCGGGCGGCTCTCCCGGGTCGGGCGTGCGCTGGTGGCCGCCGCGCTGGTCGTGGCCGCGCTCACCGGGCTGACCGGTTGGCTGGGCTACCGCGACTACGCGCAGCACCGGGCGCAGGCCCAGCGTGAGCTGTTCATCCGGGCCGCTCGGCAGGGCGCGGTGAATCTCACCACGCTGGACTACACGCAGATCGACACCGACGTGCAGCGCATCATCGACCTGGCCACCGGGGCGTTCCGGGACGATTTCGAGCGTCGTTCCAAGCCGTTCGTGGAACTGGTCAAAGTGGCTCAGTCGAAGTCGGAGGGCACGGTCACCGACGCGGGACTGGAATCCCAGCGCGGCGACTCGGCGCAGGTGCTGGTGGCGGTCGCAGTGAAATCGCGGACCGCGGCCGGCGAGGAGGCGCCCCGGGAATGGCGGATGCGAATCGAAGTCCAGGCCGTCGGTGACGAAGCCAAGATGTCGAACGTGGTGTTCGTGCCATGACGACACTGAGCGAACGGATCGTCGAATCAGGGCCCGCAGACGAGGAATCGCTGGACGACGACACCACACCGGAACCCGACGACGACGACGCGGCCGAACCGACCGCCGGCCGGGAGCGGGTGAGGACTCCGATCCGGTGGTCGCGGGTACTTGCTTTCACGGTCCTGCCGGGGATCGCGTTGCTGCTCGCGGTGGCCGCCGGCTACTTCAAGTGGGACGTGTCGAACACGGACGTGGGTGCGGCCGCAGCCGAGTCGGTGCGGGCCGCCAGCGACGACGCGGTGGCCATGCTGTCCTACACCCCCGAGTCGGCGGATAAAGATCTCGGCGCCGCCCGGGACAGGTTGACCGGGGAGTTCAAGGACGCCTACACGGCGCTGACTCGCCAGGTGGTCATCCCGGGTGCCAAGGAGAAGCGCATCGCCGCGGCCGCGAAGGTCACTGCGGCGTCGTCGGTGTCGGCGACCGCAAACCACGCTGTGGTGCTGTTGTTCGTCAACCAGACCGTCACCATCGGCGACGGCGGCACCCCCACCGATACCCAGCCGGTGATCCGGGTGGTGCTGGATAAGGTCGACGGCCGCTGGCTCGTGTCACATTTCGACCCGGTATGAACCGGCTGCACGCCCCGGCGGTTGCCGGCCTCATCCTGCTGGTGACGGCCCCCAGCGCCGTCGCAGATAACAAGCGGCTCAACGACAGTGTCGTCTCCGGGGTGTACACGGCTCAGCATCAGGCGGGTTGCACCAACGATGTGAACATGAACAACTCGTTGTATCTGGCCGCCCAATGGCACGCCGACGACCTGATCAACAACCGAAACATCAACGCCGACATCGGGTCTGACGGATCGACGGCACAGTCCCGGGCCGCCGCGGCGGGCTTTCGCGGCAAGGTGGCCGAAACCGTCGCGATCAACCCGGCGTTGGCCATCAGCAGCCTCGAGGTGTTCCACCAATGGTTCGACAACCCGGACTATCTGGCGATCATGCGCGATTGCGCCAACACCGCGATGGGGGTGTGGTCCAACAACAGCCTGGACCGCAGCGTGGTTGTCGCGCTGTACGGGCAGCCCGAACCGCGGGGCCGATGACTTCGGCTCACCGCGATTCCAGTCACCGCGTGCTGCGCGAACGGGGTGAACGTCCCGGGTTCGGCGTGATCGTCGTGGCCCGGGGTTACGGCGCCGCGTCGCGGGGGAACCCTGCGTTAAATCTGCCTCAAGGGCTCAGGAGGAAGACTCGATGATCTTCACACAGCACTATCTGGAATGCCTTTCGCAGGCTTCGTACTTCATCGGCGACGAAAGCTCGGGACGTGCCGTGGTTGTCGATCCCCGCCGCGACATCGACGAATACCTGCAGGAAGCCGCCGAACACGGCCTGACGATCGAACGGGTGATTGAAACCCACATCCACGCCGACTTCCTCAGCGGCCACTTGGAACTCGCGGCCGCGACCGGGGCGGTGATCTCCTACGGCAAGGACGCCCGGGTCGAGTTCCCGGTCGAGCCGCTGCACGACGGGCAGCGAATCTCGTTGGGCGAAGTCACTTTCGAAATCTTGGCGACCCCGGGTCACACCCCGGAGTCGATTTCCGTCGTGGTCTACGAGTACCCGGACGACGAGGTGCCTTACGGGGTCTGCACCGGCGACGCGCTCTTTGTCGGCGACGTCGGAAGGCCGGATCTGCTTGCCGATGAAGGCATTTCAGCCGAGGACCTGGCCCGCACACTCTACGAGACGCTGCACGGCAAGCTGCTCACGCTGCCCGACGCCACCCGCGTATTTCCCGCGCACGGGGCCGGGTCGACGTGCGGCAAGCAGCTTTCCAGCGAAACTTACTCCACGATCGGCGAACAGCGGGAGACCAACTACGCGGCCAAGATCGACAACGTAGCCGAGTTCGTCGCATCGCTGACCTCGGATCAGGCGACCCAACCGCGCTACTTCGAATACGACTCGCACCGCAACCGAGAGCGGCGCCCACTGCTCAACGACGGCCCGCCGAACGTGTTCGGCATCGACATCGTGGAAAAACACGCGGCAGCAGGCGTGACGTTGCTGGACAGCCGCGAGCCCGAGGACTTCGCGGCCGGTCACCTTCGCGGTGCCATCAACGTCAGCCTGGCCGGGCGGTTCGCCGAATGGGCCGGCGGCGCAGTGGAAATCGACCGCGACATTGTCTTAGTAGGCGATCCGGAGAAAGCGGGGGAGTCCCGGCTCCGCCTGGCGCGGGTGGGGCTGGACCGCGTGCTGGGTCAATTGGACGACCTGTCGGCGGTGTCCGACGAGCGCCCGGAGCTGATCGCGACCACCCGCCGCTACCGCGCCGCTGAGCTGGAGCAACGGCGCGACTCGACTCCGAACCTGCAGATCGTCGACGTGCGCGGCAAAGCCGAGGTCGAGGACGGCGTGGTGCCGGGCGCCCGCCACGTCCCGCTGCCCGCGCTGGTCGATTCCCTCGACGAGTTCGACAAGTCCGCTCCGGTGGTGACCTACTGCGCCAGCGGCACCCGTTCGATGATTGCGGCCAGCCTGTTCCAGGCGGCGGGTTTCGACGTCGCGGATCTGCTCGGTGGATTCGGCGCCTGGGCGGATGAGGGCCTGCCGGTGGCGGACGCCGAAAATCAGTGCGCCTGAGTCACATCCGTCTCGTCTTTCACAGCCGTAACCCGAAGGTGGCTGTGGGATCTTCCCGGAGTTGGTAGCACCGGCGCGCGCTACATGGCTGCGGCGTCGGCCCGCCCGTAGTCCGACATCTCGCAGACGCAGTCCTGCGTGACGTCGGCGGACGCACGGCGCAGCAGCGTGCCACGCCGAAACTTCAGGTGCTGCGCATAAACCTTGTCCCGCTGGCTCGGCGAGAACGCGAAGTCCAGATTGACCGGCAGTCCAGCCCAATCGACCTGGTCAGCGGGGGCGTCATCGTTGCGCGCACCGCAGTGCAGCGGACATGACGCACCGTTTTTCGGACCATTCGAATCCCGACCCACGTCTGCGACCCTCCCTTGAGTGCGCGAACTCCTGGGTGAAATGGTGCGACTCCGATGTTTCAGCTACGGCCTCGTGACGTTTCCGTCAAATTACGGAGTTACCCAGAATCGCGTGTCAGTACACGTCGCGGTGGTAGCGCCTGTCAGTTCGCAGCGAACCGACGAAGGCCCGGGCGTCTTCGATACAGAGGTTGCCGTGCTCGGCAGCGATGTCGCAGATGGCCTGGTCCACGTCTTTCGCCATCGGATCGGCGCTGCCGCAGACGTACAGCTGGGCCCCGTCCTGCAACCATCGCCACAGTTGCGCACCCCGCTTGCGCATCAGGTGCTGGACGTACACCTTCTCGCGCTGGTCGCGGGAAAACGCCAGGTCCAGCTCGGTGAGCAAACCGTCGGCATGCATCGCCTGGATCTCGTCGCGGTAGTAGAAATCAGTGGCGGCATGCTGCTCACCGAAGAACAGCCAGTTAGGACCGCTGTGGCCGAGCGCGCGCCGTTCCTGCAGAAATCCGCGAAACGGAGCGATCCCGGTGCCGGGGCCCACCATGATCATCGGGGTCTGCGGGTCGCTCGGCGGCCGGAAGTTCTTCGATGTCCGCACATACACCGCGATCCGGTCACTGGGGGAGCGGTCGGCCAGATACGTCGAGCACACTCCGCGCCGCGGCACGCCCGCAAAGTTGTAGCGCACCGGCGCCACCGTCAGGTGCACCTCGCCCGGATGCTCTTTGGGACTGGACGAGATCGAATACAGCCGCGGCTGCAGGGGCTTGAGGATGTCGAGCCATTCCTCGGCGGAGGCGGTGACGGGCGCCCAGGCGAGCAGATCGACCGACTGGCGTCCCCAGGACCAATCTGCCAGTGCGCCTTTGTTTTCCGGCTTCATCAACGCGGCGAGCTGCATGGCCGCACCCGAATCCGCGGTGCGATCGCACACGAAGCGCAGCAGGTCCGGGCTGATGTGGGCGATCTCGAACCGGTCGGTCAGGGCGGCACGCAACGACATCGAACCGTGTTGGGCGACCTGCACTTCAGTGTGTCCGTCGAGGCCGGTGACGGTCAGCCATTCGTCGACGAATGCGTCGCTGTTGTGCGGCCACACACCCAGCGCATCACCCGCCTCGTAGCACACCGTTCCCTCGGGGACGTGAAAAACCAACTGGCGCACATCTTTTGCCGACTCCGGCCGACTCAGCGTGGTGTTGCGGATGAGATCGGTAACCAACGGCTGCTTCTTGGAGTACTTCGTGGCGGCTCGCACCGCAACGGTCGGTGTGCGGGCGAAGGACCCCAGGATGTCGGTCACCCAGCGCGCGGCGGCGTCCTCGTAGTCGGGTTCGCAATCGACGCGGTCGATGATGCGGGTCGCGCCCAGTTCGGCGAGTCGGGCGTCGAGTTTGCGACCGTGCCCGCAGAAGTCGTCGTAGTTGGAATCACCGAGCGCCAGCACGGCGTATCGGGTGTCGGGCAGGCGGGGGGCGTCCGGTGCGGTCAGCGCCTGCCAGAACTCCGCGCCGTTGTCCGGCGGGTCGCCGTCACCAGTCGTGCTGGTGATCACCAGCAGTTCAGGGGTGGACGCCAGGTCCCCGGTGGGGAAGTCATCCATGCCGCGCAGCTCAATCGACATCCCAGCGGCACGCAACCGCCCGGCGATGTCGGCAGCGAGTTCCTCGGCGTTGCCGGTCTGCGAAGCCCACAGCAGCACGGTCCGGGACCCGGCCGACGATGGCTGCGGCGACCACATGCCCGCCAGCACGCCGTTTACCCACATCCGGGCACGGTCGTCGAACGGTGCGCTGTCGGGCAGCGTGGGCGGTTGAACTGTCGGAGTGCCTTTCGTGCCCAGCCCGGTCAGCAGCCCGGCGAGGTAGGCGCGACCATGCGCGTCGAACTCGGGTATCGCCTCGGCCGCCACGCCGAGGAACTCGGCGATGGCGTCGATCTGGGCCAGACCGCTACGCGGGACGCGGTAGAGCTCGTCGACCGGGTCGCCCTGCACGGCGGCCACCTTGGTCAGGTTTACCGCGCAGGCCTTGTACTCCGGTTGGCGCGATACCGGGTCGACGGCGTCGTTGGTGACCGCGTTGATCGAGAGGTACTCGCCGAACACGTCGTTCCAGTGGAACGGCGCGAAGCAGTTGCCGGGCAGTACGCGGTCGGTGACCACGGCGGGCAGTACGGCGCGGCCCCGGCGCGACGCCACCTCGACGCGGTCGCCGTCGCAGATCTGCAACCGGTCGGCGTCGTCGGGGTGAAGTTCGACGAAGGGGCCGGGGTTCAGCTTGTTCAGCTTTGCGACCTTGCCGGTCTTGGTCATCGTGTGCCACTGGTGCGCCAGGCGGCCGGTGTTGAGCAGCAGCGGATAATCGGCGTCGGGCACTTCTTCAGGCAGCAGGTGCGGGCGGGCGAAGAACACCGCCCGGCCGTCCGCAGTCGGGAAGGTCAGCCGGGGCTGGTGACCGTCGTCACGGACGCGGCGGTCTTGGCTGACGCCGTCGTTGAGGTAGCGGATCGGATTGCGGTCCGCGGTGCTCCCGGGTGGGCATGGCCACTGCACCGGGGTGGTCCGCAGTCGCTGGTAGCTGACACCGCGAAGGTCGTAGCCGGTCCTGGGATTCCAGAACTGCTTGATCTCCTCGAAAACATCTTCGGCGGAGGCGTAGGTGAAGGAGTCGGCAAAGCCCATCGCACCGGCTATTCGGGCGATCAGCTGCCAATCCGGCAGTGCCTGGCCCGGCGGTTGCACGGCCGCCTCGAACAAGGTCAGGTTGCGCTCGGAGTTGACCATCACCCCGTCGGACTCGGTCCACAACGTGGCCGGCAGCACGATGTCGGCGTACTCGTTGGTCTCGGTCTCCAGGAATGCGTCCTGGGTGATCACCAATTCGGCTTTCTCCAGACCGGCCAGCACGGTCTTTCGATTGGCCACGGTGGCAACGGGATTGGTGCAGATGATCCAGCAGGCCTTGATCTGACCGTCGGCCATCCGGGAGAACATGTCGATCACCCCGTCGCTGACATCGGTACGCAGCGAGCCGTGCGGGATGCCCCACAGATCCTCGGTGAACTCTCGGTCCTCAGTGCAGGTCACCGACCGCTGCCCGGGCAATCCTGGTCCCATATAACCCATTTCGCGTCCGCCCATGGCGTTGGGCTGCCCGGTCAGGGAGAATGGGCCACTGCCGGTCTTGCAGATCGCGCCGGTGGCCAGGTGCAGATTGCAGATCGCGTTGGTGTTCCAGGTGCCGTGGGTGCTCTGATTGACGCCCATCGTCCAACAGGTGACCCAGTTGGCGGCTTCCCCGATCCAGCGGGCCGCCGTGCGGATGTCTTCGGCTGGGATGCCGGTGGTTTCGCTGACCGCGTCGACGGTGAACTGTTTCAGGAAGCCGGGCATCACCTCCCACCCGGTGGTGAACTCAGCGATGAAATCGTCGTCCGTGTACCCATTTTCGACGATCAGTTGTAGTAAACCGTTGAGCAGCGCGAGATCTGTGCCCGGCGCGATCTGCAGGAACAGGTCGGCCTTGGCGGCGGTGGCGGTGCGGCGGGGGTCGACGACGATCAGTTTGGCGCCCGCCTTGACCCGATCCATCATGCGCAGGAACAGGATCGGGTGGCAGTCGGCCATGTTGGATCCGATGACGAAGAACACGTCGGCGTGGTCGAGATCCTGGTAGGAGCCCGGCGGTCCGTCCGCGCCCAACGACAGCTTGTAGCCCGAACTGGCCCCGGCCATGCACAGCCGCGAGTTGGATTCGATCTGGTTGGTGCCGATGAAGCCCTTGGTCAGCTTGTTCGCCAGGTACTGCGCCTCCAGCGACAGCTGGCCGGACACGTACAGCGCGACGGCATCCGGGCCGTGCTCGTCGATGACGGCGCGCAGTCGCTGCGCGGCCGCGGTGATCGCGGTGTCGGTGTCCACTGCTTCCAGTGGTTGCCCCCGGTCGGTCCTGGTATACGCCCACTCTGTGCGACCCGGCGCGGTCATCAGGTCAGCGGTGGTCTTGCCTTTGGTGCACAGCCGGCCGAAGTTTGCCGGATGATCTTGACGCCCAACTGATTTCACGATGTGACGACGGCCGCTTTCGGGGTCGGTGGTGATCTGCAACACGAGTCCGCAGCCGACACCGCAGTACGCGCACATGGTGTGCACGGTGTCCTGCTCGGACTGCATAGTGCCCTCGTCCTCCCCGGATGGTGCAGCGGAATATGTGCAAATCGTGCTACGACGATGTTTCGCTTCGACGCATCCGAGGTTTCCGCCGCTTTACGGAGATCTCGCAACCCGCTGCACCGCACTGTGCGCTGCGGGGAACCTCGGGCTCACGTGTCGACCAGCGCCCTGCGCCCAGATTAGCGTCGAGCATCCCGAATTTCGGCCTGTAGCTGCGGTTTTGACGGAACCCGGAGTACATTCACAGGTCATCGCAAGGTCGGCGCCGGTGACCCACGAGCGCGTTCACCCTGCGGTGGTGGCGACAAAATGCGGGAACCCCGCCATCAGCGCAGAATCAACGCCCGGGGGAGGCCGACGCCGGGCCGGGACGAGTCGTTTAGGCTCGCGACGTGCGTCGTTGGAGCGCGATCGTCGTGTTGATGAGCCTGCTGGCTGTCGGCTGCGACGACAAACCGTCGCCGCCACCGGCCGCCAAACCGGACAGCTGCAAAGAATCCGACGGCCCCACCGCCGACACGATCCGGCAGGCCATCGCCGCGGTTCCGGTCGAGGTGGCCGGCTCGAAATGGGTGGAGATCGGCCGCGGCCGCACCCGCAAGTGCCGGTTGCACTGGGTGCAGATCATCCCGACCATCGCCTCCGAATCGACCCCGCAGCAGCTGCTGTTCTTCGACCACAACATCCCGCTGGGCTCACCCACGCCCGATCCGCGGCCCTACATCACCGTGCTGGCGCCCAGCGACGACACCGTCACCGTGCAATACCAGTGGCGCAAGGGCAACGACGAGGAGTGCTGCCCCAGCGGCCGCGGCACGGTGAAGTTCCAGATCGGACCCGACGGCAAGCTCAAAGCGCTCGGGCCCATCCCCCGAAGCTAGTCGGGCAGATTCTCCGGGTGCAGCATCTCGGCGTAGCGCAGCGGCTCAGGGATGCCGAACCCGTCGACCAGCGTCCGGGCGTGCGGACGCAGCACCCGGCACCGGTCGTTGATGCCGCGGGTCACGGCCTTGGCCCGTTCGGTCGACAGGTACGTGTGCTCGATGAACCAGGCCTTGTCCTCTTCGATCACCGACAGCGCGTAGAGGTCGCAGACCACGTCGAGCAGCTCGCGGGTCTCGCTGTCCGGGCACGCGTCGATGCCGGCGACGAACGCCTCCAGCACCACCCGGTCGATGTGCGCCTGGGCCGCATGCAGCACGTGATCCTGCACCGCGTTGAAGGCGTCGAAGGCCGACATCTCCTTGGACTTGCCCTGTAGCCGGCGGGCGACCGAGGACAACAGATAGTTCTCCCGGTCCTCGAACATGCTGACCTGAGTGCCGCGGTTGAACAGGCTGCCTTCCTCTTCGCTGTCCTGCCGCGAGTCGACGATGCGTTGCATAATCGCTTCGGCCGCAGTGCGTTTCATCACCCGGTCACCGACGGTGTTGGCCGCGAACCGCACCCATTCCACCGGGCTCATGCTCTTGATGTCGTCGGCGTACTGGGTCAGCAGCTCCTTGGCGACCAGCTGGGTCAGCACGTGGTTGTCGCCCTCGAAGGTGGTGAACACGTCGGTGTCGCCGCGCAGCGCGATCAACCGGTTCTCGGCCATGTATCCCGCACCGCCACACGCCTCCCGGGCCTCCTGAATGGCCCGCGACGCGTGCCAGGTGTTGGCCGCTTTCAGGCCGGCCGCGCGGGCTTCCAGCTCACGTTGCTCGTCGGCGTCCACCACGTCGGAGGTCTGCAGGTCGTGGGTCTTGGAGACCAGCTCGTTCTGCGCGAACTGCAGTGCGTAGGACCGCGCGATCAACGGGAAAAGCCGGCGCTGGTGCACCAGGTAGTCCATGATCAGCACTTCGGACTCGTCGTCGTCGGGTGAAGTGAACTGCCTGCGCTGCAACGCATATCGGGTGGCGATGTCCAATGCGACGCGAGCGGCGTTGCCCGCGCTGCCGCCTACGGTGACCCGGCCCCGGATCAAGGTGCCGATCATGGTGAAGAAGCGGCGGTTCGGGTTGTCGATCGGCGAGCTGTAGGTCCCGTCCTCGGCGACGTCGCCGTACTTGTTGAGCAGGTTCTCCCGCGGAACGCGGACGTGGTCGAACATGATGCGGCCGTTGTCCACTCCGGGCAACCCGCCCTTGTACTGGCAGTCCGAGGTGGTTACGCCCGGCAGGTCGTCGCCGTCCTCGTCGCGGATCGGTACCAGCAGGCAGTGCACCCCGTGGTTGACCGGCTCACCGTCTTCATGGGTGATCAACTGCGCGAACACCGCTGCCATACGGGCGGTTTCGGCCGCACCACCGATGTAGTCCTTGCGTGCCGAGGGTGTCTCGGAGTGCACTACGAACTCCTGGGTGTCGGCGTCGTAGGTCGCCGTCGTCTCCAGTGACTGCACGTCGCTGCCGTGTCCGGTCTCGGTCATCGCGAAACAGCCGAGCAGGTCCAGGGAGATGATGTCCTTGATGTAGGACCCGTGGCGCTCGGTGCCGAGGTTCTCCACCGCCCCGCCGAACAACCCCCACTGCACCCCGGCTTTGACCATCAGCGACAGATCCGACATGGCCAGCATCTCGATCATGGTGACCGCCGCCCCGACGTCGCCGGTGCCGCCGTGTTCTTTGCGGAAACCTTCGTCGGAGATGCCGGAGGCGGCCATCATCTGCATCTGCTCGGCCACCTTGGCCCGGGCGATGACGGTGTTGGGGGTGTAGTGCGGACGGAACGCCTCCTGGGACAGCTTGGCGCGTACCTCGTTCTTCACATCGCGCCACCGCCCGTCCAGCGCGTCGCGGAGATGATCAGCTGTGGTCTTGTTGTCTGACGCCATTCCACGACCGTAGCCCGTCGTCCGCGCTGCCGGAACAAGTCGCACTTCCCGGCCTTGCGGTGTCGTGGAATCGTTAGGTTTGCTGGGCGACAAAGGGGGTCGGCGATGCCGCAGTATCTGGCCGCACTCATGGTGGTGCTGCTGTTCGGCACGGTGGCCGGACGACTGATAGTGCTCAAGCGAACCGGCACACAGGCCCTGCATTTCGGGAACCTGGACAACAGCGATTTCGCGATCCCGCCGGTGGCGTCGTTCTACTTCTACACGATCTTCGCGGCGGCGTTCGGCTGGCCGCTGGTCAGTAATCAGCGGTTTTTCCAGTCCAGCGTGGCCGCTTGGGTCGGAGTGGGCCTGTGCGCGTGCGCCATCGGCGTGCTGGTGTGGAGCCTGGTGTCGTTCGGCCGCAGCTTCCGGGTGGGCATCGACGTCGACAAACCTGGCCGCCTGGTCACCTCCGGCGTCTTCGCGGTCAGTCGCAACCCGATCTACGTCGGCTTTTTCCTGTTCTTGGTGGGCCAGCTGTTGGTGTTCCCCAACTGGGTTCCGCTGTTCTACCTGTTCGCAGGAACCTGGCTGTTCCACCGCCAGGTGTTGCGGGAAGAAAAGTTCCTACGCGAGCAGCACGGCCGCGAATTCGACGAGTACTGCACTCGCGTCAGGCGTTATGTCTGATGCGGCGCCGGTTGGTGGCCCTGCTGCTGGCCCTGGGGCTGGCCGGCTGCGCTGCCGGGCCGCCTGCGTCGCACGCGGCGCCGCTGCTGAGTTATCTCGGCCAGATGCAGCTCGGTTCCGGCGCGGTGTGCGACGGCACCGTCGTCGGCGGGCTGTCGGGCATCAGCTACGACCCGCAGCGTCAGCTCTACTACGTCATCAGCGACGACCGCTCCGGGAAAGCGCCGGCCCGGTTCTATACCTTCCGGTTGTCGTTGTCGGACAACGGGATTGACGAAGCCACCTGCATCGGCGGGCGCCCTTTGCGGGACCGGTCCGGAGCGGTGTTCGGCCCGTTGGACCCGCCGGTGGTGCCCCCGGACCCGGAGGGCATCGCTTTCGACGCGGGCCGGCAGCGACTGTATTGGAGTTCCGAAGGGGAGCGACTGACCGACCCGAATCCGGTGCTGCTGGATCCGTGGGTGCGCATCGCCGGGCTCGACGGCGGCTATCAGGGGGAGTTCATCCTGCCCGCCAACCTCAAGATGTCCGCGGCACGCACCGGGCCGCGGCGCAACCTCGCGCTGGAGGGACTGACTCTCACGCCCGGCGGTGCGTCGCTGTTCGCCGCGATGGAAGACCCCGGCTACCAGGACGGGCCGGTGGCCGACGGCGAGCACCAGGTGTTGACCCGCATCACCAGATTCGATGTCGCCACCGCCGCGCCCACCGCTCAGTACGCCTACCCCATGGACCCACCCGGGCGCGGCGTCGACCGTAACGCGGTCTCTGACCTCGTGGCGCTGACCGACACCACGTTCCTGGTGCTGGAACGCTCCACCGCCATACCTGCGGTCGTGCGCATCTACCGCGCCGAAATCGGCGCGGCGACCGACATCTCGGCGCTGCCGTCGATGCGGGAAGCCGCGCTGACGCCGATGACCAAGTCGCTGGCAGTCGACCTGTCCGCGGTCCATCCGCTGGACAACGTCGAAGGCATCACTCTCGGACCGAGACTGCCCGACGGGCGTCAGTCGGTGGTGCTGGTCAGCGACGACAATTTCGCAGCCACCCAGATCACCCAGTTCGTGCTGTTGGCGATGTAGCAGGCACGCGCAACCGGTATCGAACCAGTCCGGCCCACGCCAACCCCAGGACCGCCAGCATCAGCATGTCGAACACCCACCAGCCGGAGTAGTGCGCCCACATGGCGTTCTGCGCGGCCAGTTTGTCGACCCGGCGCAGGTTGACCGTGGACGCCGCGGCCGCAAACCCCCACTGCGCCGGGATGAACCAGGACACCTGGTCATACACCCAGGTGCCCACCAACGACATCAGACCGCCGGCGAACAACAGCGAGGCCAGCAACGCCGGCACCGCCAGCGCCACCGCCTCGCCGACCGATCTGCCGAGCGAGGACAGCGCCAGCCCGACGATGGCCGAGACGACGGCCGTCGCGGCCACGCTGACATACAGCTCGAAATCCGCGCTGCCCAGCAGGACGGCGCCGTGCCTGGGTCCGCCTTTGCCCGCCAGGACGATGACGCTCAGAATTGCCGCCTGCACCGCGGCGACGACGCCGAACACGACGATCTTGCCCAGTAGGTACGCCGACGCCGACAACCCGACCTGCTGATCCCGCCGGAACACCCGCCGCTCGCTGACCAGGGCGCTGATGGTGGCGGTGGTGCCCAGCAGCACCGCGCCGAAGTTGAGGGCGGCCAGGATCTCGACGGCTTCGTGGGTGTTGCTCGACGACGAACCCGCTCGTCCCAGCCCGGAATTGCCGGGGATCAGCAGCGTCAGACAGCCCAACGCGACCGGCAGCAGCAGCAGGAACAACCCCTGCACCGGGTTGGCGGACACCATCCGGACCTGGCGGCGGACCACCAGCCGGACCTGCTGGCCGAAGCTGAGGGCGGGCGGGGTGCGTTCGGGATGGGCGACCGACGGTGGCGGGGGAGCAACCTCCTGCTGCCGGAGCTGGAACGCGTGGTGGGCGCCGTCGGGGTCGGCGGCCACGCGGGCGAAAATCTGGGACCAGTCGGTGGTGCCCAACACCGATTCCAGCTGCGCGGGTGGCCCGGCGAAGGCCAGCCGGCCGGCGGGAGTCAGCACTAGCACTTGATCGCACAGGCTGAGGTAGCCCAGCGAGCCGGGCGACGTCACCGCCATCACGACCACACAGCCCAGATCGGCCTGCCGGCGCAACATCGTCATCAGGTGGTGCTCCTGCTGCGGATCCAACCCGGCGGCAGGCTCGTCGACCACCAGCATCGTCGGCCGGGCCAGCAGTTCGACCGCCAGCGACGCGCACCGGCGCAGCTCGGGGGGCAGCTTGGCCACCTTGGTTTTGCGGTGCGGGGTCAGCTCGAGCTCGTCGAGAACCTGCTCGACGATCCGGGTGCGGTTTTCCACCGTGGTGTTCGACGGCAGCCGCAGTTCGGCGGCGTAGCCCAGGGCGCGTTCCACGGTCAGGTTGAGATGGACCCGGTTGTCGCGGGGCACCACGCCGATCCGCGTACGCATCGCCGCCGGGTCGCCGTGCACGTCGCGGCCGTCCACCGTCAGGACACCGGAGGTCAGCGGGCGGGTGCCGGCCAGCACTGCGGTCAGCGCGAAATTGCGGGCCGCTGACGGGCCGACGACGGCGATCAGCGAGCCCGGACGGGTCGTGAACGACACGTCGGCGAGCACCGGGTGGCCGTCGAGCGTCAGTCCGAGCTGGTGGGCGGTCACCCCGATGGTCCGCGCGCCGGATTGCAGCAGCGGCAACCGGCCGGTTTGTCGGGTGAATTCGCCGGGTGCAGGCTCGTCCTGGGCAGGGAGCAGTTTGCGCGTCGCCTCGCTCATCCGGCTGATCAGGCCCGGCGCCTCGGGCTGCTTGTCGAGGTCGACGGGTGCAGGCGCCGGCGGGACGGGCGGTGTCACGGGTGGCGGACTCGGCGCGACGGCGGGTTCGGCCCGGATGAAGCGGAACGGCCGGGTGGGCCGTTCCATCGGGGATTGCTCGGTGCCCGAGAAGTCGAGCGGCGCCATCGGAATACGGGTGGTAGCCGGCTCGTCGGCGACCGGCGGCGGCTGCACCGGGATGCGGCCGGTGGTCGGCTCGGGCTCGCCGGTGGGAGGCGTCTGCGCCGGAAGCCGCGTGGTTTCCGGCTCGTCCACCACCGGCTGCGCCGGGATGCGGGTGGTCTCCGGATCGTGTTCGGCCTCGGGCTGCGCGCGAAGCTGAGCAGTGGCCGGCTCCCCGTCCAGCCGTGATTCGGGTGGCAACGCGACCCCGTGCGGGTCGGTCGCGGACGCGGCCGCAGCCGGATCGTCGGCGGCAGAGACCTGGAAGGTCAGTCGCGGCCCGCGCTCCGCGTCGCCGAGCGCGATTGTCTGGCCATCCCGGATGTCCACTGTCGACAACCGGGTGCCGTCCACGAACAGGCCGTGCTGACTCTGATCGACGGCCAACCAGTGGGTGCCGGCGAACCGCAGCACCAGGTCGGGGACCGGTTGGGACGCATCCTCGACCCCACCCAGGCCGGGGCGGTCCAACCGGATGTCGCAATGCCCGCCGTGGCCCACGATCACGTCGCGGCCCGGCGTGAAGAAATACCGCAACGATCCGACCCACACGGTCAACGGGGAGGCATCAGGTATGGCCGGCACCCTTCTCTAAAGAGCGGTCCAGGGCGCACCATTCGCGCCCTGGAACCAGTGTCTACCCGCTGAGGCGGTACATCCACCTGCAAAATCGGGGCTCAGAGCGTGTTGCGTCCCGGCGCGCTCGCCGCGTTCTGCAACACCCGCCGCAGCACGTCGACGGCGTCGACCAGCACCTGGCGTTCGGCGGGTCGCAAGCGGGCCAGTTGCGGTTCGATGGCGGCGGCGCGGTCGCGGCGCACCGCGTTGAGCATGTGCAGTCCCTCAGGCGTGATTCGGATGCGGACCGCCCGCGCATCGCCGGGGTCGACGGTGCGCGAGACCAGTCCGGCCTCTTCGAGCCGGCGCACCTGGGTGGTCATCGTGGGCTGGGAACAGTGGTCGACGGCGGCCAGGTCGCCGATGCGAGCTTCGCCCTCGGCGTCGATGGTGGCCAGCAGCCGGGCCTGCGCCGCCGGCAGCGGCATCTGGATGCGCTGAGTTGCCAGCCGATTCAGCCGTGCGACCACGGCCAGCAGATCCGCTCCCAGGCCGTGCGGGACCTCGGCGTCATTTGCCGTGGCGGACGAACTCATGAACTCATCGTTGCATAGCTTTGCTATGCGCCACCAATCGCGGTTAGTCCTACGTGCTGCGCCGGTGCAGGGCCTGTGCCTGGCAGAATCGGTCGAGTGACACCGCCCGGCCCATCACCTTCGCGCCATCGGCGCGGACCCCTGCGCCCCCCTGAATTGGCGCAGGCCGCGGTGATGGCGGCGTTATGTGCGGTGACCGCGATCATTTCCGTTGCCGTGCCGTTTGCCGCGGGTCTGGCGCTGTTGGGCACTGTGCCCACCGGCCTGCTGGCCTACCGGTACCGATTGCGGGTGTTGCTCACCGCGACGGTCGCCGCGTCCATCATCGCTTTCCTGATCGCCGGCGGCGGTGGGCTGGGCGCGGTGGTGCAGAGTGCGTACATCGGCGGGCTCACCGGGGTGATCAAACGCCGGAACCGGGGCACGCCGACGGTGGTCGTGGCCTCGCTGATCGCCGGGGTGATCTTCGCGGCCGGCAACGTCGGGCTGCTGATGATCCTGACCCGGCTGCGGCACCTGATGCGCGACGCCATCACCGCCAATGTGGACGGTCTCGCGTCCTTCCTGAACGGCGTGCATGGTGAGCGCCTCGGTGCCTGGCTGAAATCTGCCTACGCCTTCTCGTTGCATTACTGGCAGCTGGTGCTGCTCGGCATCGTGACGATCGGGATCGTGTTCATGTCGCTGATCGGCTGGTGGGCGCTGTCGCGGCTGCTGGAACGCATGCGCGGCGTGCCCGACGTGCACAAGCTCGACGCGGCCGTCGGCGACGCGCAGGATGCCGCCGTCGGGCCGGTCCCGGTGCGCTTGGACAAGGTGCGCTACCGCTATCCCGGTGCAGACCAGGACGCGCTGCCCGAGATCAGCATGGAACTCCGCGAAGGCGAACACGTCGCCATCACCGGGGCCAACGGTTCCGGAAAGACCACGCTGATGCTGATCCTGGCCGGCCGGGAGCCCACGTCGGGCACTGTGCACCGGCCCGGCGCGGTGGGTCTGGGCAAGTTGGGTGGGACGGCGATCGTGCTGCAGCACCCGGAAAGCCAAGTGCTGGGCACCCGCGTCGCCGACGACGTGGTGTGGGGGCTGCCGCCGGGCACCAAGATCGATGTCGAAAAGTTGCTCCGCGAAGTGGGACTGGACGACCTCGCTGAACGGGACACCGGCAGCCTGTCCGGCGGTGAGCTGCAGCGCCTCGCGCTGGCGGCGGCACTGGCCCGCGAGCCGGCGATGCTGATCGCCGACGAGGTCACCACGATGGTCGACCATCAGGGCCGCGAGGGTCTGCTCAACGTGCTGTCTGGTCTGACCAAACGGCACCGCATGTCGCTGGTGCACATCACGCACTACAGCAACGAAGCCGAATCCGCCGACCGCACAATCAAACTCAGCGACTCGCCGGACAACACCGGCATGGGCCAGGCGACCGAGGCCCCGGCGCCGGACGTGGGTGACACCCGCCATGCGCCAGCCCTGGAACTCGTCAACGTCGGGCACGAGTACGGCGTCGGCACGCCGTGGGCCAAGACCGCGCTGCGCGATGTTTCGTTCGTGGTCGAGCAGGGCGACGGCGTGCTGATCCACGGCGGCAACGGCTCGGGGAAGTCGACGCTGGCGTGGATCATGGCCGGGTTGACCACACCCACCAGCGGCGCCTGCCTGCTGGACGGGCGGCCCACCCACGAGCAGGTCGGCGCGGTCGCGTTGTCGTTCCAGGCGGCCAGGTTGCAGTTGATGCGCAACCGGGTGGACCTGGAAGTCGCCTCTGCCGCCGGCTTTTCGCACAAGGACGAAGACCGCGTGGTGGCCGCGCTCGGCGTGGTCGGGCTGGATCCGGCGCTGGCCAAGCGCAGCATCGACCAGCTCAGCGGCGGCCAGATGCGCCGGGTGGTGCTGGCCGGGTTGCTCGCGTGCTCGCCGAAGGCGCTGATCCTCGACGAGCCGCTGGCCGGTTTGGACATCGCCAGCCAGACCGGCCTGCTGCGCCTCTTGGAAGACCTGCGCCGCGACACCGGGCTGACCGTGGTGGTCATTTCGCACGACGCCGTCGGGATGGAGACGTTGTGTCCCCGGACGCTGCATCTGCGGGACGGCGTGCTGGAATCGGCGTCGGCGTCCAGTTCGGCAGGGGGTGCGTCGTGACGGTGGCGTCGTCTCCGGCGGGGCGGGAGAAGCGCAAACCCGGCCGTCCGGTCGTGCTGCTGGTGCCGATACCGGGCGGCTCGCCCATCCACGATCTGTGGGCCGGAACGAAGCTGCTGGTGGTCTTCGGGATTTCGGCGTTGCTGGCGTTCTACCCCGGCTGGGTGACGATCGGGTGCATGGCGGCGCTGGTACTGGCGGCGATCCGGATTGCCCGCATTCCCCGCGGGGCGCTGCCGTCGATACCCCGCTGGTTGTGGATTGTGTTGGCAATCGGCGGTATTACCGCCGCCCTGGCTGGCGGCGATCCGGAAATCCCGGTCGCCGGTGTCGAACTCGGACTCGGCGGAACGCTGAACTTCCTGCGCATCACCGCGCTGACACTGGTACTGCTGGCGACCGGTGGGCTGGTCTCCTACACCACCAATGTGGCCGAAATCGGTCCTGCGGTAGCCACTTTGGGCCGCCCGCTACGGCTGTTGCGGCTGCCGGTCGACGAGTGGGCGGTGGCGCTGGCGCTGGCGCTGCGCGCCTTCCCGATGCTGATCGACGAATTCCAGGTCCTCTACGCCGCGCGTCGATTGCGGCCCAAGCAGACCCCGAAGAGTCGCAAGGAGAAACGTCAGCAGCGCCGGCTGGAGATGATCGACCTGCTGGCCGCCGCCATCACGGTGACGCTGCGGCGCGCCGACGAGATGGGCGATGCGATCACCGCCCGCGGTGGCACCGGTCAGCTGTCGGCCAATCCGCGGGGGCCCAAGCTGGCCGACTGGGTGACGCTGGCGATCGCCGTCGTGGTGGGTGGCGCGGGCGTCGCAATCCAGACCATCCTCACCGCGGCCTGACGAGTTGGCGGCTACTTCGATCGGTCTCAAACAGCAGATGCTGCGTCGCCGGCCGGTGGGTGGTGCCCCAGTCGCTGTGGGCGCCGACTCCGGTCTGAAGCGAAGTTTCGGCACCTTCCAGCTGACCCTGTTCGGGGTCGGATCGACGATCGGGACCGGGATCTTCTTCGTGCTGTCCCAGGCGGTGCCCGAGGCCGGCCCCGGGGTGATCGTGTCGTTTCTGGTAGCTGGTGTCGCAGCCGGGCTGGCCGCCTTCTGTTACGCCGAATTGGCTTCGGCGGTACCGGTTTCGGGCTCGTCGTACTCGTATGCGTACACGACCATGGGCGAGGTGGTCGCGATCGTGGTGGCGGCGTGCCTGCTGCTGGAGTACGGGGTGGCCACCGCCGCGGTGGCGGTCGGGTGGAGCGGGTATTTGAACAAACTGCTGCACAACCTGTTCGGATTCGAATTGCCGCATGCACTGTCCGCGGCGCCGTGGGACAAGCCGCCGGACGGCGTCGCGCACGGTTGGGTGAATCTGCCGGCGGTAATTCTGATCGTGATGTGCGCCCTGCTGTTGATCCGCGGCGCCAGTGAATCCGCGAAAGTCAACACGGTGATGGTGTTGGTCAAGTTGGGCGTGCTGGGCATGTTCGTGGTCATCGCGTTCACCGGGTTCGACGACGGAAACCTCAAGGACTTCGCCCCGTTCGGGGTGGCGGGCATCGGCTCGGCGGCGGGCACCATCTTCTTCTCTTACATCGGCCTGGACGCGGTCTCGACCGCCGGCGATGAGGTGAAGGACCCGCAAAAGACGATGCCGCGGGCGTTGGTGTCGGCGTTGTTCATCGTGACCGGGGTGTACGTGCTGGTCGCGCTGGCCGCGTTGGGCACCCAGCCGTGGCAGAACTTCGGGGCGCAGGAAAACGCCGGGCTGGCAACCATTCTCGACAACGTCACCCGGGGCACCTGGGCCGGCACAGTGCTGGCCGGTGGCGCGGTGATCTCGATCTTCACCGTCACGCTGGTCACCCTGTACGGGATGACCCGGATCCTGTTCGCGATGGGCCGCGACGGGCTGCTGCCGGCGCGGTTCGCGAGGGTGAATCCGCGCACCATGACGCCGGTGAACAACACCGTGATCGTGGCGATCGTCGCGTCGGCGTTGGCGGCGTTCGTGCCGCTGGACAAGCTGGCCGACATGGTGTCCATCGGCACGTTGACCGCGTTCATCGTGGTCTCCACCGGGGTGATCATCCTGCGGGTGCGGAATCCTGACCTGCCCCGCGGCTTCCGGGTGCCGGGTTATCCCGTGACTCCGGCACTTTCGGTGCTGGCCTGCGGCTACATCCTGTTCAGCCTGCACTGGTACACCTGGCTGGCGTTCTGCGGCTGGATTGTGGTGGCGTTGGTCTACTACCTGGCCTGGGGCCGGCACCACAGCGCGCTCAACAAGGACGCACCGTGACCGTCGTCGTGGGGTACCGGGCCGGCAAAGTCGGCTTGTCCGGGCTGAACTTGGCCGCCGGCGCCGCTCGCACGCTCCAGACGTCGCTGACCGTGGCCACCATCGTGCCCAGGCCGTGGCTGACGCCGTCGCTGGCCCGGGTGGACGCTGAATACGAGCAGTGGGCGGATTCGTTGGCCGAGAATTCGGCTCGGGAAGCCGAGCGGATTCTGTTCCCGTTGGCTGAGGGGATCGACATCAGCTACCTGCATCGGGCGCATCGGTCGGTGTCGGGCGGACTGCTGGAAGTCGTCGCGGACGTCGACGCCGAGATGCTGGTGCTGGGGTCGCTGCCCAGCGGCGGGCGCGCACTGGTGGTGGTCGGCACCACCGCGGATTGGCTGCTGCACTCCTCACCGGTGCCGGTCGCGATCAGCCCGCCCGAATATCGTTCTCATGCAGCGGGTTTGACGCGACTTACCTGTGCGTATTCGGCTACCCCGCAGTCAACGGAGGTGGTGCGCCGCTGCGTGGAGTACTCGGAGCGGTTCTCGGTGCCGCTGCGGGTGATCACCTTCGCGGTGCGGGGTCGGACCATGTATCCGCCGGAGGTGGGGCTGGACGCCGAGGACGCCGTGCTGGAGGCGTGGGCGTCACAGGCGCGCGAGATCCAGTCTCAGCTGAGCGTCCCCGACGACGTCGACTTCGAGGTCGTCACCGCGCACAGTTGGGCGGAGGCACTGTCGAGCACCGTATGGGTGGACGGGGAGATCCTGGTGATGGGCACCTCGCCGCGCGGCGACATCCGGCGGGTGTTCCTGGGGGCGCGCAGCGGCAAGATCATTCGGCACAGCCCGGTGCCGGTGTTGGTGCTGCCGGGTTAGCGTTTCTGGCCGCTCTGTTGCGTTTTGCGGGCGTTGGCTGCGTCGAGCGTCACGCCAGCGTGGCTGCGGGCGTCGAGCGTCACGCCAGCGTGACGAGCCGGGGGCTGGCTGCGTCGAGCGTCACGCCAGCGTGGCTGCGGGCGTCGAGCGTCACGTCAGCGTGGCGAGCCGGGGGCTGGCTGCGTCGAGCGTCACGTCAGCGTGGCTGCGGGCGCCGAGCGTCACGCCAGCGTGGCGAGCCGGGGGCGGCGTTGCGTCGAGCGTCACGCCAGCGTGGCTGCGGGCGTCGAGCGTCACGCCAGCGTGACGAGCCGGGGGCGGCGTTGCGTCGAGCGTCACGTCAGTGTGGCTGCGGGCGTCGAGCGTCACGCCAGTGAGACGAGCCGGGGGCGGCGTTGCGTCGAGCGTCACGTCAGCGTGGCTGCGGGCGTCGAGCGTCACGTCAGCGTGGCGAGCCGGGGGCTGCTGCGTCGAGCGTCACGCCAGCGTGGCTGCGGGCGTCGAGCGTCACGCCAGCGTGACGAGCCGGGGGCGGCTGCGTCGAGCGTCACGCCAGCGTGGCTGCGGGCGTCGAGCGTCACGCCAGTGTGACGAGCCGGGGGCGCTGCCCGGGTGCGGTGTCCGTTGACGACGGTCCCCCGTCCGGCGGCCGATGTTTCCGTGCCCGGCTCGTAGCGACTTTCTCACCTACGCGCGACTTTCCTTGCCGCAGCGATGTTCTGCAGCATCCGTCTCGGCTAGCACCCTCTACAACGCTGCCCTGCCGGCTCGGTCAAAAGTCGCGCACGGTGAGAAAGTCGCTCGGAGGCGGGCTTTCAAGTAACCATTCCGGGCTCGTGACGGATGAGGCGCATGTGGTCCCGCCCGCCGTTCTTGGCCTCTTTGTGCCCGGCGTCGACGCACAGTCAGGTGCGGCGGAGTTAACGCCGGGCTGCGGCATTAGCCGCCACCTGCGCCTGCTGCAACGTCGTCGCGATATCGCCGCGGCCCAAGTACATGTCGTCGAAGTACGGCTGGAGCGCCTCGTTGCCGGCAGCGAACCCGGCCCCGCCGGGGGCCGGGATGCGCGGCCCGTCGAGCACCGTGAAGAACGGCGCCACGTCCACGCCCCTGGCTTTCCAGTAGGCGAAGTAGCCCGGCTGGGCCGACAGCACCGCCGGGATGGCCGCACCCTCGCGTCCCAGGTACGCATTCCCCTCGGCGCTACCCATCCAGGCCAGCACCTGACGTACGGCATCGGGATGCTTGGACGCCGAATTACCGGCTGCGGCAATGCCATTGGTGACACTCACCCGGCCGCGCGGACCGGTCGGCAGCAGCGCGATACCCCACCGGAAGGTGGCGTCGCGGGACACCGCGGCCAGGCTGTAGGTGCCGGACTGGAACAGCGCCATCTTGCCGGCCAGGAACTGGTTGAGCGAGAAGTCGCCGTTGTCGTTGGTGTCCGACGCCGGTGGCGCGACGTGGTCGTGGTTGATCAGGCCGACGAGGTAACCGAATGCTGCCGAGGCTTCGGGATTGTCGAACGCGAACTCGTTGCCGCGCTGGAACACCCCGCCGTTGGATCCGATGTAGTTGAGGTAAATGCCCTGCGGGTCGTTGGCGGCGTTGTACCCCCACTGGCGGACCCGGCGGAACTCGAAATCCGGTGCGTCGGCGCGATGCCCGTCGGCGTCGATGGTGAGCCGGGCCAGTAGCGGCCGCAGCGTGTCGTCACTACCGGGACTCCAGCGCATGTCGGAAAGTTCCGCGGGATCGACACCGGCGGCGGCCAGCAGGTCGGCGTTGTAGAACACCGCGATTCCCGCGTCGGTCAGCTGCGGCACCGCCCACAACGACCCGCTGTGGGTGAACTGGGTGACCACCGAGCGTTCCCAGTCCGCAGCAGGCTCGCCGATCCGGATCAGCCGACCGCTGTCGGCGTAGGCGTCGAGGTAGGCGTTGGAGATCCAGAAGATGTCGTCGGCACTACCGCCGGCCACGTCCGTGCGCAGGGTGTCGAAGTAGTTGGAGAACGCCACCATGTCCAGGCGCACCTCGATGTCGGGGTGGGCCCGGCTGAACGCGGCGAACGAATCCCGATACGCCCGCGCGATCGGCTCGGCCCACAATCGCACGGTGACCACGATCTTGCCGTCGTCGCTCGAGCGCCCCATCATCACCGCCGTCGTCAACAGCAGCGCCACCACCAACAGCAACGAACCGGCGAACAGAGTGGAGAACCGCAGCCGCTTCACTTCAGACCCGACACCAGGATCGACGAGACAATGTGACGCTGGAATACCACGAACAGCGCGATCAGCGGCACGATCGCCACCGTCGTCGCCGCCATCACCAGCGTCCACTGCGAGTTGTACCGGGACTGCAGATCCGCGGTGGCCACCGTCAGCACCCGCCACTTGCGCCCGCTGGTGATCACCAACGGCCACATGAAGTTGTTCCACTGGGAGACCACGGTGATCATCGTCAACGCGGCCAGCACCGGCTTGGAAGACGGCAGGATCACGTGCACCAGCACGTCCAGAGTGTTGGCACCGTCCAACGACGCGGCGTTGATCAGATCGTCGGGGATCAGCCGAAAGTGCTCGCGCAGCAGGAAGATGGCATACGGCGAGCCGAACATGAACGGAATCACCAACGCCCAGAACGTGTTCCGCAACCCGAGCTGGGCCATCATCAAATACAGCGGCACCACCGTCACGGTGCCCGGCACCATCAGCGTCGCGACGTACACCCAGAACAACCCGTCGCGGCCGGGGAAGTGCAACCGTGCGAACGCGTAGCCGGCCAGCACCGAGAAACTCAACTGTCCCAACAGGATCAGCGCCGTCATCAACGCGGTCACTGCCGCCGCCCGGCCGAACCCGCTGCCCACCAGGTCGGTGTAGTTGGACACCGTGAACGGCTCCGGCCACTGCAGCGGCGATCCGGTCGCGAACTGGTGTGCCGAGGTGAACGACGTCAGCAAGCCCAGGGCGAACGGCGCCAAAGTGATCACCGCGCCGAAAATCAGGCCGACGTAGATCAGCGCGTTACGTGAGTTCATAGGTGATCCGCTTGCGGAAATACATGTGCTGGACAAACGTGACGCCGACCAGGATGACGAACAGCACGACCGCCATCACCGCGGCCCGCCCGATCGCGGCCGCACCGAACGCCTCAGCGTAGATCTGATGCGCGACCAGGTCGGTGCTGCCTTCCGGCCCACCGCCGGTCAGCGCATAGACGGTGTCGAAAACCTGTGCGGTGCTGACGATCCCGGTCACCAGCACGAAGAACGTGGTGGGTCGCAGCATCGGCAGCGTGATGCGCCAGAACCGCTGCCAGGCGTTGGCGCCGTCGGTGCGCGCCGCACGGTGAATGTCCTCCGGGATCGCCAGCAGGCCGGCCAGGAACGACAACGAGACGTAGCCGACGTTGGTCCAGATAACCACCGCCGACACCACCGGCAGCGCCAGGTCGGGGTTGGTCAGCCATTCGATGCGCCGGCCCAGCAGGGTGCTGACCGCGCCGTCGGTCGGTGCCAGGATCCAGCGCCACATCACCGCGATCGCCAACGGCGCGCAGATCCACGGCAGCACATACAGGGTGCGGAACAGCCCGGTGCCGGGCAATTCCCGGGCCAGCATCATCGCGGCGATCAGCCCCAACACCGTCTGTGCCGGCACCACGATCGCCACGAAGATGGCGGTGACCACCAGCGAGTCGGCGAAGTCGCCGTCGTGCAGCACCGAACGCCAGTTGGCGAAGCCCACATAATGCAGTGGCCCCAGCAGGTCCCACCGGTACAGACTGAGCCACACCACCACCAGGATCGGCAGCAGCAGGAAGGCGATCACGCCGAACAGGCTGGGCGCCAACAGGGCGTACGCCAGCGCGGTGGAACGGCGCGGCGAGTCTGACATGAATGTATTAAAGCCGGTCGATACGGTGGACCCGTGACACCGAACCGGGGGATCGATGCCGACTTCCTGGACCTGCCGCGCCACCAGTTGGCGGACGCCGCGTTGTCGGCGGCCCGAGCGGCCGGGGCCAGTTATGCAGACCTGCGGATACACCGCATCAGCACCGAAAGCATCCAGCTGCGCGACGGCGAGTTGGAGACGGCGGTGCTCAGCCGCGAGGTCGGGCTGGCGGTGCGGGTGATCGTGGCCGGCACCTGGGGGTTCGCCTCGCATTCCGAGCTGGTGCCCGACGCGGCGGCCCGCACCGCACGGCACGCGGTGCAGGTGGCGACGGTACTGGCTGCGCTGAACACCGAGCAGGTCCGGTTGGCGGCGGAGCCGGTGTACGCCGACGTCAGCTGGACGTCGGACTATCAGATCGACCCGTTCGGCGTGCCCTCGTCGGAGAAGATCGGGGTGTTGCAGGACTACTCGGGACGGTTGCTGGACGCCGACGGTGTCGACCACGTGTCGGCCAGCCTGACCGCGGTCAAGGAGCAGACCTTCTACGCCGACACGTTCGGCTCCTCGATCACCCAGCAGCGGGTGCGGCTGCAGCCGTCGCTGGAGGCGGTCAGCATCGACGCGAAGGCGGGCGGGTTCGACTCGATGCGTACCTTGGCACCGCCGACGGCGCGCGGCTGGGAGGCCGTCGCCACCGACGAGGTGTTCAATTGGAGCGCCGAGCTCGCCGAGCTGCCCGACCTGCTTTATGAGAAGGTGCACGCGCCGTCGGTGATGCCCGGGCCCACCGATCTCGTGATCGATCCGACCAACCTGTGGCTCACCATCCACGAATCCATCGGGCACGCAACCGAATACGACCGGGCTATCGGCTACGAGGCCGCCTACGCCGGTACCTCGTTCGCCACCCCCGACAAACTCGGCAGCATGCAGTACGGCTCGTCAGTGATGAATGTGACCGCCGACCGTACCGTCGAACACGGCTTGGCCACTGTCGGTTTCGACGACGAAGGCGTGGCCGCGCAGAGCTGGGATCTGGTGCGCGACGGGGTGTTCGTGGGCTACCAGCTGGACCGGGTGTTCGCTCCGCGGCTGGGCGAGCAGCGCTCCAACGGCTGCTCGTACGCCGACTCCGCACACCACGTGCCGATCCAGCGGATGGCCAACGTGTCGTTGCAGCCTGGCCCGGAGGATCTGTCCACCGCAGACCTGATCTCCCGCATCGACGACGGGATCTACATCGTCGGCGACAAATCCTGGTCAATCGACATGCAGCGCTACAACTTTCAGTTCACCGGGCAGCGTTTCTACCGGATTCGCGACGGTGCCCTGTACGGGCAGCTGCGCGACGTCGCGTACCAGGCGACCACCACTGACTTCTGGAACTCGATGGAAGCAGTCGGTGGCCGCTCGACCTGGCGGCTCGGTGGCGCGCTCAACTGCGGCAAGGCTCAGCCCGGTCAGATCGCCGCGGTCAGCCACGGATGTCCGTCGGCGCTGTTCCGCGGCATCAATGTGCTCAACACCCGGACCGAGGGCGGCCGATGATCACACCTCAGCACGTCGTGAACATCGTCCTGGACGAGGCCGCCAAGAACGGCCGGGCCGACGAGACCATGGTGTTGGTGACCGACAAGGTCGAGGCAAACCTGCGCTGGGCGAATAACACGATGACCACCAACGGCGTCGCCGTTCAGCGCAGCGTGACGGTGATTTCGATTGTGCGCAAAGGAGACAGCGCCTACGTCGGCTCCGTGGTCTCCGGGGAGGCGGACCCGTCGGTGCTGCCCGGGCTGGTGGTGTCCTCGCAGGACGCCGCGCGTTCGGCGCCGGAGGCCGGGGACGCCGCGCCGCTGCTCGCCGACACCGGGGAACCCGCGGATTGGGATGCGCCGGTGCCCGGCACCGGGGTGGGGGTGTTCACCGGGATCGCCGGCCCGTTGAGCAAGGTGTTCCGGGGCCGCGACAAGCTGTACGGCTATGCGCACCACAGTCTTTCGACGACGTTCCTGGCGTCCTCGACGGGACTGCGGCGGCGCTACACGCTGCCGACCGGGGCGATCGAACTCAACGCCAAGCGGGGCGATGCCAGCGCCTGGGCGGGCGTCGGAACCCCGGATTTCGTTGACGTGCCTATTGATTCGCTACTGTCCGATCTGTCGACGCGGCTGGATTGGTCGTCGCGAACCGTGGAGCTGCCCGCCGGCCGGTACGAGACGTTGATGCCGCCGTCGACGGTGGCCGACATGATGATCTATCTGGCCTGGACGATGGCCGGGCGTGGCGCGCAGGAAGGGCGCACCGCGTTGTCGGCGCCCGGCGGTGGGACGCGGGTGGGGGAGCGGCTCACCTCGCTGCCGCTGACGTTGTTCTCCGATCCGATGGCCCCGGGCCTGGTGTGCACGCCGTTCGTGGCGGTGAGCAGTTCCTCGGAGACAGCGTCGGTGTTCGACAACGGCATGGAGATCGGGCAGGTCGACTGGATTCGCGACGGCGTGATCAACGCGCTGGCCTATCCGCGGGCGACCGCCGCCCGCTACGACGCCCCGGTGGCGGTGGCCGCCGACAACCTGGTCATGACCGGTGGCACCAACGAGTTGGCCGACATGATCGCGTCCACCGAGCGCGGGTTGCTGCTGACCACGCTGTGGTATATCCGCGAGGTCGACCCGACGTTGTTGCTGTTGACGGGCCTGACCCGGGACGGGGTGTATCTGATCGAGGACGGCGAGGTGACCGGCGCGGTCAACAATTTCCGGTTCAACGAGAGCCCGCTGGACCTGTTGCGGCGCGCGACCGAGGCCGGGGTCAGCGAGAAGACGTTGCCGCGGGAATGGGGTGACTGGGCGACGCGGGCGGCGATGCCGTCGTTGCGGATCCCGGACTTTCATATGTCGTCGGTGAGTCGGGCGCAGTAGCGTTGGGCTATGACCGGCCTGGATGCTGACTTTTTGGCGCGGTTCGTCGCGCTGTCGGCCGGGGACGGGCGCCTGGCCGGGATGGTGCGACGGGTGTGCGCGCAGGCGTTGGGTTTGCCGCCGCTGCCGTCGGGCCCGGATGATGACGGAGTCTCCGAGGCGGACGCGGTGGTCGCGGCGTTCGCCGAGCAATTCAGCGTCGACGTCTCGGTGATCACCGTTGAACAACGCTCGCAGTTGCTGAAGAACCTGGGGGACAGGGCTTTTCGAACCGTTGTCTCGATCTTCATTGCCGACTTCGTGCCGCGGGTGCGGGCCGGGTTGGAAGCGTTGGACGTCGGGTCGGAGTATCTGGGCTGGGTCGGTCAGCCGGTGGTGTGGGACCACGACAGCGACCCGTCCGCGGTGTTGCTGGGCGAGTTCGCGCCGGCGGTGGCGCGGCTGCGGGCGCTGGATCCGGTGACTTCGGAGCTGGTGCGGTTGCGGGTGGCTGGTGCGCACAACTGCCGGCTGTGCAAGTCGTTGCGCGAGGGCAACGCCCTGGATGCCGGCGGTTCGGAGACGCTGTACGACGAGCTTGCGCGGTTCGAGAAGTCCGCGGTGCTGGACGCACGCACAAAAGCAGCGCTGCGCTATACGGATGCGTTAATTTGGACCCCTGCGCACCTCGCCGTCGACGATGCCGCCGAGGTGCGCTCTTGGTTTAGCGAGGCCGAGGCTGTGGAGTTGACCTTCGACATCATGCGCAACTCGAGCAACAAGATTGCGGTGTCGTTGGGCGCGGACGCGGCGCGGGTGGAGTCCGGCACCGAGCGGTACCTGATCGATGTTGATGGCCAAACGGTGTTCAGCTGAGATCGTGGTGAGGCGGACGGTTTTCGCGCTGGCGCTGGTATGCGTGGTGAGCGGCTGTTCCGGCGGGGGCACGTCGGCCCGGCCTCCAGTTGCGCCGCACGACACCGCGACGTCTCATCTCGAGCCGATCTATCCGGGCACGACGGTGTCGATCCCGCCGTCGTCGTCGGGCACGTCGACGTCTTCGACGACCACGACGACGACGCCCGCCGGTCGCAGTCTGCCGGGGGACGGCACCTTCCGGATGGGCGTCGATCTGCAGGCCGGGACGTATCGGTCGCCGGGTGGCGAGTCCTGCTATTGGGAGCGGCTGCGCGGGTTCGGGGGACAGACCGCCGACATCATCGTCAACGGTGCGGGAATTCTGCCGCAAACGGTGAAGATCGCGCCGACGGACGCGGGGTTCCGGACGCAGGGATGTGGGCGGTGGACGCTGGATGAGGGGGCTTCGCCTTCGCCGGTTGCGTTGCCGCCCGGGGCGACGGCGTGCCCGTCGACGTCCGGGCCGGCCGGCGGGTTCGCGCACTCCGCGGTCGGGTCCGGTGACACCACGTGTCCGTTCGCCGAGGCGGTGCGGGCGGCGTATGGCGCGGGTGGTCCTGCCGGTTCGGCTCCCAGGCAGGTCGAGGCGGTCAGCCCGGTGACCGGCCAGCGCTACACGATGACGTGTGCGGCGAACGGGTCGCTGGTGGTGTGCAACGGTGGAAATGGGGCGGTTGTCTATGTCTACTGATGGGAGCGTGGGGTGATCGGGGAGATCCTGGAAACCGGGCACAGCTATTGCCTGCGGTGCCGTGCCGACGCCGAGTATCAGGTCATCGATGTATCCGGTAACGGCGACCGGATGGACCGGCAGTGGATGTGTCCTGGCGAGCACCGCGATACCCATGTGCAGGACGAATATCCGCAGCACACGTGGGAAGCGCGGCGCGAGCGTGCGAAGAAGGAGCAAGGTTGATGGCGGCGTTCCTGGGTACGGTCTAGCCGTGTCTTTTCGGCGAGAGAGTCGGGTTCGCGGGCGGCGGTTGCGCTTCCATGAGGCGCTCGGCGAGCGCCTGGCGATGAGTGCTGTGGGTTATCAGCTCGCGGTGCATCTGGCGCCGCATATCGACAAGGTGCTGATTCCCCGGACCAACGGCCGGCTGAGCTCGGCGGGGTTGGACCGGGCGGGGCTAGTGGTTTCTGTTGGCGCCAAGACCGGGCAGCGGCGGGCGACGCCGCTGGTGCTGGTCGAGGATGCGGACGGCCTGCTGGCGATCGGCTCGAACTATGGCGGACCGAAGCATCCGGGGTGGAGTGCCAATCTGAAGGCGAATCCCGAGTGCACGGTCGAGTACAAGGGGCCGCCGCGGCGGTATCGCGCTGAGTTGCTGACGGGTGCCGAGCGGGAAGCCGCGTGGGAGACCGCGGTGGACTTCTACGCCGGGTACGAGGCGTACCGGGAGAAGGCGGCGCCGCGGGAGATTCGGGTGTTCCGGCTGCGGCCTCTGGAGTGACTGGCTGTTGCTTGGTGGGGGCTGTTGCCGCGCTAGGGTGGTCGTGCTTCGCAGGGGCGGTAGCTCAGTCGGTTAGAGCCGCGGACTCATAATCCGTTGGTCGTGGGTTCGAGCCCCACCCGCCCCACCGCAAAAGACCTGCTAGACGCATACCAGCGAACACACGCGGGTACTTCACCCCGGCGTCACCCCGGCGCGGAGGTGAAAAGCACGCCCCGGGCGAGGCACTTCGTGCGTCAGTAGCCACACTGGCCTCGTGAGCCACTCGCGTCACACGGGGTCATCTATCAAAGCAGATTTTGCGCCAGAATCTGGGACGCGACCGGCGTGTCGCAGCAGGGAGTTGTCGGTGGGCGGAGTCATACTGGGATCGACCCGATCGAACATGTGATCGAGTCCGGTAGCGCCTGCACGCACTACCCACGCTCAACCGAACATCAGAAGGAAACTGATCAGATTGTTCCCTGCAACTGTACTGAAGGTGTTGATCGCCACGCCGGGAGATACCGGCGAAGAGGTCGATGCGATCACGAAGAGCATCCACAGCTGGAACGGGCGGCGCGCCGAAACGGTAGGCGTGATCCTGCTTCCGCGTCATTGGAAATCGGACGCTGTGCCGCTGGTCAACGCCACGGGCGCACAGAGCGTCATCGACTCCCAACTGGTGGACAGCGCCGACATCGTCATCGCCGTGTTCGATAGCCGCCTGGGCCAGGCGACCGAGGATGCGGTGAGCGGCACCGCGCATGAGATCGAGCGGACCACCGAGGCTGGCAAGCCCGTGCATGTCTACTTTTCGGACGAGCCGATAAGCCGAAACACCGACCCCAAAGAGCTTGCGCGGCTTAACAAGTTTCGCAAGGAGATGGAATCGAAAGGGTTGTTGGGCGTGTACGCCGACCCAATCGACCTCGGCCACCAGGTCCGCGAAGCCATTGAGCACGACCTCACTCAGATGGACCTCGGGGTAACACCGCTGCCCATCTCAGCCCCGGAGGAGCACGCCATGCCTCGGCTGACATACGACAAGGGAAACAAACAGCTGGTGGCCGAGAACAAGAGTGCAGCCGTAGGCGCAGATCAGCTCGTGTTGGAGGTCGAGGGTGCCCGGGGCGATGGCAGCGATCCATATCTCCTCGACTATGACGGCGAGCCCGTGAACCTGCTTCCGCTGTCGGAAGCGCAGTGGCCGTTGATTTTGTTCTGGCAATCGCCCAGGCAAGCCAACATCACAATGCGATGGATCGAAGGGAACACACCACGCCAAGAGAAGCAGACCGTGTACTTCTACTGACGGGGTTCTTGTGCACGCCGTGCACAACTACCGGCCGCGCTTCTTCTTGGGCGCAGCCTTGCTCTTCGCCCGGCGGCCGACCTTCGTTGCACCCTTGGCGCGGGCCTGCTTGGCGAACTTCGCGCGGGCGGCGGATTGCTTCTTCGTGGCCATCGTCGTGGTCCTCTCGGGTGGGGCAGCCGGTCGCGGGCCGGAAGGACGTCCCGCCCGCGACCGGGCCGACTAGGGGGTGTGCCGCCGTACGGCCTCGTTTGGCCGTAGGCACATGCGGGTGGTCATTCGGGCTCCCGCTTACCGCGCTACCCGGTCGCCGGGGTAGCCGCGTGCCTCGGTGCGCGAGCGCGGGTGTGGTCGGGGAGCGCCGACGCCGCTGGGCGGTGGGTCGACGCGTGGAGCCCTAGGCCGGTAGATCCCACCCTCTGACGGTGGCCGGCCGTTGAGATGCGGGGCGACCGGTCCCGGCCCGAACCCGAACTCACTACTGAGGTCGCCGCCTTGGTCACGGGCGAGCAGCAGTGGGTCTTGTGACCGGCGTTGATTCAGCGGTGGGTAGGGCGGTGGGTCCCGGTAGGGCTCAGGGTTGCGAATGTATTGGCTCACGGCGCAGTCCCTACGGCAAATCGAAGGTCGGCGGGGTGTAGGAACTGCTGGCGGTGATCTGCGCGACGACCGCTGCGGCCCGGTGGCGAACGCCGACGCCGAATGACCGGATGTAAAAGGAATCTTGCAGCGGATACGGGCCGCGACCCGGAATATGAAGTAACCCTTGATAATCCGGGTCGACATGTTCCCGAAATCCGACTGGGTTGAGGGTGCTGTTGGGTCCGCCGGTCGCAATGACCGCCACGTAACCCGCTGGAACGTACAGGCTTTTGATGACCAGGGCATTGCCGTAGCTGCCCCACACGTCCAAGTTGTTGAATTTGGGTTCGGGGACGCTGCCGTGCACAGTTTCGTCACTGATCCATGCCGGCATCAGCGTGCTCGGAATGAAGTCCCACTTCGGTTCCGGCCCGCTGGTGCGGTATTGCTCCCCGGCGCGCCACGCGGAGATCCGCGAGAGCTCAAAGTCCACATCGTTGAGCAAGATCAACATCGTTGTGCCGTAACGCCGCCCGTAGCCGTGCTCAGTCACGTGATTAATCAACGCTTCGATGTGTGTGCTGTCGAGAGTTGTTGAGGCTGAGGCCAAAAAATGGGTGTGATCGCCTGCGAAGGTTTTCCCCATAAACGGCGGTGGGATCATCGAGTCAGCGTTCCACAAGCCGTACACGGTGTTTCCCCAGTCGTTTACGCGTGTCTGGGGGTTGAAAATTCGATTCATGACGCTGTTGGTGCACAGCGACACGTCTGCTTCGAGGGCGCGGGTCACATGGGCAGTAACCTGCTCGGCCGTGGCATTTCTCAAGAATTTCCAAGTGAACGAGGTTCGCAAATCGTGGTCGTGGAATGGGTATCCGAGTCTCAAATAATCGGCGGGCGGCCTAATGGCACGTGGCAAGCCTATTTCAGTCGCGAGCTCGAATTTGTCTGTGGTCCAACTCTGCGGAACGACGTCCGCAACATGGACCGTGCGGAACGTCAATAGGTCGGTGATCTGCTTGCGCTCGGTGTTCCAGAGCCGCAACACATCTTGAATCTCCGCCCAGATTTCATTCAGGTCTACGCCGTCGGCTGTCTTGTTGACGAGCACGTCGCCGCTCGTGCTGATTCCGCCTTTACCGCCAGCGCCGCCCCATATGCGGAAAAGCTGCTTCGTGCCCATATTGCCTTGCCTCCTGTGCTCGCACTTACCGGCGAGGGTACGGAGGAAAGCCTTTGTTGGAGAAACAATTAGGGATGCGCTGGCATAATCGCGGCGGCTCGTGGTTAAGCAGAATCTAAAGCTTGGCGGATCGAGTCGACTAAAGACTAAAATCGGTCGTACGGCGAAATATGCTGCCAGTAAACTGATTAGAGAGATGCTGCAATGGCTAGATTGATACCACTAACCCATGAACCACCGCCCGGCGTGGTCTTGTCGGATGTGCCGACGATCCGGGGCCGCGCCGCTGCGCACCGGTGGCTCAACGACGTGCTCGGGGTGCCGGTGCGGTTGAACTACGTGCGGACCGCTGTCGCCAAAGGCGAGGTTCCCTGTACGATGTCTGGAGCGCTCTTCTTCTCAACGCAAAGCCTGTTCGACTGGATCATGCGGCTATCTGACGAGGCGACATCATGATCGGCGATGCGTTCCGCTGGCAACCAGAGGACAACCTGCACCCGATGGACCCCCGCGTCAGCACGCAGGTCCGCGCGATCAACCGGGCCGAGGACTTGGCGCAGCGGGCTTGGCCAGAAGCGGCGAAGGTTGCAGCGGTCCTATTCGATCCGGCGCGGGTACCGGCCCTGGCCCAGCGAGCCGACGAGGCAGTCGCAGAGTTCTATGCCCGGTTCGGCGAGGGCGGCGACCTGCACGCCGACGCCCATGACGACGATTGGGACCCTCAAGCCTCGCATGAGCAAGGTGTTGTCCGTGTGTGGGCTGTCGGAACGAACCACGTTGAGGTGATCCGGGACCGCTGGCTCGATAACCTCAACCGCGAAGGCAGGCCGGTCGGCTACTTCGTGCGCATGTACGGTAACCGCCTGCCCGACTACTTCGACTGCGCGAACCACGGCTGCACCGGCGACTGTGACCGGGCGTGCTCGGTGCGGTTGGCGAAGGCGTGCGCTGGGCCGACCCGAGCGATGCCGGCTACGCGGGGCACGCTGGTCCTGCTGTTCCGTTGCTGCCGGGAGTGTGAGGCCCTGGCCGGCAAGATCGCCGCCAACAACTACAAGACCGCCATCATCAACGCTCGCGCCGACCTACCTCGTCGATCGGTGATCATGCCTAACCCTGAGCCCCACGTGAACCCTGCCGCCTGGGTGTAGGTGCGCCGAGAATTTGTTGCGTGGACTTTTGGCCCGGTCTGACCCACCAAGCAGGCGCGTGGTCAGAAAGGCATTTGGTCCATAGGTTGTCTAAAGGTTTTGGTTCGGTTGCCACCGAACTATTTGCGGCGCAACGAAATTGTCGTAAGAAGTGCGTCGTAAATGCGTCGGCGCGACGGCGGAAGTTCGGGTAAGCTCCCTAATCGTGTAGGGCCGTGAGGTCCGACCCGCCCCCCGGAAGCCGCGCTTCTATTTAAACCGGGGATTGGACGTGGGCGCTCAAACCAAACCATTGATTGTCGTCGTTGGGATGCGTCCATGGAAGAGTTCGAAAAGCCGACCATGACCGAGCAAGAGCTCTGGGAATGGCTTCACTATGACGAGGGAATTCCCGTTACTCGTCGCGCTGTCAAGCATGCTGTCCTGCGTCGTGAGATTGAGCCGACGCGGCTCGGCAATTCCAACCTGTATTCGAGACAGGATGGCTGGGACTGGATCAAGTCGCGCAAGCAGGCCGGTGCGTATCGCGTGCCGAAAACTGCCGCCGCAAGCCAATAAACGTTGAATGCCGCTAGCCGATCTGGCGGGTGACTAGCGGCGACTTCAACACCTGACGACGAAGAACAGGAGCGATAGTGACTATACCCGCCGAGCGCCCTTTTGGAGGTGCTGCCGAGAAGTACCGTGCACGTGGACTTCTCGGGACACTGCCGCTTCCCAACGGCCAGAAGGCCTCACCGCCAGCGGGTTTCACAGGAGGGGGCAGACCCCACCCAACCGACGACCAGGTTGCCGAATGGGTCGGTCAGCGACCGCGCGGCAATATTGCGCTGCGCCTGGCGGAGGTGCCGCGCGAGTTCTTGAACAATCGGGACGATCGGACGCCGATCTACGCGGGTAACAATGTCGACGGGTGGGAACTGGTCGGCATCGACGTCGACAACTACTCCAAAGGTGACTGCGAGAAGCGCGGCGCGGAGCAGTTGTGCGAGTTGGAACTGCAGCTAGGCCAATTGCCCGCGACCGTGTTGAGCGGGGCCAGATTCGGCACCGGCAGCAGCATCGCCGTCTACTTGGTGCCGCAGGGATATCGGTTCGCCGGAAAAGCCGCTGACTCGATTGAGGTGATCCAGAAGCGCCACCGGTACATGGTGGTTCACCCCAGCACCAACCCGGATGCGCCGGGCGTCGGCGGCCAGCCGGCCATGTACGAGTGGGGTTGGGGTGCCCCGTCGAAGTTCGCGGACGCGGGACCGGACTCGTTGGAACGGTTCGAGGACGGGATGCCGAGTGTGGACCGGATAGCGGTATTGCCGGAGGCGTGGTTCACCCATCTCACGCACGGCGGGATGGGCGAAAGCGATGACCCGATCAGCGGGCTGACCGACGGCGAGTTGTGGGAGTGGTTGGAGGCACGTCCCGGTTACGGCGACGAGATGTGCTCGGTGATGCGAGCCGCCGCCGATGAGTTGGTAGCGGGAATCGAAACCAGTTCGAGTAGTCACGATGTGCTGACACAAGCCCACTGGCGACTACTGAAGTTGGCCGCCGAGGGTCACGCGGGCGTCGAAGCCGCGCTCGATGAGGTCACAGCAGCCGGTTGGCCCGCTGCGGCGGGGAAGCGCGACGTGGAGACGCTGAGCGCGGAGATGGGCCGCAGCATCGCCGGAGCGCTCGACAAGATCCAACCCGCCTACCGGGACTACGTGCCCGACGATTCGTGCGCAGTCGACCCTCGCAAGTTCGACTGCGACGGTTGGGCGGCACGGCTAGACACCCAGGGTGATACCGGCGTGACCGTTGACGATTTGACGGCGTTCTGGGCGGCGCGGCCGGAACTCACACGGCTGCAGCAATTTGCCCGATCGCGGTTGACGGGGCCGTGGTCGACGCTGGGCGCCGTCTTGGCGCGGGTGATCGCGACGATGCCGCCGAATGTGGTCCTGCCGCCGACGGTGGGAGACCACGCGAGCTTCAATCTGTTTGTCGCACTGGTGGCCCCGTCGGGTTATGGCAAGGGAGCATCCGAGGCCGTCGCCGAGGCATTTCTGGACATGGCGACGAATGTGTGGGAGGCGACGCCGGGGAGCGGCGAGGGCCTGCTGAAGCAGTATGCGTATAAGCGTCGCCCCGGTAAAGGCCAACCGCCGGAACAGGTCAACGTCCGCAACGCCGTCCTCTTCACCATCGCAGAAGTCGACACCCTCAACGCGCTCGCGGGCCGGAACGGGGCGACGTTGATCCCCGAACTCCGCAAGGCGTGGATGGGGGAGCGGTTGGGCTTCGGGTATGCCGACGCTGAGAAGGCGGTCGCGATCATGGCACACCGCTACCGGATGACGATGGTCGTCGGTGTGCAACCGGGCCGAGGAGCATCACTGTTGAGTGACGCGGACGGCGGCACGCCGCAACGGTTTCTTTGGCTGCCCACGACGGACCCTGATGCGACTGATGACTTGGTCGAAGCACCCGAGCCCTTTTCGTTGCCCGCGTGGCCGACGGCCAGACCCGCTGAGAACTCGTCGGCGGATGGGATCAGAGACGACGAATTTGCCGAACCCGCCGAACATGATGAACCCGCCGAAGATGATCAAGGTGAGCAGCCGCGTTTGAAGTTCGCGGTCGTGCGCGATGGCTTTCGGCTGGACGAGCCTGCCCAGCGGAGCGCCTTTCACGTTCTGGATCTGCCGCCGAGCGTGGTGGAGGAGATTCGCGCGGAGCACTTGGCGAAGCGGCGCGGCGACATGAGCATCAATCCGCTGGACTCGCACGCGATGCTGGCGCGGTTGAAGGTCGCGGCGGGGCTCATGTGGCTCAACGGTCGCACCGACGAAATCAACGAGGACGACTGGAAACTCGCGGGAACTGTGCTCGCGGTGTCGAATTCGACGCGGGCGACTGTGCTGGCGGCGATGCGCTCGAACGAGACCAAGGTTGCCGAAGCGCGTGGGCGAAGTGATGCCGTGCGTGAGGTCGTGAAAGAGGACGTGCTGCGCGACCGGAAGATCGCACGTCTGGCCGAAGGCATCCGCGAGAAGCTGCGCGTGGAGAACGACCAACCATTCAATCGGTTGAGCAAGAGGTTCCGAAGTCAAGATCGCAGCGTTGTGCGTCCCGCGCTAGACCTTCTGGTGAGCGTCGGAGATGTGGCGTTAAGGGCGATTGAGCACCACGGAAACGCGGGCGAGGTGGCGCATTTGAGGGAGGGTCGATGAACCCGCGCGAGACGGGGACGCGGGGACGATGGTCCCCGCCTGGCGTTCGACGCCACGAAAACGGCGAACCTAAAACCCCTGGTCGTCGGAAAAAGAAGAATCGCGGGGTACGCGCGAGGCGGCGGGTTCCGCGGCGCAGCCGGGGACGCGCGTCCCCGCGTCCCCGCCTGAAGGAGTCGAACGGCGATTTTGGATCGGAGAACCGTAACTATCTGAAACACCAAGGAGGAATGCAGAAAATGGACGCAAATTGGAGGCCGCCCGAGCCTTTGGAGTGGTACCGGCTGATACACGTAGCCGAGACTGTCCGTGCGTGGTGGCCATTAGGTCTGGCGAGTGTTTGGGCCCACATCAACGGCGGCGACTACGAGGCCGCGAAGCGTGAGATCCACCGGGTGTTAGTGGATGTCGAGCGCGGCGTTCATGGCCCGCCACATTCGACGCCGAAAGTAGAAGGCCTCGCAGTCACCCCGCAACATTGGCGGGAAGTCATCGCATACGCGCCAGAAGTGAAGCGCAACAATACTTTTGTGTGCATTAAGCAGGACTGCGGTAACACGCTGACTGTCGGCAGATCCAATGGTGACGGTCGATGTGTGGCGCGTGAGTGCGGTTGGTCGGTCGGCTCAGAAGACATTGGCGACGAAAGCGTTTGCCCGATGCACCGCGCGGAATGGGGCCGATGAGCACAGTCTTTACGCCGGTCGACCCGCCGTATTGGTGGTCGCCCCAAAAGCGCACCCGCCGTGGGCATCCCACGCGACCCCGACGAAACCCACGGGCCGGGTTACCAGCGCCACCAGAGGCGAGTTGGCGGCCGGGACAACGATGAAATTGCAAAGGAGACAACATGACCGACCCTACGAACAGCGAACCTATCGAACGGCCCTGGAAGCGGGGCGATCCGACGAGGCGGTGCGTTGCGCATAAGAAATCGGGCGAGCAGTGCCGACGATGGGCGATACGCGGCGGAGTCGTTTGCCGATACCACGGCGGCTCGGCTCCACAGGTGATCGCGAAAGCGCGCGAGAACATGGCCCTCGCCGCCAACCACAACCGCTCTAACGTCCAGCGATTGGCGGATGCTGCTGAGAGCGAACAGGTTCGGCTGCAAGCGAGCAACAGTCTGATCGACCGCGTTCTCGGCAGACCCACTACAACATTGGAACTTGGCCCAAAACAGCGCCAACCTTGGGAAGACGTTATCGAACACTCCACCGTCGAGGTCGCTCGCCTGACCAAGGCGCAGCACGACGCGATGAAGCGCGGGGAGCCGTTGCCGCTCGCCCCGGCGGCACTGGCCCCCGCCGACGACATAGGCATCCTCGACGCCGAGGTGGTCGACCCCGCCGACGACCCCGCGCGGGCCGCTCCGGTGGACGACGGCACATGCGAGGGTGCCGGCGGGGCCGGGAGCCCGCCCCCGGCGTCCGCGCACCCTACCGGCCCATCTAGCACCGCGCTCGTGACCCTAGAGGAAGCGAACGCTGATATAAACGACACCAACCGGCGCGCCAAGGTCGTGCCGATACGGCGCGGGCATTAGCCAGATAACCCAAAACCGTTGTCACACAGGCAGACGAAGTGTGCTAGCTGGCGTAGCGTAAACGCCGAACCGACCGGTTCGACGATTACCGAATGAACAGGAGGGAGCCCGTGACCGAAACGGGCAAGGCGCTGCGGGTGATTGGCTACGTGCGGGTCAGCACCGCCAAGCAGGGCGAGAATGGGCACGGGCTGGGTGCGCAAACCCAAGCGCTCCAACAGTTTTGCTCAGTGCGAGGCTATGAGCTGTTGACGATTACGAGCGATGTCGTGAGCGGCGGCGCATCAGATCGCATGTACGGCAGGGCAACTGCCATCGCCGCCTTGGAAGCGGGCATCGCCGACGCACTCCTGGTCCGCGCGTTGGACCGGGCGACCCGCGACCAGTTGGACGGGGCCAAGCTGTTCAAGCGCGCCGAGCAGAATGGTTGGCGGTTGCTCGACTGCGAAGGCGCGGACAGCGGGAACCACGACCAGCGACTCACCGCCGATGTGCGGATTGCGGTCGCCGCCGAAGAGAAACGAAAGATCAGTGCCCGCACCAAAGAAGGGCTCGCCAAGGCCCGCAGACAGGGCACCAAAAGCGGCAAGGCCATTGGTCGGCCAGTAGCCGTGGATGCGAAGTTGGCCGAGCGAATCGCCATAATGCATACGCGAGAGTTGTTGAGCGCCTATGCAATCGCGCGCCGTCTCACTGAGGCAGGCGTGCCCACCCCACGCGGCGGCATCCGTTGGCACCAGACGACAGTCCGCGACATCCTCGCCCGCGAGACGCGGCGGGAGCTGGAGGACGCATCGTGACCCTTCACCCACAGACGCGCGTGCTCATCACGAAGCCAAACGATCCGCCCTATACCGGCGAGGTCGGCACGGTCCAGCGGGTCACGGGCGACCGCGACGGGCTCGTGTACGTGGTGCGGTTCTGCGAAGGCCACCCGGGCGCACGCTGCCACACGGCCTACTTCCGGCGTGACGAATTGGCGGAGACCGCATGACCTTTCAGCGGCGGCCACTCGTGCGCCGTGCGCCCGACGGCAGGCCCTACATCGCCGCGAGCGACGTGCTGCCCCGGCCTCGGTACACGGCGGCGGTAAAGCCCGCGCAACTCGCGAGCGCGCCAGCGGCAACCTCGGAACCGGCGGCGAAAAGCAAGTACGCCAACCGGCTCACCGACGCCGACGCCGACGCGATCCGCGCGGACTATGCGACGGGCCGGTGGACCCAGGCGGACCTGGCCTACATCTATAGCGTCAGCAAGAACGCCATCAGTCAAATTGTCCGCGGCCTCAACCACGCGCGCGCCAAAACTCAACCACCCGAACAGGAGTCATGACATGGCGTACATACGCAGCTACGACACGAAGCAGAAGCGCAAGGGCAAGCCGGTAAAGCGGTACGAGGTGGTCTGGCGCGAACCAGCAACGGACGCAACTACAGGCCTGCCCACGGGCAAGATGCGGTCACGGCAGGAGAGCTACCCGACCCGAGAGACGGCGGAAGCTCGCCGCGACGAACTCAACAACGCGAAGCATACGACGGGTACGGCGACGCTGGGCGACCAACGAAAGGCCGGCAAGGAGACCTTCGGCTACTACGCTGCTGCGTGGCTAGCATCGCAGCGGACCAAGGCCGCTGCCAGCGACAAGCTGCGTGCTGAGACGGTGGACGGCTACGGGCGGCGACTGGCGGTGTACGCGCTACCGGCGTTCGGTGCGCGGCCCATCGCGTCGATCACGACCACCGACTGTGAAACGTACCTCGCGGAGTTGGTTGCGCGGGGGATGAGCCCGGCGACGCTTAAGCACCACTGGTCAGTGTTCAGCCATCTGTTCGCCTACGCCCGCCGTAGGCACGCGTTGGTGTCAAATCCCATTGAGGGTGTGGACTTCAGGGGCAAGAGCGCCGCACGGCGAAACAAGCGGCATCACCCGCTGACGGCGGAACAGGTTGCAGCCGTGGCGAAGAGCATCGGGGAGCGATACCCGGTGTACGAGTTGTTCACGTTGTTCGCCGCGTACACGGGACTGCGCGCTGAGGAACTGGCGGGCTGCGAAATACGGGACTTGGTGTTGAAGCCAGGCATCAACGGCGCCAGCGCCGAAATCTGCGTGCGCCGTTCCAAGAAGCGCTCAGGCGGCCAGTGGGTCGAAGACAAGCTCAAGAGCGCGACCAGCGCTCGCACGGTACCGCTGCCAGGATGGTTGGCGGGCCGGATGGCCGACTACCTGGCGGACGACCACGAACGTGCCGACGAGCCGACCGCGCCACTATGGCCCAACCGCGCACTCGGCGGGGCACGCAGGCGGGGTTGCCGTGCGGTCGCTCCGCTCGACTACTCGGAGTCGGTCGACACCGGAGCCTTCTACAAGAACCTGTTCCGGCCTGCCCTGGAGGCGGTAGGGCTGCCTGCGAGTCACCCCGCAACAGCCGATAACCCTGCCGTGCTCGGCATCCGTGTGCACGACCTCCGGCACACGGCGGCGACCCTGTGGTTGTCGGCGGGCGTTCACTTTATGCAGGCGTCGAAGTGGTTGGGACACAGCACTTTCACGCTCACGTTGGATGTCTACGGCGACTTCATCCCCGAGACTGACGGCGGTGCAATTAATCCGCTCCCCGAACCAACCGCCCCGGCAACGCAAGCCGACCTACCGAGGAACGTGGTGCCGTTATTTGGTCGGCAGGCGAACTAGGCCGAATTGTCACCCAACACACCAATTTCCCTGAAACCTTCGACCCATTCGTCATAGTAGTGCTGGACGCTCTGCATCTGCCGGACCCCCTCTCGAAGGTCTGCAGATGGCGTCTTTAAAGCCCTGCTGAGTTTTGCCAGGTCCTGGAATTCTTGACTCATCGTGGTTGCCGCGCCGACCGCTCCGATGCTTGCGTCGCGCATCTCCCGGATCGCCTCGGCCAGTATTAGAAACTCTTTCTGACCGTCTATCGACATGTCCTCGTAAGGTTGCAGGTTAATGAGCGCATCAATCCCGCCGTTCAGGTCAACCACCTGACCAACGTAGTCCGCCGCCAACTTTCGGAACTTCTGTGCTGGAGGCTTGAGCTCATTTGCGAACGTTTGCACGACTGCTAAGCGTGCAGACATGGTCGGCAAATTTCCAGCGGCAGCAACCTTCGGTGCATACGAATCGGTGATTTCTCCGAACTGTTCGAGGCAGACTGCCATCGCGTTGATCGTCGCATTCAGCTCCGGTAACCCGTCTTCGGTCGCCGCGATTAGATCGAGGGAACCTGGCTTGCCATCACCACCACCGCCATCCTCATCCCACTCCCCGCTATCGTCCGGCTCGGAGGGTTGAAGGACTAGTTGTTCCTCTGCCCGATCCAGGACTCGCATCAGCAGGCTCGCAACGGCGAGCATCTCAGCGGCTTCGTCCTCCGGAGTGTCGAGATGACCCCCGTGCCCCCGCGGATTTCGAAGTCCTTGCGCCGCGCCCATGAACAAGAATTTGTATCCCTCTCGCTCGTCCGCCTTTTGATCTTTGTCGGCGTTGGGCGAGGTAACGTCGAGCGTTGGCGCATTTTCGTTGAACACATAGGTCATTAACCGCTTACCGATTTCCGACTTGCCCGATAGCCGCTTTACGCGGTCTTCGACGGCCTTGAAAGCGTTGAAAACGGCATCGTCGTAGAGGCCGTTCGTAAACTGCCGACTGCTCGAAGCATCTATTAAGCGATGAAGGCGCGGCGCGCCTACAGGGTTTGGTCCATCGGGTGACTGCACCGTCGCCTTGCGGTTGGCCGCCATGTCGATGCGTTCCTTTCCCTGGGCCGATAGCACAAACGTTCGGGTTACCAGTGTAGGTCCTACCCCCGACAGGGTCCTCACGGTTTTGGCACCGTTGGCAGTCGCAACGAGCCTTAGTCTCGGCGGTCTACCCCGGCCTCACCCCGGCGACTGGGGGCGATTTGTAGCCGTACCGCGCTCGTACTCGACCCGTACCGGGCGACACCTAAAACACCGTCTAGCAGCCAATTTGGTGGCTCGCGGCTTTCCATTTGCGCAGGTCACAGCGCCGTTGAAAAGCGACTCATAATCCGTTGGTCGTGGGTTCGAGCCCCACCCGCCCCACACTGTGGTTGACCTGCGATGTTCGGTGCGTTGTTGCTTCGGGTGCCAAGTGACAGTATTTCGGCGGATGCTCGACAGTTGTTTCGGCTGATCCCTCACACTCCTTCGTATGAAGGGACGGAGTATGGCCGAGGTCGTGATGTTTGTCCGATTCCGGTTATCTGCTCGTCCTGTCCAAGCCGGTCAGCTCACTCCTCGAGGGCAGCCTGCTCGACGGTGGGCTTGGAACGCACCGGCGGCCGCGTCGACCGCCGCCTGGGAATGCGCTCGGTGATGCCACTGAGCGAGTTGACCATCCTGTTGAGGGTATCGACGGCAGACTCAAGGGTGTCCGCGGTGGGCGTCATCCTATCCATGGCGGGCTGTAGCCGGCTCAGGATTTCAGCGGCTTCGGTGAGTTGTTCAAGCGGTCCGTTCTTGGCGAGCAGCTTGTCGACGATGCCGTCCTCGGCAAACATCCGCTCGATGATGCCGTCCTCGGCGAGCATGCGCTCTATCGGTCCGTCCTCTGCGAGCAGCCGTTCTACGAGCCCGCCAGGCGCGAGGATCCGCTCCAGCGAGGCGCTACCTCCGACAGATGTCCGATCGAGTAACCCGCCGGGCGCGGTCAACAAATCGACCACCCCCCCGGGACGCATCAGCTTGTCCGCCGGCCCGCCGCGGACCAGAGCGCGCCCCATCGCCCTATCTTTTTCGGTGAATTCGGCGACTCGGTTCGCGCCTACGAGTGCGCCGCGTATTGGTAGTAGATCGGTAATCGGGTCTACCGATTTCGGGCCGTCCTCGCCCATCGATTGCTTCACGGCCCCGAGCGCCATGGTCGCAGCGGCGAGTCCCGCGTCGGCCACTTTGACGCCGGCCCGGACGGGGGCTATCACTACACCGACAAGGAGCTCGTTGATGTTCACTCGGCAACTTTATAGCTCAGTATTGTCACCGAGGAATGGCCCATTTTTTCGGTGACGTGACCCATGGGCAAAGAGCGGAACTCGGCTCGCGGGGAAGAAGGCGCGGTCAACCGATAGGGCGGGAACGGTGGGCAAGTACGGCGGGGGTGCAGCTGTCCGCGCCCCTGGCCTGGCGCGTCAGCGGGACAGGTTGGAATCCGCGAAGTCAACGGCAAAATCTTCGCGCAACCAGGGGCGACACGCTGTGGACTGCATTGCACCTAGATCCGCATTGCCCGAAGACAACCAAGCTGATCCCGCTGCACAAATGTCGGGGCCGCCACCCGCACGCCCCGCCCGAGCTTCCACCCGCACGTCGCCAACCAGCGCAAACCCCGGCGGATTTACCTCCCACAAGCACTTCACGCTAACGTCGCATGCGCGGCGCGCTGCCGCGTTTGCTCGGAGGGATTCACATATGCGCCTGTTCAACGTCGCCGTACTCGTCACGGCTGGCACCATCTTCAGTTCTCCTGCCCTCGCGGTAGCCGCACCAAAGGATTACTGCGCCGACCTCAAGGGCAACAGCACCGGCAGCTCGTGTGAGATCCAGGTCACCGACCCCGCGTACACCGTCGACATCAGCATCCCGCTCGATTACCCCAACCAGCAGCCGATTGCTGACTACATCTCCCAGACCCGCGAGACGTTCATTAACGCGGCCAAAGGCGCGCCCCAAGGCCAACCCGCCGAGCTGAAGATCAAGCCGTCGGAATACAGCTCGGCAATTCCGCCGCGCGGCACGCAGGCTGTGGTGTTCAAGGTGTACCAAAACGTGGGCGCACAACCGCGGACCACGTTCAAGGCGTTCAATTACGACCAGACCTATCGCAAGGAAATCCTCTACACGGCCAAGCCGGACGACAAGAAAAATACGCCGTTGTGGCGGGTCGACGATCCGCTGAGGGTCGTAGCGCCCGTCGTCCAAGCGGAACTGCAGAAGCAGCAAGCACCGCCCGCACCGCCCGCGCAACCGGGACAACCGGCCACGACCGCACCGGCGCCGGCATTGCCGATCTCACAAGCCGCGTTGAACGACCCCGCCAACTACCAGAATTTCGCGGTGGTCAACGAAGGGGTGATCTTCTTCTTCGACCAGGGCACCCTGCTGCCCGACGCGGTGCAGGTGTTGGTGCCCCGGTCGGCGATCGACCCGATGCTTGCTTGACGACCCACCTCGCACCCGCAGCACCTCAGTCCCGCTCGAACAAACTGAGGTAGCCAACTACTCAATCCCACCGCGATTCCCCTGGATACGGTCGAAATCTCGACGTCGTCCAGGTCGGCGAAGTAACCCCGGACACCGTCCCGGGCCGATACGCGGTAGGAGAACAGCAGTGTCGTACGTATTTGCTGTGCTGGATTGGGTGGGCTCGGCGGCCGCGGACATGGCGCGCATCGGATCGTCTCTGCAAACCGCGAATGCGTCCGCGGCGGTCTCGACCAGCACCGTCCTCAGTGCGGCCGGGGACGAGGTCTCCGCCGCAATCGCCGCCATGTTCTCCGATTATGGGCAGGAGTATCAGGCGCTCAGCGCCCGGTTGTCGACATTCCACGATCAGTTCGCGGCCGCTCTGTCCGGGGCAGGAACTGCCTACGCTGCGGCCGAGGCGGCCAGCGTAAACCCGCTGGAAGCCCTTGCGCAGGGCGTGCTGAACGTGATCAACGCGCCCACCAACGCTTTGCTGGGCCGTCCGCTGATCGGTAACGGCGCCGACGGCGCGGCCGGGACCGGTCAGAACGGTGGCGCAGGCGGATTGTTGGTCGGCAATGGCGGCGCCGGCGGCTCAGGAGTTGCCGGTGCTGGCACCGGCGGGCGAGGCGGCGATGCCGGGTTGTTCGGCGACGGCGGCCGCGGAGGGGCCGGTGGAATCGGGTCGACCGGAATCCAGGGCGCCGACACCGTCACGCGCAACGGAGGCATCGGCGGCACCGGTGGCCGGGGCGGGGCCGGCGGCACCGGCGGATTGCTGTGGGGCAACGGCGGTGCCGGTGGCACCGGAGGTGCCGGTGGCTGGGGAGGCTACGGCGCCACGGCCCCGAACGCCGGGGTTGCCGGGGGCACCGGGGGCAACGGCGGCACCGGAGGTATGGGCGGACCCGGCGGCGCCCACCTGTCCCTGCTCGGCCACGACGGCGCCGCGGGACAACTGGGCGACGGCGGCCGCGGCGGCAACGGCGGCAGTGGCTCCATCTACGGTGGCACCGGCGGCCTCGGCGGTGACGGAGGCATGGGTGCCAACGGTGGCCGCGGCGGCGACGGCGGCAGTGTCTCGGCCGAAGCGAGCGGCACGAATAGCACCGACATCACCGGCGGTATCGGCGGCAAAGGTGGCACCGGCATCGCCGGAGTTGGCGGAGACGGCGGCAACGGAGGCAGCGCGTACATCCGGGCCGGCAGCGGATCCGGAAACGCCGTCGGCGGCCAAGGCGGGATGGGCGGCACCGGGACCACCGTCGGCGGAGACGGCGGTGACGGGGGACCCGGCTCGCTCATGGGTTACGACTATGGCCCAGGCGGGGGAAGCGGTTATGCGATCGGCGGTGCCGGCGGCATGGGTGGAACCGGCCCTACCGGCGGCCGCGGCGGCGACGCCGCTTACGCCTTGAACTGGGGAAGCGGCACCGCCACCGGCGGCCACGGCGGCTACGGCGGTACGGGCAATCCTGGTCACGGAGGTAGCGGCGGAGAGGGCGGCGACGCCATGGCGACCACGCTGGCAAAAGCCTCCGCAGGCTCTGGTGGCATGCCCGGAACCGGGGGAGGCGGCTCAGTCGGCGAGTGGGGAACGGCCAGCAAGCTGTAGGTCCCGGACAACAGACGCGATTTACGTCATCGAAAACAGCTGCTGCATCACGATCACGCTCGCCACCCGCTGCAGGCCGCCTTCTACTGCGATCCGCTGATCGTCGGGCGACTCGAGCAATTGATCGAGCGCCGTGGAAACTCTGTTCATGTCGTAGATCGGCTGGTCTTTCGCCGCTTTCGAAGCAAAAGTATCCCGGTAGAAAGCGAGCATCGGGTCGTTCGGGTCGCGCGTCGGCGGCGTGGTGAACGGATGCTTCTGTCGGTCGTACACCTCGGGTATCAGCACGTCTTTCGCCGCTTCGCGCAGCACATGCTTTTCGCGAATTCCCTTGATTTTCATGCTGACTGGCACGCGGGCCGCGGCCTCGGCGACACGGTGGTCCAGGAACGGCACCCGCCCTTCGATGGAGTGCGCCATCTCCATCCGATCGGCCAGGTAATTCAGGATGAAGTTCGGCAGGACCGTTTTGGCGTTGATGTACAGCACCTGATTCAGGTGATCGCGTGCAGTGACGCGCTGTGCAATCGGCAACCGATCCAGCGACGACACCAGCGGCTGGTACGCCCGGACCCAGTCCGGCAGGTCGTCGCGCAATAATGGCGCCACGCTATTGGTCTGCGCCGCACCGACATTCAGCGTTGCCGGCAGCCAGCCGAGTCTGCGCTCCACCGCCTGCATCTCGGGGCTGCTCACCTGTTCGGGCATCATCAGCGCACGCGTTGCAGCATTGGCGCCGAGCATCTCATCGAGGAGTTTCAATCTCTGGTCGGCGCGCAATGTCTTGTCGTCGTTCAGCGCATCGACGCGGTAGTAGGGATACCCGCCCAGCATCTCGTCGGCGCCCTCACCGGTGAACACCACCTTGATGCCGGCGGCCCGGACGGCACGGCTCAGCAGATACTTGGCCACGCCGTGGCCGTTGAACATCTGCGTCTCGGCATGCCAGATCGCATCCGCGAAGGACTCGGCGATCTCACGCCCGGTGATCGGAATCGGGTGATACGTCGCACCGACCCGCTTGGCCTGTTCTTCGGCGACCCGGGCCTCGTCGTAAAGCGGATTCTCGAAGGTGAGGGTGAACGCGCGAATGGGCCGGTTCAGTTCCTGCTGCGCCAGCCCCAGGACGGCACACGAGTCGATGCCACCGCTGAGATACGACGCGACCTCGACATCGGCGACCAGCCGCTCCCGCACCGCGTCCTGCAGCGCGTGACGGAAGTCGGCGACGACCTCTGCTTCACTTCGTGTGTCTGCGCGCATCTGATCAGCCGTCGGGATCTCCCAATCCCAGTACGCATAGATGCGGACAACGCCATCTCGCGCAATCGCATAACACCCCGGCGGCACGGTGCTGATTCCGGCGAACTCGGTCTTCTCGTGGGATCTGCCGAACCCTCCGGTAGCACCCTCGAGGTCCCATCGGGCCGGCACGCCCAACGCCAGCAACGCCTTGATCTCCGACGCGAAGTACACGTCGCCGTCCACCGCCGCGTAGTAAAGCGGTTTGACGCCGAACCGATCCCGGATCGCATACATGGCGCGCTGCCGTTCGTCAGCGATGATCACCGCGAACTCGCCGCGCAGCTGCGTCGCCGCCTGGATACCCTGCTCGGCGTAGAGGTGCAGCGCGATCTCGCTGTCGCTGGCGGTGGAGAACGAATACCCGTTGGCACGAAGGCGCTCGCGAATCTCGCGGTAACCGTAGAACTCACCGTTGACGACCAGGTGCACCACGCCATCCGGGCTTGTCATCGGCTGAGTCCCGTTGTGCAGACCGATGATTGACAACCGTGTGTGTCCGAGCGTCCACTGCCCGTCGCGCGAGGTCCAGGTGCCACAGCCATCGGGCCCGCGGTGCTCCAACAGCTTGAGCGCGGCGTCACGCCGCTCGGTCGCAAGGCCGCGGCGCGTCATCGCAGCGAAGATTCCGCACATCGGTGTGCCCTTTCAAGACGTCCACGGTCACGCGCCAACTGGGCACGAACACACGTCACCGAGTCGGCAACGCTGCTGTTGGAGCCTAACGCCGCGGGCCTTCCGGCCAGCACATCAGTCGTGTTTCGCTGCGTACCGCAGCAGGACCGTGCCACCCGGAAAGGTGCGATTCTCCAACAGCCGCAACGAGATCCACGACGGCAGTGTCGGGAAGAACGGGATGCCGCCGCCCACCGCGGTGGGCGCCACCACCAGCCGGTATTCATCCACCAGTCCGGCCGCAACGATCGGTGCGGCCAGCGTCGCGCCGGCCACCTCCAGGGTGCCGTCGGTGTCGGCCTTCAGCTTGCGCACCACCTCGACCGGGTCGCCGCGTTCCAGCCGGGAGTTCCAGTCGACGGACTCCAGGGTGCGCGAAAACACGACCTTGGGCATATCGCGCCAGGTGCGGGCGTAGTCGACGATGAATGGGGTGGCGTCCGGGTCCTGGTCGGCGGTCGGCCAGTACGCGGACATCAGTTCGTAGAGTCGCCGCCCGTAGAACGACAGGGCGGTCTCCCGCTCGAAGTCGTTCCAGTACTGGTGCAGTTCGTCGCTTGGTGCAGACCAGTCGATGTTGCCCTGCGCGTCGGCGATGTACCCGTCCACCGACACGTTGAAGCCATAGATGAGTTTGCCCATGCAGATCAGACTGCACCGCAGGACCACATTCATCGCGGCGCCACGCGAGCGGGCAAGACTGCACGCAACGGGCAACTCCATTTACTCCGTCACTGTGCTATAGCAAATTGAGGAGCTCACACGTCATCAGGGAGGACTCGGCGTCATGTCAATCTCACGAGGCATCGTCACACTCGCCCTGCTTGCCGGGTGGGGGACCGTCGGGTCCGCCGGAACCGCGTGGGCGGCACCCGTAATGAGCGGACACTACCTGTCGACCGTGATTTCGGATTCGGGTGAGATCACCACGAGCGATTGGTATTTCACCCCGTGCGGGGAAGGGTGCGCGTCGGTCGCCAACACACCCGGCGCCCCAGCCTTCGGCAACGCGCGCATGGTCAACGGTCAGTGGACACTGGTCTGGCATTCGGACGCGTTCTGTCCGGGCGGATCGCGGGTTCCCGACGTGTACGTCAGCTACGCCACCTGGGATCCGATCACCCTGGAAGGCAAAGACGACTCAGGCATCGCCACCCCGATCTGCGGGTCGGGTGGTAGGCCGCCGCGCGTGACGCAGCATCTGCAACTCACTGCAGTCGGGTGAGCGGCTTGGGTTAGCCGTCGAGCCCGTACTTCGGCGGCACCTCGATGAGCTGGCCGGCGGCCAACAGGTCTTTCACCCTGGTGTTGCCGAGAAAGTACTGGTAGCCACCGCCCGGCTGGCCGGCGAAGTCTTTGATTTTCCCGTACTGGACCGTCAGCTCTTTCACGACGCAGTAAACGTGATAGTTGGCTTCGGGGGAGCCCTTGTAAGTGTTGAGGGATTGCGGCGGCAAACCCCGAGACGCGAACGGGGTGTGCTTCTCGTTGGCGAGGAAGTTCGCTTCGTCGGGTTTCCCGAACCGGTCGAACAAGTGACCCTTCTTCATGGTGAACGGCTTAGCTTCACCGGCGAACCCGAAGTTGGTCGGCCATTTCCACCCGTTGGTTTGGTCGTAGTACTTGTCCAGAAAAGCTTTGGGTTCCAGCGGCGGCGTGCCGAGTCGTTGGTAACCGACCAGCAGTCGCTTCACCGGCCCGGTGGGCAGAGTGTTGGGTCCCAGGATGTTGCCGGAATACGGGGCCGGGACGGGGAAAGGCTGGGAGTCTGCCGCTGCGGGTTCTCCGGTCCCGGCTTCCGGGCACTGCTGGTCCGCCTTCGCGGTAGCGGGAGATACGAGAGAAAGGCACACTGCGATCAACGCGCCGATGACCAGAGATTGGCTCCGCATCCAAAGCTCCTTCAGATTTGCTGTCTAGGCCCGAATATGGACCCTAGCGGATCGCTGCGTTGTCGTCCTCCGGTTCGCCCGGCCCCTACTTCTCCTCTTCCGCAATCCGCGGAATCAACCCACCGGCCAACACATCTTTCACCTGGCGCGGTGAAAGTCGGTGTCGCACAGTAAAAGTCGAGTCTCTATCGACGATCGAGACCTCGAAAGACTCCTCTTTCTCCAGCTGATCGAGCCCCTCGATGCGCAGTTTGTCGTCCTGGTCGACAGCGTCGTAGTCATCCGGATCGTCGAACTCGAGTGCCAAAATCCCGTAGTTGGCCAGGTTTTGCCAGTGGATGCGCGCGAACGACTTGGCGATCACCACCCGCAGCCCCAGATAGCGCGGTGCGATCGCGGCATGCTCGCGAGACGAGCCCTGCCCGTAATTCTCGCCGGCCACGATGATGTGCCCTGTCTCCTCAGCCTCCTGCGCCCGCTTCGGGTAGGAGTCGTCGACCCGCATGAAACTGAACTCCGCCAGCTTCGGGATGTTGGAGCGGTAGGGCAGCGCCTGCACGCCGGCCGGGGAGATCTCATCTGTCGAGATGTTGTCCCCGACTTTCAGTAGCACCGGCGCCTCCACCTCGTCGGGCAAGGGCGACAGTTCCGGCAGGCTGGAGATGTTCGGTCCCTTCACCGGCTCCACCTTGGCCGCCTCGTCGGGATCCAATGGGGGTACGAGCATGGCGGTATTCACCGAATTCTCTTCGGGCAGATCAAGTTTCGGGTAGTCCATGCCGACATCAGCAGCCCAGTCCCGCGGATCAGTGATCCGTCCCGTCAACGCCGACGCCGCAGCGGTTTCCGGCGAGCACAACCAGACCGCGTCTTCCTTCGTGCCCGACCGGCCCGGGAAGTTGCGCGGCATGGTGCGCAATGAGTTGCGACCCACCGCCGGCGCCTGGCCCATGCCAATGCACCCCATGCAGCCGGCCTGGTGGATGCGGGCGCCGCCCATGACGAGTTCCAGCGTCGCGCCCATCTTCGTCAGGTCCGCCAGGATCTCTCGGGACGTCGGGTTGATGTCGAAGCTGACCTCCGGGGCGGTTTGGCGCCCAGCGACCATCGCCGCCGCGATCGCGAAATCGCGCAACCCCGGGTTGGCGCTGGACCCGATCACCGCCTGTGCAATCTCCTCGCCGGCCACCTCCCGCACCGGCACCACATTGCCGGGCGAGGACGGCTTTGCGATCAGCGGCTCGATCTCGGACAAATCGATGGTGTCCTCGACGTCGTACTCCGCCCCGTCGTCGGCCAGCAACTCGACCCAGTCGTCTTCGCGTCCCTCGGCGCGCAGGAACGCCTTGACGGCGTCGTCACTGGGGAACACCGTCGTCGTCGCACCGAGCTCGGCCCCCATGTTCGCGATCACGTGCCGGTCCATCGCAGTCAGGTTCGCCAACCCCGGACCGTAGTACTCGATGATCCGATTCACCCCACCCTTGACGTCATGTCGGCGCAGCATCTCCAGGATCACGTCCTTGGCCGAGCACCACTGCGGAAGTTCGCCCTCCAACCGGATGCCCCACACCTCGGGCATGCGGATATGCAGCGGTCGTCCGCTGATGGCTAGCGCCACCTCGAGTCCGCCGACGCCGATCGCAAGCATGCCCAACGATCCGGCGGCCGGGGTGTGCGAGTCCGACCCCACCATGGTCTTGCCGGGGATGCCGAAGCGCTGCATGTGCGTGGGATGCGAAACGCCGTTGCCCGGTTTGGAGAACCACAGCCCGAACCGCTGGGCTGCGGTGCGCAGGTACTCGTGATCCTCGGCGTTCTTCTCGTCGCCCTGCAGCAGGTTGTGATCGACATACTGCACGCTCACATCGGTCTGCGCCCGGTCGAGTTTGAGTGCTTCGAGTTCCTGCATCACCAGCGTGCCGGTTGCATCCTGGGTCAATGTCTGGTCGATATGGATCGCGATCTCTTCGCCCGGTGTCATCTCGCCGTCTTCTAGGTGCGAATCAATCAGTTTCTGGGCGACATTCATGGACATGGTGGCTCCCTCCAGATGCGCGACAGTGCATTCAAAAGCGGAATACCCTCGAATGGCCGCGTCTAGCTCACCCGACGAAATCCTTCGTCACGTACAGGTAGTGGATGATCGTGGCCTGCGCGACGAGCATGGCCAGCGCGATGGTCACTACCACCACCCGCGCTGGTCGGTACTTCGCGTATATCAAAGCCAGGACAAGGTAAATACTCAAACATGGCAGCGCATAGCGGTGGACGGCCACCAAACTGCTGTTGATCGAAAAGAAGACGATCGAGCACAGGCCGAAAATACCGAGCGGAATGCCCTTGCCCCGGTACCCCCATAACAGGTAGATGGAGCAGGCGAAGAGCACGGTGAGACACAACAGGGGAATGGCGAAATTCACGGTGATGTCATTGTCGAAACCGCGCGGGCCGAAGACAGCTTTGCCGGCTTCCCGGAAGTTCCGGTAGAGGGTAAAGACGACGTTCGGTTCGAACGTCAGGTAATTCCACGATTTGTCCGTCTTGTAGGCACTGAACATGGCGAAAAAGTCTCGGCGCACATCCAGCAAATAAAAGCCGTACAGTAGAAATCCTGCAGGTGCCAGCAGAAAGTAGGCAAGGTTGCGATTGATCGCCGCGCGGACACGCCACCGGTAGGCGCGAAGGTATTCCAGTCCGCACAGCCCGACAAAGAGGAGCGACGGCAGCCGCGTTGCCGTCAGAAATGCCAGCATGACCGCCATCGGGAGCCAGCGTCGTTGCAGTGCAAAGGCATACGCCCAGAATGCGAGTGCGACAAAGACAGCCTCGGTATAGAACTGGTGCATGAAGATCGCGGCCGGTGCCGCGAGGAACATCACCACACTGACGAAGCGGTATTTCGTCAACCCGAATTCGCGGCAGATGGTCAGCAGCGCCGCAATGGCGAAGCCGAGAGCAACAGTATTGACCAGCAAACAGAGCTGAGGATACGGAATGCTGTGAAACGTGACGGCCGACAGGGCGCCGACGATCGAAGGGAACAGCGGATAGAAAGCGGGCGACATCGGATTCTGGGTGTAATGCTCGTGGAGGATATTCAGATACCAGACCGCATCCCACTTCATGATGTGCTCGAGGAAGCCAGTCCTATCCGGGAGCAGCAGGGCGCCGAGCAGCGTGGCGAACGTTTGCCACCCCAGCGCCACAATGAATGCGATCGCAATATCGGAAGCCAGGACCGCTTTCAGCCATCGGTTGCTCGCGGTGGGCGTGGGCGTCGGCGCAGCCGCTGAATCGGCCGCGTGCTGAGCGACCGAACGCTCAGCCACGACTTCTTGCGTCACCCGATCCTGCTTGCGCTCGGCCCGTACGTCATGCGCCCTCCTCGACAGGCGTCGCTGCAATGTGCCTGCGCCGCCGATTCGTGTTTACCTACCCACTTGCGCAGAAATTTCCACGCTGAGGTGGAAGCGCGCTATCGACGCTCAGGAAGCTTGCCCGGTCAGGCGCCTACGAGCAAAACGTGTAGCCGATGAACTGCCGGTCAGCGGTACCGGAGGGGTAGTTCGTATAGTGCGCCGCGGGCATTCCGTTGTACTGGGCGTTCATCTGCTGTACCGCTGGCGGGGGAACACCCTTACCGAAGGCCAGAATCAGATCCGCGAATATCTTGAGGCCCTCGCGGCAACCGGAGTTCGCCCGCGGCGGCTGCGGGTTCCACGCATGCACGACGACCTCATGGGTGACCTGGTAGCCGGCGGCGCAATTGGGATCGCAGATCTTGAAGACGGCCACGCCGGTCCCGTCGGCACCCTGGGACCCCCAGGAACTCCACACGACGTCCTGCAGTGCGACGGCGACGCTGGCGCACCCCACGATCTTGAGCTTGCCCGGCCGTTCGTCCGGCGGGACCGTGCGGCTGTAACAGCCGGGAATGGCGAAGGTCGTCGCCGGGGTCGCGGTGTGCACGGGCGTCCTATCCGGGTGGCGCGTCACCTGTGTGGCAACGACCCCGACACCACCGATCATCGCGACTACCAAAGCGAAGAAGACCGCTGCTCGGGTGCCGCGGGGTGCCGCACGCCCCCGGCTCGACCAACGGTCGGTGGATTTGACGCTCACGGCCAACAGGTTTACCGCGTTAGGCCACAATCACACCCGATTGCGCGGGACTGTTAACCGAGTCGTCATGCCGCGCGGGCCGTGCGACACCCACCACCGGGGCCCGGCATGCGCAGGAATCCCAGATCTTCTACTAACCTGGGGCATCAGCACGAGCCATCATCAAGGCGTGACGCGTTGATTCGCCGGCCGGTGGGATGGCGATAAGAAAGTCAGCGATCGAGCGGGGGGCTCGGTCGTCGATCAGACACCCGCCAGCAGTGCGGCGGAGATGTCTACTCAGCACAGGGGGACAAACCATGGCGATTACGGATGTGCCGGCCTTCGCCCACTTGACCGATGCCGACATCGAGAACCTGTCGGTCGAACTCGACTCCATCCGCCAAGACGTCGAAGACTCCCTGGGCGCGCGCGACGCCCGCTACATCCGCCGTACCATTGCCGCCCAGCGCGCACTGGAAGTCGCCGGCCGGGTGCTGCTGGCCGCCAGCGCGAAACGCGCTGGATGGTGGGCCGGAACGGTGACGCTTGGTCTGGCCAAGATCATCGAGAACATGGAACTGGGCCACAACGTCATGCACGGCCAGTGGAACTGGATGAACGATCCCGAGATCCACTCCACCACGTGGGAATGGGACATGAGCGCGGCCTCCAAACACTGGGTCGCCGCCCACAACTTCCAGCACCACAAGTTCACCAACATCCTCGGCATGGACGACGACGTCGGTTACTTCGTCCTCCGGGTCACCCGCGACCAACCGTGGCAGCGCTACCACCTGGGCAACATCCTGTTCAATGTGCTGCTATCGATCGCGTTCGAGTGGGGAATCGGCTTGCAGACCGTCGATGTGGAGAAGCTCTTGCGGTCCGGCCCGGAACGCGACACCACCTGGCAGCAGACCCGCGAGTTCACCACCAAAGCGTTCAGGCAGCTGGTCAAGGACTACGTTGCGTTCCCCGCGGTCACATCGTTGTCGCCGCGTGCGACGTACGCATCGACGCTGAAAGCCAACGCGGTGGCCAACGTCATCCGCAACGTCTGGGCCAACGCGGTGATCTTCTGCGGCCATTTTCCCGACGGCGCAGAGAAGTTCGCGAAAACCGACATGGTGGGCGAGACCAGGGGCGAATGGTATCTGCGCCAGATGCTGGGCAGTGCCAATTTCGAAGCCGGGCCGCTGCTGCGTCTGCTCAGCGGCAACCTGTGCCACCAGATCGAGCACCACCTGTTCCCCGACTTGCCGAGCAACCGGTTGCATGAGGTGTCGATCCGAGTGCGCGCATTGTGCGACAAGTACGACTTGCCTTACACCACAGGACCATTCGCGATGCAGTACGCCAAGACGTGGCGTACCATCGCCAAATTGTCGTTGCCGGACGAGTACCTACGCGACACCGCCGACGACGCTCCGGAAACCCGCAGCGAGCGGATGTTCGACGATCTGGAGCCCGGCTTCGGCGCCACCGATCATCGGACGGGGCGCCGCCGCGGACTGCGAACAGCGATTCAGCGTCGCCGGGGAGCCAAAGCTCAGATCTTCAGATAGCCCTTCTCGGCGGGAATCTGCGCTGCGGTGACCAGCGACGAGGCGTCACCGGCCAGCCAGACCACGATGTCGGACACCAGGTTCGGGTCGGCCAGCGCATCCGTCGGCAACGCGCCCGGCGAGAAGCTGTGGATGAAGGTCGGATGGTCCTGGAACAGCTGATACATCGACAGGTCGTTGCCCATCGGAGTATCGGTGCCGTACGGGTGCACCGAGTTGACCCGGATACCGAACTCGCCGAGTTCGACGGCCAGCGAATTGGTCAGACCGACCACGCCGAACTTGCTGGCGCAATAATGCCCGCAACCGGGCACGGCCTTGATCCCGGCCGCCGAGCTGATGGTAATGATTGATCCGCCATTTCCCGCTGAGATCATCGGCGGCACAACTGATTTGATGGTATTCCACAGGCCGGTCAGGTTGATGTCGATAATGTCCTGCCACTGCTGAGCCGAGATCTCCCACAGCCGGCCCCAATTGAGCACCGCCGCATTGGCCACCACGATGTCGAGCCGGCCGAACTGCTCGATCGCCTTGGACACCAGGCGTTGCTGGCCTGCCAGATCACGGACGTCGACTTCTTCGGCCAGGATCTTGCGGCCTTCGCCTTCGACCAGGCCCACGGTCTCAGCGAGATCCTCCGGGCTGGCCGGGGGATACCCGTTGTGCTCGGCCACCGGGGAACACGCATCGAGGGCGACGATGTCTGCACCGGCCCGGGCGAGGCGCACACAGTGCGACCGGCCCTGGCCGCGCGCGGCGCCAGTCACGTACGCGACCCGGCCCGCTAATGGGTATCCGCTCATCCCGGCAGCTCCTTTGCTTACGGCCTGTCAGCTGGCCGAAAGTGAATGGTAGCCGCCTGCCGCGCCGCGCCGCATGCAGCGACCTGCCGCGGAAATCACCGGGATGGCGCCAAGGCGGATCAAAGGTGTTGCAGCCCGTACGCTTTCAGAGGTCCGTCACCGACCGTGCGGGCCGCCGCCGACCTACCGCGACGGGGAGTTGCGGCTGTCCTTCGTCGTGACCAACATTCAGCAGAATGGCTCCATTCCGAATCTGATGTTCGTCAATGAGGACGGCAACTGCGGGTTGTCCAGTCCATCCGCGACACCGCTAGCGGGGAAGCACCTCCTCGATAGCGCTGATGACCTCGGGCGCGTCCGGTTCGGTACGGGGCCGAAACCGCTTGACCACTTCACCGTCCGGTGCGATCAGAAATTTTTCGAAGTTCCACTGAATGTCGCCGGCGTTGCCTTCGGAGTCGGCGGTCTTGGTCAGCTCGGAGTAGAGCGGGTGGCGGTTCGCGCCGTTGACGTCTGTCTTTTCCAGCAATGGGAACGTGACCCCGTAGGTCGTCGAGCAGAACGTCTGAATTTCTTCGGCCGTTCCCGGCTCCTGGCCCATGAACTGATTGCAGGGCACGCCGACGACGGTGAGCCCCCGGTCGCGGTAGTCCTTGGCCAGCTTCTCCAACGCCGCATACTGGGGGGTGAGTCCGCACTTGGAGGCGACATTCACGACAAGTGTTGCGCCGTCGGACAATTCGGTGAGCGTGGCCGGCTTGCCATCCAGGGTGGTCAGGGCGATATCTTTGAGGGTCACGTCGACGACGCTAACACCTGGCCCGCGGGCTAGATTGCCCGTATGCGCATTGTTCGCCTGTTCGCTGTCGTCCTGTCGATCCTCACCACAGGGTTGTTGCTGAGCACACCGGCCGGCGCGCAACCGCCGTCCAGGCTGGCCGATCACATCACCGACAACACCGGAGCGCTGACAGACTCCGATCGCGCGGCGGTCAGCGCCGCGATCGACCGGCTCTATCGTGATCGGCACATTCAGTTGTGGGTCGTTTACGTCGACAACTACTCCCGGTTCAAACCCGAGAACTGGGCCGACCAAACCCGCGGCGCCAGCGGCATGGGCCGCAATGACGCACTGCTGGCCGTCGCCACCAACACCAAGCTGTACTCGTTCACCGCGCCGAGCCTCTCGGCCGGTGAATTGAACAGCCTGCAGAGCGACCGGATCCAACCGGCAGTGATCGCGAAGAACTGGAGCGGCGCCGCGCTCGCCGCCGCTGACGGGTTGAGTAGATCCGCAAGTCCGGCGCAGCGGAACTGGCTGCCGTGGGTGATCGGTGCCGGCGTCGCCGTGGTTCTACTTCTGTTGGTATTGGTGATTATTCGGGCGCGACGGCACCGGCGGTCGGTTACCGCGGGCGGGCAGATGCCGGTGGACGGTTCACTGGGGCAGGCGCTGTCCACCGCCGACGCTCGTTTGCGTCAGATCTCGGACTACGTCGCCAAGCACCGCGCGCACATCGGCGCCGAAGCCCAGGGCCGATTCGAAGAGGCGAAGCGTTGCCTTTCCGCCGCGCACGACAAGCAGGCGAGCAACGAGCAAGAAGCAATTGCCTACGCCAACCGCGCGTCGACACTGGCCGCTCAGGCGCAGACGCTGGCCAACTCCGACGTGCTGGGGGCGCCCGGCAAGCGACGTCGAACTAAATAGCCGCCGGGCGTCACGGCGCGCTCGGCATCCCGAACGCCTGCTCGGCTGGTTCGAGCGGGACCTGAACTGACCGAAGGAGTTGGCATGCTTGAACTCTCGCTGCACCACGATCCGCTTCTCGTTCTCGGCGCCGAATGAGTGAGCGCGGAGTGTCGCACCCGCCGAAGCCTTTCGAAGTGTACGAATCCGGGGCGCTCCTGCACGGCACCAAAGCCGATCTCGCGGTCGGTGATCTGCTGGTGCCCGGACGTCGGTCGAACTACGACCCGAATCGAATCATGAATCACGTCTACGTGACCCGAACGTTGGACGCCGCGGTGTGGGGTGCCGAACTGGCGCAGGGGGAGGGGCCGGGCCGTATCTACCTGGTAGCGGCCCAAGGCGCTCTCGAAGACGATCCGAACGTCACGGACAAGAAGTTGCCCGGCAACCCGACTCACTCTTACCGCACCCGTGAGCCCGTGAAAATCATTGGCGAACTTACGGATTGGGTGGGGCATCCCCCCGAACAGCTGCAAGCCATGCGCGACGTCTTGGCCGACCTGCGCCGGCGCGGGCTTGACGTCATCTACGACTGACTCTGTCTGACGTCGGCTGTGCTGCCCGACCGGAGTCGCGCGGTTGGGGACCGAACAGATCAGTGCCCACCTCAGCGCGACTTTCCCACGCAAGCGCGACATTTGCACGTCGCCGCGCTCGGCTTCGCTGCGACGATCAATTGTCGCGCTTGCGTGGGAAAGTCGCTGTGAGGTGGGCTGCGGGGTGGGTATCTCCGCACTGTTACGCCTGGTGCGGATGTGACCCGTGGTACCTAGCGAAGCCACGTACGTTCTACGTGCCGGCACCGAAACCCCTGGCCACACGGTTTCGTCCCGCGCGCAGCTGGAGCCTGCGGGGAATAAATGGGCGGCCTTGGTGGGCTGCACACTCAGAATCGAGTGACAGGAGTAGCAATGAAGTTCGGGATCGCCACGTTCGTCAACGACGACAGCATCGACACGGTGTCACTGGCGCGCGGCATCGAAGAGCGCGGATTCGAGTCGCTGGTGGTCGCTGAACACACGCATATCCCGGCCAGTCGCCAATCGCCCTACCCGCTCGGGGGTGACTTGCCGTCGATCTACTACCGCACGCTCGACCCGTTCGTCACGCTGGCCGCAGCCGCGGCGGTGACGTCGAAGATCGAACTGTTCACCGGCATTGCGCTGCTGATTCAACGTGACCCGATCATCACGGCCAAGGAAGCTGCGAGCATCGACCTCATTTCCAACGGCCGCTTCGTGTTTGGCGTCGGCGCCGGCTGGAATCTCGAGGAAATGCGCGACCACGGCACCGACCCGAAGACCCGCGGTGCTCTGCTGGACGAACGCATCGAGGCGATCAAGGCGCTGTGGACCGAGGAACCCGCCGAGTATCACGGCAAATATGTGGATTTCGAACCGTCGTACAGTCGCCCCAAGCCCGTGCAGCAACCCCACCCGCCCATCTTCATCGGCGGCGACTCGGATGCCACTGTAAAGCGCGTGGTGCGGCATCAAGCGGGCTGGATTTCCAATCCCTTCCCGATCGACCGCATCAGCCGACGGGTCGACCAATTGCGCGACGCAGCCTCGCACGACGTTCCACTGGCGATGTTCGGTGCGCCGCAGGATCCCGAATATTGGCGCGCTGCAGAAGAATTGGGATTCGGGCAACTGGCGCTGTTGTTGCCGACAAAACCGACCGACAAGTCGCTGCGCCTGCTCGACGAATACGCCGAACGGGTGGCGCAATACCGCGCCTAGACGCGTGTGCCACGCCGAACCTTGGAGCGAGTGACGGGATTCGAACCCGTGTATACGGCTTTGCAGGCCGCTGCCTAGCCGCTCAGCCACACCCGCGCACCCCATGACCGTGCCAGACTGCTCGCCAACTGCCCAGGGTTTGACTCGCCCGAATCATTTCGGTCTAGCCTGCCCTTGTGAAGTCATTCGCGGCCGGCCCGGTCATCCGCCGCCAACTGAACATCTACGACTTCCGGGGCTGGCGCGGCTGGGCCGCTTTCTTGATGGATTACACCTGGGGCGCCGCGGGCACCGCGCTGGGATATGGCCTGCAACTGGTCAACGAGGTCATGCCGGATTCCGGATACGATGCCGTGCTCAGCCGGCGCGCCGGCGCTCATGTCTACCGCGGTGGCATCGGCATCCCCGGCTTCGTCACCACGTTGGGCAATGTCACCACCAGCCTGGGCACCGGTCCGGAGGCAGACAGTCTGATGCTCGATCACGAAATGGTGCATGTCTGGCAGAGCAGGCTCTTTGGCCCGTTGTTCCCGCTCAGCTACGCCGGCTGGATGGCCGCCGGATTCGTCGTCGCTACCGGGTACTGGCTGTTCCACCGAAACCAGAACTGGTCCAGCCTGGTCCAGGCAGCGGGCTATTACGACAATCCGTGGGAGGTGTGGGCCTACGCCAACCACCGCAACTGGCCACCGCCGGGCGCTGACCCGACGCTGCTCTGGTGCACAACAGGCGCACTCGAGCGCCGGTGAGGAGGACATTCGATGCGCCTCGGACTGATGGTCGGTTCCGACAAAGAGCGGACCCGCGCCGACCGCCTGGCGGGCCTGCTGGCTGATGCCTCAGCCGCCGAGGCGGACGGCTTCGCCTCATTCTGGATGCCGCAGGTCCCCGGCTATCTGGATGCGATGACCGCTGTGGCACTGATCGGTCAAGTGACTGCACGCATCGAACTGGGCACGGCAGTCGTCCCGATCCAGACGCGGCATCCGATGATCATGGCGCAGCAGGCGTTGACCACCGACGCCGCCTGCAACGGCAGATTCACCCTCGGTCTGGGCCCGTCGCACCACTGGATCATCAGCGACCAACTCGGGCTGCCCTACGACCGGCCGGCCCGTCTGGTGCGCGACTACCTCGACGTGCTGCACGCGTCATTCGCGGGACCCGGACCCGTGCAGATCGTCAACGACACCTACCGGGTCAACGCTTCTATCGACGTCGCGGACACACCTGGGATGACGGTTCTGCTTGCCGCACTGGGTCCGACGATGCTGCGGCTGGCTGGCGAACGAGCTGGCGGCACCATCCTGTGGATGGCCGACGAACGTGCCATCGGCGACTATGTCGCCCCCCGAATCACTGCCGCCGCCGAAGGACGTCAACCGCCGCGCATCGTGGCCGGCATCCCGGTCGCCGTGTGTGAGAACAGCCGCGTCGACGATGCCCGCGCTTACGCCAGTGAGATCCTCGGACACGCGGATTTCTCCCCGAACTACGTTCGACTGCTCGAGCAGGGCGACGCCCAGGACGTCGGCGACACGATGGCCGCAGGCGACGAAGCGGCCGTCGTCAAACGGCTGAACAGCTATCGGGACGCCGGCGTTACCGACCTGGCCGCCCGGATCGTCCCGCTCGGTGACGATCCCGCATCCAGGACCGAATCCCGGCTACGAACCCAACGGTTCCTCGCGTCCCTGTGCCCCGAACTCTAGATCGCGGCTGCGGGCGATGTTCTCGGTGATGATTTGGCAGGCCGTGTCGTAGAACGCGCTGATCAGGGTGGAGAACGACAGCTCGAACGGGTAGATCATGTGCACCGGCAGCGGGTCCAACGTCCACTGCGGCAGGATCGGCACAAGGCTGCCCTCGCGCAGTTCCGCGGTGCAGATGATCTGGGTGGGCATGGCGCCGACGCCGAGGCCCTGCCGAATGTACTGCTTGCACACCTGAAAGTTGTTGGCCCGGGCGCGAACTGGCGGGGACAGTTCGCAGCGCTGCTCGTCCCTGACCACGGTGAGCTTGCGCGGTCCGCCGAAGCCGAAGTCGATGAAGGGCAACTCGTTCAGCTGGGCCGGGTCGGTGATGGGCGCACCGAGTTCAGCCACGAAGGCGGGTGCTGCGCACAGAAACAGTTCAAGGTCGAACACCTTGCGTGCGATCAGTGTCGAATCCTGCAGTGGCCCAGGGCCGAACACCACGTCGAAACCGTCTCTGACCGGGTCGACCATGGTGTCGACCAGCCGAATGTCCAACCGCGACTGCGGATAACGCTGCAGAAAGCTGGCGCCCACCCGGGATGCGTAGTCGATGCCGACGAACACCGGTATCGCGACGCGCAGCTCACCCTGTGGTTCCTGCCTGCTCGCTTCGACCAGGGCGCGTACGCCGTTGGCTTCGCCAAGAATGTTCGTCGCATGGGCGTAGATCTGCTCGCCGAGGTCGGTGACGGTGAGTTGATGGGTGTTCTTGCGCAGCAGCTTGATGCCGAGGTCGGATTCCAGCTTGGTCAACTTGCGGCTCACGGTCGACTTCGGCATACCCAATAAGGCGGCTGCCTTCGACAGGCTGCGACTCTCCACGACCCTGCCGAAAATCAGCAGGGCATCGAGGTCGAAGGTCAGGTTCTGCTCCATGGGTTCGTTCCAACTATGCAACAGGGTGTTGCGCTTTTGCATCTGTTTGGAGCATTTCGACAGCTGTTACCGTCGGCGCGAGGAGGGCCTCATGAGTCACAACAGCCTGGTGACCAAACCCGCAAGCGGACACTGGACCGACGCCTACCCCGAACTCGGGCGCGGTCCGGTCTCGCTGGAAGACTGCGTGTCGACAGAGTTCTACGAAAAAGAACGCGAACACATCTTCAAGAAAACGTGGCTCTACATGGGCCGCGTCGAGCGCGTCCCGCGTTCGGGCAGCTACTTCACCCGCGAGCTCAGATTTCTGAACACCTCGATCATCATCGTGCGGGGCAAGGACGGCGTGGTCCGCGCTTTCCACAACATCTGCCCGCACCGTGGCAACAAAATGCTGTGGGAGGACGATCCCTTCCAAGAGGTGTCCGGCCGCGCGCCGTTGCTGTACTGCCGCTTCCACGGATGGCGTTATAAGTTGGACGGCACGCTGCACGCGGCCACCCGCAAGGATCTGCTGCTGGACTTCGACGCCGACAGTTGCCGGGTGCCGGCGGTCCAGTGCGAGGTATGGGAAGGCTTCATCTTCATCAATCTCAACCCCGATAACACCGAGTCCCTGCGCTCCTACCTCGGTGAGCTCGCCCACGGCATCGAGGGCTACCCCTTCGAAGGTCCGCACCAGGTCTACAAGTTCACCGCCGAATTGCAGTGCAACTGGAAGATATTCGTCGATGGCTTCGCGGAAAGCTACCACGGCCCGTATCTGCACGCGACCTCATTCGGCAGCGTCACCGCGGAGGCCAGAGACGCCCTGGACAAGCCCAACCCGTTTACCGACGCGCTGGCCTATCAACTGAACGGCCCGCACCGGATGTTCTCCTTCTCCGGTGAGCCGTCGCGAAAGACGGAGTACTCCAAGCCAATCGAATGTGTGATGGAAGCCAGCGCGGCTGGGCCGTGGAACAAGAAACTCGATCGGGGTCCGATGCCGGAGGGCATCAACCCCACCAAATCCGAGAAATACGGCTTCGATTCGTTCCAGTTCTTCCCCAACTTCGTGATCATCTTCGGGTCGTCGGGATTCAGCACCCATGCACACTGGCCGACGGGTCCGCACTCGCACATCTTCGAGGCCGAGATGTACTACCAGCCACCGACATCGCACAAGGAGCGACTCGGCCAGGAACTCACCGTGACCTACCTCAACGACATCATCCTGGAAGACGCCAGTCCTTCCGAAGGGTTGCAGGCGATGCTCAACAGCGGTGTCCTCACGCATTTCACGATGAACGACGAGGAGATCTTGTTGCGGCATCTGCACAAAGTGGTCGGCGACTATGTCGAGGCCGGCGAAAAGGCAAAGATCAAGTGAAAAGCATCCTGCCGGAGGGATTCTCACATCTGGAACATCTGGTGCCGGAGTGGGCGATCGAAGACGGGCACCAGCGCTACGTCAAACGGGTGAGCAGCTCGATGGATCAGATCCGGACGTTCTATGACGAAATCTTCCCGTATGCCGAAGAGGCGGTCGCCTACGTCGACAAGTTCGACTACGCCGAGGAGTTGCCCGAAGACGTCGCGAACCTGCGCAACCTGCTCTATTCGCTGATCACCGTCTCGCTGGCCGTCGAGTTGTGGAAGCAGCCGCGGGTCAAGCATTCGGCCACCACGATCCTCACGAGAGTGAGCTGAAGCTCATGGGCCTCAGCTCCGCGCAGCTTGAAATCGTCGACGCGACAACGACGATCGGCAGCGAGATCAGAACCGACCTCGACACGCTGCTCAGCGGCCGCGAGGCCGCCTCGATCCGCGAGATCCTCGAACAACGCGGCGTGGTGTTCTTCCGCGGGCTGGACATCGGCGACGAGCAGCAAGTGGCTATCGCCAACACACTCGGCACTGTGGTCGCCAACGAAGGTCAGGGCGGCATCAACAAGATCTCACTCGACGAGAAGGTGAACCAGCGGGCCAAATACCTGAAGGGATCCATGTTTTGGCACTTCGACGGTTCCCTGCAGCCGCTGCCGAATCTGGCCACGCTACTGCGGGCGGTCACGCTCTCCGACACCGGCGGCCAAACCGAATTCTGCAACACCTACGCGGCCTACGACGACCTGCCGGAGACAGACAAGCAACAGATCGCGCAACTGCGCGTCGTGCACAGCGCGGAACGCTCGCAGTACTACGTGACGCCGGAGATGAGCTACACCGAAGTGGCATTCTGGCAACAGTCGTCCACCAAGACCTGTCCGCTGGTGTGGACCCATCAATCTGGCCGCAAGTCACTGCTGCTGGGCGCAACCGCCGATTACGTCCTCGGATTGTCGGTCGAGGACAGCCGCGCGTTGCTTGCGCGCCTTCGTGATTGGGCCACCCAGCCCCAGTATGTCTACCAACACCAGTGGCAGCCCGGCGATCTGCTGATCTGGGACAACACCGGCACCATGCACCGGGTGCTGCCCTACCCGGAGGACAGCGGTCGCCTGATGCACCGCACCATCCTGGCGGGCGAAGAGCCGTTGCGGTGAAACTCGGCATCGCCACCCCGGTCGTCACCAATGTCGGTGGGGCGCCGCTGCAGTGGGAGAAGGACGCAGGTATCCAGGAAATCGGACGGGTCGCAGAGGTCGCCGACCGACTCGGCTACCACCACATGACGTGCAGCGAGCACATCGGGCTGCCCTCGACCGAGACGGCGCGACGCGGCGCGCGCTACTGGGATCCGCTCGCCACGTTCGGCTACGTTGCGGCGCGCACCACGCGGATCCGCTTCGCCACCATGACCCTGGTGCTCGGCTATCACCACCCGCTGGAAATCGTCAAGCGTTACGGCACACTCGATCACGTCAGCGCGGGACGGGTGATCCTCGGGCTGGGCGTCGGGTCCCTGAAAGAGGAGTTCGACCTGCTGGGCGCCCCGTTCGAAGACCGCGGCGCCCGCGGCGACGACGCTTTGCGCGCACTGCGAGTCGCGCTGCCGAGCAACGAACCCACCTATGCAGGCGACTACTACTCATTCCGCGGACTGACGGTCGACCCGTGTGCGCTGCAGCAGCACCTGCCGCTGTGGATCGGCGGCCGCACCCGACGCTCCCTGCGGCGGGCGGTCACCCTCGCCGACGGCTGGTGCCCGTTCAACGTCTCCATCGAGACAGCAGCCCAGTGGCTGCCGAGGTACGAACTACCCGCCGGCTTCGAGGTCGTCATGCCTGCCGAGCATCCCCTCGATCCCGTCGCGAAACCGGACGCGACAGCGGAGACACTGCTGGCCCTGGCCGCCGGTGGCACCACCACAGTGTCGGCGCGCTTCGTCCATCACTCGCTGGAGCACTACCTCGAGCAGCTGCATGCGCTGCGCGAAGTGCAGCGGGCGGCGTTCGGCGCCGACGACGGGTAAGCAACCCGAGTAGTCGATTACTCACCCGCTGCGGCTCGGCTCGGGGCCCCGCGCGCCACGACGATTCCAGCGTTGAGCAAGAACCACCCACCCAGGGTTTAGGTTGTTTCTATGACCAACCACCGGGGAGAAGCTGCTCTCGCCTGGCTGGGACGGCGTGACCTGGTTACCCGCATGCATGAACAGCTCGATGAGCTGGTGGCGGCACGGGACCAGATGGAACAACTGGTCCGGGTCATCGTCGAGATCGGTTCGGATCTTGACCTGAACGTGACGTTGCACCGGATCGTCAACGCGGCGATGGAACTGACCGGCGCCCCGTACGGGACCCTCGCTATCCGCGCATCGGATGAAGCGCTGACAACGTTCGTGCACAACGGCCTCGACGACACCACCGCGCGGCAGCTGGGCGCCCTGCCGGTGGGCGAGGGTATCCGCATCGACGACCTGGGCACTCACCCGCAGGCCGGTGCCCTAACCGCCTGCGACCCGCCACTGCGGGCACTGCTCGCAATACCCATCACAGTGCGGGGCGTCGACTTCGGCAGCCTCTACCTCGCCGACGACCGGCCCGGCCGGGTGTTCAATGACTCCCACGAAGGTGCCGTGTGGGCCTTGGCCTCCGCCGCGGCCGCCGCCATCGATAACGCGCGACTCTTCGAAGGGGAACGTGAGTCGGCGAAATGGACGAAGGCCAGCCGCGAAATCACCACCGCGCTGTTATCCGGCGACCCGCAGACGGGCCCGTTGCAGCTCATCGTGAACAGAGCGCTGGAGCTGGCCGACGCCGAGCAGGCGATTCTGCTGGTCCCGGGGGAGCCCGACCTGCCGGCCGACGAGGTGGACACGCTGGTCGTGGCCGCTACCGCCGGCCGGTACGCGTCGGAGGTGATCGGTCGGCAGGTCCCGATGGAAGGCTCCACCACCGGTGGCGTGGCGCGGCGCGGCCTGCCGTTGATCACGGATTCCTTCGCCTACCCGATCGAGGGGTTCACCGACGTCGGCGAACGCCCGGCGATCGTCATGCCGTTGATCGCCCAGGATGCCGTGCTGGGCGTGATCGCGGTCGCCCGGCACCCGCAGCAGCCGCAGTTCGGCGCCGACTATCTCGACCTGGTGAGTGACTTCGCCCGCCACGCGGCCATCGCCTTGGCCCTGGCAGCCGGCCGCGAACATGCGCTCAACCAGGAACTCGCGCAAGCAGACACCCTCGACGACGCACTTCGCGCCGCGGCTGAGGAGTTGCGCCGGCAGTGGCGCGCCCGTCGTGTCCTGGCGGTCACCTTTCCCGCCGGCAGCTCCCAGCCAAACCCCGGCTACACCCCTCAGGTCGTGGCGGTCGGTGAGTCCGTGCAGTGGGCCGATCTTCCGGCGCGCACCCGCCAACTGCTGAACGCGTTACGCGAGGGCGACCTGCTCACGCCGAACACCACCGAGCCGGGTACCGCAGGCATCGCTCTGCAGCATCCCGAGGGCGTGCTGGTCGTCTGGATCGATCTGGACGACCGTCGACGGTTCACCCTCGAGGACCAGACGCTGCTCACGGTGCTGGCCGGCCGTCTCGGACAGGGCCTGCAGCGGGTGTACCAGGTCGACCAGCAGCGCGAGACGGCCCTGGCGCTGCAGCACGCGATTCTCGGACCGGCCCACCTGCCGGGCGGATTCGTGGTGCGATACCAGGCCGCCAGCCGGCCCCTGCAGGTCGGTGGCGACTGGTACGACGTCGTCGAGCTGGACGATGGTCGCATCGCGATGGTGGTTGGCGACTGCGTGGGCCACGATCTGACCGCCGCGACGGTGATGGGTCAGGTGCGCAGCGCGTGTCGCGCGCTGCTCTTCGACAACCCCAGTCCCGCCGCCGCCCTGTCCGGGATGGACCGCTTCGCTGCGCGGCTGCCCGGCGCCCAGTGCACCACCGCCGTGTGTGTGGTGCTCAACCCCGGGACCGGTGAGTTGGTGTATTCCAGCGCCGGCCATCCGCCGCCGATCCTCGTCCATGCCGATGGCACCGTCCAGATCCTCGACGATGGGCACACCATTGCGTTAGGGGTGCGACGCGACTGGTCTCGTCCCGAAGCGTCAGTGATCATGCCGGTCCGTTCCACACTGGTGCTCTACACCGACGGTCTGGTTGAGCGCCGCCGCGTCCCGCTGGAGCACGGTATCGCCGAGGTCGCCGCCGTCGTGCAAGGCGCCCAAACCGCCGAGCTGGATCAGCTGGCCAATGAGATCATGTCCCGCGTCGAACCGACGGGTGGTTATCAGGACGACGTCGTCCTGCTGCTCCACCGCCACCCGGCCCCGCTGGAATTGAAGTTCCCCCCCGATGCCAGCCACCTGGCTCCGACGCGTAGCGCTCTGCGCCGCTGGTTGACCAGTACCCGCATGCGTCCAGAGCAGACCACGAACGTGCTGATCGCCGCCGGCGAAGCCGTCTCCAACGCCATCGAGCACGGCCACCGCAACGATTCGCCGGGCACCATCTGTCTGGATGCGGTCGCGCTGGTCGACGAAGTGCAATTGACCATCACCGACACCGGTTCCTGGAAACCCGCCACCGAGCCGTCGGTCAAATCCGAGCGCGGACGCGGAATCGCACTGATGCGACGCCTGATGCAAGAGGTGACCATCGACACCGACAACGCCGGAACCATCGTCCGCCTATCTGCGAGGATTGCCTGATGTCCACCCTGCTGACCCTCGATACGGCGCGTACCGACGGCGGAAGGCTGGTGCTGCTTGCGGTGGGGGAGATCGATCTGAGCAATATCGATGCTTTCAACCAGGCTTTGGCCAATGCAACCGGCCAAGCCGCGGAGGAAAAGCTGACCGTCGATCTCAGTGCCGTGGAGTACCTGGACAGTGCCGCGATCAACGCGTTGTTCGCCCATGCCGACGACATTCATCTCATCGCCCACCCCCTGCTGATGTCGGCCCTCACCATGAGCGGTCTGGCCGAACTGGTCAGCATCGACACCGCTTCTCCGGCAGCGGAAATCTGACGCATTGTGGATCACCATCCTGGTGATGGCCCTGGCCGTCAGCCTGGAACCGTTCCGGATCGGCATGACGGTGCTCATGCTCAACAGACCGAAACCGACCCTGCAGTTGCTCGCGTTCCTGTGCGGCGGCTTCGCCATGGGAGTCACCGTGGGTCTGGTCGTGATCTTCGTGCTGCGACGACGGGTAATTGCCGTTGGCCATCTCTCCTTGCCCAACGTCCAGGTCTTTCTCGGCGCATTGGCCGTGCTGGCCGCCGCTGTGCTGGCCGCGACCGTTCTCTGGCGTCGCGTCCGTGGCCCGGCCGCAGATGCTGACCGGCGTGAGTCCATCGTCCAAAGACTGCCGGCGCGGGTTCGGCAGCTCCTGAACGGCGAAGCGCTGTGGGTCGCGACGGTGGCCGGGCTGGGGATCGCCCTGCCGTCGGTGGACTACCTGGCGGCGCTGGCCGTCATCCTGGCCTCCGGCGCCGCCGCGATGACCCAGGTGGGTGCGTTGTTGTTGTTCAACGTCGTTGCTGCTGCGGCGGTGGAGATCTCGCTCGTCGCCTGCTTGCTGGCGCCGGATGCCACCCGCCGAACGATGACCGCAGTGAACAACTGGGTGGGCTCGCGTCGGCGCCTGGAAGTCGCCGGTCTGCTTGCTGCGGTGGGGTGCGTCCTGCTCGCCGTGGGCGTCGCAGGGCGCTGATCAACGGCCAAACTTCCGATGTTTCGAACAGGTGTGCGACGGCTATCCCTCCCGGCGGAGGTGGGATGACATGAACGAAGAGAGCCGACAGGCGCCGCTGGAGAACGCGGAGAAGGATACGTCCGAGTGGGTCACCGGAGATGAGCCGATGACCGGAGCCCAGCGCAGTTATCTGGACACGCTCGCCCGGGAAGCCGACTACGACGTACCAGATGAGCTGACCAAGGCGAAAGCCTCGGACCTCATCGACGAATTGCAGCAGCAGACGGGCCGCGGCTCACGCTGACGAATCCGGTTGATTCGCAACGATGTTCACGAGGTCGACCTGAGCAGTTCGGCAATTTTCTTGAGGCGCTTGGCGACCAGTGCCTCGAGGTCCACGGATCGGTCGGGGGAGCAGCCGACGATCTCCGAAATCACATCGGCTTTGGCGATCACGGCGAATTCGCAAGTCCATTGCTGCCCGGCCAGGTTGGTGATCCACTGTGCAACATCGGGCGGACTCTGCATCAACGGCGTCGGGTTGACGGTGCTCTTGCGTCCGCTGTCACCCCAGGCGGTGACGGGGTGATGGCAGTCGGTCACGGTTTTGCGCACCGAGTTCAGGAAATCGGCGGCGTTGAAGGTGGCCGGATAGGTGGCCGAAACCTCCAGCAGCTGATGCTGGTCTAAGCGTCGGTCCTGCTGGGTGCGGGCTTCGCGTCCGGTGTACGTCGCCGGGAACAGGGGATAGCGGCCGAAGCCGACCACCCCATGACATGCCGCTGGATCAGCGCCGATGAACAGCGCCGATTGCATGTCCTCCTCAGAAAGCGGATTGCCGGGCACCACGGAAAACGACCCCGACGGCGTCAACAGGTCGTCCAGTTGCGACGGCTGGATGGGTCCGCTCGACGATGTCGAGCCCCGCTCGGCGACCTTCGCAGTGCCCGGTACGACGTGGCTGCACCGGCTAGGGCGACACTGCACACGAGCGCCAATCGGACAAGACCCGGCGCTGTCCGCCGTGGGTGGCGTCGGGCGGGCGAATCGCGACCGTCGGCAGCAGGCACGATCGGCTCTCCTTCGCAGAACATGAATGGCCTTCCTAGCATCCACCATGCGAACCGGAAATTCGCGACCTGAGCACCAACATTGACAGTGTAATGCTAACAGTGTCACTATCGACTTATGCCCGACAGTCCGTCGTGGACCCTGGATGAGCTGGTCGGCCGGGTGGCCGCCGCGCTGGACAGTCCTGCATACCCGGGTGCGCGCAACGGGCGGGTCCGCGACCTGCCTGATCGACGCGTCGTGCGCTGGTACACCACCACCGGGCTGGTGGACCGGCCGGCCATGCAGGGGCGTAACGCGGTCTACACCACCCGCCAACTACTCCAGATCGTCGCCGTGAAAAGACTGCAGGCACAGGGATTTTCGCTGGCAGACATCCAGGCCGAGCTGGCCGGGGCCGGCGAGGACAAGCTGCGGGCCATCGCCGGCGTGCCCGACCACCTGCTGGGCGTGCAGGCAGTATCGACACCCACGCCGGAGCCCGCCCGCAGAGCCCGGTTCTGGGCCGAACCGCCCACCGAGGCCGCAACCAACGGCACAAGCGATGCCGACGTCACCACGCTGACCGCGGTGAGTCTGCCCGGTGGCACGCTGCTGCTCGTCCCCGGTCAGCCTGACCACGACGACATCCACGCGATCCGGGCGGCCGCCGCGCCGCTGATGCAACTGCTGGCCGATCGCGGTCTGCTGGCCCTTGATGAACGGAGCTCACCATGACCGTCCCCAACGTCACATCAGCGACCGCGGCGCAGCACGCCGACAGCCCCTCCGGGTTGGGCGCGCTGCGCACCGAGCGAGGCAACCTCCCGCTCGATCGCATCGACGTGCGGGTCGAGATCACCGGGCTCACCAGCCAAATCGAGGTGCGCCAGGAATTCGTAAACACCTTCGACATTGCGCTGGAGGCCAGCTACGTCTTCCCACTGCCCGCACACGCCGCGGTCACCCGGATGCAGGTGACGGTCGACGGCCGGCCCGTCGCCGCCGAGTTACGTGAGCGGGAGGCTGCTCGCCGGGCCTACGACGACGCGGTCGCGGCGGGCCGGGTGGCCGCCGTCACCGAGGAGGAGCGACCGGACATCTTCACCATGCGGGTCGCCAACTTGAAGCCGGGTGAGCGGATCGGCGTCGCGATCACGCTGGTCAACCCGCTGAGCTACCGGGACGGCGAGGCAACGCTGCGCATTCCACTCGTCGTTGCGCCGCGATACGTGCCCGGCAAGCCGCGCACCGGCCTCCCGGTCGGCGACGGCTACGCCGACGACACCGACGCGGTTCCCGACGCGTCGCGCATCACCCCGCCGGTGCTCTTGCCCGGATTTCCCCATCCGGTTGCACTGAGCATCGAGGTCGGGATCGATCCCGCCGGTCTGGATCTGTCCGAGGTGCGCTCCAACCTGCCCACCGTGGCCTGCGACGATGGACGCTTACGGGTGCAGCCCGGCGAACGAGCTGACCGGGACTTCATCCTGCGGTTGCGTTATGGCACCGACGACCACACCGCGACGCTCGTCCTGGTTCCCGACGCCGACGGTGACGAGGGCACCTACCAGCTCACCGTGTTGCCGCCGGACGACGGCACACCGCGGCGTCCGCTCGATCTGGTGCTGGTGCTGGACCGCTCCGCCGGCATGGCCGGATGGAAGATGCCTGCCGCGCGGCGGGCCGCTGCACGCATCATCGACTCCCTCCGCAGCGACGACCGGTTCGCGGTGCTCACCTTCGCCGACCGCTTCGACCACCCGCAGGGCTTCCCCGACGAACTGGTCGAGGCCAGCGACCGCAACCGGTACCGCGCCGTCGAGCATTTCGCCCGCGTTGATGCCGCCGGCGGCAAGGACCTCCTCGCGCCCCTGCGCCATGCACTCGAACTGCTATGCGGGACTGCGGATGCGCGTGACGCCGTCGTCGTCCTGGTCACCGATGGACACGTGGGCAACGAGGACCAGATCCTGCGCGGCGTCGCCGATGACCTGAGCGCGGTACGGGTGCATGCGGTCGGCATCGATCAGGTTGCCAACGGGGGATTCCTCGGCCGGCTGGCCGGAATGGGCGGCGGCAGCGCCGAATTCGTCGAAAGTGAAGACCGCCTCGACGAAGCGATGGAATCGATTCACCGCCGCGTCCAAACGCCCGTCGCGTACGCGCTCACCCTGAGCGCCGAGGGGTTGGCGACCATCGACGACACCGCCAGCCCGGCCCGGCTACCCGATCTCTATCCGGGCATCCCGCTGGTGGTGGCCGGCCGGTACCGCGGGGATGCGACGGGGTCGCTGACGGTCAGTGGTGTCAGCGGTTCGGGCGAGGCGTGGTCCAGGACTGTGACGGCAGAGCGCTGTGACGCCGTCGGGGTCACCGCCCGCTGGGCGCGGGCGCATCTGCGCGACCTCGAGGATCTGTACGTCTCAGCATTCGCCGGCAACGGTCACGGCTCGCGCCTCGAACTGGCACAACGGATCGTCGACACCTCGGTGCGGTTCGGCGTGCTGTGCCGGTTCACCGCCTACGTCGCCAGCCGAGAAGGCCGGGTGATAGCCGAGGGGCAGATCCCGCACCGCGTGCTGCAACCCGTCGAAGCGCCGGCCGGTTGGGACCGGGTCGCCGACTCAGGTCTTCCCGTCGCGATCACGTCCAGGTCCGCACGCGAGCCCCGAACAGTCAAGCTGCGCAACGTCATTGCGGTGGCGGTGGCGGGCCTGCTGGTGCTGGCTACCGGATGGGTCTGGTCGCTCGGCCGTGAGGACTCCGCCGCCGCCACGCGCAATGGCGCGGTGGCAGGCAAACCCGCGCCGTCCACGATGGCGGGCCGGCCGGCGATAAGAGGTGGAATAGCGGAAAACACCGTCGTCCCAGCACCTTTGGGGTCACCAGAAGCCCCGCAAGATTTCTCCACACCCCGCGATGTCGTCACCAACGGATCGCTGCGGCTGCGGGTGGCCGAACCCGCGGCGGCCGCCGACCGGCTGGTGTCGTCCGTCAGCGATGCCGGTGGACGGGTCGACTCCCGAGCCGAGCACTCGACGTCGTCGTCACCGATGGTTGATCTGGTGTTGCGCATCCCGGCAGACAAGGTGGATGCCATCTTGGCTGACGCCAAGAAACTCGGTGCAGTGCAATCGATGTCGATCCGCTACACCGATGTCACCACGCAGCGGGTGGACCTGGATGCGCGCATCGACGCGTTGCAAACCTCCGTCACCCGGCTGCTGGAACTGATGGCGAAGGCAACCAACACCGCCGACCTGCTCTCCGCCGAGTCCTCACTGACGCAGCGGCAGGCCGAACTCGACTCACTCAAGGCTCAGCGCACCGCGCTGCACGACGACGTCGCCTACGCCACCATTACCGTCAACCTCTCGGCCGAGCCGACGGTGGACCGTGCCGGTTTCCTCGGCTCGCTCGAACGTGGTTGGCATTCCTTGCTATCGACCGCTCACCGCGCTGTGTTGATGGTCGGATTCCTCATCCCGTGGCTGGCCGTGCTGGCGGTGCCGGTCTTGCTCGGGGTAGTGGTGGTGGTGCGCCGCAGGTATTCCCGCCCGCCAGGCTGAGCGTGTTTCAATTGTTTAAATTAGCGGCGGTTCGGATAGGATGGGTCGCATGTCTCCGATGAGCACGCTCGTCAGCCAGGTCGAGGAAAGAGTTCGGCGCGATCCCGGTTTCGCCAAGCTGCTCGACGCCATGCTGGGCGCGCCGACCTCGCCCATGGGGGAGCTGGAACGTGCCGCCGCCCGCACGCTGAACAACGAACGCCGCCAGGGACTGATGGACGACTTTCGGGCCGGGGCCATCTCCACGCGCGAAGTCCAGTCGCGCCTGGGTTACGAGACGCCGCAGGCGGTGCACGAGTTGCGCCGACGCGGCAAAGTGCTCGGCGCGACGGTCGGCAACAACACCTGGTTCCCGTCCTGGCAGTTCGCCGATGGCCGGTTGCGCACCGACCTGCCCCAGATCCTGGAATTGCTCGCGCGATTCACCTCCGACGCGGTGGCTGCTGACCGCGTCATGCGCATCAGACGCGACGAGTTGGCGGGCGCGTCGATCTCCGAAGGTTTGCGCCGCAAGAAGACCGCCGCCACGGCATGGCAGCTGCTCGCCGCCGTCGGTGCCTAGCGTTGCGGCCGGGTATCGCGGCCCGTTGCCCTGGCAGCGACCGGCCGGACTGGCCAGTCGCACCCTGTCCGCCGGCGTCGTGTTGTGGCGGGTCGAGGCCGCCGAACCTGCGCAGTGGACCTGGGGCGGATTTCCCCAGCCGCGCTTCAGGTTCGACCCGTCGTCGGGAGGATTCCGTACCCGCTACGCCGCGACCGCCCACGAAGGCGCCTTCCGCGAGCGCTACCGCGACACCGGACGGGTGATTCCCGCCGACCACGTCGATCAGCACGTGGTCCGTCTGGTCTCGAATCGACCGTTGCGGATTCTCGACCTGCGGACCCAACGCAACCTGGATGCCCTGGACGTCGACGACCAGATCAGCACGGGGCAGCAGGCCCGCGTCTGGCAACAGTGCCATCAGCTCGCCGACGCCGCCCGACGCTGGTGGCACGATCTGGACGCCATCGTGTACCGCTCGCGAACCACGCCCGAAACATCCACCAATTACGCCTTTTTTGCGCACGACGCGTTCACGATCGAGTCATGGTTACTCGCGGATCGCACCGATATCCTGGTCGACTTGGTGCTTCGGCATGACTTCACTGTCGACTGGGAGCTTTGAATCGTGACCGCAACCGCGTCGCGGCTGCGCACTGCGTTGCGGGCGATCGTGCGCGCTTCGGCGTCTCGCCCTTATGCGGCCCGACGCGCCGCGCGGGACTTCACCAAACCGCTGTTGCCGGCGGTGTGGGCCGAGATCCGCTGGGCGTTCCAGCCGCCGTGGACCTGGTTGTCCGGCGTGGTCGCCAACCTCGTCCTGGCTGCGGTCTGGTTGCTGGTGCAACCGCTGACCACCGTCTACGACCACCACTCCACCCGTCACTTCCATCACCATCAGCTCGACTGGGTGGTCCTGGTCAGCACCTACTTCTCCTCGTTCGTTCTCGCCGATGTCACCACCACGAATCTTCTTGGTGCCGACCACTTTCGGGTCACGAAAGGGTTGTCCGACGGGGTTGCGCTGTGGCGGGTCCTGGTGATCAAGAATCTGGCGCTGATAGCGATCGTCGGGATACCGACCCTTGCGGCGGCGGCGGCGTTGACGGTGTGGAAGGAGGGAATACCCCAACTGGCGATGACGATTCCGAACGTCGCGGTGCCCATCATGTCTTGGATTGGCGTGGGCAACGTCATCTCGGTGCTGCATCCGGTCTCCGTCGAGCCCCTGTTGCGGCGCTGGCGGCAACGCCACAATCTGCGCCGCAGCATCGGCTGGCTGACGGCGATCACCCTTCCCTACGCCCTCTACTACGTCGCCGACCCGATGGACGGCGTCGAGCACCGCTTCCTGTGGACCCAGATTCCGGCCGCGATCGGACCGGTGTTCGGGCGCGACACGAAAAGCTTTGTCCATCTCGGCATGGCGCTGCTGGTGTGGGTGATCGGGACTTCGGCCGCGGTGGTCTGGGCGCGCAAGCGCGGCCTGCGATTCGGGTGAGGTGAGAAACCGTCCGGTACCGCCTCTTCCCTCGAAGGTCCCGGTAGGAGGACAATCGCTCGTTACCGGTTGGCATACAGGAGGTGGGTGATGAACCGTTCTGTGCGGCGTTTCGCACTCGGCGCTGTCGCCCTGACGACAACGATGGTTCCCGTGGTGATCACTCCGGCGCCAAGCCGCGCCGACGACTGCGCACCCGGTTGGGCGTGGAGCGTGGAACTGAATGAATGCGTGTTCGTGCTGCCCGCAGTGAACGGCCCAGGAGGGCCGGGTGGTCCCGGTGGACCGGGCGGACCGGGTGGACCCGGCGGGCCCGGGGGCCCAGGAGGTCCCGGCGGCCCGGGGCGACGCTGACGCTGCACCTCCGCGCCGGCCGCTTATTAACCTAGCTAAGTGTTATACTGGCTAAGTATCACCGGTTGGATGAGGGGAATGCTTCGTGCCACGTACCGACAACGACACCTGGGACCTGGCCACCAGCGTGGGCGCCACCGCCACCATGGTGGCCGCGGCCCGCGCGATCGCGACCAATGCCGACAGCCCGGTGATCGACGACCAGTTCGCGGAACCGCTGGTCCGCGCCGTGGGCGTCGACTTCTTCACGCGCTGGGTGTCCGGCGACCTGGCCGCCGCTGACGTCGACGACGACGAATCGAGCTGGAAGCTCGAGCACATGCCGGACGCCATGGCCGCCCGCACCCGATTCTTCGACGGGTTCTTCCAGGACGCGGTGCAGGCCGGTGTCCGGCAGGCGGTCATCCTGGCCTCCGGGTTGGATGCCCGCGCCTATCGGCTGGACTGGCCGGCGGACATGACCGTGTTCGAGATCGACCAGCCAGAGGTGATCGCGTTCAAGACCACCACCCTGGCAGGCCTGGGCGCTGCTCCCAAAGTCGACTTGCGCACCGTCGCCATCGATCTGCGACAGGACTGGCCCACCGCGTTGCGCGAGGCAGGCCTGGACACGAACCGGCCGACGGCCTGGATCGCCGAAGGACTGCTCGGATACCTTCCGCCGGAAGCGCAGGACCGCCTGATGGACAACATCACCGCGCTCAGTGCGTCGGGCAGCCGGTTGGCGGTCGAAGCCATCCCGGACCGGCCCGAGCGCGACGTCGAGCAGGCGCGCGAGATGATGCGCCGGTCCACCGCCAAGTGGCGTGCGCACGGCTTCGAGTTGGACTGGGAGAACCTCGGCTTCGAAGGCGAGCGCAAGGATGTCGCCGAATACCTGCAACGCCTGGGTTGGCAGTCCAGCGGCACCCAGATGAGTGAGTTGCTGGCCGAGCACGGGCTGGACCTGGTTCCGCAGGCCCACGACTCGGTGACGATGGCCGACACCATCTACTACACCTCGGTCCTGACTAGGTGAGCGCACCGCGCTGGCGTCAAAAGCTGAGCTGACCGGCCCTTCGGTGCCCGGTCGGTGATCGAAACCGTCGGGTCACGCCCTAAAGCACTGGGGGACTGATCACATCAGGTGTATCCGCCCCACCTATGGGGTAGCCCACAGCCCGTGAGCGGTACGACGTCCAGCGATCAGGTCGGTTTCAGTGAAGCCGACCAGCTCTGGCTTTCGCACACCGGGACCGCTGACCCGCACACCGTGGCGATGTTCCGGCGCGACCTGAACGACTGGCTGAGCCGCAACCTGGAACTCGACGAGGACCGCTCGGCCGACATCGTGCTCGCCGCGGACGAAGCCCTGTCCAATTGCGCCGATCACGCGTACCAGGTCGTCGAGCAGGTCGGCAGCATGACGCTGCAGATCACCTACAGCCCGGTGACCACCGAACTCAAGGTCTGCATCAGCGACTACGGCCGGTGGATCGAACCCAATCCCGCGGCCATCAACGCGGTACGCGGTCGCGGCATCATGTTGATGCGCTCGTTGGCTGACGAGTGCTTTATCGACGGCGGGCAGGCTGGCACGACAGTCTGTCTGCGTTTTCGCGGCTGTCCGCCTAATAGCTACGTGCTGAGCCAAGCCAGCTGACATGCGGCGTGAACCCGGGCAGATGCCCACCCTGTCTGCACGGAATGGAGGAGCGCAGCATGAGCCTGGCCGTCACTGAAGTGTTTGCCGCGCCGGTGCGGTTGACGCCCCGCCTGGTTGCCGAACTCGGAGCTGAACACAGCACGCTGCGTGCGGCCGTGCAGGGCTTCGACGCGGCGGTGATCGTCTACGTCGGCGGCGAGATCGACGCCAACAACGACGAGACCTGGCGTCAACTGCTCGCCGAAGCCTCGGCGTTCGCGACTGCGCCGCAGCTTTTCATTGTCGACGTGAACAGCGTGGACTTCATGTCGTGCTCGTCCTACCTGGCGCTGGCTGACGCGGCGCGCTGGTGCCGTCAACGCGGGATCGAGTTGTGCCTGGTCAGCCACCAAACGTCGGTGGCCCGCACGGTCGCCGCGTGCGGCCTCGCTGATGTCCTGACGGTGCATTGCGGGGCACCGCACAGTCTGCAGCTGACGGACCCGCCCCAGAACCAGGCGTGCTGACTCAGCTTCCAGGTCATCTGAAAGTTGCGGTGCTGCATCAGCCGCGCCACCGGGAAGCCGGATCGCCGTGGACATGGCCGCCGCCCCCGGATTGCCTGCCTTGCGGAGGTGGTCGACGAACTGGTTGCCGCCGGGCGACCGACGACCACCGACTGTTAGCCGCCACCCGAGGCTGACCGGCGGATCGCGTCTCGATACATTCGGACGCGATCGACACGTCGGAAGGAAACTCATGAACGCGCAGGTCGAGCAGCTGGAATTCCAGGCCGAGGCCCGGCAACTGCTGGATTTGATGGTCCACTCGGTGTACTCGAACAAAGACTCGTTTTTACGGGAGTTGATCTCGAATGCTTCTGATGCGCTGGACAAGGTGCGCCTCGAAGCGCTGCGTAATAAGGATCTGGACGTCGACACCTCCGACCTGCACATCGAGATCGACATCGACAAAGATGCCCGGACTCTCACCATCCGGGACAACGGCATCGGCATGACCCGTGCCGAGGTGGTGGATCTGATTGGCACACTGGCCAAGTCGGGGACCGCCGAACTTCGCCAGCAGCTCAAAGAAGCCAAGAACGCCGAGTCCTCCGAAGAGCTCATCGGCCAGTTCGGCATCGGTTTCTACTCGTCGTTCATGGTGGCCGACAAGGTCGAATTGCTCACCCGTAAGGCCGGTGAGAGCGAGGCCACCAAGTGGGAATCCACCGGTGCAGGCACCTACACCATCGAAGCCGTCGAGGGTGCGCCGCAAGGCACGTCGGTGACCCTGCATCTCAAGCCTGAGGACCTCGAGGACGAGCTGCACGACTACACCTCGGAATGGAAGCTCAAGAGTCTGGTCAAGCAGTATTCGGACTTCATCGCGTGGCCGATCCGGATGGAGGTCGAGCGCACGATCCAGGTCCCCGTTGCAGGTGCTGACGAGGGGTCCGACGAGACCCGCGAAGAGACGGTCACGGATACCGAAACGCTCAACTCGATGAAGGCGCTGTGGGCGAAGTCCAAAGACGAGGTCACAGCCGAGGAATACAAAGAGTTCTACAAGCACATCGCGCACGCCTGGGACGACCCGCTGGAAGTCATCGCGATGAAAGCCGAAGGAACCTTCGAGTACCAGGCATTACTGTTCATCCCGTCGCAAGCGCCGTTCGACCTGTTCAACCGCGACGTCAAGACCGGTGTGCAGCTGTACGTCAAACGGGTGTTCATCATGGGCGACTGCGACGAGCTCATGCCCGAGTACCTGCGGTTCATCAAGGGTGTCGTTGACGCACAAGACTTGTCGCTCAACGTATCTCGCGAGATTCTGCAGAAGGATCGGCAGATCAACGCAATCCGCCGGCGGCTCACCAAGAAGGTGCTCGCCACGATCAAGGACATTCAGTCGGAGCGGCCCGAGGACTACCGCACCTTCTGGACCCAATTCGGGCGGGTGCTCAAAGAGGGCCTGATGTCGGACTTCGACAACCAGGAGACCCTGCTGACCATCTCCTCTTTCGCCTCGACGCACAGCGAGGAGGAGCCGACGACGCTGGCCGAATACGTGGCACGGATGAAAGACGGCCAGACGCAGATCTTCTACGCCACTGGTGAATCCCGCCAGCAGTTGGAGAAGTCACCGCATCTCGAGGCGTTCAAGGCCAAGGGTTACGAGGTGCTGTTGCTCACCGACCCGGTGGACGAAGTCTGGGTCGGCACCGTCAGCGAGTTCGACGGCAAGGCACTCCAGTCGGTGGCCAAAGGCGAGGTGGACCTCGGTTCCGACGAGGAGTCCTCGTCGGCCGAGCGCGAAGAACAGGAGAAGGATTTCGCCGACTTGCTGACCTGGCTCAAGGAGACATTGAGCGAGCACGTCAAGGAGGTACGGCTGTCCACTCGGCTGACCGAGTCACCGGCCTGTCTGATCACCGACGCCTTCGGTATGACTCCGGCGCTGGCCCGGCTGTACCGGGCCTCCGGGCAGGAGGTGCCGGTCGGTAAGCGGACTCTGGAGCTGAACCCGAATCACCCGCTGATCACCGGGTTACGCCGGGCGCACGCCGACCGTCCGGACGACGCTGCGGTCGCCGACACCGCCGAATTACTGTACGGAACAGCGCTTCTCGCAGAAGGGGGAGCGTTGGAAGATCCGGCGCGCTTCGCCGCACTGCTCGCTGAACGGCTGGCCCGCACCGTCTAGACAGGCGATTGAAAGCTGTCCGCAGCGGTTATCCGGTCCGCATGACGGTGTTCAGAGCCCTCAACCCGTGCGGCGAGGTCGTGGCGACCAGCAATTTCGACACCGCGGAGGCAGCGCACCGGTGGTTCGCCGAGTCCGTCGCCGGCCGATATGCGTCGGGTTGGCGGATGCAGGTCGACGACGACGGGCAGTGGGCGAACTTCGACGACACCGGCGGCTTCACAGCTCCGCTGAGTCGCCGCCGCGTGCCCGGTTAGAACGGCAGCTTTTCGCGAACCAGGTCGGTCAGGAAGCGGCCTGCCGACACCGGTCGGAACGCGCGGGCCGCGGCCGTCAGTGCGTCGTGTGAATCCTTGCTCAGTTCGATGTCGGCGGCGGCGACATTGAATTCCAGCTGTTCGACGCTGGATGCGCCGGGAATGGCGACCACTCCCGGCAGGTTGATCAGCCAGGCCAGCGCGACCTGGGCAGGCTTGGCGTCCACCTCGGCGGCGACGTCGCGCAGCGTCTGTAGCAGCGGCTCGACCCGCCGGAGGTTCTCGGTGCCGAACAGGTAGTTCAAACTCCGCACACCGCCGGGGCGATTGTCGGGACCGTACTTGCCGCCGAGCAGGCCCTGCGACAGCGGGCTGTAGGCGATGACGATCCGATTCTCCCGCTCCGCGAACGGGACCATGTCGTCCAACGCGCCCGGGTTGGCCAGTGAGAAACTGACCTGGTTGCTGATGACCGGGCGCCCCAACGCCGCATCGGCTTTCTTCCAGCGCTCGAGGGAATAGTTCGAGACGCCGGCGGCGCCGATCCTGCCGTTATCGAGCAGGTCCCGCATGCCGGGCATGATCACCGTGTCGGGCACCACCGGGTTGGACTGGTGGATCTGGTACAGCGGGATGCGGTCCAGTTGCAGACGTCGCGCGCTGGCCTGTTCGCGCTGCTTGATCACTGCCGGGAACGGCGCGACCGGGAAGACCTTGCTCGCCACCGCCACCTCGGCGCGTTCCTCGCCGAGTGCCTCGCCGAGGATCCGTTCGCTCTTGCCCAGGCCGTACACCTCGGCGGTGTCGAACAGGGTGACTCCCAGGGCACGGGCGCGCTGCACGATGTCGCGTGCGGCCCCTGAGGCGTAGTTTTCGCCGTACCCCCACTCGCGTGAACCGAACTGCCAAGTACCCAGACCGATCCGGCTCACCCGTCCGACGCCGTCGACGTCAACATATTTCATAAGCCCACCGTATACGGCCGTATTGTCCGGCTCACCCGCGGTGCGGCTGCTCTGGCACGAAAAGCGTTGGCCGCAAATCGTTTCCGCCGATAAACCCCGCGCGACGGAATGGCACCGCGACCTGTGGTCAACTGGCGGGCGGTGGGGCGGCGTCGTCGGAATGCGCGTGGTGCCATTGCAACTCCGCGGCACGAACCTGCTGGTGAGTGTGGCGTAACCACACCAGACCGGCGGCACCGACCGCGAGCGCAACGAGCACCGCCGCCACCCCGACCGACGTGTGGTGCGTGGCGAACGCGGCCAACCCTACGACCAGCGCGATCACACCAGCGGCAACCGCGATGATGCCCGGCGCATTGGCACCGTTCTTCATTGACTCGCCGGCGTGCCGGCGGGTGGTTCGGTAGTGGTCGACCGGGTCGATCTCGGGCTGGCTCATTTCTTTCCTCCTGAGAAGGAGAACTACCCGTCAGTTAGCGGAGCTAAACGGTGACGGGCCCGACCGGCCCACCCGTCCGCGGGCGGTGCGGCGGTCGCGGCAACGACATGCTGCGAAACCGGTAACCCCGTTCTCGTCCGGCCTCGGGCGTATGTCATGCTCTGTCGCGGAGGTCGATATGGCGAAAACGGTGGTGATCGGCGCCTCGAGCGGGTTGGGGCGCTGTATTGGTGTCGGATTGGCACAGCGTGGGGATCGGGTGGCGCTGCTCGCCCGACGGCGTGAGCGCATCGAAACAGCTGCGGCCGAGGCCGGGCACGGTGCGATCGCTGTCGAATGCGATGTGACTGATCAGGCATCGGCGCAGTCGGGAATCGGCGCGGCAGCCGAGGCGCTGGGCGGCATCGACAACGTCGTCTACGCACCCGCGATCAGCCCGCTGGTCCCGCTGGCCGATACCGACGCCGCGACATGGCGGCAAGTGTTCGACACCAACGTGATTGGAGCGGCGTTGGCGACCGCGGCGGCGATTCCGCACCTGACATCGGTGGCGGGCAAAGTGGTTTACCTGTCTTCGGATGCCGGCACTTTCGGACCGCCGTGGCCCGGACTCGGCGCGTATGGCGTCAGCAAGGCAGCGCTGGAGCGTCTGGTCGAGGCGTGGCGCGCTGAGCACCCCGACGTCGGCTTCACCAACCTGATCGTTGGCGAGTGCGCCGGCGGCGAGGGAGACGCCCAGACGGGGATGAATGCCGGCTGGGATCGGGAATTGGCCATGCAGGCATATCCGCTCTGGGTGTCCCGGGGCTGCATGCCGGGCAAGTTGATGCCCGTCGACGACCTCGTCGACGTGGTGCACACCATTCTGCGCACCAACGCATCGACGTCGATGCCCGTGGTGGTCGCCCGCGGGGCGCCGGCCGCGGCGGGAGCCGTGCTGGAATACGGCAAACGCTGAGCGGCGGGAGCGGGGTGGCCTCCGATGGTGACGCTGCGCTGGCGGCGGGGCTCTCTCGCACTTCGCCGCCGTGGGCGCAGAGCCGAGTAGCCATGCGCGCAGCGTCAACGCACCCTAGGTGCGCGGATGGATGAAAACCCCTTCCGCTGAGACCAATACGCCATCTGCGCCGCTGATCTGCCCGACGGCGAATGTCTTGACGCCTTCGCTCCGGTCGACCCACGCGTCGGCGCGCAACGGCTGATTCAACGGGGTGCGCTGGTGATAGCGCAGCGTCAGCGTCCCGGTGTACGCGGGCCGTCCCGGCCGGTGCGCGGTGGCACCGAGAATGTGGTCGAGAATCATTGCCGAGATCCCGCCGTGCACGTGCCCCATCGGGCCCTCGAACGCGGCGCCGAGCACAAACTCCGCCCATACCGATCCGTCGCTTTCGTGATGAACCACCAGCGGCGGAGCAGACGGATTGCGCACTCCGATAACGACATTGCCCGACGCGATGCCCTGCCCATCGTTGATGTCGCGTTCGCCGAACGTACCGGGCATCAGCTCGGCGCTGAGTTCGCTTGTCACGCTGTCGATCTTGGCCGTGGCGGCGGCGATGATGTCGTGGCCCACCTCGGTGCGAATCGTCGCGTCGATCAGGCGTCGCACCGACATCGCCAGCGACTCGTACACCGGCAACGAATCAGTCATCGACGCAAACGAATCCACCATGTCGCCACCATAGAACAGTGACCCGGCCGCGCCGGCAACGCCGTGTCCCAATCAGCGGTCATCGCAAGCGAGTCGGTGCACCCGGTTGTTAGTCTGGCGCAGTGGAGCAGACCAGCGACAAGGGCAAGCCGGCACTTGCCGCCACCAGCTGGGCGTTGCTGGGCATGATGTCCTATGAGGAGGAAGTCTCCGGCTACGACCTGAAGAAGTGGATCGACTGGAGCGTCGACCTCTACTACTGGAGCCCGTCGTACAGCCAGATCTACACCGAGCTGAAGAAGCTGGAGAGCCTCGATCTGGTGACGTCGCGCGTCGAGCGTGACGAGGGCACCCGCAGCCGCAGGCTCTACAGGATCACCCCGGCCGGGATGGCAGCGATCACCGACTGGACCAACAATGCGCCCCTGGACCCGCCGGTCCTCAAGCACAGCATGCTGTTGCGGGTGACATTCGGGCACCTGAGCAACCCGACCCGGCTCAAGGAACTGCTACACGAACACGTGGCGTACGCAGAAGCCCGATATCGCAAGGCGATTGAGGACGCTGAGGGGGCGGAGGCCGAACCCGCTTGGGCCTACTCGGTGATGGCACTGCGGTGGGCGGCAAAGTACTACGCTGCCGAGCGGGAGTTCGCCCTGGAACTCATGAAAGACATCGACGAAGCCAACGCCATCATCGAGCAGGCAGCCAAGGGCGGGTTCGGTAAACCGCGGCCCACCCCGGGATACTGGCGTGAAATTGAAAAGCAGGTCGACGCCAAGCGCGCCGCCGACTAATTCGACGCGTCGCAGGCGGCGATGTAGCCGTAGACCAGGCCCTGTGCGATCGTGGCGCCTGCGCCCGGGTAGGTGGTGCCGAACGCATTGGCGGCGGCATTGCCGATCGCGTACAGACCGTGGATCGGGGTGCCATCCTCGCGCAGCACCCGCGCCCGCCCGTCGGCTTTGACGCCACCGCAGGTACCGAGGTCGCTCAGCACCATCTTCACCGCGTAGAACGGCCCGTTGCGCAACGGGCGCAGGTTCGGGTTGGGCCGGATAGTTGGGTCTCCGTAGTAACGGTCATAAGCGCTGCGGCCCCGACCAAAGTCCGGATCCGCACCGGCACAGGCATTTTCGTTGAACCTGCTCATCGTGTCGGTGAACTCCGCGACCGGCAGCCCGATCCGCGCGCCGAGTCCGGCTAAGGTGTCGGCGCGAGCGGCGATGCCGGCGTCGTACCAGGCCTGCGGCACCTTCATCCGCGGAAACAGCTCGGCGCCAAAGACATAACTGTTGCGGTACTGCTGGTCTAAGACAATCCACATTGCCTCAATCGGGTTGCCGGAACGCTCGAGGGCCAGCAGTCGCTGCCCGAAGGACATGTAGTCGGCTGCCTCGTTGGTGAACCGGCGACCGTGCTGGTTCACGATCAGGCAACCCGGCAGTGATCGTTCAGCCAACATCACAGCGGGCGACTTGCCGGGCAGCGGCGCGATCGCAGGGAACCACCACGCCTGATCCATCAGGTCGATGCCGGCGCCCCGATCCTGCGCTGTGCGAATTCCGTCGCCGGTGTTGCTGTCGGCGCCCAAACTCAGATGCGCGCCCAGCGATGCGGACTGAAACTTCCACCGCATGTCCATGTTGTGGTCGAAACCCCCGGTGGCCAGGACCACCCCGCGGCGGGCGGTGATGGTGATCTCCCGGCCCCGGTGCGCCACGACCGCACCGGTGACCCGGTCTGCCTCGCCGTCGAGCCGCACCAGCGGGGTGTCGGTCCAGATCGGGATGCCGGCGCGCAGGACACCGGCGAACAGGCCGGCCATCAGACCCTGCCCGCCCGCTGCGTACCGCCTGCCCACCGCCAACCCGGCCACGCCCTGCGCGATCCGCTTACCGAAGGTGGGAATTCCCTTGCGCGGCACCCGGGTTACCAGATTCATCCAGCGGTAGTCGGCACCCGTCGTCGGGATCGCGAACGCGGCTTCCAACACGCCGGGTCGCAATCGGTCCCGATAGGGACCGAGCATCGAGGTGTTGAACGGATAGCACTCACAGGTGCGGCCCGCCGCACTGCCGCCCGGTTCCTCCGGGTGGTAGTCGGAGTAGTCCCGGGCCCAGAACAGCCGCAGCGGGGTGGTCCGCCGCAGCATATGGACCGTCGCAGGAAGCTGGTCCAGGAAGCCGGCCGATCGCTGCGGGGGTGCCGATCCTGCGACCACCGCGTCCAGGTAGGTGGCCGCCTGCGCGGCGGAGTCCCCGGCGCCGGCCTCGTCCAGCACCGGCCCGCCCGGCAGCCACAGGGCACCGCCCGAGCGGGCGGTCGATCCGCCGACGTAGGACGACTTCTCCACGACCAGCACCGACAGCCCGAGCTCGTGGGCGGCCAGCGCCGCAGCCAGCCCGGTGCCGGACCCGACCACCAGCAGGTCGACGCAGGTGTCGTCGACGGGAAGTCCGGCCGGGATGGTCGTGCTGGGTGCGCTCACCCCTGGGACGCTAGGCCGGTGCGGCACCGTACCGGAAGAGGTCTCCTGATCAGTGGAACAGGTGATCCCCCATCGCCGGCCGGGAGGCGTTCAATGGGTCCTATGAGTTCGCACACCGACGCCGATGAAATCCGGCTCATCGAAGCGCAGGCCGCGCCGACCCGGTTCGCCCGCGGCTGGCACTGCCTGGGTCTGGTCCGGGACTTCGGGGACGGCACACCCCACGCGATCAACGCCTTCGGTCAGAAGCTGGTGGTATTTCGCAGCGGGGACGGCGACATCAATGTGCTCGACGGATACTGCCGTCACATGGGCGGTGACCTGTCGAAGGGCGAGGTGAAAGGCAACGAGATCGCCTGCCCGTTCCACGACTGGCGGTGGGGCGGGGACGGTCGGTGCACACAGGTCCCGTATGCCAAGCGCGCGCCGCGGCTGGCCCGCACGGCGACGTGGACCACGCTGGAGCAGGACGGCATGTTGTTCGTCTGGAACGACCCCGAACGCAACCCGCCGGCACCGGATGCCACCATTCCGCGCATCGAAGGCGCCTCCAGCGACGAGTGGACCGACTGGCATTGGTACACCACCGTCGTCGACAGCAACTGCCGCGAGATCATCGACAACGTCGTCGACATGGCGCACTTCTTCTACATTCACGGCTCGCTGCCCACCTACTTCAAGAACATCTTCGAAGGGCACGTGGCGACGCAGTACATGAACGGCGACGGCCGGCCGGACATGGGCGGCACCGAGGGTGCGCGCATGCTCGGCACCACCTCGGTGGCGTCCTACTTCGGCCCGTCGTTCATGATCGACGACCTCACCTACCACTACGAGGACGGCGACCAGCAGACCATCCTGATCAACTGTCACTATCCAATCGACGCGAATTCCTTTGTGCTGCAATACGGCATCATCGTCAAGAAATCGGCGTCGCTACCCGACGAGCAGGCCATGCAGACCGCGATCAGTCTCGGCGACTACGTCAAGATGGGTTTCGAGCAGGACGTCGAAATCTGGCGGCACAAGGCGCGCATCGACAATCCGCTCCTGGTCGAAGAGGACGGACCGGTCTATCAACTGCGGCGCTGGTATCAGCAGTTCTACGTCGACGCCGCCGAGGTGCAGCCGGATATGGTGGACCGCTTCGAGTTCGAGTTGGACACCACCCGGCCCTACGAGGCCTGGATGAAGCAGATCGAGGCGAATATGGCGGCCAGGGCGGGCTCGGTCCCATGAGCCTGTCGTCCCGCGCCGACAACCGCCTCGACGACATGCCGATGGCGTCGGTCGGCTGCCACAGCTGCGGTGCGCAGGTACTGGTCCGCAAGAGCAGCTGGAACCAGACCAGCGTGCAGTGGGACGCCGACGCATCAGCGCGATGCCTCGAGCGCCGGGCCGCCATGCAGATCGCCGGCCACCATCGCGGACTGTTCCTGGTCTGTTCGGCGCTGCGGGACTCGATCGAGGCGGCCGTTGCGGCGGGGGAGTTGGCGATCGTCGACGACGGCTGAGCGCCATGCCGGGGGTGCCGAACAGCCGGCCGCACCCGTCCTACAATTCGCTTCGATGAATGTTGCGGTGGTCACCGGGGCCAGTCGCGGTGCCGGACGCGGTATCGCGGCGGCATTGGCCGCCAAGAACTGGCGGGTGTATGCCACCGGTCGCACCATCACCGATGCTCCGCCCGGTGGGATTGCGGTGCGCCTCGATCACCGTGACGACGACGCGGTGGCCGCATTGTTCGAGCGGGTTCGTGCCGATCATGGCGGCCTGGACCTGCTGGTCAACAACGCCGCGGCGGTGTCCGATGATTTGGTGAACCCAAAGCCGTTCTGGGAGAAGCCTCTTGAGCTTGTCGACGTACTCGATGTCGGCCTGCGATCGAGTTACGTCGCGTCGTGGTATGCCGCACCCCTGCTGGTCGCACGGGGCCGCGGGCTGATCGCGTTCACGTCGTCACCAGGCTCGGTGTGCTACATGCACGGTGCGGCCTACGGCGCCCAGAAGGCCGGGGTGGACAAGATGGTCGCCGACATGGCAGTGGATTTCGGCGGCACGGGCGTCGCGACGGTCTCGATCTGGATGGGCATCTTGCTCACCGAGAAGCTGCGCGGCGCCTTCGCAGCTAACCCGAAGGCGCTGGCCAAGACGGCAGAACACGCCGAAACCCCGGAATTCACCGGGTATTTGATCGATGCGCTGTACGGCGATCCGGAACTCGGCGCGCTGAGTGGCCAGACGTTCATCGGCGCCGAACTCGCCGAGCGGTACGGCATCACCGACGAGGACGGCCGCCGACCGCCGTCGCACCGTCACCTCGGTGCGCCGCGCACACCCAGCACGGTCGTGGTGCGCTGAAGCTCAGGCCAACTGAAAAGCACTGATGGGCGCCGCCTCTGGATACTGCGCCGGACCGCCGATGTCGAAAGCGGCATTGAGGGCGGCGATGAACTCCGGATTGTGCAGCGGCTCGCTGGGTATGTCGAGCTTGATGCCCCTGGCATTGACGTCGTCGACCATGATGTCGACGGCCTTGTCTGCGGTCAGGTCGTCGGTGCCCTCCATGTTCTTCTTCAGTTCGTCGAGGTCGGAGAAGACCTCGGCCGACCAGTGCACCAAGAAACGGAGTTCGTCGGTGTGGTGGCGGCCAATCACCTCGTGCCCATTCTTGAGCAACCACTGATCGCGGTCGCCGGGGTCGCCGGTGAACACGGTGTCGAACGCCAGCCCGGCCGGAATCTGGTGTTCCAGCGGGCCGTTGGCCTCGCCGCGGTGCACCATCATTTCGTTCTGCACCACCACGCCGCGGTTGTAGATCGGCGGCAACACCCGCTGAGGTGCCTTGAGCGGACCGTCGGGCCAGTAGGTGAATCCGCTGGTGCTGTCGAGGGAAAACCACGTGATCACCTGCGCCGTCTTGATCAGGTACTCGGTGAACAGGCCGGACTTGCCCATCACACTGGTGAGCCAGGTAGGTGCGTTCTCGTGCCGCACGCCGCGGAAGCTCGGCGAATCCAGGTGCCCCGGATCGCGATTGGCGCAGGGGCCGTTGATGTTGAACAGCATCAACTGCGGCTTGGCGTATTCGGCACCCCAGTAGCTCTTGGCCATCTCCAGGAACCGGGCGTGATAGAAGCAGTCGTGCAGTTGCGGGTAGAGCACCGCGCCATAGTTGGCCAGGTAGCCGCGGAACGTCGGGGTCAAGAAGAGGTCCAGGGACGGCGTGTAACCCTCGTGGAACAGACCGCTCATCGTCGCGATCAACTCATCGGCGGAGGCGAAATGTTGGGAAATGATCAGCCGCCATGGACCTTCGGTGCGGACCACGTCGAGTAACCGCTCGCGTTGATCATCGGTGTAGACGTCAGCGACTTCGCGGGGCGGTGCGGCGGGACGCAGCACATCCGATAGCTCCTCGCGCCGCTGTGCGGAATGCATCACGTGTCTCCTTGTCGCAGTTGCTTGTTCAATCGTGTGGGGTGCGCGCCCGGGCAGCGTCCGGGGTGTCCGGTGACCGGGACGTTAGAAGGGAACGCCGTTGGCGAGTTTGGCGCGCAGCAAGGCTCCGAGTTCGGCGATGGCCAACCGGCCCCGCGCGGTCACCCCGGGCCGCATCAGGAAACCGTGATACATCCCGGGGTAGCGGGTCAGGGTGGTCTGCACGCCTGCGTCGCACAGCCGGGCCGCATAGCGCTCTCCCCAGTCGCGGATCGGATCGCAACCTGCGGTGACCACGATGGCCGGTGGGAGACCGGACAGGTCAGCTGCGTAGGCCGGAACCAGGTACGGGTCACCGGGTGCGCCGGCGTCCCCGTCGGCCACCGCGTGCAGGAAGTCGATGTCGTCGCGGCTGAGCATCGGTGCGTCAGCGAGCGACGTGATGGACGGAACGGTCATGTCGCGATCCAGACCGGGATACAACAGCACCTGAGCGCAGAGCCGTGGCCCGCCGCGGTCGCGGGCAGCCAGGGCGACCCCGGCCGCCAGTGATCCACCGGCGCTGTCGCCGACGACGACGAGCCCGTCGACCCATGGCTGACGTGCGGCCCACTCGGCCGCGGCATAGGCGTCGTCGAACTGGGCAGGGGGCGGGTATTCCGGCGCGAGCCGATATTCGACCGACACGACCGTTGCACCGGAGGTCGATGCCAGCGCGCGGGCGAGCGGTTCGAAGGAATGGTTGGAACCCATGACCATGCCGCCGCCGTGGAAGTAGACCAGCGCCGGTCCGACGGAATCGCTTGTCGGCCGGTAGATCCGGACCGGAACGGAACCGGCGAAAGCGTCGTCGATGCAGACCATCTCGGCCATGTCGTCGGGCAGCGGAGCAGCTTCGATCGCGGCACGCATCGCGGCCAGGCCGCGCTGCCGCATCGGCGGCAGCGGACCGAACGACGCCACCCGTGCGGCCGCGTCCGGATCCAGACTCATGTCAGCTCTGGGCAACGTTGTGTGGCAAGGGATTCGGCGCGGTCGCGCATGGCGTCGACGACCGACGGTTGGGTCACCAGATAGAAGCGTCCCTGGGCCGCCTGCTCGAACAGCGTCGCGGCGGCCGCCCACGGATCCATGGCCGTGGCTTTGACGTCGAGCATGGCCCGCCGTTGCTTCTCTGCCATGCCCACATCGCCGTTCAGGTCGACCCCGCCGGCCGACTCGAAGATGTTAGAGGTCACCGCACCCGGCAGGACAGCCTGGACGTGAATGTGGTTGTCGTGCCCGGCGGTTGCCACCTCCAGACGCAGACATTCGGTCATTGCCAGCACGGCGTGTTTGCTCATGATGTAGGGCGTTTGCAACGGGATTGCCACCACCGCACCGACCGACGAGAGATTCCATACCCACACCTGTTGCCGGGTTGCCATCATCTTCGGCAGAAATGCTCTGACGCCGTGGAAGACTCCGCTGATGTTGACGTCGACGACGCGCTGCCAGTTGGCCAGCGGTGTGTCCCACAGGTAGCCGAATTGCTCGACCCCGGCGTTGTTCACCAGTAGCCGGACCGGACCCAGCTCCCGGTAGGTGCGGTCGGCCAACTCCTGAACAGCACCCGCGTCGCGGACGTCGCACACCACGTCGACGGCGCGGTCGCCGAGTTCGTCGCGCAGCGACGCCACCGCCGCGGCATCGATGTCGGCGAGCACCACCGTCATGCCCAGGTGGCTCGCGTACCGCGCCAGCCCGGCGCCGATTCCGGCACCGGCCCCGGTGATGACGGCAACGCCGCCGGCGAAAGTGTCGCGGGCGCTCACGACCCCGTGGCGGCATGCCGCTCGGCGAGCAGCACCGAGTTGGTGGTGTCCAGCACGACGTCGATGTCGGTGAACTGCAACCCGTCGGCCGTGCGGCGGACACCCACCTCAGCGACGCCGCTGGACACCGCGAACGGCACGAAGTTCGCGACTTGGTTGACGAAGATGTAGAACCGCGCCCGGTCGACGGCGGTCCGGTGCACATTGGTGGCGTGGTGCCGCAACGGGTAGGGGCTCTGCTCTCGGTGTTGGGACAGCCACTCCATGACCGCATCGCGGCCACGCAGCTCCGGCGACATCAGTTCCTCGAAAGGGCTTGCGCCACTGTCGCTTCTGCTGACATAGCGGATGTCTTCGGTGAAGCATGCGGTGAGCTCGTCGTAGTGCGCCTCGTCGTAGTGGTACCAGAAGCCGGCGATGAACTCCTGCAATTCCGGCAGCGTGATGTCGTTGCTCATGGGGCCAGTCAACCCTGCTGAATCAGGGATGAGACCCGGCTTGTCCGGTCAGTGGAACACCATCAGCACCCCGTGATCAGACCCCACAGCCCGCCTGCACTCGCATACAGGGCCGCGTCGGTCACCTGATCGTCCCAGTACCGCAGCGAACCGAACTCCGAGCGCCAGGCCAGCGCGGCCCGGGTGAATTCGTGCAAACGGTGCTCACGGGTGGTACCGATGGCGCCGTGCACCTGATGGGCATTGCGCACCGCCACCGAGGTCGCGTGCCCCGCACACGAACGCGCCACGGCCACCAGGAACTCCAGGTCGGGCGCCGTCCAATCGCTGGCGACCCCGGCGGTCGACGCGGCTTCGGTCGCTGCCCGGGCGAGCGCGGCTTCGGCGGCCAGGTCGGCGACGAGATGTTGTACCGCTTGGAATTTGGCCAGGGGGCGACCGAACTGGGTACGGGCAGTCACATGCTCGATGCACAACTGCAGGATTCGGTCGAGTGCGGCGCACACCTGAATCGCACGCACCAACCCCGATCTCAGCCGCAACTGGGTGATCTGGGCCAGGGTCACCGGTAACCCGGGCAGGTCGGTGACGTCGACGGTCACCTCGTCCCGTGGCTCACCGACCAGGTTGCTGCCAGGCATGATGTGCAGGTCGTCGACCGGGAGATCGGCGGCACGGTATCCGCCCTGCGCCCGCCACACCACCACGACGTGATCCGCCGCGGCCGCCCACGGCACACCGCTGGCGCGTCCGTGCTTGTCGAGCATGCACACCGTCCGCACCGCCGCGCCGGCCGGCGCCCCCAGTGCCGCCAACAGCCAGCACGCCAGTAAATCGTGCTCCGCCAACGGGATTCGAACGCCATGGGACGCCGCGGCGCTTAGCAATTCGGCCGCTTCGTACCACCCGGCGCCGCTGCCCCCGTCCTGCTCGGCGCCGGTGAGTCGCACCAGGCCCAGTTCGTCGAGTTGCTGCCACAGCGCGCGATCCAGTTCGACCGTCGTCGCGGGCGCCGGCTTGGCGCGGTAGTCGGCGAAGACGGAGTCCATCATGTCGACCAGGTCCCGGTCGACGACCGTCCGGCCGGTCACCGTAACCCCAATCCGCGGGCGATGACCCCACGCAACACCTCGTTGGTGCCCCCGCGCAGCGTGAAACCCGGTCGCTGGTCGACCGCCGCCCGGACCAACTCCGTGTAGATCGCGTCGGGGGCATCCAGCACGTCGGCGAACTCCGCGATGTCTCCCTCGGTCGTGGTACCCAGCACCTTGACCACCGCGGCCGGGATGTCGGCCGGATCGTGGCGCTCGAGGGCGCCGGCCACCGCGGTCGACATGTGATGCAGGCCCGCGACACGGGCCACCAGCCGCCCCAGACCCGCATCGCGGGGAATCGCGTTGGCGGCCATCCGATCCGCGCAGACCGCCAGCAGCGGGAAGGTGGACAGGAATCGCTCGGGGCCACTGCGTTCGAAGGCCAGCTCGGACGTGACTTGCCGCCAGCCGTCGCCGATCTCACCGAACACCATGTCATCGGGCACCACCGCACTGTCCAGGATGACCTCGTTGAAATGGTGGGCGCCGTTCATCGAGATGATCGGGCGGATCTCGATGCCGGGACTGCGCAGGTCCACGATGAACTGGCTCAGGCCCGCATGCCGGTGCTGCGGGTCCACCGGTTCGGTACGGGCCAGCGCGATGAACGCTTCGGCGACATGGGCGCCGGAGGTCCACACCTTCGTGCCGGACAGCGACCAGCCGCCCTCGACCCGCTCGGCTCGGGTACGCACGCTGGCCAGGTCGGAACCGGAATCGGGCTCGCTCATCCCGATGCCGAAAAAACATTCCCCGCGCACGATCCGCGGCAGAAAACGCTGCTTCTGCGCTTCGGTGCCGTATTTGAGCAGCGACGGGACTATCTGACGATCGGCGATCCAATGCGCCGCGACCGGGGCGCCGGCGGCCAGCAGCTCCTCGGTGACCACGAAGCGGTCGGTGAAGGTGCGGCCGTGCCCGCCGTACTCGGTCGGCACCGTCATGCCCAGCCACCCGCGTTCAGCCAGCGCGGCGGTGAAGTCCTCGTCCCACCGCGACAACCAGGCGTCGACCGACGGGACGAATGTGCCTGCGGCCAGCTGCTCGGCGATGAACGTGCGCACCTCGGCCCGCAGCGACGCGGTCTCGTCGGTCTCGATGCCGGCCGCAGGCACCAACCGCGGGGGCGCGGTAGCCATCAGCTTGTCCGCCACTTGGCGATGCGCTGCTCGTGCTCGGGATCGCGGTGCGCCAGCGGCTGCATGGCAGCGGCCATTCCCAGCGTCGACTCGAGCGACCCGGTGCGCGACTCCTGCAGCAGCCGCTTGGCCATCCGCAATGCGTGCGGCGGGTTCTTGGCGATCCGTTCGGCCAGCTCCCGCGCTGCCGGGAGCAGGTCTTCGTGCGGTACCACCCGGGTGACCAGACCCCACTCCAGCGCGGTCGCAGCGTCGATCCGGTCCCCGGTGAACGTCATCTCGGCGGCCCGTTGGTACCCGACGACGCGCTGCAGGAACCAGCTGCCGCCATCGCCGGGGATGAGGCCGAGTTGGACAAAACTCTCCGCGAAAGATGCACGCTCAGAAGCGATCCGGATATCGCACATGGTCGCCAGGTCACAGCCGGCGCCAATGGCGGCGCCGTTGATCGCACCGATCAAGGGGACTTCGAGCCGGGCCAGGGCCCGGGGGATGCGCTGAATTCCGTCGATATAGGCATGCCGTTGGTCAAGGGGACTCAGCCCGAACATGCCGGCCTGGTCGGCCATCTCCTTGACGTTGCCGCCCGCCGAGAAGATCTTGCCTGCAGCGGTCAGAATCACGGCGCGGACCTCGGTGTCGGCGTTGGCGTCGTCGACCGCAGTCTCGAACGCGGCGATGACGTCCTTGCCGGTGATCGCGTTACCCACGCTGGGCAGGTTGATCGTCCAGGTCCGGATCGGTCCGTCGGAGGCGATGTCCAAAGCGTTGCTCATGCTGGCCACTGTAGGGAGTCCGATTTCGGGCTCGTGTCCCGCTCAGAGGAAAGACTCGTCGTCGACCTGCTCGCCGGCTCCGATACTGACGGGCATGCCCACGCTCGATCCCGGAGAACTCCGGCGCAACCTGCAGCAGGCTGACCCGGGCGTCCTGGTCGCCGTGCTGGCTCAGCTCACCGGCGACCCGTCGGTGGTCGACACATTCGGCCCGCGCATCTCACACATCCCCGACCCACCGGAACGCGCCGGGGTCGCCGATGCGGCCACCGCGCAGGCATTGGTCACCGCGGTGATGGCTGCCCTGGATCGGCCCGCCGCGCCGGTCGCGGACCCGGCGCTGTTCCAGCGACTGTTGCCGGTGGCGCTGGGCAGTGAAGTGGACGACGAATTCGTGCCGCTGCTGCTCGAACAGGGTGGTTTTCAGCCTTCCCAGCCGACGTTGCCGCGCACCGTGCCGATTCCGTCGTCGACGACGGTGGCGATCGTCGGCGCGGGCCTGGCCGGCATCGTCACCGCACTAACCGCCACCGACGCCGGCGTCGCCTTCGAGATCTTCGACCGCAACGACGAGGTCGGTGGCACCTGGCTGACGACCACCTACCCAGGCATCGGCGTCGACACACCGTCGGCGTACTACTCGTTATCGCGCGAGGTGAATCCGGAATGGAGCAGCTACTACCCGCAGGGCGCCGAGTACCAGGCGTATCTGGTGGCGCTGGCTGACAAGTACGGGCTGCGTGCCCATACGCGGTTCGGCACCGAGGTCGAAGCGCTGTGGTGGGATGAGGACAATTCCCGGTGGCAGATCCACGCCGTCGACCGGCACGGCAACCGCTTCGTCAGCCACGCCCGGGTGGTGGTCACCGCGGCCGGTTACCTCAACCGCCCCCGCTGGCCGGACCTACCGGGCCGAGAAACCTTTGCGGGCAACAGCATTCACTCAGCACAGTGGGACCCGGCGCTGGAGCTGACCGGACAGCGGATCGCCGTCGTGGGCGCTGGATGCACCGCCGTGCAGATCGTCGATGCCTGTGTCGATCAGGTCGCGCACCTGACACTGTTCCAGCGACAACCGCATTGGGTGGCGCCGCGTAAGCGACCGACCGACGACGTCCCGGAATACCGCCGATACCTCGGGCGCCATCTGCCGCATTACGCGAAATGGCACCGGCTGAAGTCGTTCTGGGGCACCGCGGACAACAACTACCCGGTCATTCTGCGAGACCCGGACTGGGCTGGATCGCATCTGTCGATCTCACCGGCCAACGACGTGCTGTTGCAGATGTGTCTGGACTACATCGACCGGACCTTCGGTGCGGGAAGCGAATTGGCGAAGAAGGTCACGCCTGACTTCGCGCCCTACGGTAAGCGGATCATCCGCGATCCCGGCGGCTACTACGCGGCGCTGACCCGCGACCATGTCGACGTCGAGGCCCGCGAACCCGCGGCGGTCAACCCCGCAGGCATCGTCACCCAGGACGGCAGACAGCTCGATCTCGACGTCATCATCTACGCCACCGGATACCACCTCGACTTCTTGTCCACCATCGACATCCGCGGGCGGGACGGGCGCAGGCTGGCCGACGAGTGGGGCGACAGCCCGGCTGCCTACCGCGGCGGCACTGTGCCGGGCTTTCCCAATCTGTTCATCAACTCTGCACCTAACTACAGCCCCGGCCACGGCGCAGGCGCCAATTTCTCGATGGAGGTGATGGCGCACTACATCGTCGAGTGCCTGCAACTGATGGCGCTGCGCGCGGCGACCACGATGGAAGTGACCCGCGAGGCGTACGAGGAGTATGTGGCCGGAATCGACGAGGCGATGGCCGGCACGGTCTGGTGCCACACTCCCAACGCACACACCTACTACCGTTCCGGTTCGGGCCGGGTCGTGGTGGCCACCCCGTACCGGTTGGTCGACCTCTGGCATCAGCACCGCGCGCCGGTCGAAGAGCATTTCGAGTTGCGATGACGGGATTACTCTGCGACCGAACGGCTTTGGTGACGGGCAGCAGTCGCGGGATCGGCCGCGCGATCGCCCGGCGACTCGCCGCCGAGGGCGCCACCGTCGTAGTGACGGCGCGCTCGCTGGAGCCCTCGCAGTCGGTGCGTGGCGGGATCGGCTCGGCGCTGCCCGGAACAATCGGTGAGACGATTGCACTGATCGAGGCCGCGGGGGGTCGGGCGATCGGCGTGGCGGCTGACTTGGAAGATGCCGCGCAGCGCGACGGACTCATCAATGCGGTGCTCGACCGCACCGGCCGTATCGACATCCTGGTGAACAATGCGGGTTTCGCCGACTACGCGATAGTGGAGGACATGTCGCTGCAGACTTTCGACCGAACGGTCGACCACTACCTGCGGATACCGTTCTTGTTGACCAAAGCCGCTGTCCCGCAGATGCGTAACCAGGGCGCCGGCTGGATCGTCAACATCGGGTCGGTCACCGGGGTGGCACCGGTGCGTCCTTTCCGGGATTACAACAAGACCGCCGGCGACGTCGTCTACGCAGCGTGCAAGGCTGCGCTGCACCGCTTCACGCAGGGGGTGGCGGCCGAGTTGCTGGACGCCAATATCGCGGTCAACTGTGTGGGTCCTTCGACGGCAGTGCGCACTCCCGGTGCCGCGCAACTGATTCCGGAGACGTTCCCGACCGAACCGGTCGAGTACCTGGCCGAAACGGTGCTGGCGATGTGTCAGCTACCCGCTGCCGAGCGCACGGGTGTGGTGGCGTTCAGCCTGCATTACCCGTGGTCACACAGCCTGCCGGTGCATTCGCTGGACGGCCTGTCAGTGCTTCCGTCGCTCGAGCCCCCCGCGACCGCCAGCCCCAATATCCCCGTCGGATAACCGCTCCCAGTGCACAGTCGCGGGCAGCGTGCAGAAACTGTGGCACACCCGATCGCGAACGATGGCCTCGGGGCATTCCGGGTCGAACCACCGGTCCACCACCGCCCAGTGGATCGGATGCATCAGATAGGGACCGACCAGACCGTCGGCGTCGGTAAAGGCCTGCTCGAACACGTGCGTCCACCGCGTCTCGCCGACCGCTTCGTCGACCCTACTCAGCTGCCATGCGGTGATGGTGTTCACGTAGCGCGGCATGGACCGGAGTTCGTCCTCGAACCGCGCGATGGTGTCACCGCCGGTGCCGGGTGTGACCCGCAGCAGCAAAGTGCGGTAAACCGTACCGCGGGTGCAGTGGGTGCGGACCGGGTGACCCGGATAGTTGGCCCCGTTGATTCGCGTCACCCCGGGATCCCCGACGGCCGCCGTGAAATCTGCTGCGAGTGCGTGCCATTCGTCTTCGGAGGCAAAGCGCAGGTGAATGAGAACATCGCCGCCGTTGCGGGAACCGGGCATCGTCGGCTGTGCGATCCAGTACGGCGCGCGAGCCGCGACCGCCCGCACGTCGGCGATGATCCGGTCGCGGTCACACGCGGCTACGTCCAGCAACCTGGTGACGCTATACATCGCAGAGACCGTCGATGTCCTGCGGGGCCGCGGCGAAAGACCGCGACCGTTGCTCCACCAAGTCGGCTATCCGCGACCACCAATGGGCGAGAGCGGGATCCGATCGCCCCTGCCAGGTCATCTCCCACCAAGCCTGCACACTGGGCAAGGACCAGGTGATCGTGACGGTGTTGACGTCGTCGTCGAACCAGATCGGCGGGCTCACCAGGACGTCGCGCAGTGTCATGCCCCGATTCCGCGCGCCCGGGGCATAGTCGGCGAGGTAAGCAGCCACGAATTCGCGGGCACACCCCCGCCGGGTGACCACCCGGTCGATCACCACCACTTCTCCGTCAGGCATGGGACGACGCCACAACCGCGTGCAGCGCCGCGCAGGCCTGCTGCCGAGCAACAATTGCGATGTCCAGAGCAGGCATGCTCATGAAACCGTGTATGCCGCCGTCGAATTGAGTCCGCATCACGGTTACGCCAGCGGCCTGTAGGGCGTCCGCATAAGCCGATGCCTCGTCGCGCAGCGGATCGTGTCCGGCGATCACCAACACGGCGGGCGGCAGACCCCGCAGGTCGGCGTGCAGCGGCGCGGCGTACGGGTGGGTGCGATCTGCCGGCTGGGGCACGTACTGGTCCCAATACCACTGCATGGCCGGCTTCGGGTTGTAGTAACCGCTTCCGAACAGCCGGTAGGACTCGGTATCGAAGTCGGCCGCCAGCACCGGATAGATCAGCAGCTGCGCGGCGAGCGCCGGTCCACCGCGATCACGTGCCATCAGCGTGGTCACGGTGGCCAGGTTGCCGCCTGCGCTGTCTCCGCCAACCGCGATACGGCCGGTCTTGGCGCCGAAGGCTCCGGCGGCCGCCGCAGCGGTGACCGCGTACATGTCTTCTGCCGCGGCCGGCCAGCGATGTTCCGGCGCCAGTCGATAGCCTACCGAAATAACAACGGCTGGAACCAGATTGGCGAATGCACGACACAGGCCGTCGTGGCTGTCCAGATCGCAGAACACGAACCCGCCGCCGTGGGCGTACACCAGCACCGGCAGATCGTCACCGTGTGGCCGGTAGATCCGCACCGGGATGTCGCCGCCGGGGCCGGCGACGAGGTCGTCGCGAACGTCGGCTACGTGTTCGGGCTCGATTGGTGGAACGAAGCGCGCCCGGATCGCCGCTCTGGCTTGGGCGCCGGACATGGTGTGCACCAGCGGAAATCCCGCGTCGAGCGTCTCCAGCAGCGCGGCGATCTGCGGATCGAGGATCACGCGTATTGCAGCGCGGGGCGCAGCGGTCGCAGCGGCTGCAGGGTCGGAGCGACGCGTTGCGGGCCGTCCTCGACATTGCGCCAGATGCCCATCGCGATCATGCGGACCGGGGCGGCCAGCCGCTGGTCGAACATCATGCGGTTCATGGGACCACACACCGACACCGCCGCTACGGCTTCGGCGGCGGTACCGATCGGGGCGGCGACGCAACCGAATCCGAGTAACGATTCCTCCCGCTCGTAAGCGACGCCGTGAGCGCGCACCTTCGCCAATTCGACCGCGAGCTGGGACCCGGTGGCGATGGAGTACCTGGTCTTACGCACCCGCAGGTCCACGGTGGAGTCTCCGTCGCGGTAGGCCAGCATCGCCTTGCCCACTGCCGTGCAGTGCGCCGGCTGACGACCGCCAACGCGGGTGGGCAGCGCGCTCCCGATGCGCTCGCCGACCTTGTCCAGGTACACCACGTCGGTACCGTCCAGCACTGCCAGATGTACGACAAGACCTGTGGCGCAGTGTAATTCAGCTAGCAGCGGTTTGGCGGCGCGGACCAGCCGATCCTGGTGGACCGCCAGCGAACCCAACTCGACCAGCCGCATTCCGAGTTCGTAGTCCCGTCCGCTGCGCCGCAACCACCGCAGCTGTACCAGTCGCTCGAGCATCCGGTGCGCCGACGATCGGGGCAGACCGGTGCGGCGCACGATCTGGGCCAAGGTGAGCCGCCCGGGTCCGTCGAAGGCGTCCAGAACCAGGGAGATGCGGTCGATGACGGCGCTGGGGGTTTCGACGGTGCCCGACATACAACCTCCTACATGGAATATTCCTAATAGGAATACCACACGAGTGTGTCGGCTGTCACCCTCACCTGCCGAGCAGACGCAGAATCGTCCAAATCATTGCCCCGTGATGCGATTCTGCGTCTGCTCGCGCCACCTCGCGCCACTTACATCCGCATCGCCGCGGGCGGCTCGTCGATCCACTGGTGCCCCCAGTAGCTGTCGGCGGTGATTTCCTCTGCGGTGTAGGAGGTTTCGTCGACGCGCATACCCTCGGTGCCGAACTCGATGTCCCAGTCGCCGGGGGCACGCACATAGAACGACACCATCTTGTCGTTGGTGTGGCGTCCCAGCGTGGACGACACCTGGAAGCCGTCGGCATTGACGCGGTCTAGTGCCTGCCCGACAGCGTCGAGGGTGTCCACTTCGACCATGACATGGACCAGTCCCGGGTCGCGCTGATGCATCGCGGGAGCTATGGCCAAACTGTGGTGGCGGGCATTGATGCCCAGGAATCTGACCCGGATCGGTCCGAACTCGGCGGGCAGCGGTATCCGAAACGCGCCACGCGACCGGAATCCCAGCACCTCGGTGTAGAAGTCGAACAACCCGTTAGGGTCCCGCGCCGGTACGACCACATGACCCAGGCCCTGGTCGCCCGTCACGAACTTCGCCCCGAACGGTGTGACGACCGGGCTGTGGTCCAGCACGGCGCCGTGAAACACCTCCAGGGTGGTGCCGGCCGGGTCCTCGAAGGTGATGACCTCTTCGACCCGGCGGGCGTCGGCTTCCCCGACTGACAACTCCTTGACCGGGACGCCGGCGCCGTCCAACGCGGCCTTGACCCGCCGCAACGCGGCACGGTCGCGGACCTCCCAGCCGACGGTGATCACCCGGTCGGTCTCGCCAGGCACGACGATGATGCGGGCGGCCCGCTCATCCATCCGCAGGTACAACGCATCCGGGTCGGGGCCCTTCCCCTCGGCGAACCCCAGCACGCCGAACGCGAACTTGCGCCATCGCTCGATGTCGGCGGTCGAAACTGTAATGTAGCCAAGGCTTTTCAAGTCACTCACGGACAACTCCTCAGATCAGATCAGTGCGCGCAGCGGCCCCATCGGCGGTTCCACGCCGAACGAGCTGAGCGCCGAGGCGTGGTAGGTGGAGCCGGGTACATGGATGGCATGCATCTGGCCGACGTGCACGTCGCGCCAATAGCGTTGCAACGGCTTGTCCATTCGCGAGGCGTTGCCGCCCGAGCGGGCGAAGATCTCGTCGACGGCCGACACCGCCCGCCACACCGCGCGCACCTGGGTGCGCCGGCCGGCGGCGCGGTCGGCGAAGGACACCTCCTTGCCGGCGGCGACCATGTCATAGATGCGGTCGGCGTTGGCCAGCAGCTCCTGGCGCGCGGCGTTGATGTCGGCAGCGGCTTCGCCGATGGCGTACATGACGTAGGGATCGTCCTTGATTGCAGTCCCGGTCGCGCCGACCCGCTCCCGCTGGTAGTCCAGGTGCGCAGCCAGCGCCCCTTCGGCGATCCCGATGGTGGCCGCGGAGATGCCCAGCGGGAACATCGTCGACCACGGCATCAGGTAGAGCGGTTCAGTCATCCCGGCCTCGCGCTGCGCGGTGCCGTCCATCACCTTGGTCGCGTCCATGGTCCGGTACGTCGGCACGAATGCGTCGGAGACGACGACGTCCTTGGACCCGGTCCCGCGCAGCCCCACCACATTCCACGAGTCGTCGACGATCTGATAATCCTTGCGCGGCAGGATCATGTGAATCATCTTCGGGGGCATCAGCGGTACGCCCTCGGAGTCGGCCAGCATTGCACCCAGGATGATCCAGTCGCAGTGGTCGGTGCCGGAACTGAATTGCCAGTGTCCGTTGAACAGGTAGCCGCCGTCGACCGGCTTGGCCACGCCCTGCGGCGCGTAGGGGGATGCCATCCAGGTGTCGACGTCGTCGGCCCAGATCTCGGCGGCGACCTTCGGGTCGGCGTAGGCCAACTGGTAGGGATGCACGCCGACCACGCCGACGATCCAGCCGGCCGCCGGATCCAGTGCCGCAGTTGCCATCGTCGTCTCGGCGAATTCGCGGGGATGCACCTCGAAGCCCTGGTACTGCTTGGTCTGCAGCAGCCGGATCAACCCCACCGACTTCATCATCTTGACGGTGTCGTCGGTGAGCCGGCCGATCCGCTCTGCCTCGGTGGCCTGCTCGCGCAGTTGGTCGGCTAGCTCTACTACTCGGTCAAGTACCCGCTCGCTCATGCTGTCGTCCTAACGTATGTGGGGCTGCATCTGTGTCTACTCCACTGGGCGCTGCGACTCACCGGCAATCCCGGTCAGCGGACCAGATGCGTCGCAACCCCGGCGGAGGTCCTACGGTGAACGGTGTGGACGATGAGCAGACCCTGGATGCGGTCGTGGTCGGGGCCGGATTCGCCGGTCTGTACGCCCTGCACAAGCTGCGTTCCCAGGGGCTGTCGGTGCGGGTGATCGAGGCCGCGCCGGCGCTCGGTGGTACCTGGTACTACAACCGCTATCCGGGCGCGCGCTGCGATGTGGAAAGCGTCGACTACTGCTACTCGTTCTCCGATGAACTGCAGCAGGAGTGGGACTGGACCGAGAAGTACGCCACCCAGGCCGAAATTCTGCGCTACCTGAACTGGGTCGCCGACAAGCTCGACCTGCGCCGCGACATCGTATTCGAGACTCGCGTCGTCTCGGCCGTGTTCGACGAGGCGACGTTGCGTTGGACGGTCAGCACCAACACCGGGGAAACATTCACCGCGCGGTTCTGTCTGATGGCTACCGGACCGTTGTCGGATGCGATGATCCCCGACGTCAGGGGTCTGGACACCTTCGCAGGCGAGGTCTATCACACCGCACACTGGCCGCACGAGCCCGTGGACTTCGCCGGAAAGCGGGTCGCGGTGATCGGCACCGGATCCTCTGGCATTCAGACGATTCCGATCATCGCCGAGCAGGCCGCACATCTCTACGTCTTGCAGCGCACCCCGAACTTCAGTGTGCCGGCCGGCAACGCGCCCTTGTCCGCAGCAGAACTCGCCGAGATCAAGGCCGGCTACGCCGAACGCCGCCGCCTGTCCTGGCTCAGCGGTGGCGGCTCGCCGCACCTCACCGCGGCGAAGCCGACGATGGAATTCAGCCCCGACGAGCGGCGTGCTGCCTTTGAAAAGCGTTGGCAGCTGGGCGGTGTGCTGTATTCAAAGACATTCCCGGATCAGATGACAGACGTGACGGCCAACGACGAGGCGCGCCGATTCTACGAGGAGAAAATCCGCGCCGTGATCGACGATCCCGCGACAGCAGAGTTGCTGATTCCCAACGACCATCCGATCGGGACCAAGCGAATCTGCACCGACAGCAACTACTTTCAGACCTTCAATAAGCCGAACGTATCGCTGATCAGCGTGCGCGCCACCCCGATCGAATCGATCGACCCCACCGGCATCAACACCTCAGCCGCCCACTACGACCTTGATGCGATCGTGTTCGCCACCGGTTTCGATGCGCTGACCGGGGCGCTGGGCAAGATCGACATCGTCGGTCGCGACGGAGTGTCGTTGCGCGATAACTGGGCACACGGACCCCGTACCTACCTCGGCCTGGGCATCGACGGATTCCCCAACCTGTTCGTGATTTCGGGCCCCGGGGCTCCCGCCGTACTGGCGAACATGGTGTTGCACGCGGAGGCGCACGTGAACTGGATCGCCGACGCCATCGGCTACCTCGACGACCACGCCTATGCCGCAATGGAACCCACCCGGGATGCGGTGGACGGTTGGGGCGTGGAGTTGAAGCGACGCGCCGACGCGTCCCTGTTCGTCAAGGCCGACTCCTGGTACATGGGCGCCAATGTGCCCGGAAAGCCACGCGGTTTCATGTTGTTCGTCGGTGGGTTCGCCACCTACAACCAGATCTGCGCTGAGGTCGCCGATGCCGGCTACAAGGGATTCGACCTCCTCAAGGCGCCATGAGCACAGGTTTGGCGGGCCGGGCCGTCCTGGTCACCGGGGCATCGCGGGGGACCGGCCGGGTGCACTGCCTCCGGTTCGCTGAGGAAGGCGCCGACGTGATCGCGCTCGACTTCCCGCAGGCCGCCGACGAATTACGCGTCACGGCAAGCGAAGTCGAGGAACGTGGTCGCCGTTGCGTGACGGGCCTGGCTGATGTCGCCGATCTCGCTGCGCTCACCGGTGTCGTCGACGCCGCGGTCAGCGAGGTGGGTCGGCTGGACGTGGTGATCGCTAACGCCGGGATCCACACCGCCGGCGCGCCGTCATGGGAGCTGGACCCGCAGGTATGGCAACGCACACTCGACATCAACCTCACCGGGGTGTGGCACACGGTCCGGGCGTCGGTGCCGCACCTCGGCCCGGACGGGGGATCGGTGGTCATCATCAGCTCCACCAACGGAATTCGGGGTACCGCCAACACCGCGCACTACACCGCCAGCAAGCATGCCGTGGTCGGCCTGGCCCGCACGCTGGCCAACGAGCTCGGCGCGCGCAGGATCCGGGTCAATACGGTGCATCCCGGCGCCGTGGCGACCCCGATGGTGCTGAATGACGATACTTTCCGTCGCCTGCGTCCAGATCTGGAGAATCCGACGGCAGCCGACGCCGCCGAGGTGCTGATGGCGCGCAACCTGTTGCCGGTGCCGTGGGTCGAGCCGGTCGACATCGCCAACGCCGTGGTCTTCCTCGCCTCCGAGCAGGGCCGATACATCACCGGCACCCAGCTCGTCGTGGATGCCGGTCTGACGCAGAAGACCACATGAGACTGGCCGGTAAAGTTGCCCTGATCACCGGTGCGGCGCCGAACGCTGAAGCGACCGGCTTCCCCGGCGTTGACACTGCGCCGGCGGTGTCGTGCTCCCGCAGTTTTGCGCCCTGCACGCAGAGTGATGTGTCGTCGGCCGGGGCCCATGACTAGCGGGACAGGAACGCCAGCACTGTGCTCTCGAACGCGGCCTTGGCTTCAATCATCGCCCAGTGCCCACAGTTGGGGAATACGTGCAGTTCGGCATTGGGAATGGTGCGCATCGGGATCAGCGCCATGTCGAGCGGGCTCACCCGGTCGTCGCGTCCCCAGGTCAGCAAGGTCGGTGCGGTCACCTTGTGCATCACCGCCCACGGCATCGGTCGGTCGGCGGCGCTCATCGCCGCCATCATCGCCGCATACGCGGCCTTCCCGTACATGCGGCGCGCTGCGGCCAGGGTCTGGGGATCGATGGCCAGTTGCCAGCGTTCCTCGACGAGTTCCTCGGTCACCAAGGCCTGGTCGTACACCATCGACTTGAGCCAGTCGACGAGTCGTTGCCTGGTCGGTTCTTCGGTGAACTCCTGCAGCAGTCGGATTCCCTCGCTGGGACCGGGACTGAAGGTGTTGGTGCCGATGCCGCCGATGGTCACCAAACGGTCGATACGGTCGGCGTGCCGGATGGCGAAGTTGATCCCCACCCCGCCCCCCATCGAATTGCCGATGATGTGTACCCGCTCAATATCCAGCGCATCCAAGAACGGCGCCACCACCCCCTGGGCGGTGATCATCGGGTGGCCACCGAGATCGTCGGTAACGCCGAAACCGGGGAATTCCAGGATGAGGCAACGGAAGTGGTCCGCGAAGGCGGGCAGTACACCACAGAAGTTGCGCCACCCGGTCACGCCGGGGCCCGAGCCGTGTAGGAACAGCAGGGTGGGTGCGCCGTCGTTGGCCGAGTCGTAGTAGCGCAACACACCGGCGGAGGTGTCGATGTCGCGGAGGTCAGAAGTGTTGGGCACCACCGTCACCCTGCCATGCTGTTGCAGACGCGCGGCGGCGGTGTACCGCTGAGCGGGTATGTCGGTGTTGGAGAAGTGTGAGGAAGGAATGAGATGAACGCATCCGTCGAGCGGCAGGGCTTGGTCGTGGGAGTTGACGGGTCGCCGTCATCGAACGCTGCCGTTGTCTGGGCGGCCCGTGACGCGGCGCTTCGCAATGTCCCGTTGACCCTGGTTCACATGCTCAATGCCTACGTGCCGACGTTTCCGCAGATACCGCTGCCGGGCGGGGCGGCGGTATGGCAGGAAGACGACGGCCGCCGGATACTCGGTCAGGCAGTCGACCTTGCGCACGAGGCCGTGGGCGCGGATCGGACGATTCAGATCGCGAGCAAACTGAAGACCTCGCCGCCGGTCCCGACACTGGTCGAGCTGTCCGAGCGGGCCGAGCGGATCGTCGTCGGCAGCAACGGGCGGGGCGTGGTAGGGCGGGTCCTGCTGGGTTCGGTGAGTTCCGGTGTCATGCACGGCGCCAAGTGTCCTGTCGTCATCGTCCGCGACGAGGAGCCCGCGCCTGCCGCCGATGCTCCGGTGGTGGTCGGAATCGACGGGTCGGAGGTCTCGGAACTGGCCACCGACATCGCGTTCGACGAGGCGTCGCGTCGTGGTGTCGAGTTGGTGGCGGTGCACGCCTGGAGCGACGGCGAGGTTCTCGACCTCGGCGGGTTCGACTGGGCGGAGCTGGAGTCACAAGCGGGACAGATCCTGGGCGAGCGGCTGGCCCGGTGGCAGGAGCGCTATCCCGATGTCACCGTGCGACGCCGGGTGGTCCGGGACCGGGCGGCCCGCGAGCTGATCGATCAGTCCCGCTCGGCGCAACTGGTGGTGGTCGGAAGCCACGGCCGCGGCTGGATCGCCCAGCTCATGCTCGGCTCGGTCAGCCACGCGGTGGTGCATTCGGTGCACACGCCGGTGATCGTGGCGCGGCCCAGGTAATCCGCCGGGTCAGCAGGCCACGGCGGGTGGGTCTCGGTACCCGACGGTGGCAGCAGTCAGGACGGTGCCCCAGGCCCGCGCCGCGCCGCGCCGCATCGCCTCCGGGTCGCCCGAGGTGAGGAAAAGTCGGGTGGCCGGCGCCGCCTGCTGCAACTGCGGATACCGCGCGGCGATCGCGGCGGCCATGTGTTCGGCCGGATCGATCAGCCGGGTCTGCGGTAGCGCGTCCGCGAACCAGCGGGCGGCAGCGGGGTAGTGCGTGCAGGCCAGCACCAAGGCGTCCATTCGACGAAGCGGCGCCAGGATTTTGGCCAAATCCGCCCGAAACCGCGGGGAGCCGGTGTGACCGGCTTCGATGTGCGCGGACAGCGGCTGTGCCACTCGGGACACCACCACCCGCCCGGATCGGGCGAGTCCGCGGCGGTAATGACCGGCGGTGATGGTGCGCCGCCCGCCCACCACCCCGACGCGGTCCAGCTCGTTGGGAACCGAGGCCAACCCATGAGTGATGATTCCCCGCACCGGAACCGTGGCGGCGCCCAGTCGGTGCGTCACCGTGCTGGCAGCGTTGCAGGCCAGCGCCACCTCGGTCACGCCTCGCTCGGCCAGTGCGCTGACCACTGTCAACAGCCGATCGGTCAACTCATCGGCGGTCATCCGGCCATACGGCAGCACACCGGCATCCGACCAGTACAGCACCGGCAGGCCGGGCACCGACCGGTCCAGGGCTTTGAGCAGGCCGACACCGCCGATACCCCAATCGACGATGCCCAGGCAGGAATTCGGGCTCATGGCGTCACGGGTAAGACAAGGGCGCGGTCTGCCCCTTCGTCAACGGTCCGGAGTCGAAGGCCAGCACCCGCGCGGACATGGTGGCTGTCAATGTGTGCAGTCGGCTGTCGGGGAAACGGCTGCCGAAATACCACCGGTACTCGTGCTCGGCACGAATTGGGTTGTGTTGCAGCATGTTCTGCCAATCCGGGTGGGTGGTCAGGGAGGCCAGATCGGTGACGAACTGAGGCCGGGTGCGTCGGGTGCGCACGTGTGCGGCGGCCGAGCGGGCCAGCACCGGTAGATCGCGCATCCGGGCCGGTTTTTCGACCATATCGACCACCCACAATCGACCACCGGGAGCCAGCACCCGGCGGATCTCGGCCATCACCGGATCCCAATCCAGGTAGCGGAACGAGAGGAACGAGACCACCACGTCCACGTGATCGTCAGGCACGTCCAGCACGGGTCCGTCGACCTTGCCGAAGCGCAGCCTGCCGCGGCCGTGGCTGCGCTCGCGTGCCCGGGCGAGCATGCCAGCCGAACTGTCCACGCCGACGGCGAAGTCGATGTGGCCGTTGTCATCCAGGGCGCGCAGCAGAGCGCCGTTGCCGCAACCGATCTCGAGCACCCGAACGCGGCGGCCGAGGTCGTCGTGGACCGCGGCAATCCGATTGGCCACCCACTTCCACTCCGCGTCGCGGACCCGGATGTCGGCGTAGGCGCGGTCGTAGAGTTCAGCCACCCGGTCGTACGAACGCTCGGGATGGGTTGCGGCGGGCCGACTTTCCATCATCGGTTCGGCGGCGCAACCCAGATACTTGCGCATACTTCCGGACCACCCGTGCGACTTCTTGCCCGGAGCCGCGATCAGGTAAAGATTCGGGCGAGCCGCCGGTTGACGGCCCGCCCACGCAAACCGGTCCCTGCGAGCGGACACGGTGGTGTAGTTGTGGTTGCCGAACGCGGACACCCCGAACACGTCGGCGAAGAACGGGGCGAACCAGCGCGCGGTTCGGCAGGCGTGGAAGTAAGCCCGTCCGTCGGGGGTGAACGGAATGGTGATGGCCCGCCATTCGTGCGGTGAGAACTGCTCAGGCCACTCCGTGGAACCGAACATGGGGCCGTACATGCCCGCATGGCCGATCAGGTGCAGTTGACTGAGCACCCGACCGCACAGCGCCAGCCAGGCGAGTTCGGTTTCAAACTCAGTCTTGTGGCGCAGACCGGAGACGATCACTTCGGCCTCGGGGTGTGCGGCGGACAATTCGCGTCCCATGGTGGCGGCCGCCACGGCGAACTCCGCCGAACCGCCGCGGTAGTGGGTGGTGTATCCCACCCAGATGACCGGCTTGGTCTGAGTTTTCGGCGCGATGGCGGCGAACGGGATGCGGGGATGGTCGCCTGCTGGGATCCAGGCGCCGTAGTCGCCGACGAGTTCGAGCGCCTCGCGGTACTCCATGTCGAACACTCGCATGCCGGCCGGTGGCGGGCTGTACAGGTGCAGCGTGATGCCGTCGGTCTCGGCCGCCATGTCGTGGATGACGTCGGGCGAAATCGTGATCGCCGCCGCCGGCTGCCGCGTGGTCTCCTCGGTAGCCGCGAGTTGTGTTCCCGCCCAGTCGAATCGGCGTTCGTGGAACCGCCCGGTGACGGGGATGACGATGCCGCTGGAGCCGCCGTGGTCATGGGGGGCGCACCGGTGGCCCGGTCGCCAGCGGGCGAGCATGATCTCCACCCGGTCGTCGACGCGCAAAATCGACCGCGAGTAGGGTTCGCCGTCGTTGGGGTCCTGCGCCAGTGCAGACAACAACGGTCTGGCTGCCGCGGTGGCGGCCAGCAGTTCAGGTCCGGGGACCTCGCCGCTGATCGCGGCCGCGGTGAGCGCGTCGAGCAGCGGTGCCAATTCGGCGAGTCGCTCGCGCAGGTCAGGAGGCAGCGGGTGCGCGATATCGGTCATTTCAGGTTCCCTTTTCGACGAAGCCGCCCGAAGTGGCCGTCGTAATGGCGTGGGTAGATGAGTCGTTGCGATGTTGTTATCGACGCAACGTTCTCGCCGGGACCTAAAAGGATTCTTGAAAGATTCTTGGAGCGCCTGGCCGGCGCCGAGATGTCAGGCCGAAGCCGGGGCTGCTGCCGAGGTCATGCCGGCCAACCGGCCCGAAATCAGTTCCTCTGCTTCGCTGACGATACGCGTCACCAGTTCGCCGACGGTGGGGATGTCGTTGATCAGACCCATGGCTGTACTGACGCTCCAGATGCCGGCGTCGACATCACCGTCGTCGAATACCTTGCGGCCCCGGGTGCCGGCCACCAGGTCCTTGATGTCCTCGAACTGGCCGCCGTCCTTCAGGATTTCGACGACTTCGCGGGACACCACGTTGGAAGCCACCCGTGCGGTGTTGCGCAGGCTGCGGAAGATCAACTCGGTGCCGCGCTCGTCGCCGGCCACGATGGCCTCCTTGACGTTCTGGTGGATACACGATTCGGCGGTGCACATGAAGCGCGAACCCATATTGATGCCGTCGGCACCCAGCGCCAAGGCGGCGACCAGGCCGCGGGCATCGGCAAAACCGCCGGAGGCGATCATCGGGATCTCGATTTTGTCAGCCGCCGCTGGGATCAGCACCAGGCCAGGGATGTCATCCTCGCCGGGGTGGCCGGCGCACTCGAAACCGTCGATGCTGATGCCGTCGACGCCCAGGCTCTGCGCTTTGACCGCATGGCGCACCGAAGTGCACTTGTGCAGCACCTTGATTCCGTTGTCGTGGAACATCGGCAGATGCGGTGCCGGGTTGGAGCCGGCAGTCTCGACGATCTTGATGCCCGCCTCGACGATCACCTGGCGGTATTCGTCGTACGGCGGCGGGTTGATCGCCGGCAGGATCGTCAGGTTCACCCCGAACGGCTTGTCGGTCAGGTCGCGGGTCTTGGCGATCTCATTGGCCAGATCTCCCGGTGTCGGCTGGGTGAGCGCCGTGATGAAACCCAATGCGCCCGCATTGGCAACGGCGGCAACCAATTCCGCGCGCCCGACCCACTGCATGCCGCCCTGGGCGATGGGGTGCTCGACGCCGAACGCCTCGGTGAACTTCGTAGTCAGTGCCACTCTGCTGTCTCCTGTTGTGTGCTGCTCCCGCAAGTTACGGTAAGCGGCGCCGATGCGTTCGGTGACAGCGGGCTACCGAATCCGGTGGCTCCGAGCCAGGTGACAGACTGCCGAGGTGCCTGACGTCGAATTCACCTCAGTGGCGCCGATCGTGCCCGTGCGCGACCTCGCGGCCGCCTTGGACCGCTACCGCCGGCTCGGTTTCGACACCCGCGCCTACGACGGCCCCGACCGCTACGGCTTCGTCGACCGTGGATCGGTGTCCCTGCACCTGACCGAGTGGGCCGAACACGATCCGCAGACCACCGCCGCCGGTGTCTACCTGTACGTCAGTGACGCCGATGCCTTACACGCGCAGTGGAAAGCGTTGGACGGTCTCGGCGGCCGGCTGCACCCGGTGCGCGAAACTCCGTACGGATTACGAGAGTTCGCCTATGTGGACCCGGACGGCACCCTGCACCGCGTCGGGTCGCGAACTTAACTGTTGCGGTAAACCTTGAGCGCGGTGGTGATCATCGGAATCTGCAGCGGCAGACGGGCAATGGCGAGGGCTCGCATGTACCACGGCTTGTCCCACCACAGCCGGACCATGTTGACATTGCCGGGAAAGACCCCGAGAAACAGCGCGACGGCCGCCAGCGCCCCGAGTTTCCGGGTTTGCGGCGCAAGCAGTAAGGCCCCGATGCCGACCTCCGCGACGCCGGAAGCGTGAGTGTAGAACCGCGCGGTTCCGGGCAGTTCGACCGGGATGATCTCGTCGAACGGTTTGGGTGCGGCGAAGTGCAGGATCCCCATGCCGACCAAACCCGCACCCATCCGGGATGCGGTTTTCTGGGCTGAGTCACGCTGAGCTATTGCAGTGGAGGTCATGCACCCAGTGTGACCGACCGACTAGCCATACAAACTTGGCATGGCTGTATTCCCTAATCGGTATTACCGACCGCACCGCTCTGGCTCTATCGTCGGCCGTGTGCCCTCCATCGATCAGGTGCTCGGCGAGGCCCGCGCGCAGACCGGCCTGAAAGACTTCGGTGCAGAATCATTCCGCGACGGTCTGGCTATCCTGCTGTCCGCACTCGACCGCGAAGCTCGGCTGAACGACCGGGGACAGGCGTTTTTGCGGCAGCGCATCGTCGGTTATCTCGCACAGCGTCTGCAGGTCGAGGACTGGTATCGGCGGCACCCCGAAATCGACGACGTGCCGCTGGTGCAGCCAGTGATCGGACTGGGGCTGCCGCGTACCGGCTCGACGGTGTTGTCGATGTTGCTGGCCCAGGATCCCGAGGTGCGCTATCTGCGCCGGTGGGAGTCGTCGCAGCCGTGCCCGCCGCCCGCGACGGTGCGGGGACCCGACCCACGCATCCCGCCCGACAAGGGCGAAATGGTCGGCACCCGTTACCACGTGCCGGCCGCAGTCCACGGTCCGATGGAATGCCACGAGCTGATGGCGTTGAATTTCACGTCGCACATCTTTCAGTCGTTCGCCGAAATACCCTCCTATTCATCGTGGTTGGTCGACTCGGCGGATCTGACGTCCACGTACCGCTATCAGCGTCGGGTGATGAAACTGTTGCAATTCGGGGAGCCGCACCGGCCTTGGCGGTTGAAGTGTCCGTCGCACGTGCTGTGGCTCGACGCCTTAAATGCGGTTTTTCCCGACGCACGGTTTGTGATGACACACCGCGACCCCACCGACGTCATCTTGTCGGTTGCCGACCTCTACGCCGACATCATCGGGTCGTTCAGCGACGACGTCGACCTCAAGTACATCGGCCGGCTCAACGTCGAACACTGGTCGCGCGGCATGCAACGGGTCCTGGAATTCCGCGCGGACGATGCCGACGAGCGCTTCTACGACATCGATTTCGTTGCCATGCAACATGATCCGATCGGTGTGGTCACCGAGTTGTACGGTTGGCTGGGGTTGCCGGTGGGGGAGGAGTTCGAAGCGCGCATGCACAGTTGGTGGGCGGCAGCGGCCGCCGAACGCGAACCGCCGTCGCACGCAGACCCGGCGGCGTTCGGCATCGACTTCGACGAGCTGCGAGCACTTTTCGCCGGATACGTCGGCGCCGCGCGGAACTGGACCGCCAATGTCAAGGATTCACATGTCCATTGACCTGACCGGCGGTATCGACCCGGCCCGCGAACTCGTCTTCGCGCAACGCCCCGACGACCCGGAGATGCGTGACTCGGTCAGCTTGTGGGTGGTCGACGACCGCGGCGAACTGGGCTTGCCGCGTATCGGTATCGAAGCGGTCGCCGCCAACTGGGACGCCCATGACATTCAGGTCAATGTCGCGTTCCCCGACGGGCGCGTGTACCGGCTGCGGACCAATGGCACGTCGCTACCGGCGCTGGACAATGCCGGCCGACCCACGGTGCTCGGCGCCGGCGGCTTGGTGTTTCAGTGCATCGAACCGTTCAAGACCTGGACGATGAGCTACGACGGGCCCGCGGTGCAGACTTCGTCCGCCGATCTGGTCCGAGGCCGCAAAGACGGCCCGACGGTCGCTATCAGCTTTCACGTCGAGGCCACCATGGCCGTTCCGCCTTGGGTGCAGGGTGCGCTGCGGACCGACGCCGCGCTGCAGCTGCAGGACTCGATCGGCAACATGATGGGTGGCCCCCGCTACGAACAACTGTTCACCGCTGTCGGGCGGGTATCGGTCGCTGCAACCGAAAAACGTTTCACCGGAAGCGGATTGCGGATCCGCAGACAAGGGGTGCGCAAGCTCGCCGGATTCTGGGGGCACTGCTGGCAGTCCGCGGTCTTCCCCAGCGGCAAGGCATTCGGTTACATCGCCTACCCGCCGCGGCCGGACGGCCAGCCGAGCTACAACGAGGGATTTGTGTTCAGCGGCTCCGGCACGCTGATACCGGCACGCGCGGTGCAAGCACCCTGGCTGACCCGACTCGAACCGGGGCCCGACGACGTGTCACTGGTGCTGGAGACAGCCGAAGGAACCGTCGCAATCGACGGGCAAACGGTGTTCACCACCCACGACATCCACCACAACGACGATATGTATTCGATGCAGGCGCTCAAGCAGGAGACGTCCAGCTTTCCCGCGGTGCAGCAGGCGGGGGTGCGCTATCGCTGGGACGGCGAGGAAACCTTCGGCATGCTGGAACGGTCCAACCCGCTCGACAAGCTCACGCGTTAAACGCCGGTGGCGCGGCGGTTGATCTCGCGCAGCATCCAGGTCGGCGCGGCGTTGGCGATAGTCATCAGTGCCTTGGCCTGCCTGCCGACCGCATAGTGCGGCCCATGCGGCAGCCGGGGCCGGCCCTGCGCGATCTTCAAAATCGTGTCGGCGACGTCGTCAACGGTGAGCGAAATTCCCATCGTGCGCGTGCTGCCGGTGTCCACACCGTCCACCATTCCGGTGTCGACGAACAGCGGCCACACCGCACACACCCGGATGTCGTCGGCGGCCCATTCCAAATCGAGCGCTTCGGTGAGTCCGCGGATCGCGAACTTGGAGGCCGAGTACGTCGCGAGTTCGGCCTGACCGTACATGGCGGACGCAGACGACACGTTGATGACCTGAGCGTTGGGCGTCGCGCGCAGATATGGATATGCCGAATGGCAGCCGTTCAGCGTTCCACCCACATTGACGTCGATGATGCTGCGCTGATCCGGCAGTGATATGTCCACAAAGCGGCCGGCCTTGAGGATGCCGGCATTGTTGATCAGCACATCCAACGTGCCGCCGGTGTGTTCGGCCAGTTCGCGGAGCCGGGTGGCCCAGGCGTCCGGGTCCTGCACCTCGAGGGAGTCCACCACCGCCTCGGGCCGCAGCTGTTCCCGCAGCTCGTCGAGCGCCTTGCGGTTACGGCCGTACGCGGCAACCCGGTAACCCGCCTCGTCGAACTTGAGCGCCGTGGCGCGGCCGATGCCTGCGGTCGCGCCGGTGATGGCGACGGTTTTGCTGCTCACGGTTCATGTCGTTCCCCCCTGGCGCAGGGTGTAACCGGAATCGGCAAGGGTAAATGCCGTTGCACCAGCGGGCAATAGCCGGGCAGCGCCGGCGTTTAGCATGAGTGGCCATGGTCGAAATTCGCGTGGAACGCCGAATCGCCGCACCCGTGGAACAGGTCTTCGACTGGCTGGCCGACCCGGCGGCCCTGGTCGCGGCTCCGCTGGTGATCACGTCGGGGTGGGCGAAGAACTCACCGGCCGAGGGTGCGGGCGCGGTCCGGGAAGTGTGGGGGGCCGGTATGTGGTTCCGCGAAGAGATCACCGCCTACGACCGGCCGCACAGCTACACCTACCTGATCGTGCGCTCGGTCCCCGGATTCGATCACGAGGGCGGCACCTTGACCTTCACCCCCTCCGGCGATGGCACCCAGGTGGACTGGCTGACCAACTACACCCACCCGGTGTATGCCGGCGGCAAGCTGATGGAGAAGGTCAGTCGCCCGCTGCTGCGGCTGAGCTTTCAGGCGATTCTGAATCGCTGCGCCAACGACCTGGAGAGCTGACGATGCCGGATCGAGCACGCTCGCGCACATTCGTCGTGACGGGGGCCGCATCGGGCATCGGGTTGGCCACCGCGCGGCGACTGCTCGACGAAGGGGGCACTGTCGTCGGCGCCGACCTGGCGGCACCGCCGGATCTGGGACCGCGGTTCTGCTTCGTCGCCGCCGACGTGAGTGACGAGGCCGCGGTCGCCGCGGTATTCGCCGCCGTGCCCGACCGCCTCGACGGTGTGGTCCATTCCGCCGGTGTCGCGGGTGGCGGCCCCGTTCACCTGCTTCCCCGATCCGAGTGGGACCGGGTCATCGCGGTCAACCTCACCGGCACATTTCTGGTGGCCAAAGCGGCATTGGCCAGGATGATCGAACAACCCCGGGTCGACGGCGAGCGCGGTTCGATCGTGACGCTGGCCAGTGTCGAGGGTCTGGAGGGCACCGCGGGCGGCAGTTCCTACAACGCCGCCAAAGCCGGCGTGGTGCTGCTCACCAAGAACATCGCGGTCGACTACGGGCCCAGTGGGATCCGGGCCAACGCGATCTGCCCGGGCTTCATCGAAACCCCGCTAGCTGAAAGCGTTTTCGGTATGCCGGGGATGGAGGGCCCGCGCGCTTCGATCACCCGTGAGCACGCTCTGCAGCGGCTGGGCCGGCCCGAGGAGGTCGCGGCAATGGCGGCTTTCCTGGTGTCGCCGGACGCGTCGTTCGTGACGGGTCAGGCCATTGCGGTCGACGGCGGCTACACGGCCGGCCGCGACCACGAGGTGGTGCAGATGTTCGGGTTCCCCGAGTAATGCTGATAGGACAGACGAATGACCGCGATCAAGAGTGAATCGGTGCTGGCGCAGGCGCAGCGGATGCGCGAGTTGGTACAAGCCGAAGCTGCGGCGTCCGAACGGAACCGCACCCTGACCGACGCGATCGTCGACGAGCTGTGGGCCAGCGGGCTGATGACGGCGTTGAGTCCGCCCGAGGCCGGTGGCAGCGAGCCGTCACTAGCCGAGATGATCGAAACGTGGATCGAAATGGCCTGGCAGGATGGGTCTTTCGGTTGGATCGGGATCGCCAATCTGCCGTCGCGGTTCGCTGCGGCCACCTATCTTCCCGACGACGGCTTCGCCGAAGTGTTCACCGCCCACGACAACCACGTCACGATGGGCGGCCAGTTCTTCCCCAACGGACAGGGCATCGTCGTCGACGGCGGGTACCGGGTGAGCGGGGCCTGGAGCTTCGGTTCGGGCACCGGCCATGCACAGTACGTGGCGGCGGGGTTCTTCCCGATGGACAACGGCGAGATGCGCTGGATCGGCGACGGCATCCCTGACATGCAGGTGGCTGTCATGCCGCGCGCGGAGATCCGGTTCAACGACGGCTGGCACGTGCAGGGGCTTAAGGGCACCGGGTCCTATGACTACAGCGTCGAGGACGTGTTCGTGCCGGCCGGACGCACGTTCGCGCTGTTCGAGCGGGTGCCGCAGCGCGGAACCTCGCCGGCTGCCCGGATGGGGCTGATGCCGGTGACCGCCGCCGGACACGCCTCCTGGGCACTCGGGGTTGCCAAGAGCATGCTCGACGACGTCACCGATCTGGCTGCGACGAAATTCCGGATGAGCGACATGGCGTCATTGGCCAGCCGACCCACCTTTCAGAAGGGGTTGGCACACCACGTCTCGGCCTGGCGTGCGGCGCGTCTGCTGGTTCTCGACTCTTTCACCGCCGCCGAATCCGCGGTTGCCGCCGGTGCCGACCTCAGTCCGAGCCTGCGCGCGGATATGCGCGCGGCAGCGGTGTACGCCACCGACACGGCCCGCGAGTGCGCCGAATGGGCTCACCTGGTCGCGGGCACCAGTTCGATCCGCGAAGGCAGCCGCCTGGAACGTGCTTTCCGCGATATCTACACCGGCACCCAGCACGCGTTCATCAGCGAAAAGGTGGCGATCGACGCGGCGCAGATCTGGCTGGGCGTCATCGAAGACCAGTTCGGGCTCTGAGAGCGCTCACGCGTAGACAGGTAAAGACGGTTAACATTGCCAACATTTCCCTGTTGAGAAAGCTGGTGGCATGAACGATCATGACCTGGCCGCGCAGTTGGCCACCGACGCAGGCCAATTGCTGCTCGGCGTGCGTGCGGAGTTCGCCGACGCGGAGGCCGGTGAACGGAAGGCCGCGGGGGACAAGCGATCTCACGATTTTCTCATGACGGCACTGAGCCGTGAGCGCGGCGACGACGCAGTGCTCTCCGAGGAGGGCGCCGACGACCCGGTCCGGTTGCGGTCGCAGCGGGTGTGGATTGTCGACCCGTTGGACGGCACCCGCGAATTCTCCGAACTCGGGCGCACCGACTGGGCGGTCCACGTCGCCCTTTGGGAGGCCGGTGAGCTGGTGGCCGGCGCCGTCGCGCTGCCGGCGCAGGGCGTTACCCTGGCAACGCCCGAGGTCGTGCCACCGCCCGCCACCCCCGACAAGCCCCGCATCGTGGTGTCGCGCACCCGTCCGCCTGCCATCGCGCTGGCCGTGCGGGATGCGCTGGACGGCACCCTGGTCGAAATGGGTTCTGCCGGAGCAAAAGTAGCGTCGATCGTGCAAGGTTTGTCCGATGTGTACGTGCACGCCGGGGGCCAGTTCGAATGGGACTCCGCAGCGCCGGTGGCCGTCGCCAGGGCAGCAGGTCTGCACACCTCGCGTATCGACGGGTCGGCGCTGGCTTACAACCAGTCCGATCCGAGACTGCCGGACCTGGTGGTGTGCCGTCCCGAGTTCGCCGCGGCGGTGCTCGCCGTCACCCGGAACTCGTGATCGACGAACGACTCGCACCGGCTGCAATTCAGCGGCGCTCGCGCACCGCTCGTCCCATCCGCGAAACCGCTTCGGTCAGAATAGCTTTCGAGGTAGCGAAGTTGAGTCGGACGTGACCGGATCCACCGGTGCCGAACACGTGTCCGGAACTGAGCGCGACGCGGGCCCGGTCCCGAAACCAGCGTGCCGGCCCGGACAGGTCGGCCACCACTTTGACCCCCGCGCTGTGCGCGTCTTCGATGCCGAGTTCGCGACAGTCCAACCAGGCCAGATACGTGCCGTCCGGGCGCAGCAGCCGCACTGCGGGCAGGTGTTCGGCGACCAGATCGCCGAGCAGCGAACGGTTTTCGTCTAACCCGGTCAGGAGTGCGTCGAGCCAGTCGCCGCCGGTGCTGAAGGCCGCGGTATGCGCGATGAGCCCCAGGTGACTGGCGCCGTGGCCCACCTCCTCGGGCATCCGGCGCAGGTCGGCGGCCGATTCCGGCCCGGCGATGGCCAGTCCCGCTTTGATGCCGGCCAGATTCCAGGCTTTGGACGCAGACGTCAGCGCCAGAGCGTTGTCCGCTCCGGGCACACTCAGATAGGGGGTGAAGCGCGCCCCGGCCAAGACCAACGGAGCGTGAATCTCGTCGGACACCACGCGGATATCGAACTGGCGGGCAAGTTCGGCGACACCGCTCAGCTCGGCGACGGTGTGTACCGCACCCGTCGGGTTGTGCGGGTTGCACAACAGAAAAGCGACTTTCCCCCTCGCCCCTGCCGACTTACGCGCCTGCGCAAAAGTATCCGCCAGCACATCCGGGTCGATTCGGCCCTGCGGGCCCAGGGGCGCTTCGACCACGCGCCGGCCATCGTGCGAGATGAACGCGTAGAACGGGGCGTACACCGGGGAATTCACTATGACGGTGTCACCCCGGTCGGTGACCAGTCGCAGCATCTCAACGGCGCCGAGCATGACGTCGGGGACGACGCGGGTTCGGCCCACCGACAGCCCGGCCCACTGCCAGCGCTGCGCGGCGAACTCGCTCACCGCCTCGGCGTACGCCTTGCCGTGCGGGTATCCGGTGTCGCCGGCGTCGACCGCCCGCCGGATAGCCTCGGCCACCGACGGCGCCAGCCGGACGTCCATCTCCGCGACCCACAACGGCAACACATCGGCCGGGTGGGCGCGCCATTTCATGCTGGTGCGGTGGCGCAACTGCTCGAGAGTCAATTCCTCCAGCGGGTTGGCCGTCACTCGCGGCAGTTTAGTTGAACGCTTGCCCGCCCCCTCGGCTCGCGGGAGCCAGGCAATGCTGAACAAATGTCAGGTTGACGGCACGGAACAGCGGCTGCAGTTTCTCACCAGGAAAGGATCGACGTGGTGTCCACGACGTCGACGGCGATGCGCGTCGTCAACGCCGTGCCCTACGTGGTCGCCGCTGAAGCGGGCCTGCTCAGCTCGCTGGACGTGCCGATGACCCTGCCGCGGAACGCATTCGACTGATCAGGCCAGTTGAACGCGGCCGGTGATCAGGTCCATGATCGCCTTGCCGGGCGCGAACGATCCGGTGATCGACGACATGGCGTGGCCCTGGTCGACGTTGAGCGTGATGCCGTTGATAGAACCCGACGCGGCGCTGTTGAGCATGATCATCGCTTTGCCGATGTCCTCGGGTGTCAGCGTCGCGCTGCCGGTGTCGTCGCGGTAGTCCTGCGCGAAAGTCAGCCACAGGTCGGCATTCGCGCGGGCCAGCGGGGTGTCGGTGGGACCGGGGCAGACAGCGTTGATCCGCACACCCTTCTTCTGGAAGTGGTAGCCCTGCCATGCGACATAGCCGTTGATCGCCTTTTTGCTGAAGCCGTAGTGGATGATGCCCTGCGGTTCGCGCTCCTGACACCAGTCGTGCGCCGACTTGTAGTCGGGCGTGGCCAGGAAGTCCTGCACCAGCTCCAGGTCGTTCTCCCAGCCCATCCCGGCGACCGACGAGATGAAGCAGATGGCCGAGCCCCGGGGAAGCAGATCCTTGGCGAACAACCGCTCGATGAGGTGGCGGTGCCCGATGAAGTTCACCTGCATCAGCTTCGGTCCGTCGGCGACGCCCGCGGCAGAAAACAGAGAGTGGACGGGCCCGTCGAGTTCGTCGACCGCCCGGTCGATCGAGTCCTGGTCGCTGAGGTCCAGCGAGATCACTTTGTCGGCGTCGTAGTCAACGGACGCGAAGTCCATCACCGTGACATGCGCGCCGAGGTCCTTGGCGATCTGTGCGGCGGCTGCGCCCATGCCGGTCGCTCCACCGACCACCAATACCCTTTTGCCCTTGTAGCCTAGTAAGTCTGACGCCGTCGTCATCTTTCCTCTTTTCCCAGGTGGTTGCTCGATGGACGTTACAATATCCGGACCAGATGTTAGTTTCAAACTAGCTGTTGACCCCGTTCGCCAGACCGACGTAGCGTACGTGGCACAAATATTAGGTTGTCTAGGAGATGGCGTGTACACGCTGCGCTTCGACATGCGGGCTCCGGCGTTCGGGGCGAATCCGACGGCACTTTATGCCGCCGCCCCAGCGATGTGCGCCTGGGCGGAGGGTCACGGCGCCCTGGCCGCTGTGGTCTGCGAGCACCACGGTTCTGAGGACGGGTATCTGCCGTCTCCGTTGTTGCTCGCCTCGGCGATAGCGGCGCGCACCGAGCGGCTGGCGCTGAGCCTGATCCTGATCCTGCCGTTCTACGACGCGGTGCGACTGGCCGAAGACATGGCAGTCCTCGACATCTCCAGCGCCGGGCGGGCGTCCTACATCATGGCGCTCGGATACCGGCCCGAGGAGTACGAGATGTTCGGGTTGGCACTGGGTGACCGGGGCCGGCTGGCCGACGAGAAGCTGGGTCTGCTGCGCCGTCTGCTCGCCGGTGAGACGGTCGTGCAGGACGGGCGTCGGATTGCGGTGACTCCGCAACCGCTGACACCCGGCGGCCCAGCGATGATGTGGGGCGGCGGCAGTCTGGCCGCCGCGCGGCGCGCCGGGAGGTACGGGCTGGGCATGCTTGCCAACGGCAATGTCCCGGGTATGCGGGAGGCCTACGAGAACTCCTGTCGCAAGCACGGTTTCGAACCGGGGCCGGCGTTCTTCCCCGATCGCAATACGCCGTCGGTTACCTTCGTCGCCGATGACGTGGACCAGGCGTGGTCGGAGCTCGGAGAGCACCTGCTGCACGATGCGCGCACCTATGCCGCGTGGAATCCCGGCAACGAGACGTCGGCTGGCTTCTCGCATGTGGACACCGTCGACGAGCTGCGCGAGACGGGTAAGTCGCACGTGATAATAACGGTGGAACAAGCGGTTTCGCGAATCCGGTCCGGCAAGATGCTGACCCTGTCGCCATTGTGCGGCGGGGTGCCGCCGGACGTGGCGTGGCCATATCTGAAGCGGGTCGGTGAGGTCGTAGTGCCCGAAGCCGCTCGTCCGCTCGCCGCGGGGACTGCATGACGACGACCGAGATCTATTACGATCCGTTCGATTTCGACATCGACGACAACCCGTATCCGATCTGGAAGCGGATGCGCGACGAGGTTCCGCTGTACTACAACGACAAGTTCAACTTCTATGCGCTGAGCCGGTATGAGGATGTCGCCCCCGAATTGACGAACTGGGAGACCTACCGGTCGGGCCGTGGTACCACGATGGACATCATCATGAGCGGTATCCAGGTACCGCCCGGTGTGATTCTGTTCGAGGATCCGCCCCTGCACGATCTGCATCGCCGGTTGCTGTCACGGGTTTTCACACCGCGGCGGATGGAGGCGATCGAACCGCTCACCCGAGACTTCTGTGTGCGGGCGCTCGACCCGCTGGTCGGTTCGGGCCGCTTCGACTTCATCGCTAACCTGGGGGCGATGATTCCGATGCGCACCATCGGCTACCTGCTGGGCATCCCCGAGGAAAGTCAGGCCGATATCCGCGATCGGGGTGGGAGGGCGATTAACCTGCGCGAGGGCACATTTCGGGCGATCGACGACGATTTGTTCGAGAAGAGCTATGAGGTGTTCTCCGAATACATCGATTGGCGGATGGAGCACCCTTCCGACGACGTGATGACCCAGTTGCTCAACGCCGAGATCGAGGAGAACGGGGTGGTGCGGCGGCTGGATCGCACCGAAGTGCTGATGTACACCAGCATGATCGCCGGAGCGGGCAACGAGACGACGACCCGGCTGATCGGCTTCATCGGTCAGCTGTTGGCCGAACATCCTGACCAACGTCGCGAGATCGTGGCGGATCCGTCGCTGATTCCGGGAGCGATCGAGGAGGTGTTGCGCTACGAAGCGCCGTCACCGGTGCAGGCGCGTTACGTGGCGCGCGACGTCGAGTGTCACGGGGCCCTGATCCCTGAGGGCTCGATCATGTTGCTGCTCAACGGTTCTGCCAACCGCGACGAGCGCAGATTCCCCGATGGTGAGCGGTTCGATATCCATCGCAGTGGGGGACACCTGAGCTTCGGTCACGGTCTGCACTTCTGCCTGGGTTCGGCGCTGGCGCGCATGCAGGCGCGGGTGGCACTCGAAGAGGTCATCAAGCGGTGGCCGACATGGGAAATCGACTATGCCGCCGCACAGAAGGCGCACACGAGCAGTGTGCGGGGATGGTCAAGTTTGCCGGTGATCACCGGATAGGTCCCCGCACCGGGGACCGCGCCGTCACTCGCGTCCCAGTACTCACCGTCCGGCTGTGTGCAGACGATTGCCCGGCTCCGAGCGACAATCCCACTCCAGCGCGACTTTGCGGGTCAGCACACGCGTCTGGTCACACTGCTGTGCCACGGTGACATCATGACGCCCGAGTGGGTTCAAGCCGTGACTGGGGCGACGCTTGTGACGGCGGGGACGGTGCGGCCAGCAAAGGGCCTCCGCGTGATTTCAGCGATGCCCAGCACCTAGTTAGGCTGTGCTAAGTGAACGGCGTGTTTATCGGCACCTTCCTGATCGGCCTGCGCGAGGGCCTGGAGGCGACGCTCATCGTGAGCATCGTCGCCGCTTTCCTCAAGCGCAACGGCCGGTCGATCCGGCCGATGCTTGCCGGCGCGGCCCTCGCGGTTCTGCTCAGTGTGGGCGTCGGGGTCGGGTTGGATCTGCTGTCGGCGGCGCTGCCGCAGCGACAGCAGGAAATGATGGAAACCGTCATCGGGGCGGTCGCGGTGGTGTTCGTGACCTCGATGATCATCTGGATGAACCGCAACCCGGGCCGGCTCAAGGGCGACCTCGAACGTGAGGCCCGAGACGCTCTCGGCCGGGGCAGTTTCCTGGCGCTGGCGCTGATGGCCTTCCTGGCGGTCCTGAAGGAGGGCTTCGAGACGGTGGTCTTTCTGCTGGCGACGGTTCAGGCGTCGCACGACAGCCACTGGGCGGCTGTCATCGGCGGGTTGACAGGGATCGCGGTGGCAATCGCACTCGGTGTCGGCCTGTACTTCGGCGGCCTGACTCTCAACTTGAGCCGTTTCTTCCGTATCACCGGTACGTTCCTCGTCTTCATCGCCGCAGGGCTGGTGCTCAGCGCATTGCGGACCGCCCACGAGGCCGGCTGGGTGGCGATCGGGCAGCAGCAGGTACTCGACCTGTCGTCCTGGATCCCGGGCAGTTCGGTGCGTGGCGCGTTGATCACCGGGTTGTTCGGCATACCCGCCGATCCGCGGCTCGTCGAGGTGCTCGGCTGGCTGCTCTACGCGGTACCGGTGCTGACGATCTTCCTGTGGCCCGCCCGCAGCGTCGCCAACGCCACTGCCCGTCGCAGGCTGCTGGTGGCCACCGCCGGGGTGCTGATCATCGTCGCGGCGGTGCTGCTGATCGCGGTGCCGGCCCGAAACTCCACACCCGCCGCGCACGCGCGCACGGTGACCGACCATCGCGGCCGCCCCGGCACCGTGTCGCTGGCCGGGACGCTGAGTGGTCGTTCGCTCTCGATCACCACTGACGGCGGACCGGCAGGTACCGTCGCGCTCGTCGCCGCCGGCACGGATTCAGTGGACGGCGTGCCGGTCCGGGTGTGGCAGGCGACACTGCCCGCACCCGCCGACGGCGCCCCGACCGCCACGCTGGCCGAGCTGGCGGGTCTGACCGGCGGCCGCCTTCCAGTGGGAGTATCCGCATCCCGCACCCCGGGCCCGTTTCAGGTCCGATGGGCCACCAGTACCGTGTACACCGTTCGCGCTCAGGATGATTCGGTACTGAGCGCGCAGGCGACAAGCAACCGCACCGCCGTCCTCAGCGGCGGCGGACTTGCAGCGCCGAAGACAGTCAGCCTCGGCGGGCTACCCACCGACTGGGTGACTATTGACGACGAGTCGGTCACCGCGCAACTCAAAGCCAACTCTCAACTGCACGCCGAACGTCTTCTGTGGCGGCTCTGGCTTCCGTTGGTGCTGGCGGTCTTCGCGTTGGGTTGTATAGCCACCGCGCTGCGCAGCCACCGCACCGAACACGCGCAAGGAAAGGGAAGAGTCGCCAATGCCGAAGCGCACCAGCCGGTCTAGCGCGGCCATCGCGACCGCCGCAGCAGTGCTCATGACTGGGTGCAGTTCCGGCGACGCCGACCCGCCCAGGTCCGGGACCCACCAGGTCTCGGTGACGATGACCAACGACAGCGGCAAGGACCGTTGCGTGCTGAGCACCACCACGGTGCCGGCCGGACCGGTGACATTCACGGCGTCGAACACGAGTGCACCGGGCATCTCCGAAGTGGAGTTGCTCAAAGATCAACGCATCGTCGGCGAAAAAGAGAACCTCGCCCCAGGGTTGGATTCGGTCTCGTTCACCGTCACCCTGGACGGCGGCTCGTACCAGATCTATTGCCCGGGCGCTGAAATCGAGTACCAGACCCTGACAGTGACCGGGCGGGCTCCGGCGCCGGCCACCGGCACGGTGGCGACCATCCTGGGCCAGGGCACCAAAGATTATGCGGCCTACATCGTCAATCAGATCGAGCAGTTGAACGACGCCGTGCAGGGGCTCAATGGCGCCGTCCAGGCCGGGAATCTCGACGGGGCCAAGACGGCCTACGCCAGGGCGCGGCCGTTCTACGAACGTGCTGAGACCAGTGTCGAGGGGTTTGTGCTGCCCGGGTTTGCCGTCGGCGACAACGCCGGCAACCTCGACTATCTGATCGACATGCGCGAGTCCACTCCGGTGGATGCGAAAGTCGGTTGGAAAGGCTTCCACGCCATCGAACGTGACCTGTGGCAGGCCGGGGCCATCACCGCCGGCACTAAGGCGCTCAGCACCGAATTGCTGGGCAACGTGGGCAAGTTGAAGGACACTGTCACCAGCCTGCAGTACCGGCCTGAGGACCTGGCAAATGGGGCGGCGGACCTGATCGAGGAAGTGCAGAACAATAAGATCACCGGCGAAGAAGAAGCCTTCAGTCACATCGATCTCGTCGACTTCGCCGCGAACGTGGAGGGTGCTCAGCAGGCCTACGCGGCGCTGCGACCGGGGTTGGACAAGATCGACAGCAATCTGGTCAAGCAGATCGACCAACAGTTTCAGGATGTACTGACCGTGCTGGCCGGGTATCGCGACCCGACAGCGTTGGGCGGCTACCAAACTTTCGTCTACGAACTCCAGGCCCGTGACGCACCGAAGTTGACCGCGGTCATCCAGCCGTTGCACCAGAGCCTGTCCGTGGTAGCCCAGAAAGTGGTCACGGCGAACTGACATGACCGACGACGACAGCAACGAACCGCCGAAACCGTCTGGCAGCATACCGGTTTCGCGGCGACGAGTGCTCGGCGGCACGATGCTCGCCGGACTGACCGGTGCCGTCGGGGGCGGGGCGGCCGGTTACGCGATGGCCGAGCGCGGTGACCGAGACGATCACGACACGGTCGATCTAAGCCGCCGCTACCCTTTTTACGGGCAGACGCACCAGGGCGGTATTGCGACGCCCCCGCAGCGCTATTGCGTATTCATGTCCTTCTCGCTGGCCCCCGGCGCCGGACGTCCCGACCTGCAGGCGTTATTGGCCCGGTGGTCCGCGGCGGCCGCGGTGTTCCAGCAAGGCAATCCCGTTGGCGCAGTGCAGCCGTCGGTCGAAGTGCAGCCACCGGCCGACACCGGCGAGGCCTTCGGGCTCAGTCCCGCGGGTCTGACCGTCACCGTCGGGCTGGGACCGTCGGTGTTCGGCGACAGGTTCGGACTTGCCGGCAAGCGGCCGGCGTTGTTCGCCGACCTGCCGCCGCTCAACGGTGATTATCTGGACCCACGGCTACGCGGTGGCGACGTGTCGGTGCAGGCTTGCGCCGATGACCCGCAGGTCTGCTACCACGCCACCCGCAACCTGACCCGCCTGGGTCGCAATATCGCCGCACCGCTGTGGCAGGTGCTCGGTTTCGGTCGTGCCTCGGCCGGCCCCGGCCAGGCCACTCCGCGAAATCTGATGGGGTTCAAGGACGGAACTCGCAACGTGATGACCGCCGAGCAGTACCGCCGGTTCGTGTGGGTCGACAACAGCGATCAGGCCTGGATGAACGGCGGTACCTACCAGGTCGCGCGAAAAATCCGCATGCTGCTGGAAACCTGGGACACCGACCGAATCGGTGACCAGCAGCAGGTCATCGGTCGCAGCAAACAGGAGGGTGCACCGCTGGGCGGCAACGCCGAATTCGACACGCCGGATTTCGCGGCAACGGGACCGGACGGAAAGTCGGCGATCGACCCGCTGTCCCATATCGGCTTGGCCGCACGGGAAAACAACAACGGCATCATGATCCGCCGTCGCTCCTACAACTACACCGACGGACTGGACGCCACCGGCCAGCTCAACGCCGGGCTGCTGTTCATCTCCTATCAGAATGATCCGCAGAACTTCATCCGGCTGCAGAACCGGTTAGGCGCCAACGATTTGCTGAACGAGTACATCCGGCACATCGGGTCGGCGATCTTTGCCGTACCTCCCGCGCCCAGCCAGGGGCACTACATCGGTCAGTCGCTGTTCAGCTGATTGGTTCAGCAGTAGGCGTTTCAGTTCCATTCCTGCGGGAACACGCAGCCATCATGGACATCACCGTGACCTTTGTCGGAAACGCCACGACGCTGATTCGTGCCGGGGAGATCACGGTGTTGACCGACCCCAATTTCCTGCACAGGGGTCAGCACGCGTACCTCGGCCACGGCCTGATCTCCAAGCGCCGCAAGGAGCCTGCTCTCTCCATCGAGCAGCTGCCGGCGGTAGATGTCGTTCTGCTGTCACATCTGCACGGGGATCACTGGGACCGGGTGACATCGAAACGACTGAATCGCGAACTACCGGTCCTGACCACGCCGCCCGCGGCGAACAGGTTGCGGACGAAAGGATTTGACCGGGCGACGGCACTATCGACCTGGCAGACCCACCACCTCGTCAAGGGTGACGTCCAGCTCACGGTGACGGCGCTACCGGGCCGGCACGCTCCGGTGTGGGCCAATCGGCTCCTTCCGCCGGTCATGGGCAGCATGCTCGAGTTCGGCTCCATCCACGCAGCAGAGAGCCGACGCATCTACGTTTCCGGGGATACCTTGCTCATCGACGAACTGGGCGAGATTCCGGTTCGGTTCGATGCCATCGATGTCGGCATACTGCACCTGGGCGGGACCCGGCTGCCCGCCGGTTCCCGATTGCCGTTCGGGCTCACCGTGACGATGGATGCGCAACAAGGCGCCGGACTTGTCGAGCTGCTCGACCTGCCGAAGATGATTCCGGTCCACTTCGACGATTACACCGTTTTCGCTTCTCCGCTGGCGGATTTCACGGCAGAGATGCAGCGTCGCGGCTGGGCGGACCGTGTCATCGAGATCGAACGCGGTGCAACGGTGTCACTTTAAGCCTTCTGATCCACCAACACCGCCCCCTCAGGTCGGTCTCCGAGTGTCTGCAGATGCAGGTTGATGTCTTTGCCCTGTGCGGTGAGCCGAAGGATGTGAGCGAGCTCGGCCGGGGCATCACATTGCAGGTAGTGATCGGCGGTCGGTATCACCCAGTAACGGCTCTGGCCCGGCATATTCCGCAGGTAGGCCTGCCAGACGTGGTTCGCGACCCGCAGCGGGGCTACGGTGTCGTGCAGGCCCCACACCAGAGTGGCGTTGACGGGGATCTTGGAAAGAGCCTCGAGCCAACGCTTTTCATCGGCAGCGCGCTCGTGCAGATACTGGATGGTGTCCGGCAGGACACGGATGCCGTCGTTGTAGGCAAAGCATTTTGCCAGGGCGGAGATCTCGGCATCCCCGGTGGTGCGGCGCGGCATGAAGGTGGTGATCCCGAGTCCGGCGGCCAGTAGCTCCGGGGTGGTTTCGGCGGCGGCTGCCCGTCCCGTTGCGGAGTCGAGCAGCGCGAGTTGGAACGCGGTGAGGTTGGACAACGGCAGGTAGATGTTTGCATTGGTGATGATGAGATCTACTGGCAGTGCGGACTTCTCCGCCAACAGGCCGGCCGCGATCATGCCGACGCTGCTTCCGCGGTCATGGGTGATCATGCGGTAGTCGGTCAGTTTCCAGACCTCAGTGATCGCGTGGACCAGCAGTCGTGCGTCGTCGTAGAGCGAGTAGACGTACGGCTCGGGTGGTTTGTCGGATACACCGTAGCCGGGAAAGTCGAGGGCGAAAATCTCGAAATCTTCGCTCAGTGCACGCGCCAACGGGTAGTAGTCGACACTGGACGTCGGGAAGCCGTGTACGCACACCAATGCGGGCGCCCCCGGTCTGCCGAACCGGCGCAAAAACACCGTGACCCGCTGCCCGTCGTTGGCATCGGTGGTCGATCGCCAGCTCAATTCCGTTCCGCCACTGTGCCATTCCACGAAAATGTCCATGATCTCGGCCTTTCGAGGTTAGGTGTGGGGGAAGGTCACGACGCCCAGCAGCAGGGGCAACTGATTGGTTTTCAGGACAGGTGCCGGCAGCATCGCGGGCCCGAAAAACGAACCGCTGAGGTAGTTGTCGGCATTCCACACCTGATTCGCGTCGAGCTGACCCTGGTAGCTGAAACCTTCGATGACGTACGGCAGGGCGTCGGCCTCGAACAACGACGGGCCGCTCATCAGCTGGAAATGCAGGTGCGGGGCATTGGAATTGCCGGTATTGCCCAATCTGGCGATCTGCTGACCCTTCTTGACCTGGTCACCGGGCTTGACCATCAGCGAACCCTGGATCAGGTGGGCATACATGGCATAGACGCCACTACCGAGATCCATGATGATGTGGTTGCCGTCGACATTGTCCACGGTCAGCTTCGCGGCCAGTTCGGGCACGGACGCGGGCAGGATGCCGGGTACGTTGGCCTCGAGAGCGTCCAGCGTCGAGACGATGGTTCCGTCGGCCACGGCGTAGATGCCCGAGCCGTAGTCGCTGAAGCTCTCGTTCCTGGTCCGGTCACCGGTATAGAAGTTGCCCTGGTCGTTCATCCGCATCCAGTCGATCGCGAAGCGCTGGCTGTTGTTCAGTTTCATGTTGAGCGGCAATATCGCGTCGCGATGCGCCCAGCCGGGATCGCAGCAGCCGTTGAAAGCCACCCAATTGTTGCCCCGCACCGGCGGCGCGATGGCACGCGGCGTGCCGGCCGAGATGTCGAACGGGGCGCCCAGCATGTCGATCGGGCCCGGAACCTTGGAGGCGCCCGGATTGGTCACCCCGGTTCCGTGCAGCCGCAGCATCACCGCCCGGGGGAAGTCGGTCAGCTTGTCCAGGCGGAAATCGAGCAGCAACGACCTGGACGTCGCGGGTGCGATGGTGAAGTCGGGTGCGGGTGCGGCTGGCAGGATCCGCAACCGGTTGCAGTTGCCGAAGGTGCAGGCGGGATCGACCAGCTGGTTGCCGGAGAACGACGCCAGCACGCGTTTGGGGTCGCGGGCGTCGACGACGTCGACGGCGGTCAGGGCGGAGGGTTCGGCACTGGAGTTGGTGACCTGCATGTCGAAGGCCAAGTGATATTTGTCGTCGGTGCCGGGAAACGGAAACGTCGGCCGGCTGATCGGGGCAACTGTCAACGGAGTGAAGGCATCGGGCACCGTGATTCCGGCCAGCGGATCCGTCCTATCCGGACTGCTCGTCCCGCCGGATTGTTTCGGAGAAGCTGCGCAGGCAGTGAGGGCGAGCACGAACCCGATGACTGCCAAGCTTTTCCGTGCTTGGCTGCGCCGATCGGACGTCATTGTGCCTCCTCGATCAACCCGGGTGAGCGTTGCACGGGACGCGTCGGGTCCGAGCTCCACTCCGACCACGAGCCGGGAAATAACGCCGCCGGATAGCCGGCAGCGGCCAGCCCGGCGACCACCACGGCGGCGGTCACCCCGGACCCGCAATACACTCCGACAGCCGTATCCGGTTCAATACCATTGTCGGACAGGTGTTTTCTCATAGTCTCTGTCTCGAGGAAGCTGCCCTCGGGGGTCAACAGTGTCCCGAACGGCAGGTTCTTCGCGCCGGGAATGTGGCCCGCGACGGGGTCGACGGGCTCGCTGTCGCCTCGGTAACGTTCGGGAGAGCGTGCATCGAACAATTGCACGCCGCCCGCACCTGCTTCCTCGGCCGTCAGGGTTGGTCGGCCGCCGGCGTACAGATCATCATGTGGCACAGTCACATTCCCGGCCGGCGGTTTGACAGGCCCGGTCTCTACTGCGCCCCCGCATGAGCGCCACGCAGCCAATCCACCGTCCAGGATGCGCACATTGGGCAGTCCCGCCGCGGTCAGCACCCACCACGCGCGGGCGGACCCGGCGCGGTTCCAGTCGTCGTAGACGACGATGAGCTCGCCTTGGTGGATACCCCACCGGCGCGCGGCCGCCTGCAGCTGAAATCCCGACGGCAACGGATGGCGGCCCCGGCCGGCCACCTGGTGGTCGCTGAGATCGTCTTCGAGCGAGACGTAAACAGCACCGGGTAGGTGTCCGGCCAGGTAGGCCGAAAGTCCGTCCGGGGTGCCGAGTTGCCAGCGGACGTCCAGGATGGTCAGTGGATCGCCGGCTTCGATGAGGTTGACCAGCTCGGCTGCACTGATCAGCACCTCGCTGCGCACGTTCACTGCTCAACTCTAGCGCCGGGCGCACGGCCAGTCCTGAGGGTCAATCTTCTTCGGGCCAGGCCTGCCAGCTGATCATGCTTCGCAGGGGACCGGCAAATAACGGTTGCACCGCATCGGAGCGCCAGCGCTCCTCGACCAGGGGTGCCACAGCAGCCGCGACAGCCAGCGGGTCATTGTCGAGGTAAACCACAGTGATGTACTGCGGCTCGGACCGCCAGCCGCGCGGCGCCGGATTCCATGTAGGTCCGAACATCCAGGCACCCGCGGTCCCGGGTGCCGCCAGCAGCGCCGGATAATGTTCGGCGACAGACCAGTTCAGCCACTGATCGAACCGCGGGCCGCGCGGTTCCTCGACGATCAGCAACACGCCGCGGTGCGGGCGGAACGGCACTACCTCGGCGGAGACCGCCGATTGAGGCGCGGCGTGGCACTGCAGTAGAGGCAGGCCGCCGATCTGCAGCAGCGGCCGCATGCTGGGCATGCGACCGATGTCCCGCAACGTCCGACCGAGGTCGATGAAGTCGTCCAACGTGTCCTGGACCGGGTCGCCGACCAGGTAGTGCACGGCGTTGCCGATCTGGCCCAGCGGGCCGTGCGACGCCAGGCGGGCCGATGGATAGGCACCGTCGGCGATCCAGCGCAGTCCGTACACGATGCCGGGCAACCGATACTGCTCGGGCATGTGGTCCAACAGGTGCCAGCGCAGATAGCTGCCGTCGTCACCGGGTGGCGCCGCCGCGGTGAAGCTGAAAATGCCCGCCTTGACGCGGTTCACGAGGTACTCACCGCGCAACACCCCTCGTGGAACTCAGTCGGCTTTGCGGTCCCGGTGCTCATCGCGGTAGATTCTAACAGTGCTCGAATTAATCCGAACGAGGATTCAATGACCTCCGCGGTACGCCGTCCGTACGGGGAGCTGGACCGTGACCAGGTGGTGGCCTCGCTGCACACTCTGGCGCGACGTGTCGGCGTGCAGCACGTCACCATGCGGGGAATCGCGGCCGAACTCGGGTCGGCGGTGCCGTCGGTCTACTACCACGTGCCGGGGAAACAGGCCGCTCTGGACCTGCTGGCAGAATCGGTACTTGCCGACATCCCGGTCCCGCAGGACGGCCCGTGGGATCAAAGGGTCGCCGAACTGTATTGTGCGGCAAGGGAAGTGATACTGGCGGTTCCAGGCATCGCGAACATTCTGCAGACCGGCGGGGGTGGGGAGCGGGCCCGGCGGTTGGACCGGTTGAGCCGCTCGCTGCTGGCCGAGGCCGGTCTCGCCAAACCCGTTGCCGCGGCCGCTCATACGGTGCTGTACACCTATCTGCTGGGTTCGGTCAGTCTGGATGAGACGCGGCCGTCCAAACGCCCGTCCACCGCGCGCTTCCGTGCCGGACTCGACGTGATCATTGCCGGGATCAAGGCCTCCTCATGACCGTTCCCAAGCTCGGCTCGTTGGTCGTCGAAAATCAACACGGCCCCGCCGACCGGGACGCCGCAACGGTGCTGGATCCCGACACCTTCGTCGTCGGCGCGCCGTTCGACGCCCTGCAGAGACTGCGAGCCACCGCACCGGTCCATCCGGTGCAATTGCACGGCCTGCCCCGGGCGTGGCTGCTCACCCGGCACGCCGACGTGCGACTGGTCAGCCGCGACACCAACACCTTCACCAGCAACAGAGGCAACACGCTGGTCGAGGTGGAGGCAGCCCCGACCTCGGCGATGCTGCCGGGGATCGACCCGCCGCGCCACGTCAAGATCCGCAAGCTGATCAACCAGGGTTTCACCGTCCGCAATGTGCAACGCCTGGAACCGCACATGCGCAAGGTCGCCCGCGACATCGTCGCCACTATCACCGACAAGGGTGAATTCGACGCTGTGCCAGACATTTCCGCGGAGATGTCGCTGCAGGTGATCGCCGACGTACTGGGTGTGCCGGCCGAAGACAGGTTGGACGTGTTCCGGTGGAGCAACGCCATCGGCAGCCTGGGCATCGAAGATCCCGACTACGCGCCCACCCCGGAAGCGCTGGGTCAGGCCGCCGCTGAAATGTTCGCCTACTGCAACCAATTGGTGAAGCACCGACGCACGCACGGGCTGACCGACGACATCCTGTCGGCGTTGCTGGCCGCCGAGGTCGACGGCGAGAAGCTCAACCGCGACCAGCTCAACGAATTTTTCTTACTGCTGGCCGTTGCCGGCAACGAGACCACCCGAAATACGCTCAGCCACGGCATTTTGGCGTTGTCGCAGCACCCGGAACAACAAGCGCTGCTGGCCCGCGACCCGTCGGCGGTCAAGCCTGCCGTCGAGGAACTGTTGCGCTGGGCCACGCCGGTCCTGCACTTCCGCCGTACCGTCACCTGCGATGTCGAAATCGGCGGGCAAGAGATCCCCGCCGGCGACTGGGTGCTGATGCACTACCTGTCGGCCAATCGCGACGAGGACGTGTTCGACCGGCCCGATGAATTCGACATCACCCGGACCGATGCCGGTCATGCCGCATTCGGTGGCGGGGGAGTGCACTTCTGTCTGGGCGCTCAACTCGCGCGTCTGGAACTGCGGGTGATGATCGAAGAGCTGTACGCCGGCGTGCCCGGTCTCACCGTCACCGGCGAGCCGGAGCGCCTGCGGTCCTCGTTCTTCCACGGCATCAAACGACTTCCGTGTAGTACCGGCTAGCTACTCGACGTCTGCCGGTCCGAGCAGTCGGACCTCTTCCAGGTCCATGGTGGCCTGCACCTCGCGCAGCACGATGTCGTCAATCTGTCGTTGGTCGCGCAGTTTGGTGACGGCTTGACGTTTGCGGTCCAGGACGCGAAGACGCACCTCCCGGATCAGGTCGACCTTCTCTGCCAGTTCGTTGGTGCCGGGGTCGTCACCGCCGGCCGCCACGAGTAGGGCGTGCTCCTGGTATTCCTTTTCCAGACGCGCCAAAATTTTCGGTTCCACGTCGAGTTCGGCGGCGACTTCCGGCAACGCCTCGAGAGCTGCCTGCGCCCCGCGCGTTCGGGCCAGCTGCACTTCGTCGGCGCGGTCAACGTCTTCGGGCAACCGTGCCCACCGAACGACGGCGGGCAGGGTGCTGCCCTGGACCAGAACCGTCACCAGGATCACCACCGAAACGACGAAGATGATCAGGTTGCGGTCGGGAAACGGTGCGCCGGTGTAGGTTTCGAGCGGTACGGCCAGGGCTGCGGCCAGCGACACCGCGCCGCGAAAGCCTGCCCAGCTGGTGACGGTCCGTTGGCGAAAGTCAACATGCCGGCTCCGGCGTCGCATGCTCTTGTCGACGGCACGCCCCAGGACGGTGGTGAGTTCGACCCAGGCGAACCGCGTGACGATGACCACGCCGGTGACGGCCAGTGCCAGCATTGTGGCGCGTCGCAGCCCGTCGCCGTGGTCGTTGATGCCGCGCAGCGCGCCGGGCAGTTGCACACCGACGAACACCCACAGCGATCCGTTGATCAGGAACGTCGAGATGTCCCAGAAGGCGAAGGACTGCAGTCGCGACCGGGCCCTGATGACCCGTGGACTGACATAGGTGATGACGAGAGCCGAGACCAGCACCGCGACCACACCGCTGCATTCGACCGATTGGGCAAGCAGGAAGGCCGCGAACGGCGTCAGCAGGCTCAGCGCCCCCTCCTCGAGCGGTGCGTCGATGCGGCGACGCAATAGTGTCACCAGGAACCCGATGATCAGCCCGGCGGAGATGCCACCGAGGTAGGAGTAGATGAACCGCGCGGTCAGCGCGACCGGGCCAACCTCGTGGCCACCGACGGCGACGGAGACGGTCACCCCGAACAGCACCAGCGCCGTGCCGTCGTTGATCAAGCTCTCGCCCCGCAGCACGGTCAGCGCGCGCCGCGGTAGCTTCTTGGCCAGCCCGGCGACCGCGGCAGCGTCGGTGGGCGAGAGCACGGCACCCAGCACCGAGGCGGCATGCGACTCCATGCCCAGCGCCCGTGCGGTCCAAGACACCGCGAACGCGGTGGCGATCACCAGTCCGATGCTGGTCATCACGATGATCCGCATGTTGGCCTTGATCTCGCGGAAGCTGGTGTTCAGACTCTCCCAGTACAGGATCGCCGGCAGGAAGAGCAGCAGCACGAGTTCGCCATCGATGTGCACATTGCCGAAGCGAGGAATCAGCCCCAGCAGCACACCGAGAAAGATGAGCAGAACCGGTGGGCCCACGCGGTAGCGGCGGCCCAGCAGCGTACCCAGGACGACGGTGGCAACCAGCGCGACGATGACGACAAGCGCAAACACCTGCCCATCCTTGCCTATGGGCTACGAGCAGTCGCAGCAGTCTCCGCAGTCGCAGCAGCAGTCGCAATCGCAATCGCAATCGCAGCAGCAGGCATCGGTGCAGCGGTCCCAGCAACCCCGCTTCTTCTTCGGCTCGGGAGGAAGCTGGCCGGGAGGCGGGTATCCGCCGGGTCCGTATATGCCGTATTGGTTACCGCCGAAGTTGATGCCGTCCTGTTCGCCGTGCGGGCTGCCATACGGGTAGTTGGCCCGCGGGACGGCACCGGCGAAGGTGCGTGAGACCGAGCGGCGTATTTCTTTGGTCAACAGCCGGCGCGGCAGGCGATCGTCGGTGAACTCGACATCGGCCAGTGCCAGTTCGATGCCCAGCACCGCATCATCGCACAGCGTGCGGACCTCGGCCATGGATATCCCGGTGGCGGCCAACGGATTCCACTTTCCATGTGTCAAATCGTCGTGGTAGTCCTCGACCGCGTCCAGCAGATGCGCGACCCGTCCGAAGAGTTGTCCGACCTCGCGCAGCGGTGCCGCATTGGCAGGGCGGCCGGCCAGCACCGCGGTGTGAGCGAATGCGGCGGCCACGGCCGTCTCGGTCGGCTCGGTGACGGTCAGCAACGGACTGCCCGGACCCGTGGTCGCCTCGAGTTGCATCTGCCGGTCCATGGCGCGGACCAGCACGGCGGTGTCGAAACCCAAGCGGCGGCCGGTATCAGTGCCGCGGCGGACCCACCGTTCGGCGACGCGTCGCGCAGCCGGACGTATCCCCGCCATGCCGACTACGCCGTCGCGGTCATCCACGTGGTCACGGACCTTCGCCGCGGCCAGTGCCAGCGACACCACAGCGGCCAGACGCACGCATTCGCCGGTCGCGACGTCGGCGCGTTTCATACCGCGCAGCGGGCAGGGCCCCGCGGTGCGACGCATCGGCTCCGCCTCCGACTGGGCTTCAACGAGCAGCGAGACGATCAGGCCGTCGTAGTTGGTGGCGATCCGCGCCGCTTGCCCGTAGTCGTCACGCAGAGCCAGGCACAGACCGCACAGTTGGGCGCGCCAAGCCGCGGTGAGTTCGCCGCCGAGATGATGACGACAGGGCCGAATGATGCCAAACACGGATTGAAGTTACCTGACCAGGCTGCGGTGCGTCCGCAAACGCGTATTCGATGTGGCGCGCGAATGGCTGCCGCACTGTGGCTATTTCACCAAACACGTTGTCCGCCAGGGTTATCCAAGTGCACTCAGTGCGTAGCACCGATGATCGTGCCGCAACGGAGGTGCACCAGATCCGGTCAGCGCGCACCGGACTGGGGCGGTGAACGGTTAGGGTGCACTGATGAAGGTCAGGCTGCTGGCGGTGGCGACCGTGCTGGTGATGCTATCGGGGTGTTCGAGTCCGGGCAGGGCATCGACCAACGCCATCGACGTGTCCATGGACGAAGTGTTGAAGCAGAACGCCATTACTCGGGATGTCACTCTGTCGGTGGGCGACACACTCAAGGTCTCGCTGGGCGCCAACCACAGCACTCCTTATCGTTGGACACCCGATCCGAAGATCGCCGACGGCGCGGTCCTGACGCAGACCGGTCACGAATACGTCCGGGGTAGCACCGACCGGGTGGGTGCACCAGGCACTGAGGTCTGGACGTTCACCGCGTCGACCGCCGGGACGACCACACTCGTCGCCGATTACGGTTCCATCGTCGGTGATGCCCCGCCTACATGCACGTTCACCGCCAATGTGGCGGTGCGCCAGCCGTGACCACCGTCGATTTCCACTTCGACCCGATGTGCCCGTTCGCCTTCCAGACGTCGGTATGGATCCGTGCAGTGCGTGCGCAGCTGGGGATCACCATCGACTGGCGGTTCTTCAGTCTTGAAGAGATCAACCGGGTGGAGGGCAAAAAACATCCCTGGGAACGGGATTGGTCATACGGCTGGTCGCTGATGCGGATCGGCGCGTTGTTGAGACGCTCGGATATGGACCTGCTCGATCGCTGGTATGCCGCAATCGGACACGAACTGCACACGTTGGGTGGCAAGCCGCATGATCCCGATGTCGCCCGCAGGTTGTTGGTTTCGATCGGTGTCGACGACACGATTCTCGATGCGGCACTAGCGGATTCGACGACCCACGATGAGGTACACACCGAGCATCAACGGGTCGTCGACGCGGGAGGCTTCGGGGTGCCGACGCTGTTTATCAATGGCCAGTGCCTGTTCGGGCCGGTGTTGGTAGATCCGCCGACAGGGGACGGGGCGGTCAAGTTGTGGAACGTCGTCACCGGCATGGTGGAATTGCCGCACGTCTATGAAATTCAGCGTCCCAAGTCCGCCGTCGACGCCGAGTTGATCGGCCGCAGTTTGCGGCCCTACCTGGACGGTCGTGACTGGGTCAGCATCAACCGCGGTGAGGTGATCGACTTGACGAGGATTTCAGACCATGGCCAGCGGTGAGATCTTAAGCCCGATTGCCAAGGCGCCGGCCAGTTCTCGGCTGGCGTCGTAGTCGAAGATCACATGGCCGCTGAGCACGTCGATGTCGCGCTTGGCCCGCTGCAGCGGATTGTTCAGAAAATGTGCACTCGCGCCGGAAGCCTCGAGTAGGTGGCCGACCACCGCACGGGATTCTGTCACGACATGGGCGGCGGCCAAGCGGGCGTCAGCCCGCACGGTACGCGGAACCCGTTCTCCGGCTTGCAGAAGCGTCTCGATCCGGTTAATCGTGTCGGCCACCAAACCGTGTAGCGCGCGCAACCGAACCCGAGCTTCACCCAGCCTCGCCTGCGCCGCGGGCCTGTCTTTCTGCTTGCTGCCCTCATAGGCGATGACGCTCTCGCAGAGCCGGTCGGTGAACAGATCGACCACTCGCTCGGCAGTACCCAATGCCGGCATCGACGCGAGGAATGCCAGGGCGGGCACCATCGGCCAGCGATAGAGGGTCGTGTCGTGCAGCAGCGCTCCCGGCGCGGTGCCGCCGTAGATATCGGTGACCTTGACGAGTCGGTGCTCGGGAACGAAGGCGTTCTCGACCACGATGTCATTGGAGCCGGTGGCGCGCATGCCGTCGGTCTGCCAAACGTCGACGATCTGATAGTCCTCGGCAGGCACCAGCACCAACGCGGGATAAATCCCGTCGTCGGGTCCGCAGAGCGCACCGACGATGGTCCAGTTGCCTTCCATCACCCCGGTGGCCCACGACCAGCGACCGGTGAGCCGGACGCCCCCGGCAGTCGGTGTGCCGCGCCCGGTCGGGGCCAGCGGCGAGGAGGCCAGGAATGGAATGGATGCGAAACCGTCCGCCTGCGCCCGCTCGCCGAACAGTGCCAACATCCAGTTGTGCAGAGTGAAGAAACCCGCTGTCCAGGCGGTCGAGGTGCAACCGTGGGCGAGCCGGCGGACTGGATCCAGGATCGCCTGGAAGTCAGCCTGCTGACCGCCGAATCGGGCAGGCTTGAGCAAATCGAGCAGACCTGACTCGTGCAATTCCTTGACGGTGTCAGCTGGTAGTCGCCGAAGTTCTTCGGCCTCTCGGGCGCGTTGCTGAATCCGTTGCACGAAGTCGTCGGAAATGACGGTCACTGCGACACCATACCTTTTGGTATGTTCACTGCCGCAACATGAAGTCGAGAAAGGCCTCATGGTGCAACCATTTCCGGGGCGACGGACCGGTCAGGTGCAGCAGTCCCACGCCGGCGGCGAAGGTGGTGTTAGCGCGCAGTTCGGCTTCATCGTCGTCGAAGCCATAGTCGCGGAATGCTTGGCGCACTGCGCTGAGTAGCCGGCGGTCCGCCTTCTGGACCGCATCGGCGACGGCCGTATCAGAGCGAGCCCATTCGCGCATGGCCCGTTCCAGTGACCATTGTCTCGGCTGTACCAGCGACGTCATCATCCGGGACAGGCGGTCCCGCGCCGGGATGTCGCGCAGCTGTTCGATATCGCGACGGTCTTCATCTTTGAGCTGGGCCCAGGATTCGATCATCGTCTGACGGTAGGTCGCCATGTCGACGAAGTGCCAGTAAAAGCTGCCTTTTGTGACGTGCAGTCGCGCGCAGAGGCGGTCGAGTTTGAGTGCGTTGAGGCCTTCGTCGGCGATGATCGCGTAGCCGGCCTGCAACCAGTCGTCGACGGTCAGCCGACTGCTGCTCGACGTGCGACCGGTCGCCATGGAATCGCAGCCTACGTATCGTCGCCGAATAACGGGGGCCCTGGATGGGAACCCTGGTATCTGCCAGGAAAGGACACGTGCATGACGTCGCCGCACAGCGGCTCACTACTCGGTACCCGGTTCGGACCCTATGAATTGCGGTCCCTGATCGGCGCGGGCGGAATGGGCGAGGTGTACCGGGCCTATGACACCGCCCGAGGGCGCATGGTTGCGGTCAAATTGCTGCGCCGAGAACTGGCGGCGGACCCGGCGTACCAGGAACGTTTCCGGCGAGAGTGCCGATTGGCGGCGCGGCTGCAGGAACCGCATGTCATCCCCGTGCACGACTTCGGTCAGATCGACGGCGTGCTATTCATCGACATGCGCCTGGTCGACGGAGGCACCCTCAAAGACCTGCTGCACGAGCGCGGTGCGCTCGATCCGGCACACGCGGCGTTGATCACGACGCAGGTGGCCTCGGCTCTGGATGCGGCGCATGCCGACGGCCTGGTACACCGCGACGTCAAGCCGGAAAACATCCTCCTCACCGCCGACAACTTTGCCTATCTCGTCGATTTCGGCATTGCTCAGGCGGGCGGTGACCCGAGTATGACGGCGGCGACAGGCTCGTTGCTCGGCTCGTGCGGTTACATGGCGCCGGAACGGTTCACCGGTGACCGGGTGGGTGCGCAGACCGACGTCTACTCGTTGACGTGCGTGCTCTACGAATGTCTCACTGGCGAAAAGCCTTTCGAGGTACCCGAGATTCACCAGCTGATCAGTGCACACATGTTCTCGGCGCCGCCCCGACCCAGCATCATGCGCCGGGGAATCGACCGGTCCTTCGACGACATCGTCGCCACCGGAATGGCCAAACAGTCTGCGGCACGGTTTGCTTCGGCAGGTGAGTTGGCGACGGCGGTTCGCTTGGCGGCCGGGTCCAACGTGGCACCAGTTCCCGCCCCGGTTGCGGCCATCGCACCGGCTGTGCCACGTCGCACGGTGCGCACCCGGCCGTTCCGGGTGCAATACCCGAACCCGGACGCTACCGGCAACAGTCCTTACCCCGTCCCGCCACCGCCACGGCCGGTGGTCCAGAAGTCTGGCCGGGGACCGGTTCTGGTGGGCGGGCTGGCGGCGGCGATGCTGGTCGTCGCGGCTGTGCTGGCCGGCATCTTGGCGTTCGGCTCCGGATCTGTACGCGATACCGCGGTGCCGGGTGCATCGACATCGCCTGCGTCGCAGTCGTTGTCGCTGTCCGGCCCGGTCGATGGTGCCGACGAATTGGGCTTCGTCGGCCACCCGGCAAGATGCGACGTCGGAAACCCTCCGGCAGCGGTGGTGCGAACCGCCCAGTCCCTGGCGGTGATCTGCCAAACCGGGTCGCAGAGCTACTACTACCGCGGTGAACGGATCCGGGACGGGGCCAACATCGAACTCCGTAACGCGGTGCGGGTCTCCGATGGATTCGATGTGACCAACCCGTCCAACGGAGTTCGTTATGAGATTCGGCCGCGACAGCTTTCGATCATCAGCGGCGATCATGTGGATTCCGCCGAGCCGGTGTTGCAGTACGCCACATCACGTTAGCGGCGATATGCGTGTTGAGAATTCTTGCGCCTGTTCCGCCAGGAACGGCTTGAACTTGTGGCATGTGCCAGGCGGTAGGCGCCGTCGACTTCGTTGATGTCCAGTGCGGGTTGGCCCTCGGGCCGCGGGACGCCCATCGGATACCTTCCCGGGCGAACTAGTGGACGCCTCCGCGGTTCGTCGGCGGTGCCACGCCTCCGGCGCTCGATTGTCACTGGGCTATCTTTGCGTTATTACGCTGTTCGGCCGCGCGGAGAAGTGGGTGGGCGTCATCAAGGACTGGGCAGCGGGAGCCACCATCGGCGGATTGCAGATCCCTGACCGGCCCGATCTCGCACGGATGCGGCGGGATCGGTATGCCCGGCTACAGTCCCAGCTCTCGTCGCAGCGGCTGGATGGCCTGGTCTTACTCGCATCCACCTCGGTGACGTACGCGACCGGTGCCGCGATGCCGGCCATGGACGGCGACCGGGCGGCACTGTTCCGCGCGGTCGCGATCGTGGTCAAGGGCGAGCCGATGCCCCACCTCTACTCGATCGTCGCCGACGGGGTTCCGCTCGGTGTGCACCTGCACCCACCGTTGTTTCCCGATCTCGACGACGGGATCGATGCATTCGCCGCTGCTGTGGCAGACCATTTCCCGACTGGTGCCCGGGTGGGAATCGACCACTTGTCACACGCGATGGTCCGCCGATTGCAGGGTGTTTCATGGGTGGACGCCGCCGGCGTGATGGGTGCGGTCAAATTGGTCAAGACGGTGGACGAAATCGCGTGCGTCCGGGAGGCGCAGCGGCTCAACGAACTGGCGATGGAAGCAGCGTTGCAGGCGTTGCGGATCGGACTGCGCCAGAACGACTTGAGTGCGGTGTTCCTGCGCCACGTGTTCGAGTTGGGGGCTTCGGCAGGCGGCATCGACCCGATCTTTCAGGTGATGCCACCACGGCGGTCACAGGGCCCATGGACGTTGCACGGTGACCTCGCATACCCGACGGTCACCACCGACCGCTTCCTGCGGTACGGCGACGTCATCTGGGTGGATGCCGGGATCATGTGGGAGGGGTACGCATCGGGCTACGGACGTACCTGGATCACCGGACGACACCCGAATGCAACTGAGCTCGCCCAGTTTCGCCGCTGGCGCGCCGTCGTCGATGCGTGTCTGGAGGTCCTGGCACCGGGACTGAATGGCCAGCAACTCTGTCAGGCGGCCATCGATGCCAACAATGGTGTCCGGCCGTGGCTTTCGCACCTCTACCTGGCACACGGGGTGGGCGTCGACAATGCCGAAATGCCGCTTTTCGGAACCGACCTGGGCAACGAATTCGACGCGGGCTTGGCTCTTCAGCCGGGCATGGTCGTGGTGCTGGAACCGGTGATCTGGGAGGACGGCGCGGCGGGATTCCGCGCCGCGGACATCGTGGCCGTGACCGATCGGGGCTGGGTCAAGCTGAGTGGTTCCAACTACCAGCCCTTCGGGTGTGCCCCGTGACCCCGGTGCCGCGCGATCCAGGGGTGCGCGTCGGGACGATGAGCCTGGAGGACGGTGCCCGGATCGACTTCGGCTGGCTGCGTGGCGAGCGGCGGCTGAAAGTGCTGTCGGGCATGGAAACTCACGATCTGGATGCGTTGATTCTCAGCGGTCCGGGAAACGTGCATTACGTGTCCGGTGCCCGGCTGCTGGGCCGGGCCGGGGTGCTGCCCTTCACCCCGCTGGCCGTGGTGGTGCGCTCGACTGGACGTGTCCATTTGCTGTCGTCGTGGGACGAGGGCGTCCCGCCGGAAATCGGTCGCGAGGACCTGTACGGGATGAGCTGGAACCCGAGGAAGCTGATGGCGTCGGTGGCGTCGATACCCGGGATGCGAAAAGCCAAGCGGATCGGTACCGATGGAACCTCGCCGTCGTTCGTGTTACTGGCCGGGCTGGCCAAACTCGGGGAGATAGTGGACGCCGGGCCGCTGATGGAGGCCGCACGCCGGGTGAAGACGGCTGAGGAGATCACCTGTCTGCACGTGGCATCCGCAATATCGGAGTCGGCCCTGGGTGCGCTGGAGGCCGCGTTGCAGCCAGGCGTTACCGAGCGGGAGTTGCTCGGGGTCTACTACGCGTCGATCGCGGCGCTGGGATCGCCCGTTGCACCCTCGGAAAGTGTTTGTTTCGCAACGCCTTTGAGTGGATCGGTGCCTTTCCGGCACCTGGCCACAGACCGACCAGTGCGGGAGGGGGAGTTGATTGTCCTGGCGCCCGGGGCACTGTATGCGGGATACGAAGCTGGGTTGGCCTGCACGCGGATGGTCGGTGGGTCGAGGTCTGTTCGGGCTGCCGCGCTGCTGACGGCGTGCTCGTCAGGTTTGGATGCGCTGGTGGCTGCGTGCCGGCCCGGGGTTACCGGTGCCGATCTGTATCGGGCCTGGGAGCGGTTGGGTCGTGGTGAGCCGGCGGTGTTGTTGGCCCATGGGCTGGGCTTGGGTGCGGAGGCGCCGGCGATCGGCCTGGGACGCGGTCTGAACGCGTCATTGGCGGAAGGGATGGTGTTGAGCGTGCAGTCCTGGGTGACCGAAGCTGGTGTCGGAGGGTGTCTGGAACGTGCCACGGTCCTGATCGGCAGTGCGCGTGGCACCGTGTTGTCCCGCTACGGGAGGTCGTAATGGGTTCGCAGTCGGTCGTTTTCAACCATGTCGGTTTGTGCGTCCGGAGCAGGGAGCGGTCGCGCAGGTTCTACGAGGGCCTGCTCGGATTCGAGTACTGGTGGGAGTTGGACGCGCCGGAGGAGGGGACTGCTCAGCTGCTGCAGCTGCCCCGGCCGGTGGGGTTGCATGCGACCTATCTGGTCAGGGACGGGCTGGTGCTGGAGCTGCTGGACTACTCGGGGCGTGTGGTGTCCGGTGGCGGCGAGCGGACCATGGATCAGGTCGGGTTGACCCACATCTCCTTCTCGGTGTCAAACCTGGCGGCGGTACTGGATCGCGTCGGCGACTTCGGGGGCGAGGTGGTCGACGGTACGGTGTCCGCGGGATCAGCGATGGTCAGGGATCCGGACGGGCAGTTGCTGGAGTTGTTGACGGACGGGTGGATGCAGGTGTTGCCGGCGCGTCCGTAGGGCCGCTTCGCCGCCCGAACCGAAATCCCCGGACATTTTATTCTTCCTTGCGCGCGCCTCACCGAAAAGTCTCAACTAGAGCTTTAACCTTTCGATCCATGACCGTTCGGGGGTGCCTGCACTTACCAGAGCTCGAGATTCTCTCGGCACTGGACTTTGACACCGAGATTCCGTGTATCTGCCAGAAGTTCTGCAACGAAGCTGAGCATCCGGCCGATTGGTGGATCACCCTGTCGTGTGGTTGCCGATACCCGTTCTGCAAGAAAGCGTTACAAATCTCCAAGATCCGGTTGAAAGTGCGGTCGCTGACGTGCCGGTTGTGCTCGGCACCGGACATCACCATCCGGAGCGTGAAGCGCGCCTAGCCAGCTGGGCTCTGACTGGCGATTCAGTTGTACGCCGTGCTCTGCGCCACCGGGTGCGTCGTGCTGATGAGCTTGGCGATGCAGTGATCGCGGTCGAATCCCCTGCTGCTGCACCATGACAACGCGCCCCTGGCGTCGCTGAAGCTGTACCCCGCGATGGTCACCCAGTAGTTCGATTCTGAGAACGTCGACCAGTCGCCGGACCACAGCAGCTTGGCGTTGTAGAGCGATCGCAGCCGCTCGTGCTCCTGTAACGCCATCGCGTTGTCCCAGGCGACGCCACCCTCGACGGTGCCCGGACGCTTGGAGCTGAGCTGCGGAACCCATTTGTTGGCGGCTTCCGATGCAATCAGGGAGCGGTCGAGGTTGACGTATTGGCGCAATTGCTGCTCGGCCGTCTGTGCCTGCGCCGCGGTCGTGGTCGGAATCGCCACCGAGCGTGTCGTCGTCGGCGTCGTAGTTTGGTCAGTCGGCTGAGCCGTCGTCTCGTAAGCGGGTTGCGTCGAAGTTGGATAGGCGACCGCCGAGGAGGGGTAGTCCGAACCCGAGTTGCGGTTCGCCACGACCGCGACCGTGAGGACGACGACGACCACCACCAGTGCGGCCGCGAGCGCGGCCAGCGTGGGCACCAGGTACCGGCGCGCATCCTGCCCCGGTGGGGCAGCGAAATATGTTGGCGCAGAGCTGAATTGCCTGTTGAAATGCTGATTGTTGCGCGGTGGGGGTTGATACTGCGATGCGAAAACCGTGTGATCGGGACCCGCTGTCGGCCTGGGTGTCGACAAGGCGCGCTTGGCCGCGCGCGCAAATGCGCCGGCGCTGCCGTAGCGATCGTCGGGGTGTTTGGCCATGCCGCGGGCGATCACCTCGTCGAGGGCCGGCGGAATCGTGGACCTGGCCATACTGGGCCGCGGCGGCGGCGACGACAAGTGAGCCGCTATCACCTGCTCGGTGTTGCCGACGAAGGGCTGACGACCGGTCAATGCCTCGTAGAGGACACAGGCCAGCGCATACACGTCCACCGCCGGTGTTGCGGGCGCTGCGCTGTTCAGTCGTTCGGTCGCCATGTAGGCGAAGCTGCCTACCTGATAGCCCGTGACGGTCAGATGACTCTCTCCGGGTGTCTCGGCGATGCCGAAGTCGACCAGGTACGCGAAGTCGTCGGCGGTGACCATGATGTTCTGCGGCTTGACGTCGCGATGGATCAGCCCGTTGGCATGCGCGGCGTCCAGCGCTGCCGCCACCTGGCTGATGATCTCGACGGCACGTGTCGGCGTGAGGACCTGCGTGGCGATGATCTCGTGCAAGGTCTGGCCCTGGACCAGCCGCATGTCGATGTACAGCGTGTGGTCGATCTCGCCCCAGTCGTGAATCGGAATGACGTGTGGCTCCTGCAAGATCGCCGCCGCCCGCGACTCACGCAGGAATCGCTCCCGGAACGTCGCGTCGCCGGCCAACTGTTCGCTGAGTACCTTCAGCGCGACGGGCCGGCGCTTGTCGGTGTCGAATGCCTCATACACCTCACCCATACCGCCCTTGCCGAGCAGTCGGTGAATCTCGTACTTACCGAACGTCCCGCCCACAAGTGTTTCCATCGGATTCTGCCTTCCTCCCCGCAGTCAGTATGCGACAGGGGTGTGACACCCGTCAGGCGTTTGCCGAGAAAGCTCGGCCGCGGATGCTCAGTGGTGTGTTTAGAGCTGAGTGCCGCTATCAATTTTCGTAGAAGCCGCTGTCAGGGAGGTGCGGAGGGCTGGGTTTCCGAAACGGGTGTGGCTGATGTGACACTTGTGCCGTGGTGGCCGTCGGTTTGCTGGCTCTCCCGTCGCGGCGGCCCGATGTGAGACGGCTCGGACGGATGCCCGTCGCCAGGTCGTAAGCAACTCGAGTCAGCGACGCCGGCGGCGGGTCAGAGCGGACGTTCATCCATGTACCGACGGGCGCGTCAGCGCAGGTCCACCCAGGACGTCGCAACCTGTATGTACTTGCCATGAGTCGCGATCTGGGACCAGTCGACGTTGTCGCCGAAGGGCAGGTATTCCTCGGCGCGGTTGGTGACCGTCGTGTACCAGTTACCGGAGTAGTCGCCAGTTTCACAGATGTTTATTGCGGCCAAGTACAGACCGGTGATGGTGAAGCGTACGACTGCCAGGTGTTGGACCACCCGTTCGTCGTAGCCGGGAGTTATTGGCGCCCACGCGGTAACGATCCTGAACTGACGAACTTTTGGTGCCAGGTCGCGCCACGTCATGACTTCGTTGACTGATCCCCAGTCGTCAGTGGCGGTGGTCACCCATTGATCACCGCGGCGTACGGCGACATAGTTGTAGCGGCCACCACCCTTGTCGAATCGAACGACTGATCCGTCGATGGGCTCCACCGCAAACGGCCTCGTTGCCGTGCCTTTCGTCGGGAGGGGAGCAAGCTCCTTCTGCATTGCGCTGAGGTCGTAACTCAATGGATCAGCCCGCTCGGGTACGAGCGCGGGCACCGTGCGGGGATCACCGTCCAATAGTTCAGGCGTCGCTTCGCTTGCCTTGATTGCACAGATCCGAACCTCGGCGGCGACCTTCGATCCCCTGATGTCGGCCCAGCACACGGTAAGCAAGCCGCGGTCTCTCAGGTGCTTGATCATCGGAAGAAACTTTTGACTGGTCTGGGGCGTGAGTTGACCGATCTGCTCGTTGTTGATGCGTACTCCCACAAGCGATTTCCGGCCTTCTCTGCCAAGCTCGCGGAGCGTGACGAACAGAACTCCACGGCCGCTTTTCGGAACATGCTTCAACAGGGCGTCGTAGTGCTCGTCTTCCCGGGTGACCTGGACAATCGACGAGCGCGGCAGCATCGTGTAGGGCTCTGTAGGCGGAATGTTGAACGGCAACGCACTTTCGGGATCGCCCAACGAAATCTGCGCGGTGGCATGGAATTCGATCCCGTCCCAATTGTCATATTCGGATGCCCACACCCTGCCTTTGGTCGTGGGCAGGAATCCCGAAGCGACAACTCGCCGCACGACTCCGGCCCAGCGGGGCGCAACCTCAGCTCCGAGGTAGCCGATCGTGTGCCCGTCGACGCGAACTGAGATAGCCGATTGCCCCCGTGACCCGTTTGGTTCCGGTACCAGAACCGCTGTGATGTCGAATGTTTGTCCGTCGCCCGCCCAGTCCGCGGGTAGGAGACTACGGAGCGCCGGCAAGAAAGCCGGTTCCACCTCCAGTTCGTGATCGCACCAGCGCTCATCGGTCCACAGGCTGAAGAACCTCGGCATCTGCCACTCCTTACAGCTGGCCCGCTCGCTCATCGAAAAACCTCGACACCGACGGAGGCACCGGAGTCGACTTGTCGTTGCCCTTGCGCAGCCATTGGTGATCGGACTTCTCAACGACGATTACATGATGCGCATCAGCACCGATCAGCATGCCTTTGGTCGAGACGAAACGACCGTGCTGGCGCGCTTCCTTATGCGTGGGCGGACGAACGTTCAGACATGCCGGACAAAGCAGTAGGCTTTCGAATGATTTTGTCGCACAACGTTTGCAGAGCGCTGACTCGCAGCAGTGGCACGCGGTCATCCCCTCCGTGCACATCGCGCAAACTCGTTCGCCGCAGTAAATGCAATACCCGTTGTCAGGGCCGAAGTGGCCCTCCCTGTCAATGACACCCACGTCGAGCGGACACCCGGTGGTGCAGTCGAGTTGGCGTGCATCGGTCCGGGCAGGGCCGAGATCGACCGCATGCCACCAAAGACGACCTCGTTCGTCGGTGACTGATTCCTCGACGCGAGCCGCGATTGTCAGGGCGGCCCGATACCGTCGGTTCTGCCATCGTATTTTCATGGCAGTGGCGAACCTCGACGGCAGCGCACCGAACTCGGGAGTAGATGCCATTGCGTCCGGCATCCAGATAGCGAACGCACGCTGGGTGCTGTCAGGCGACACACGCATACCCGTTGGTTTGATCGACCCGACGGGTCGCACCTTTCGATCAAACTCGACCGCGTTGAGCACAGACGAGTAGGTGATCTTGTTCGGATCGATGAAGTCCCTGACCTCGTCCGCGTCATCAACGCCCAGTGACCGGGATAGTGCGGTTGCCCATACTGCCAGCGGCGATTCAACAATGGTGTGCCACGATGTTTGCCCGGCGATTCGGATCCCCAGTACGAGGAGTGAAGCGAGACCCGCCACCACGGCCTCGGCAGCTTCCGAAGCTGCGTGGGCATGAATCGTCGGATTCGGATTCCAGCCCTCGCCCACCCACGCCCAGTCGGTTGACTCATCGATCCAGGGGCTGAGCGAATCGTCAAAGCCGGATCGTCCAATGGTCCGATCGACCAGTCCGGACGGTGTGATGATCACGTCCTGCCCGACCCGGTTCCACCACATCGTCAGTTCGATCGGGTCGACCGGTTGCGTACCCTGCAATACGCGTTGCAGTTCGGCAGGTGCCGGTCCTGTAGCGCTGGGCAGCATGCTGGGCGGCTCGAACTCGTCGAGGATCACCTGCGCCAGAACGGCTTCGGTGCTGGGGAACCATTGCAACCGCTTGCCCTGGGCATGATCGTCCAAAGCCCACGACGCATAGAAGAAACGTTGCGACTGCACCACCACATGCGGCGTGTCGAGAGTGGCCTCGGCATCGAGCGGTTCAATCACCGGGGCGACCTGCACGCCGAATCTGCGGCTCGCAGCCAAACGAAGACGATAGTCGTCGCTGATCTCGTTGCAGCCGAATGCAACCCAGCGATCGACTACGCCGTCCCGCAGCACAATCCGCTCGGCAGTCTCACCGCGGTTCAGCACCACGATCGTCGCGTCCGAGTCGGTGCCGATGAGCACCATTGCACCGGCCGCGGCCAGGTCCGTCGGCAAGTCCCGCAACTGCTCGTCCGTGGCGGGAACCAACTGACCGCATGCCGAACATGTTTCGCCCGATCGGCAATCACCGCACATATCTCGGGCGCAGATCGAGCAGGCCCGCACTTGCGGGTCTCGACCACAGTCCGTGCACGCCGCCGCCCCACACACCAGACACTGTCTGGACGAGACCTGGTATGTGGCCGACAAGCAACGCCGACACACCTGTGCCGAACAACCCGGACACGCCACACCAGCCCGCCCATCTACCGGATCACAGGCCCCACATGCCCAGGTTTCGCACGCAGCGCACTGTGCGGACGTACCAGCGGCATAGAAGTGGCCCTCTCGGCAGACACCAAAATCGTTGAGCCGGAACTTGATATCGTCGAGTTTCGGTGCGACGGGCACACCGTCGAAAGTTCGGTAGAGGTGCGCAGCGGTCCCGTGTCCGCGCCATGTCTCGTGGACCTCGTATCCCGTGCACACCACCGCGGTGAATGCGCGACGCGCCCGCTCGAGGAGATGCCTACCGACATCGGGGGGCATCGCATTGGCATCGAGATTGTCTGTCTGTTGACCTGCTACTCCCAAGGCGACAAGTGAGCTACGTTCTGCCGGAACCAATTCGACACCTGGTTCGACTGCGGCGATCTCGGCGACGGGCTCCAGGCGGCGTTCCGCCAGCTCGCATTCTGAGGGGGACAGCACGCCCTTAACCGGCATCCGTTGCGCGTCCGCTAGTTGACCGACACGACCGCCCGGAGCGCCGAGAGTGCACAGCACATTGTGCCAGGCCAGTTGTTCCCCGAGCGAAGCGGAGTCGGGTACGGCGACCCAGTTGGTCACCGTCGCTGCTGCATTGGTGTCGTGCATCGTCACCAGGACGGCCTCGTTGCGGCACTGCACGGATATCTGCAATCCAGCGAGTCCGGCCTCGGCAAGAATCGTGCTGTCTGCGGGTGGGCTGCGCCAGTGCACGGGCACCGTCTGCTCGTCAACCACTTTCCAACCGGATGCGTCGTCGGATTGAACTATCCGCTCGAGGAGATGATCCGGCTGTAGCCAGACTTCATGATGCCGAGGCCGACGGGTCAGCATGATGGCCGGGGGCGTCGGCGGCGGTGCTTCCGCGCGCAGGATCGCCAGCAGTTGGGCCAGCCCAGCGGAACTTTCACCCGCCACGGCCGGCGTCTCATGCGCAGGCAGCTCGCTCGCATCGAAGTCGTCGATCACGGAACCGTCCCGGTCGGCACGGGAGAGTTCGATGTCGACGGTGCCGGTGCTGCGCATCAGCAGGCTGGCCGAGTCCAGAGGCTGCGGGCGGTCGCTCAAGTCCCGCAGTACCAGTCCGATGTCTGCGGGAAACCCATTCTGGGCAGCGTAGGAGCGCAGGCCAATTCGGCGCGGATCGCCGACATCCTCGTCGCGGACAACCAGTGACGGCACCGGGTGCCCCGGTCGCATCAACCGGGCAACACGGTCGCCGACGACAAGCGTCGCACCTCGATTGAGGCGCCACGCCACCCCGAAATTGTCGTCGAGCTCGGGCGCCCGCTCAGGCTCCCCGCACCCAAGACACAGTTCACCGGTGAATTTGCGGCACAGGCCGCAACACGACAGACCGCACACTGTGCAGTCGGCAAACACCCCATCGTCACCGCACGCCCGGCACAGCGTGTTGTCACAGGAGCCGCATTGCACGCCTTCTGATTCGTCGATCAGGTGGGAATCGCAGCACAGGTCGAGAATGGTGATGGTCCGTTGCGACGCAGCGCTTTTGATCTTCGGCGGCCTCGGCAGTCCCCATTCGTAGGTCAATGCGGCCTCACAACCGCGTGGGCCAACCCAGGTTTCTTCGATCAGCCAGTCGTTCTCGTCGAGAATGAAGGCCAGCATCTTGGCGCGGGCCCGGATATCGGGGACCCGGCTGAGTCGGTCTTCCTCGGAACTCAGCGCATTCCGCAGGCGCTGCTGGTCGTCGGGGCCGGCCTCACTGATCTGCGCCAGGTAGGCGGTCTGGATGCGCTGAAGCTCCCGCCGGCGCTCAGCGGTCACTTCTTCTGCCATGTCTTGTCTGAGGGCGTCGAGCGTATCAGCGGCTGCACGCTCGAACTCGGTGATGAGTTGTGTTGGTTTGCCGAATGCCACTGGCAGGGACTCGCCATCCTGCAACGGCCGGCGGGGCAACTTAGCCTTCTTGCGGGCGTTGATGTCGGCGGTGACAACGTATTCGGTCAACTCGGTTTCACCGATGGTGGTCCGGAACGTCGCCTGCCCGCTCCACGTCCCCGCTGAGACAAACCGTCGTTGTACGAGCCTGATGTTGGGGCTATGCCGCAGCGGACTGGGTCCTGGATCCTCCGGAATCACCGGGACGGTCGCGTGCATGTCGCCGCGCATCTTGAGCAAACCGAGCAACTCGTCGAAGATTGGAGACCCGACGGCACACAGTTCGGCGTCCGGATGCTGTTCCATGCCAAGGCGATCGAATGCCACATGCAGCAGCTCGCGTCCGTCGAGTTCCTCGGCGACGACGGCGTTGAACTGGACGGTCAAGAACGCGCCTTCCCCCTCGCCGGTGTCGTGGACGACTTGTGCGTCGAGTGCTTTGAAAACCTCCCGTACCCATTTCTGAACTTTGCGCTGCCGCTTGCGTGCACGTTCGGCGACTTCCGGAGCCAATTCGTTGCTGCCGGCCTTCGTGAGTTCCTTTCGATGCTCAAAAGCTCCTGCCATCCAGCTGCTTTGACCGCTGTCGGCCGCGATCAGCGTCTTTGCGCGCTGACGCGCATCGGTAAGCTCGGAACCCAGCTTTGACAACAGCCGCTCCATCCGAGTGTCATCCTCGGCGAAAAGCGCTTCCAGCACGCGAGATTCGAATGTCGCGGACTTCGACTCGTCGAGCTCACCCAGGATTGTCGTCACCTGTCCGAACAGCAACTCGAACATGCGCAGCTTCTCAGCGAGCAACCGGTAGACCTGCTCGTCGATGGTGTTGCGCGCGAACAGGTTCGCTACGAACACCTCGTCGCGGGGCTGGGTGAGGCGGTCCACACGTCCGATTCGCTGCTCGATTCGCATCGGATTCCAGGGCAGGTCGTAGTTGAGAACGCAGTTGCAGAATTGCAGGTTCTGGCCTTCGGCTCCGGCATCGGTAGAGATCATGATCGGTGCCGCGCCCGATCGGAACGCGGCAACAGTAGCTGCGCGCTCACCGGTGGACATCGAACCATGGAAGGCGCGCGCGTCGAGACCCTCCTGCCCGAGCCGACGCAGCAAGCCGGTCACGGTGTCGGTGTGCTGGGTGAAGATCAACACGCGCCCGTGTTCGCGCACCCACTCGCTGGTGATGCGCAGCGCGGCGTCCTCGCGAGCAGAGTGTTGGATGTCCATGGCGAGATGCCCGAGCTCCTGCAGTGCAACGCGCACCCTCTGATCGGGGTGCCGATCCGCCATGCGCAGCGCAGTCGTCCCCATCGAGAACGGGCTAGCGGTCAACCGCAGTGCCAGGCTGCGCCGGCGCATAGTGTCGGCCGGGTCGCGCATGATGTTGCGCAGTAGCTCAGTGCTCAACGCGTAGAGTTCGTGCTCCCGCGGCCCGAGATCGATCGGCACGTCACTTGGTCGCCGTTTGACGCGATCTACTCCGGCCTGGGCTCGCGTGGTGCGGATCATTGCGCTGCTGATGAGGCGGCGCAGCGCCGCGGGATCGTTGGGTGTGCGGGGGTCGTTGCCGCGCATGTACTGGCGCCTGAATTCGCCTACCGAGCGGAAAGTTCCGGGCCGGAGAAGCTCGATCAGGCGATACAACTCGAGCAAGTCATTCTGTATGGGCGTGGCGGTCAGGAAGAATGCGTAACGGCACTGGGTGGTCAGTGCGGTGATGAGTTCCCGCCTCTTGCGGGCGCCCGAGCCGGCGGCGCGGTGGGCCTCGTCGACGATCACGATGTCCCAGGCCTTTGTGGTGAGTTTGTCGACCGCGCGGGCGCCCAAGGTCAGGCTGAGGATGAGCTTGTCCTGGTTGCCGAGTTGAGTCCCGCTGAGTGCCACGTCGAAGGACAGATCAAACTTGCTGCTCATCTCGTCGCGCCACTGTTCACGCAGGGGGGCGGGGCACAAGATGAGGACACGCTTCGCCAAACCGCGCAGCGTGAGCTCCTTGATCGCGAACCCGGCCTCGATGGTCTTTCCCAGCCCGACTTCGTCGGCCAATACTGCGCGGCCGCGTAGCCGGGAAAGCGCATGACGTGCAACGGCTTCTTGGTGCGGCATTCGTTCGACGTTGGCGACGTCCACCGCCAGCAACTCGTCGAAGTTGTCCAGCGTTGCCAGCTTTTCGCCCTGCAGCCGAAGCTTCACCAGATCCAAGGTGTCGAATCCGGCGCCCTCGAGCTGTTCGGTGAGGAGCTCCCGCGCTGACGTAAGGAACCCTACGGCTCTGTTTTCCTTCGTACTCCAGTCATATTCGGAGTCGGGGTGAAACTGCCGGTCTACTGTCCTCCTGCGAGCCGCCTTACGAGCGGCTCGGGTCTTCTTTCGCGGCACATCACGGTCATTGATCAGCGTTGCCGTGCCCGGCGGGAGCACCGCCAGTCGATATACCTGATCGACTGCCCGCAGCCGTAGCAGACCATTATCCTGACCGTGCTCTTGGAGCCGCTCAAGCAGCATTTCACCACTGATTTTGCGGCTGCGCCCGCTCCATTGAGCGATGAATTGTTCTCCTTCGAGCTCGATGGTGATGCTGGTGCTGTGCTCGGGCAGCAGTAGCGCTGTGCGCTCATTCGCGGTTACAACGAGCTCGCCGGTCTCGAGCAACTGGTGGGTGATTCGCTTCTCAATCATGTTGCGTGAAGGGAACTCCGAGGGTTTGTGCACCCAGTTCGGTCACCACGAGTGATTGGTATGCGCTCGTAGATCCATCGCGTTGGACCGCTCGGCGCTGGATCAGGTTCTTGCCGATGCACTGTTGCACTGCCGTGTCCCAGCGCTTTTCACCATTGCGGACATGTCGCAGCGAGCCGAACTGTGGGCAGCTCAGGACACCCTGGCCCAGCGGCCGGCCTTCGCCGAGAGACTCTTTGCCGAGCACCGCTGCCCGCAGGCTGGCCTCGCCGTAGCTGCCGCGTTTAAAGCTTGACGCCCAGGCCACTGCTTGCAGGACGATGAGTTCGGCGTTGACGAGCAGCTCGGGATCGGCGACGAGATGATCCGGTAGTGCGGACCACGGCGCGGAAGCTCCGTTGCAGACATCGCATTCGGTGATAGCGCGACTGGCGCAATCGGCGACTTCGTCACCGAAGTGCTTAGCCACGGCCACTCGTCGGCACATCGATTCATCGGTGGCATAGTCGATAATCGCCTGGAGGCGCCGGCGCTGCCATTCGTTCCAGCGCGCCGATTCTCTGGCCAGCTCGACCCGAGGCGCGACCCTGCTGAACAACTCGACCCGGCGCAGTCTGCGGGAGCTGGAGAAGGTGACGAGCCGATCGAGGCTCCACTCGATCAGTCGCTGCTCCAAAACGTCCGGGTCGTAGCCACGCTTGTCCTTGAGCTCCTGGAAATCCAGCTGCACGCGGACATTGGGCCGAGCCCGATTGGCTTGATAGAACAACTCGCGAAACAGACGGCGTTCGTCTCCGGAATCAGGTTCCTTGAAACCGACATCCACGGTCCCACGTGCAGAGCAGTCGAGGCCCTGTTTGAGCACCCCGACCCGTTCGAGCCGCGCGATATTGATGTTGAGTTCGTCGTCGTCGATGGCGAGCGCGTCCGCCATCTCGTCGACGTCGAAGACGCGGCTCTTGCCGCGTTCCGGGCACTCCCACAATGCGGTGAGCAACCGTTGGGTCAACTCGGCGTCCGCTGTCGACTCGTGAGAACTGATCAAACCTCTGCGGAAGCCGATGTCGCGCCGGGTATACAACAGCAGGCAGTCTCCGGTGAGGTCACGTTTGCGTGCGGCTCTGCCGGCCTCCTGCGCGTATCCGTCGAGGGAGTCCGGCAAGTCGTAATGGACGACCCAGCCGATATTCGGCTTGTTGATACCCATCCCGAAAGCCTTGGTGGCGACGATGATTCGGGCGGTGTCAGAGTCGAAGTCCTCTTGCACCGCGTCACGTTGCTCGGGGACCATCCCCGCGTGGTAGGGCCGTGCGGCGTGGCCGGCGCGCCGCAACAGCGCTGCGATCTCCTCGGCGAGTGCACGCCGGGTGACATAAACGATTCCCGGTTGTTTGTCCGCCCAGGCGACAAACCTGAGCAGTTCGCGGCTGCGTTCCCGGTCGCTGCTGCACAGCACGACCCGGAAACGCAGGTTCGGCCGGTCGCTGGGTTCCCGTACCAATACCGGATCCTGCATCTGCAGTGCGGAGTTGATGTCGGTTTCGACTTCGGGTGTGGCCGTGGCGGTGAGACCAGCTCGCGGCGGCCGCGCGTCGAACGTTGCGACCGAGGCCGGGACCTGACGGAACTCGGGTCGAAAATCGTGTCCCCACACTGAGACACAGTGCGCCTCGTCGACGACCACACGGTTGAGTTGCTGCCTGCCCAATGCTCCGCGCAGCACCGGGTCGCGCGCTAGACGTTCCGGAGAAACGTAGAGGAGTCGCACCCGTCCCTCGGCGGTGTCACGCAAGATCTCGGTCTGCACCACCTTCGACGTCCCGCCGGTGATGCCCTGGACGGGTCGGATGCCGCGGCGGCCCCGCAGGTCGTTCATCTGGTCTTTGATCAACGCGATCAATGGCGACACGATCACCGTGGCACGCGCCTCCGGCGCCAACAACGCAGGCAATTGATAGCACAACGACTTTCCGAAACCGGTGGGCAGCACCGCCAGGAAATCTCTGCCGTCCACGAAAGCGCGCATAACCTCCAGCTGCTTGGGATGGAGATCGGCGATTCCGAAAAGCCTTTCCGCGGCCTCAATGAATTTGGCGGTCGGATCCTCGCCCGGAATGAGGCGCAGATCCTCCAGCAACTGGGTGACGTCGTCGCGGCCCAATGCAATTGCCGTGCTCAAATCGGGTTTAGAACCCGTGACGAACTCGATCGCGCGGGTCCAGGCGTCGTCGCGGTCGAACGCCTCATGGACGGTCGGCCCGGGCAGGGAATCGAGGATCACGCGTTGTGCCTGGGTGGGGGAGTGGAGCCGACGGTCGCACACAAACGCCGCGCCGCGGTCTTGTTCGTTACGGATCAGACGCCCGAAGCCTTGCGTGAACTGCATTGCGGTCAAAGGCAATACGTAGTCGAGGAAGGGGTCACCGCCACGCTCGGCGATCGCTCGCTGCCGGGCGGCCACGAGCGGATTGTCCGGATGCGGGTAGGGCGGCTTCTCCAGGAACAGGTACGACAGCGTTTCGCCGGGTGCGTCGAAGCCTTCCCAGTAGGACTTCAAGCCGTACAGTACGGTTCCGGGTTCGGAGCGAAATCGGTGCAGGATCTGCGACCGCCCTTGTTCACCTTGGACGAGGAGGTCGACGCCGCGTTCCGCCAACTCGGCGGCATGCGCTTTGACCTGCGCCGCAACAATTTCCATGCGTGTGCGGGCGGTGAATAGAGTAAGTGTCTTCCCGCCGGACAGCGAGAGGAATCCGGTCTGGTCGGCGGCCATCTCCTCGCAGAACTCGCGCTCGTTCGACGGGATCGGTACCGGCAGATGATTGGTGAGGATGAACAGCGACTGCTTTGGGTAGTCGAACGGCGACGGCAGGGTCAGAGCCCGGAAGCTCCCGTCCGCAGGCTCTGGGTCGATCCGGATACCCAGTCGCGAGGCGAGGTAGTCAAAGCGGTGCTGCACTGTGAGCGTTGCCGAGCACAGCACCGTCGAATGGGTTTGGTCGACGATCGCCTGCTGAAATCGCGGAAACACGTGAATTGGGATGCGCTCGTACGTCCAGGCCGCGGGATCGTCGGGTTCGGCGGCGATTTGGTAGACCCACAGGTGGTCGTCCGGGAGTTCGTTGAGAGTGCCCAGCACCTCAATGGCTGTATCGAGCCTTTCGATGTGACCGCGCAAGCGCCGTCGCGCAGAGGATGTTCCGTTGACGTCGGTCAGGGACAGACTCAGTGCGGTGACTGCCTTTCGGAACTGGATCAGCCAATACCGGGTACTGGACGCGGTTTGCCGCAGATCCCGGAACTCAGGGCGGCCGGTGACGACACCGCCGCGTAGCACCGCGGAGACCGAGTCCCCTGCGTACTCGTGCAGGTAAGTGGCGATCGCCGCAGCCAATTCGTCTCTGCAACCGAAGATTTCAGCGCCGGCCGACCGCAGGGCTTGAATGTTCTGTCCCACGGTCTCGTCGCCACCCGCCCGGGATCTGACCTCACGCACCAGCTTCGATTGCGGTGAAAGGCTATTGACCAGGATTTGGAGTTCGAGGGCATCCACGCGTTGGGTCCACGCGGCAGTCAGGCTGTCTTCCAGGGCATGTGCCTCGTCGAAAACGAGATCGGCGCGGCCGTCGGTGAGAACATCGCCGGGAGCGCGGCCGCCGGCCTCCCCGGTCCAGCTGGCAATGAGAGCGTGGTTCACCGAGAGCACTCCCGGTGTTTTCTCCATGCCCGTGGTCTGCTGGATGAGTGGGCAGGTATGAGCCCATTTGCAATTCGCGCGGTCACATCCGCTCGCGGTTGTGCGCAATCGTGCCCGGGTGCGCGCGTAGTGTGCGTCTCCATGGCGGAGGACGTGGTCGGTGACGTCATCCCAGGTGCCAGTCGGGGATGCAGTGATCGCGCGGATAGCGACAGCCATCGCGAGCGCTGAGGACTCACGGTCGGACAGCGCGTCTTCGAGTTCTCGTGCGCAGACGTAGTTGCCGACGCCTTGAACCTGTCGGAACGGAGCCCGCAGCAACCCCTCGTCACGCAAGCGTGCGGCTTCGTTGCGAAGCTGACCCTGCAGTGCCTTGGTAGCGGTGGCGACGACCACCGGTCGTCCGGGCCTGGAGGCGCGCCCCAGTGCGGGCAGCAGGTAGGCGAGTGACTTTCCTGTTCCGGTCGGAGCTTCAACCGCCAGGCGCCCACCACCGTCGACGACCTCGGCAACGGCCTGAGCCATCTCACGCTGCGCAGGCCGAGGTCGCCGGTCCGGCCTGGACAGGAGCAGCGCCAGGTCATCGCGAGCTGCCGACCACGCGTCGGAAGCCGGGGAACCCGTTGGCATCAACAACGGATCGGGTGCACGGGCCAAGGCAGTTAATTGCGGTGCCGCTGCCAGCGCCGGCAGCAAGGCGACCAGCGGGTGATCGAACGCTTCGAGCGTCGCGATCACCAGCTGCCAGGCTGGCTGCCGAATATCGACAGCGGCCAGCAGTCGCTGGACGACCGCAGCGGTGGCGATGGCGTCCGACAACGCGTGATGCGGATTAGGGTTGGCGATGCCGTAGCGGTCAGTGAGATCCGCCAACGACCGGTTGGGCATCGCAACGTCGATCAATGTCGAAAGGTGCAGAGAGTCGACACACGCCGGAAATTGCGGCGGATCCAGACCAGCCCGGCGGCTTGCCTTCTCCACGAATTGCCGATCGAACGCGAGCAGGTTGTGCCCGACAAGGACGTCGATGTCATTGAACGCGGCGTTAACCGCGTGTAGCGCCTGGCCTAGGGAAACGCCCCCCTTTGCATCAGGACTTTCCGTCCCTGACAGGACGGTGAAATCCAGGATGGGGATGCCGTCCAGGCGCACCAGCGCGATTTCCACAATGTCGTCTGTGGCCTGATCGAGCCCGGTGGTCTCGATGTCGAGGACCGCGACCCGGTCCGCAGGGACACGACGCACGCGTGTCGGTCGGTACCAATCGGTATCGGTGAGCGTGTCGTTGTTGGAGTGGTCGGCTTCCGAGTAGGAGACGAATTGCTTGGAGGCGACGGCGAGCAACCCGTCTGCGTTCAGTTGGAAGCGATTCGGATATAGATCCGGAAGCTGGGCGAGACGCTCGATTCTTTGGTGGAATCCTTGCAACCTGAGCAGTTCCAAAAGGGCAGCCGTTGACTGCGGGCCCTGCTCCACGAGGATCTGGTGTGCCGCCTGGAAGGCCGGAGGCATCGGCCGACGTAGCTCAGTCATCCACATCCTCCGCTGCGCGGAACAAGAAGCGCATTTCCCGAACCTTACTTAGCGGCGCCGACAAAGTGAGCGGTTTTGCCGACTCGCCGTAGCTGACCCGCGCCCGATGATCAGCTAACGTTTGCGCTGGCAAGTCAACAGGCTGGGGAGCGTACATGGCGCAGTTGTATCAGCAGCACAAAAAGGTGATCGAAGCCCATCTGAACAACACCAGCATCCGCGCATTGACCGGCGCCATGGTGGCCTACGAGGGCAACATCGCGTTCAAGAACGCCGGCTTCGGGGGTGGCTCGGGCATGCTGGCCGGGCTTAAGCAACGCGTCACCGGCGAGGCGCTGAGCCTGATGGAATGCACCGGCCAGGGCCGGGTGTTCCTGGCGGTCAACGCGCAGAACGTGACGATCATCAACCTCAACAACGAGCAGTTGCAGGTGGAGTCGCGCCAGTTGCTCGCACTGGCCGGCAACCTGCAGACTAACGTGACGTTCACCGGTCTGCGCGGAGCCTCCTCCGGCCAGGGGTTGTTCACCACCGTGGTCACCGGTCAGGGCCAGGTCGCGCTGCTCTCCGCGGGCGGCCCGCTGATTCACCTGGAGGTCAGTCCGCAATACCCCCTGGTGGTCGACCCCGACGCCTTCGTGTGCGCGAAAGGCCAGATGCAGCAGTCGTTTATCACCGACGTGTCGTGGCGGACGGCGATGGGCCAGGGCAGCGGTGAGAACTTCTCCCTGCGGTGGGACGGCCAGGGCATCGTTTCAATACAACCGGCCGAGCGCTAGGGAGCCGCAGTGGTATTCACCAAGGTCAACTCGAAGGTCGTCAAGGTCAATGTCGGCCAGGCCGGCGGCGTCGTGGCCCGCACCGGAGCAATGCTGTTCTACACCGGCGACGTCGCCTTCGCGCCGCACCAGGTTCCCGGAGCGGGGCAAATGGGCGGTATGGGCGGCATCGTCCGGCTCGCCGGGCGCATGATGCAGGGCGAACACGAGCGCACCATGATCGCGCAGGGCAGCGGCGAAGCGCATTACGGCTACGCCGGCCTTGAAGTTCACATCGTCGAGATCCAGCCAGGCCAGGTGCTGCGCGTCGAGGCCTCGCGGTTGCTGGCCAACACCGCCGGGCTGCAATCCTCGGTGGTTTCGGTGGCCAGCACCGGCGGTGGTGGCGGCGGCGGGATGATGGGCATGTTGCGTGGCGCGGCCAGTGGCGCACTGACCGGCCAGGGCTTGTGGACGACGCAGCTGTCCGGACACGGCGCCGCGGTGCTGCTGGCGCACGGCGGGGTTCTCGAACTTCAAGTGGGAGGCCCCAATCCGATAGTGGTGGATCCGCAGGCTTTCGTCGGCGTGTACGGCAACGTGCAGACCGAGTTGAAGACAGCGATGAGTTGGCGGGACGCGGTAGGACGCGGATCGGGTGAAGCGATGCAACTGAAATGCCATGGGCAGGGAACCGTTTTCGTGCAAGCGTCGGAGGAGAAGCTGTGAGCACGTTTGGCCAATCGCTGAATCCGAACACGCTGCCCAACGACGACAACATTCCGGACAACGCCTACGCGTTCTGCATCGACCTGCTCAACCCGTGGTTCATCCGTAAGGGCGCCATGATTGCCTACTACGGGCAGATGCAGTTTCGGGCACTGACCCACGGTCTACAGGGTGGGCTGATGCACATGGTCTCGCAACAGTTCTCTGCGCCACTGTATTTCGGTGATTACACGGTCGCCGAGGGTCAGGGCAAGCTCATCATCGGCGACCGCGGCTATGACATCAACTCCTATGACCTCGACGACGGCAACCTGACCATCCGCGCGGCCAATCTGCTGGCGTTCCAACCGGGTTTGTCGCTCAACCAGTCGATCGTGCCGGGCTTCGTCACCCTGATCGGCACCGGCAAGTTCCTCGCGTCCTCCAACGGTCCCGTCATGTTCGTTGAACCACCGGCGCGCGTCGACCCCGAAGCGTTGGTCGGCTGGGCGGATTGCCCGTCCCCCAGCCATCACTACGACCAGCGGTGGATCGGCAGCTTCCTCGCTGCGGGCGCGGCGCGATTCGGCATCAACTCGGGTGAGGAACGTCAGTTCGATTTCACCGGCGCCGGCACCATCCTCATCCAATCAAGCGAGAAGGTGCTCAGCGACTCAGCGGTGGTGCGCACCATCGAATCTCAGCTCTACGGACTGACCAGCGGCGGATTGCAGCGGCTCAACCAGGTGATCACCGCGCAGCTGACGCAACAGCACCACTAGCGCTCGGCGTTGGGGCGATGCCTCAGTCCTTACGGCCGGCCTGCCACTGCAGACCCCAACCGTAGGCCTGGTCGAGAAACCGCTGGCTGCCGCTGATGTATTGCACCTCGCGGTTGACGTGCAAGGCGCCCTGGGCGTAGTAGACCTGGGCGATCGCGCAGATGCGCGCCTCGTTGTTGGGCGAGTCCATCCGGACCTCGATCTGCGGCCCCGATGTCGGGTACAAGGTGACCACGCCGTCGACTGCCGCCCAGTTCGGTGCGCCCTCGTAGATCATCGCGAAAATCAAGATCCGCCGAAAGCGTTCGGGCTGTTCGAGATTGATGCGCATATTCTCCCCACCGGCCGCTGATCCGGTGCGGTCGTCGGCATCCAGGGCGATGTAGGGAGCCCGGTCCAGCGACCCGTACGAGTTCCCCAGCGCCTGGACGACACCTTTTTGTCCGGTGGACAACTCATAGAGACAACCCAGGTCGAGGTCGACGGCACCGGCGTAGCCGCCGGTGTTCCAGTTGAGGTTGACCCGCATAACGCCTTGTTGCTCACCGGCTTTGGTCAGACTGATCCGCGGGGCATCCTTGGTCAGTTTGATTTTGGACAGGTTGACTCCGCTGGGGGCCGACGGAGGTGGTGGATGCGATGGCGCCGCAGCTGGAGTTGACCGGGGCCGCTTGGTGTAATCGATTGCCATTGCCGGCCTTTCGGTGACGTTGGACGTGCCGCTATTCAATCTCGGCAGGCTGCGGTTCCGGTGTTTCCTCGGCCGCTTCGCGACGGTTGCGGACCACGCTGGTGAGGAACGCCGCGCCGATGAGCACCACGCCGATCATGCCCGTGACCACCTCGGGCAGCTCGTATTTGGGGTTCACCGACACCAACAAGATCACCGCCAGGGCGCCGATCGCCCAGTGCGCGCCGTGTTCGAGGTAGACGTACTCCGACAGCGTTCCCTTGCGCACCAGGAAAATGGTGATCGAACGAACGAACATCGCCCCGATGAAGCCCAGGCCCAGCGCGATCAGGATGGGGTCGGCGGTAATCGCGAAGGCACCGATCACTCCGTCGAACGAGAACGACGCATCGAGTACTTCCAGGTAGAGGAACAAGAAGAAACCCGCTTTGCCCGACGCCTTGGCGAGGTCGGAGGGCCCGACCCGGGCCGGCTCGTCGGATTCGTCCCCGTCCCCGTCCCCGTCCTCGTCGACCTCGAACATGGACCCGAGACCGTCAATGACGATGTAGGTGATCAGGCCCAACAATCCCGACAACATCACCGTGGCGCGTTTGTCGGGTTCCGCGGCGAACTGGGAAGCCAGCAGGATCGACCCTGCGGCCACCGCGACCGCCAGCTGGTCGAGCTTGCCGGCTTTACCCAGCGGCCGCTCCAGCCACGACAACCAGGTGATCTCGCGTTCGCTGAAGATGAAATTCAGGAACAGCAGCAGCAGGAACGCTCCGCCGAACGCGGCGATCTGGGGGTGCGCGTGGTGCAGTGCGGTCTCGTAGCTAGGAGTGCCGTCAGCAAACGTCTCGGCGTGGTTGGGCGGCGGATTGAGCGCTCGGTCGATAGCCTCGCGCGGCCCCATGTGAGCGGTGATCCACACCACCAGCAGTGGAAAGACCAACCGCATACCGAACACGGCGATCAGGATTCCGATAGTGATGAAGATCCGCTGCCAGAATTCGTTCATCCGGCGCAGCACGGTCGCGTTGATGACCGCGTTGTCGAACGACAGCGACACCTCAAGGACGCCCAGGATGGCGCACAGGATCAACGCATGAACACCGCCGTAAAACCAGGCGACGATGAGCGAAATGATCGTGACCAGAAATGACGGCCAGAAGATCCGCAATGCCATACCAGCCCCCCTACCAGGCCGGACGCCCTAGACGTTGACGCCGTAGTCGCGAGCGATGCCGGCGAGGCCGGATGCGTAGCCCTGCCCGATGGCGCGGAACTTCCACTCGGCGCCGTGACGGTAGAGCTCGCCGAAGACCATGGCCGTCTCGGTGGAGGCGTCTTCGGAGAGGTCGTAACGGGCCAGCTCGCTGCCGTTGTTGCGGTCGATGACGCGGATGTAGGCGTTCTGGACCTGCCCGAAGCTCTGGCTGCGAGCGTCAGCGTCGTAGATCGACACCGGGAAGAAGATGTTGGTGATGTTCGGCGGGGTGGCCGCCAGGTCGACGTTGATGACCTCGTCATCGCCTTCGCCCTCACCGGTGAGGTTGTCGCCGGTGTGCTCGATGGTGCCTTCCGGTGAACGCAGGTTGTTGAAGAACACGAAGTGCTGGTCGGAAAGCACCTTCTTGTTCTCGCCGGTGGCGATGGCGCTGGCATCGAGGTCGAAGTCGGTGCCCGTGGTGGTCCGAACGTCCCAGCCCAAGCCGACCGCAACCGCCGTCAGATTCGGCGCCTGCTTCGTCAACGAGACATTGCCGCCTTTGCTCAGACTGACACCCATCGAACACCCCTCCAGATGATTCAAAGAACTTTGTCGGACTAGATACCTGCAAACACCAGTCGTTGCCAACCGTAGTACACCAGCGCTGAGTAAAGCGACGGCTATCGGTAGGGATTCTTGAGCCCCGCTAAGATCGGACTGTGCGCGGGCGGTGGTTCAGACGGTCTCGCGAGCCCGGCAACAACGCGCACCTCGGTCCGGCGCAAGCGGCTCTGACAGCATCGTTTCTGGACCTGGAAAACCGCCGGAACGTGGTGGAATCCCTGTTTGAGGCCGCCGCGGCGGTCGAGCCGCAGCCCTCCCTCGAACCGCAGTTCGACGCCGTCCGCGCGGCGTGTTACGACGCTACCGCTGCCTACCTGTCCGCAACCGGATCGGACAGCGACGGGCTTGGCGCCTCCCGGAAGCCGTACCAGCTGACCGGGGCTACCGAACGGGCGCAGCAACTTATCGATTCGGCGCGGCACGGCCTGGATCAGTTCCATGAACGACACCGCGCGACGATGGACGCGGTGGCCGCTCGCGGCGTTGCTGCGCAAGCCGAGGCTGCTGCGGCGACCACCGAAGCCGATGGTGTCGCGCAGCGGTTGGCGCAGACCGCGCCTGCATTACGGGCCTACCCGTCCGTGCACCGCGCGGGTGAGGAATTGACCGCGGCATACGACAACCTGCAGTCGGTCCGTGCGCAGCGCAACGTGGCGTCGCTGGCCGGTGCCAGCCGCCGACTCAGGGCCGCCGTCCAGGCGGTTTCTGAGGCTCTCGACGCGGCGCCCCAGCTCGACGAACGGGCACAACAGACGGTCGCCTCGTTGCGCACCCGGCTGGATGCGTTGCGCAACCGGGTGGACAGTGTCGACGCCAACCGGTCAGCGCTGCTGCGGGAATTTCACGCCAACAGTTCGAAGGATCTGCTCGACAACGGCCCGGCGAGTCAGAAGCATCTCGAACGCGCCGACGAACTGCTGGCGCGCGCCTCCGCCGTTCAGCGCGAGCGCCAACCGGAAGCGGTGCTGGACCTGGCAACCCAGGCGCGCGCCGAGCTGTCCGCAGCCGAAGAACGCATCGATGCCGTCGCCGACCGGCTTGTCATGCTCCGCGAGCTGCGCAAGGATCCGGCTAGCAAAGAAAAAGAGGTGCGTTTCCGGCTGCGGGACGCCCAACGGTTAGCGGTCGACCGCGGCGCCGCCAAGGAATGGGGTACGGCGTTGGACGCCCAGGCCACCCGCATCGACCTGCTGGTCGAGGGTCTCGGTGTCCCGCACCCGGACTACTGGGGCTATTACCGCGGGATGGAGGACGTATCGAAGTTCATCACCACGATCGTCAACCGGATCCGGCAGGGAGCGGCGAAGTGAGGCACCCGTCGTCGGCGACGGCGATTCGACATTTCCACCATCTGGCGCCAGCCGAACAGGAACGGCTGTTCATCCGCCCTCCGGAGGTGCTGGCCGTCGACGGCGACCGTGAGCTGCTTGCCGTCGGGTTGGGAGCCACCCTGTACATCCCCGCTGACCGGGCCGAACTCGCGGCGACCGTCGCCAGGCGTGCCGCCGAGGGGGTGTGCTCGATGGTCTTCGACCTCGAGGACGCCGTCGACGAGGGTGCGGCAAGTGGTGCACTGAGCAACGTCGTCGGCGTCCTTGATGAGCTTGCCGTGACCGCAGATGCGACGCAGGCAATGCTTTTCGTGCGGGTCCGTAGCGTGGAATGCATTTCCCGCATCGCGGAGGCATTGGCCGACGGACGGGATGTGTTGACCGGATTCGTGATCCCGAAGTTCTGCGCGGCAACTGGCGAGCGGTTTCTGCAAGAGATCACCAACGCCGGCCGAACCCTCGGCAGACACCTGTATGGCATGCCGGTGCTGGAGTCGGCGGAGTTGGCTTTCCGCGAAACCCGCAGTGGTGAGTTGACGGCTATAGCCGAGGTCCTTGCCGGGCACCGGGATTCAGTGTTGGCTCTGCGCATCGGTGCGACCGACATGTGCGGGCTGTTCGGGATCAGGCGCGATCGCGACCTCACGATTTATGACGTGCGGGTGATCGCGGACGCGATCAGTGACATCGTGAACTACTTCGGTCGTGCGGACGGTACCGGATACGTGATCACCGGTCCGGTATGGGAGTACTTCGCCGATCACGAGCGATTGTTCCGGCCGATGCTGCGGACGACGCCGTTTGCTGAGCACGACGCGGTGCGGTTCCGTGATCAGTTGGTGAGCCGCGACTTTGATGCCCTGCTGCGCGAATTGAGCCTCGACCGAGCCAACGGCCTGCACGGCAAGACCGTCATCCACCCCTCGCATGTGCCTGCTGTGCACGCACTGGCCGTGGTGACTCACGAGGAATACCGCGACGCCCTGGACGTTGCCGAGGCCGAGGTGAGTGGAGTGCGCCGCTCGGAATACCGGAACAAGATGAATGAGCCACGGCCGCACCGTATTTGGGCCGACCAAGTGCTACGTCGTGCTCGCGTCTTTGGTGTCACGCGGCAGGGCGTGTCCTTCGTCGACCTGCTCACGGTGCTTGCTGGACGATGACCCGATCGCATTGGGCAACAAACTCTTTCGGTTTCGCGGTCCTGGACAGCGATGGGACCGATCCGGTCTCGGTGACTGATCTGGTGTTGCCCGGACTGCGCCGCAACCCACGCCGTGCCCACTTGCTGGTCTCGACCGTGCTGGGTAAGCACATCGCTGCGTCGCCGGCCTCGGTGACTGGGGCGGGGCACCGGCTCGGCGACCGCATCCGTGATGGCATCGACGGTGAACTCGACGTGCTCGGAATGGCGGAAACCGCGACAGGATTGGGGCATTGTGTCGCCGATCGCGTCGACGCCGCCGTCTATATCCACACGACCCGGCGACCCGCGGCGCCGGAGCTGATCTATGCCGGGTTCCAGGAGGGGCACTCCCACGCCACGGATCACACGCTGCAACCCAGCACCGGCGACTTGCTCGAACAGCGACGGACCTTGGTCATCGTGGACGACGAAATCTCCACCGGTAGCACGGCGTTGGCCGCCATCTGCGCTCTGCAGCGTCGAGCACCCCGATCACGTTACGTGGTGGCCTCCCTGGTGGATGTCCGCGAGCCGCACCACGAACACGCGGTGCAGCGCACCGCCGCGGAACTCGGTGTGCAGATTGATCACGTGAGCCTCGCCAGAGGGCGGGTCACTCTGCCGGACAGCATGGTTGACGACGTGAATGCGTTGCCGTCGCCAACGCTCAATGCCGCGTTCGGTGCTCGCGCCGGCTCCGCCCGCCGGATCGAGGTGGCCTGGCCCGACTCGATCCCGGAAGGAGGCCGACACTGCTTCACCCGGGCGGACCGCCCGGCGCTGGACCGTGCCTTGGAGCATGCGGTGGCCCAGGTGGCTGACGGGTTGGACGCCGGTCGCCCGGTGTTGGTGGTGGGTCACGAGGAGTTCATGTACCTGCCGCTGCGGGTGGCAGACGGGCTCGCGGGTGCGGGGCTTGCCGTGCGCTACCAGTCCAGTACGCGGTCGCCGGCCTACGTGCGCGATGTGCCGGGCTATCCGCTGCGCCGCGGGTACCAATTCAGTGCGTGTGAGCCAGGCGACGACGCGCCCCGGTTCCTCTACAACGGGTGGGCTCCCGAGGAATCGGGTGGTGAAACCCAGCTGGTCCTGATGGTGGACTCTGGCGCCGACACGCTGCGCCTCAACGAATCTGGCGGCATCGTCGATGTCTTGACCACAGCAGGCTACGACATGCTGGTGGCAGCGGTGCACGGACCGGACGTGGCCGGACTGGCCGTCGCGCGTTGCGGTGCGCACTCGTGAAGCCGCTGCGCGGGCCGGCTTTCGGGTCCTACACCGCCGAAGAGGTGAGCTGGCTGCTCACCGACCTGTCCGAGGTTGCGCTGGAGGCGGACACCCTCGAACGGGAGCGGGAGATCCAAAGCGGCCGCGCGCATTACGCCGAATCCCTGCCCATCGAGTACCAGCCCGACCACGACTACCGCGAGCTGTTCACCACCGTCTTGGCGGAGAGCGCGAGACGGCTTGCCGTCGCCGTCGGCGTGGTCACTGAGTTGGTACTGGCCGAGCGCGGCCGCGACGTGGTCCTCGTATCGCTGGCCCGGGCCGGCACGCCGATCGGAATCCTCATGCGGCGCTGGGTGCTGCGCCGGCACGCCAATGCCGTTCCGCACTATGCAATTTCGATCGTCCGGGATCGGGGGATCGACACGGTGGCATTGGATTACCTTGCCGCTCAACATGCTCCGGAGACGGTCGTGTTCGTCGACGGTTGGACTGGGAAAGGTGTCATCACCCGCGAACTCAGCGCCGCCTTGACGGAGTATCACCGGGTGACCGGCATCAGGTTCAACGATGACCTGGCCGTGCTGGCCGACCCCGGGCACTGTGTGCGCACCTACGGAACTCGTGACGATTTTCTGATCGCATCGGCCTGCCTGAATTCGACCGTCTCGGGTCTGGTCTCCCGTACCGTGCTCAACCCCCACCTGCTGGCCCCGGGGGAGTTTCACGGCGCCAAGTTCTATCGTGAGCTGGCCGCCGACGATCAGTCCGCGACCTTCCTCGACGCAGTGTCGGTGCACTTCGAGGACGTCGCCGAGGACGTCCGGCAGGGCGTGGCAGCGGTCCGCGGCAGCGACCGGGCGCCGACCTGGTCGGGGTGGGCGACAGTCGAGCGGATACAGCGCGAATACGGCATCGCCACCACCAACTTCGTCAAGCCTGGCATCGGCGAGACGACGCGCGTCCTGCTCCGGCGGGTGCCGTGGCGAATTGTGCTGCGCGACAACGACGATCCTGCCCATCGCCATATCCGGATGCTGGCGCAGGCCCGCAATGTGCCGACCGTGCACGATCCCGACCTGGCCTTTGCGTGCGTCGGGCTGATCAAGGACATCACCGCATGACGGCGCTGATCGCCTGCGACCTGGACCGCACCCTGATCTACTCGCAGCGCCACTTCGGTGCTGAAGACCGCACCTGTGTGGAGATTTACAACGAATCGCCGGTGTCTTTCATGACTACCGAGGCGGAGGCCGGGCTGCGGGCACTGGCCGCTCGGGTGACAGTGCTGCCCGCCACCACCCGCACCGTTGTCCAATACCAGCGAATAAAACTGCCGGGCGGCCCTTTTCGTTATGCGGTGACGAGCAACGGTGGCAACATCCTGGTTGACTCGGTGGCCGACGCCGAATGGAGCAAGAAGATGGCCGCCCGGATCAGCGGCGGCGGGCCGCCGTTGACGGACATCGTCGCCGCGTTGAAGGCACGCATCAGCGATGACTGGGTGCTCAATTTGCGCGTGGCCGAGAATCTCTTCTGCTACCTCGTGGTCGACGAGGCCTCGATGCCGGCCAATTTTTTGGACGACTGGGCGGGTTGGTGCGGGGACCGCGGCTGGACGGTGTCCCGGCAGGGCCGCAAGATCTATGCGGTGCCCGAGAGCTTGCGCAAGTCGCATGCTGTCGCGGAAGTACGCCGACGCCTGGTCGATGAAGGTGCGTTACCGGAAACGGCGCCGGTGCTGGCCGCCGGTGACGGTGCACTGGACGCCGACTTGCTGAGCTACGCTGACAAGTCCATTCGCCCCGCGCATGGCGAATTGCATGTACTCCACTGGCAGTCACCGCGCACGGTGGTGACCGCCTCCAGCGGCGCCCGCGCGGCCGCCGAGATACTGACCTGGCTGGCTCGGCAGGCGCGCTGACCCGGTGTGACCAGCGGTTCGGTGCGATACGCGGCGGCTCCGTCAGACGGGCTCCACCACGCGACACCGGCTGCGCCGCACTGTCGGTGGCCCGCGGTAGAACTGCGATATGTCACATTGTGCGGGGACCGGGTGAAGCGGCGGAGGGTCGCCGAGGCGTTGGTGATCATCGGGGTCTTGCTGGCCGTAGTGGTCGGCTGCGCGTCGCCGGTCACTCAACCCAAAGCGGTGCCGCCGAATCCCGTGGCGGCGCCTTCGCCCACCACGTCCAGCGCTACCCTCGCCCCGGGCATTTCTCAACACATCGCTCAGTTGTTGAGCTCAGCCGTCGTCATCCCGCGGCTCGCGAACGTCCCGGGATATGAACGAAGTTGCAAGGCGGGCAAGGGTTGTGTGTTCGGGCCGGCGTGGGCCGATACCGAACACACCGGATGCGATACCCGTAATCGGGTGTTGGGGGCGCAGTTGACCGACGTTGTGTTCAAACCCGGGACCAGGAATTGCAAGGTAACCGCCGGAATCCTCCAGGACCCGTATTCCGGCGCGACCCTCGTGTTCGGCGGCCCCGCCCGCGACGCCATCGAGATTGACCATGTGTTCGCGTTGAAACGGGCGTGGGATGCCGGCGCGGCGCAGTGGTCCGCTGCGCGGCGCCTCGAATTTGCCAACGACACCAAAAACCTGCTCGCGGTGTCGGCGGCGGAAAACGGGCGCAAGTCCGACTCCGGCCCGGACGAGTGGCTGCCAACCAATCGCCAGTTCACGTGCCGGTTCATTGAGATCTACCTCGGCGTCGCGGTCAAGTATCAACTCGCCGTCACTGCAACGGATAAGTCTGTCGCTGAAAGTAATTGCCCGCCATGACTGTTCGGGTTCAGTGCGAATGCGCCCGCAGTCGCGTGGTAAAGATCGCCAAATAGCGACTGCTGCATGACCGCTGTCGCAAGTATTACTACTTCGGCTTCAGTGCCACGATCTGGCTGTTGTGTCCTCCGACATAAACGGTGCCGTTCCTGTCGACCGCCAAACCCCACGGATTGTCGAGTCCGGTGAAGCGCAGCTCGACTTGTTCTGAGGATCCTGGGGGCAATTTGAGGGTTCGATTGTGCCCGGCGTCGTTGACGTAGACCGCGCCCTGACCGTCCAGCGTTACGCCGCCGGGTTTCTTCAGGTTTTCGAAGCCCACCTCTTGCTGGTCCTTGCCGGGAGCCAACATCAGCACCCGATTGTTTCCCCCGTCAGCGACGTACACCGTTCCACCGCTGCTGACCACCAAACCGGTCGGACTGTTCAACCCGGAAAAAGGCACTTCTTCTTGCACGATCGACCCGTCGCGCAGCATCACCACCCGGTTGCGCGCGGTGTCGGTGACATAGACGGTGCGGCTGCCGTCCACCGAGAGGCCGGTCGGGTCTTGCAAGTCGGTGAAATGCAGCTCCTCTTGTTTCTGTGATCCGGCGCGGAGCACCAGCACGCGCCGGTTGCGGGCGTCGTTGACGTAGACCGAGCCGCCGGGGTCGGCGGTCACCCCGGTCGGATAGTTGAGGCCCTCGAAGGGCAGCGGGTGCGGCGCGTCCGCGCCCGCGAACAGCGCCAGAATCCGGTTGTGCGGGCTATCGGCGACGTAGACCGTGCCGGCCGCGTCGACCGACAGCCCCTGCGGTTCGCTCAGCCCGCGAAACGGCAGCGTGATCTGGTGAAACTCTTCGGTGGCGGGACCCGAACTACCGAAGGCGACAACCCCGGTCAGGATCGCTGCCACCGTGACCAGGACCGCCGCTGCGACGGCCTTGCGCCGCCACCACGGCTTCGACGGTTGCGGCGGTGTGGTGGCCGGCCGTGCGGCAACCGGCGCAGGGGTGGGAGGTGGAGTTTGCGCCGGTCGCGCCATGGTGGGCGGGCCAGGGTCATGCTGGGGCAGCGGGGTCCGCGGGCCAGGGTCCTGCTGTGGTGGCGGGGTTCGCGGAGGCGGCATCCGCGGGGGCGGCGGCGGCGGGGGCTGCGGTGGCGGGAATCGAGGCGGACGCGGGTCCGGGCGCGCGCCGAAATGGTCGTGGATCGGGACAGCCGGCCGCATCAGCGTGGGTTCCGCTTGTGGCGGTGCGACGAGCGCATCGTTGGCGGCTTTGGCCAACTCCACCGCGGTGTCGTACCGGTCGTCGGGGTGTTTGGCCATGCCTTTGGCGATGACGACGTCCAACGCCCCCGGCAACCCGGGATTGGTGCTGGTGGGCCGCGGCGGCGGCGCAGTGAGGTGACTGGTGACCTGTTGCTGCAGGGTGGTGCCCGGAAAAGGGTGTTGCGCCGTCAGGCATTCATAGAGCACACACGACAACGAGTAGACATCCGAACGGGCGTCGACGGTTGATGTGCTGAAGCGCTCCGGGGCCATGTAATGCCACGTTCCGACAAAGTCTCCCGCCTTGGTCAACGCCAGATCGCCTGCCGCGCGGGCGATTCCGAAGTCGATCAGATATGCGAAGTCGTCGGGGTCGAGCAGGATGTTGGACGGCTTGACATCGCGGTGCAGCAACCCGTCGCGGTGGGCGGCGTTGAGGGCTTTGGCGACCTGGTTGATGATGCCGACAGCGCGCGCGGGCGCCATGGGCCCGGTGTTGAGTTCGGCCTGCAGGTCGCGCCCCTCGATCAAACGCATGTCGACGAACAATCGACCGTTGATTTCCCCGTAGGTGTGAATGGGAATCAGATGGGGATTGTTCAGCCGTGCGGTCGAGTGCGCTTCGCGTCGAAAGCGTTGCTGGAAAATCGCGTCGTTGGAGATCTCGGCGGGCAGGATTTTAAGCGCGACGACTCGTTCGGTGGCGGAGTCGTACGCCCGCCACACCTCGCCCATGCCGCCACGGCCCAGCAACTCGATGAGCTGGTATTTCCCGAACGACGTGCCCTCCAACAAGCCCTCCATCAATTTTGCCAGCAACCCAGCCAAACCATAATGCTCCTTTTCCATGGTCGACCGCTAGGCTGCCCCTGTTTAGCTGCATCAAGTCCGGGCCGGGTGGCGCGCGCTCATCACCCCTTGATCCTCCGGGTCCGCCAATAAGGTTGATTCACAACACAGCTCGTGAATCGGACCCGAAGATGATGCGAGGCAACGTCATCGCTCACCTGTGCGCTGAGCGCGCAACTGGGATCGGTAAGCGCACCGGTTCGGTCCCCGCAGACCGTGCACGGAGCTCATCGTGCCCATAGTGCTGGACGTCGCCGCTGTCCTTTGGACGTCGAGAGCGACCTCGGCCGTTCCCGTAATTCCCGGACCGACCCCGAGCAACACCTGCGCGAGGCGCTTGACAGCTGAAATTTGCTGAGCGCCAATGGGAATGGGCTACCCGAGTTCGAAGGAGTCCCGCGACACTCGGAAGAAGTGCTTGCTGGCGGTGTCGGTGCAGCGCACCCCCGACTGCTCGCTGAGGCACGTCAATGTCCCGGCGCTGATGGTTTTGCCGTAGTCGAGAGTCGGTTCACCCGGCACTTCTGTGGTGTCACCGTGACAGGTGACCGCTCCGGGTTTGCCCGGCGACAACGTGAATCGGTTGCCCCACTTGATGTGTTGGGCGCACTCGGGGGGTGGCGGCGGAGTGAAGGTGTAGTCGCTGATGTCACACTGGACCAGCGTGCTGTCCAGAATGCAGGTGATGTTGCCGGACGGGGATTTGAAGTTCTTCGAGTCCGCGTGTGCAGTGGCCGGTAGGGCGAGCGCCGTCACGGCCGACACCGTTGCAATGGAACCGAGCATCACGATCCGCATTTTTCAGAGCTTAGCCCCCGCGGTTCACAGCTGCGACGGTTCAGGTGAGGGGCGTGAGCAGGCGCCCGGTTGTTACCATCGCGCGGTGAGCCGAGTATCCAGGCGCGACGTGCTGAAATGCGCCGCCGCAGCACCGCTTGTCCTCGCCGCCACGGTCACCGGTCCACGCGCCGCGGCCGCCGGGATCGCCGGCATGAGCGTGTTCCTTGACCCCGGTCACAACGGTGTCGCCGACGCGTCGATCAATCAGCAGGTGCCGAACGGCCGCGGCGGCACCAAGCCGTGCAACACCTCGGGCACCGCGGCAAGCAACGGATATCCCGAACATGCGTTCACCTGGGATGTCACCAACATGGTGGCGGCGAATCTGAGCGGTTTGGGCGTCAACACCCAATTGTCCCGGGGTGACGACAACTCGGCCGGGCCCTGCATCGACGACCGCGCCGCGCGTGCCAACGCCGCGCACCCCGACGCGATCGTCAGCATCCACGCCGACGGCGGCCCCGCGTCCGGACACGGCTTCCACGTCAACTACTCCAGCCCGCCGCTGCGACCTTCTCAAGAGGGACCGTCGATGCAGCTTGCCAACGCGATGCGCAGCGCCCTGATTGCCGCCGGCTTCCGCCCGGCCAACTACATCGGCTCCGACGGTCTGTATGGCCGTGCGGACCTGGCCGGCTTGAACTTCGCGGAATACCCGGCCGTCCTCGTCGAACTCGGCAACATGAAGAACGCCGAGGACGCCGCCCAGATGGAAACCGCCGACGGTCGGGCCCGATACGCCACCGCGGTCACGCAAGGAATAGTTTCTTATCTCCAAGCCAAAGCGGGGTAGCGCCCGACGGGTGATGACGGTGGCCGCAACGCTGGTTGCGGCGGCCGCGATTGTCACGCTCACCGCCGTCTACACCTACCGGCACGGACCGTCGCCGCCACGCTCGGACCCTTCAGTGCCACCGGTGCCGCCCAGCGCACCCACCCCGCACGCGGCCGACCTGGCCGGCGATTTCACCCAGCTGGCCCACCGGCTGAACGCCGCGATGGGCCTGGCGGTGGTCGCCGTCGGAAGTGCAGAACCGCCATTGACATACGGCGACTGGCAGCAGGGCCCGGCCTGGTCGACGATCAAAGTACCGCTGGTGATCGCTGCCTACCGCGCGCAGGGAAAAGTCACCGACCAGATGAAGGCCGCGATCATCGAATCCGACAACGCCGCAGCCGAAGCGCTTTGGCAGCAACTGGGCGATCCAGCCACCGCCGCCGCCACAGTGCAGCAGGTCCTGCAGGAGACCGGTGACCCGACGACCGTCGAATCACGAAGGCTGCGAAGGGAATTCACCATATTTGGACAGACGAATTGGTCGCTGACCAATCAGGTGCGGTTCACCGGCCACGCATTCTGCAACAAGGCAAACGCGCCGATTTTCGCTCTGATGGGCGACATAAGCCCGCAGCAACGCTGGGGCATCGGCCAACTCCCCGGTGCTCAGTTCAAAGGCGGTTGGGGTCCGTCGCCAGCTGGCAAATACCTTGCGCGTCAACTGGGTGTCCTTGACACCCCGACCGGCAAGGTCGCCGTCGCGATCGCCGCGGAGCCCGAGTCCGGCCTGTTCGACGACGGCAAACGCGCACTCGACGCCGCCGCCAGCTGGCTGACCAGTCACCTAGCCCAGCTTCCCGCCGCCCAGTGCAAGGCCGACAGCTAGACATCCCGTGTTGTGCCGCATAATTCCTACGGGAGGCGATGACGGTGTCAGCGGTGGATCAGCGTGTCGGGACGACCTTCGGCAAATACACGATCACCGGTGTCCTTGGCAAAGGCGGCATGGGGGAGGTCTACGAGGCCTACGACAACCAGATCGGCAGGACCGTCGCCCTCAAGATCATCAAGAGTCAGTACGCCAACGACCGCAAGTACCGCACCCGCTTCGAGCGGGAATCGCATGCCGCGGCGACTTTGCAGGAACCGCATGTCATCCCGATACACGGATTCGGCGAGATCGACGGTTCGCTGTTCATCGACATGCGCCTGGTTCGCGGCAGAGACCTAGAGACTTTGCTGGCCAACGGCCCGCTGGATGCGAACCGGGCAGTGATGATCATCAACCAGATCGCCGCGGCCCTCGATGCCGCGCATGCCGACGGCCTCGTCCATCGTGACATCAAGCCGCAGAACATTCTTGTCACCCCAGCTGATTTCGCGTACCTGGTCGACTTCGGAATCGCCGAAGTGGTGGGCGAGCATACCCGGCTGACCGCCACCGATATGCGCGTCGGCTCGTGGGCCTATATGGCGCCCGAACGTTTCACCGGCACCGAGATCACGCCTGCCGCCGACATCTACTCGCTGGCCTGTGTGTTGTACGAGTCGCTGACCGGCCAGCTACCTTTTCCAGCGCAGACCCAGGGTGGTCTCGTCGCGGCCCATATGTCGTCGCCGCCGCCTCGACCCAGCCTGGCCAACCCGCGGGTCCCGCCGGCGCTGGACGAGGTCATCGCGCGCGGCATGGCCAAAGAACCTGACGATCGCTACGGCAGCGCCGGGGCATTCGGTCGCGCTGCCGAACGGGCGTTGCGCAGCGGCGCGCGCACCGCGGTCGACCCCGTCGATTGCACCGAAGAGATGCCGACCCGCGCTGCGGCATGGTCGCCCGTGCCCCCGCCGCCGCGTCAGTATGTCTATCCGCAAACTGTGCCGCCGTCGGGTCCGCAGCCGGTGTCGGTGCCGGAACCTCAGCAGCCGCCGCGGCGGCGCTGGGTCGTTCCCGCGGTGGTCGGCGCATCGGTGGTGCTGATTCTCGGCGCAGTCGGCATGGTTGTCGGCCTGCTGGCGCAACCGGACCCGCCGCACGCCCCGTCGTCAGCGACGGTGCCGCCGACCATTCCGCCCTACGCCGGCGAAAGCGCCCCAACGTCTATTCCGCAGGAATCGATCCCGCCGCGCCCGGCCGATGCCACACCTCCGCTGGTCACGGGACCGGACCAGAGCGCCAGTCGCCAAAGTTGCGACCAGGGCTTCCAGCTGAGCAACACCACCGGGTTCGGGTCACACGGGGGGCGTGGCTCACCCCAGACGTCGTGCTATTTCGCCAACACCGTCCTGCGCACGTACTGGAATACCTACGGCAACGCCACCAATGGGCAGCGAACGGTATCGGCGCCGGGAGCGGTCGACTGCTTCACCGTCCCGGGCGCGAACTGCGATCCGAAGAACGCCGCGAACTTCCTGATGCAGTGCGCCGGCGACGGCGCGAACCCGTGGATCAGGTGCACCGGTGGCAAGGACGCCGTGGTCTACCTCTGGTGAGGCTGTGACCCGGCGGCCTCGCCCGGACCATGATCTGGTCGAAAGTCTTTGATATTCGCCGGGATACGCTGTGCCGCATGACCGAGCCGAGCAAGGAAGAGCTGTGGGTGCGCCGCACCGAATGGCCCTTGGCACTGATCGCCCTGGCCTTTCTGGTCATGTACTCGGTGCAGGTCCTCACCCGGCCCGCTGGTGAGGAGGCCCGACTCCTCTGGCTGGCGACATGGCTGGCGTGGAGCCTGTTCGTCGTGGACTACATCGCGCGCCTGATCCTGGCCACCGACCGCCGCCGGTGGTTCTTCCAGCACCTGATCGACCTGCTGGTGGTTGCGCTTCCGCTACTGCGCCCGCTGCGCGTGCTGCGCCTGCTGGTGTTGGTCGGCGCTTTGCAGCGGGCGGTCGGCGACGTCATCCGCGGCCGCATCCTGCTCTATACGCTGTCCGGTGTCACGCTGCTGGTCTATGTGGCGTCGTTGGCCATGCTCGACGCCGAACGTGGTCAGCCGGGCGCCACCATCGCCTCATTCGGCGACGCGGTGTTCTGGTCGATCACCACGGTGACCACCGTCGGCTACGGCCACCTGTATCCGGTGACGGTCACCGGACGCGGCATCGCCGTCGTGCTGATGATGGGCGGCATCGGTCTGGTGGGGGTGGTGACGGCGTCGCTGGCCTCGTGGATCGTGCAGCGCGTCGAAGAAACCGACACCGCGAACCAGGCGGCAACGGCCGCCCAGATCGAGGAATTGCGCAGCGAGATCGACGCGCTGTCCCAGCAACTCCGACACCGGGACGCAACTCCCTAGTTCAGTCCGAGACGGTTCACCGACTGGGAGAACCAAGAGTTGAGCGTGCTACGTTCTGGCCCAGATGTTTCGTCGCAAACTTTCTGAAGTCCAGCATGTCCTGCAACCCGCCGTGCGGCTGCGCGAGCAGGCGGAGGCGCTGGCTGAGTACGTTGGTCACGGGGACAGTGTGCTCGACGTCGGGTGCGGCAGCGGACACCTCTCGGTGTACCTGCGCGAGATGTATGGGGCGGTGCCCACCGGCATCGACGTCAAGGACTCCCGCTCCGTCGACATCCCGTTCGCCGAGTTCGATGGCACGTCAATTCCATTCCCGGACAAAGCATTTGACAACGTGATCCTCAGTGAGGTACTGCACCACAGCCACGACCCGGTCAGACTGATCACGCAATGCCGGCGAGTGGCGCGCCGGCGCATCATCGTATTCGAAGACATGCCCGACGGGCCCATCGGCAAGCTCGCCCTCTACGCACACGTGCACGCGTTCGCGCGCTACCACCGATATCCCTTCGCGCCAGCGGGTTTTGACGAGTACCGGGAGGCGCTGGCGTGGCTGGGGACGACCGCGACGAGCGTCACGCGCATTCCGCAGCCACCGGAATGGTTAACGGTGTACCCGCGGGTGTTGTTCGTCTACGAACTGGACTGCAACTGAGGCGATCAGGTGCCAGGCAGGGCGTGGTCGACCAGGACTTCGTTCGCGGCCCGTTCGCCGGAACGCACGGCGCCGTCAATCCAGCCGCACATCACCGCCGAACTCTCGGTGCCGGCCCAGTGGATGCGACCACACGGTCGGCGCAGCGCGTGACCGAATTCAGTCAGCACACCGGGCGGAGCGTGGCTGAGCATCCCACCGCCCGAATACCGTTCGCGACTCCAATTCTGCTCGACGTAGTCGACCGGCCTGGCCGCTTTCGGCCCGAACCGTTCCACCAGTGCGTCGAGGACCGCCTGCCGGCGTTCGTCCTGGTCGAGGCATTCGTATCGGCGTGCGATCGGGCCTTCGATGATCACGCACAGGATTCCAGGTGTAGCGGAGTCGGTACACGCATCGATGGTGATGGTCGCCACCGAGCCCGGCGCTGCGGACTGTCCGCACAGGCCGTCGGCCCGCCAGAACGGCTCGTCGTAGACGATGGAGACCTTGACGACGGCACCGCTCGGCATCCGCTGATGCAGAAACGAGCGGTCGGTGGGAAGCATTGGCTCGTAAGCGATTTGGCTGGCGATGGCGATCGGGACCGCAACGACTGCATGCCGGGCGCGGACACTGCCGTGGTCGGAGCGCACGGTGACGCCCTCGAGATCCTGGGTAATGGACCGCACTGGTTGAGACAGCGCGATCGCGTCACCCAGCTCGGCGGACATCGACCCATAGAGGGCGCCCATCCCGCCGACCACCCGGGAGTCCTGGGAGGCGCCGGGGCCGCCGAGCACGAAACCGGGGCCGCCGGCCGAGCCCATCTGGTACAGCATGAACAGCATCGACACCTCCGAGGCCGCCGAGGTGTAGCAGCCCGAGATCGCGGCGTCGAGCAGGTCGTGCGCAGCCTTGGACTTGACGTTGCGGTCCAACCACTGAGCGAGCGTCATGCGGTCCCACGTGGCGGCCTTCTTGGCCTCCCACGGCGCATCCAAGGGAATCGTCTTGCACATGTGGCCGAGTTCGAGGAAACTCGCCCCGAGATTCAGCGCGGCCCATGGGCTCATGCTCCACGGGATGGTGCCCTCGTAGCGGTACTGCTTGCCGTCGACGAACATCATCGCGGCCCCGTCGTGATACTGCTTGAAAGTCTTGACGCCGAACTCATCCAGCAGTGCGAGGATCCGGTCCTGGGTGGGGCCCACCCACGCCCCGCCCCTGTCGATCCAGGATCCGTCGTCGCGCGAGACGGTGAAGGTGCGGCCCCCGACCCGATCGCGTGCCTCGAGCAATCTCACCGAACAGCCCGCCTGCTTGAGTCGCAACGCAGCGGTCAAGCCCGCGAAACCCGCACCTACAACGCAGACGTCGACGTCGGTCATCCTCACAGCCCTACCGGCAAATGGGTTGACAGTCAACGGCGAACAGGTGCAACCGCGCTCGGCGGGCTAAGTCCAGGCGACTGGCAGCGATTTGATGCCGTGAATGAACTGGGACAGCAGTCGCGCCGGCTCTTCGACTGCGACGATGTCCGGTATTTCGCGGCGCAATTCGTCGAACACCACCCGGATTTCGCGACGCGCCAGATTGGCTCCCAGACAGAAGTGAGCGCCGCCGCCGCCGAAGCCGACGTGCGGATTGGGGTTGCGTGCGACGTCGAACGCCCACGGGTCGGCGAATTTCGACTCGTCCCGGTTCGCCGAGCAGTACCACAACGAAACCTTGTCGCCCGCAGCCATTTTGGTACCGCTGAGCTCGAAATCCTGGGTCAGGGTGCGGCGCATGTAGACCACTGGCGAGGCCCAGCGCACAATTTCCTCGACCGCGGTGTGCTCCAACGCCGCATAATTCGCCCACCACTTCTCCCGCTGGTCGGGGTAGCGGGACAACGCCAGCACGCCGTGGCTGATCGCGTTACGGGTCGTCTCATTACCGGCGACCACCAACAGGATGAAGAACATGGCGATCTCCGACGACGACAATCGCTCGCCGCCCACCTCGGCTTCGACCAGCGCGGTGGTCAGATCGTCGTGGTGATCGGTGCTGGCACGGCGGTGATCGTCGGCCAGCTGGGTCGCGTAGTTGCCGATTTCCATTGACACCCGGATGAACTCGTCGTAGTCCGTGGTGAGGTCCGGGTCGCCGAAGCCCAGAATGACGTTGGTCCAGTGGAATACGCATTGATGGTCTTCTTCGGGAATGCCCATCATGTCGCAGATGATCTGCAGGGGCAGCGGCCCGGCGAGTTCGCTGACCAAGTCGGCCCGCCCGTCGGGATGGGCGGTGATCATGGAGGTCACCAGCCGGTGTGCGCGGTCGCGCACCGACGCCTCGATGCGGGCCACCACCTTCGGCGTGAACGCCCGGCTCACGATTGAACGCAGCCGCTGATGGCGGGGGTCGTCCAGCACGATCATCGAACCGAAGTACTCCGCCAACTCCGGGGTCTGATCGTTGATGGTGATACTCGGACTCGAGCTGAACACCTCCGGGTGGCGGCTGGCGAAGAAGACATCGTCCAGCCTGGTCAGCGCCCAGTGCCCCGCACCGGCATCGAATCCTTCCATCTCGACCGCGGGCCAGAACGAGATCGGTGCCTCGCGGCGCAGCGTGGCGAAGGCGCCGTCGCGATAGTCGTCATTGCGCGCCCAGAAATCCAGTGATCCCAACTCGATATCGCAGAGGGGAATCTCCGGTGGCCGCGCCCCGTTGACCCGGGGCGCCAAACTCCTGGAAGCCGGCTTCGCCGCCGCTGCCGGCCTGGTCTTGAGGTCCATTCGATCCTCCTCTGTCCCGCTTCGCCGTTGAAGGGGCCACTCCCGCGAGCCTAGACCTCCGGACTGATCCAGCGTCTGTTTCAAGCCGCGGTGTCAGTGCGAGCAGATGGCCCGACCGGGCGTGCCGGTCGAATGCGCGTCGTTGACCACGTTGCCCGCGACCACGATCTTGCAGGCGATGGTGCCCTGGCCCTGCGCGCTGAGCACGAAGACCTGGCCGCCGAACGCCTGGAACTGGGTCGACCACGGCAACGGCACATTCGTCGCGCGCTGCTGGCCCGACTCGGATTGCCACGAAATGTATTCGGCGACACCGGGGCCGCTCACCTCGTAGCGGACTTGGGGGAACTCGCCGGGTTTGGGGGTGGCGCTGGCTACGCCACAGGAGACCGCGAAGGCGGTACCGACGGCGAAGACGATCGAAGCTGCACGACGACTGCTCATGGTTGTTCATGTTGTCATCACCGAGGGGTGATTACGAGACCCTTTTGACTCAGAAATTATGGTGAACCCGGGGCTGGCTGACTTGGAGGTGCTGATGTCGGAAGTGGGCGCGTTACGCGTTCCTAAGCGGGTCGTGGTGTGGGGCACCGGGTTCGTCGGTCGAATGGTGATCCCCGAGATCGTCAAGCACCCGCTGTTCGAATTGGTGGGTGTCGGAGTGAGCAGCCCGGACAAGGTCGGCCGCGACGTCGGCGACATCTGCGGATCGGCCGAACCGGTCGGCGTCATCGCCACCGACGACGTCGAGGCGTTGATCGCGCTGCAGCCCGACGCGCTGGTGCACTACGGACCCACCGCGATGCACGCCAAGGACAACATCTCGTTGATCACCCGCTTCTTGCGGGCGGGCATCGACGTGTGCTCGACGGCGATGACGCCGTGGATCTGGCCGACGATGCCGCAGAACCCGCCGAACTGGATCACGCCCATCACCGAGGCGTGCGAGTTGGGGGAGTCGTCCTGCTTCACCACCGGTATCGACCCCGGGTTCGCCAACGACCTGTTCCCGATGACGCTGATGGGTCTGTGTTCTGAGGTACGCAAGGTCCGCGCATCCGAGTTGCTGGACTACACCAACTACGAGGGCGACTACGAACGCGAGATGGGCATCGGGCGCGAGCCCGAATACAGCCCCATGCTGGAGAACAGCGACGTGCTGATCTTCGCGTGGGGAGCGACCGTGCCGATGATCGCCCACGCCGCCGGAATCATGCTCGACGAGATGACCACCACCTGGGACAAGTGGGTGACGCCCACCGACCGCAAGTCCGCCAAGGGCGTCATCAAGGCAGGACACGTCGCGGCCGTCCGGTTCACCATCAACGGGCTGTACCAGGGCGAGACGCGCATCCAGCTCGAGCACGTCAACCGCATCGGTCTCGACGCGGCCCCGGACTGGCCGACGGGCCACGACAACGACGTCTATCGGGTGGACATCGAAGGCACCCCGAGCATCTTCCAGGAGACGGCCTTCCGGTTCACCGACGGCTCCGGCCGCGACGCCGCCGCAGCCGGCTGCCTGGCCACCGGCCTGCGGGCGCTGAACGCGGTGTCCGCGGTCAACACTCTGTCTCCGGGCTGGGTGACCGCGCTCGATCTGCCGCTGATCCCCGGGGCCGGCACCATCCGCTGACCGGTGCGGTGGTCGTACAGCCTGCGCATAGCCGACACACAGATTGGCTATAAGTCTTAGCGCAAAGGTTGCGGTTAGGTGAGAATGCAAAGCGTTCCACCGGACACGGGGATTGGACTAGATGGCAGACGGAGTTAGGCCTGCGTTGGGCCTGTCGATCGGTGCCACGAACTTTGCCGCCGTGACACCGGACCACGCAATCACCCGTAAACCCGTGCTGACCCTGTTTCGGCAGCGTGCACCCGAAGTCGGGGTGCCGTCAGAGAATCCCAGACTGGACCAGCCGGGGCTGGTCATCACCGACTTCGTGGACCGGGTCGGCGACCGGGTCGGGATCGTGGCGGCCGACGGCTCGATACACCGCAGCGAAGCGCTGGTGGCCGACGGGCTGCGTGCGCTGGCCTACTCGGTCACCGGCGGACGGCCGTTGCCCGACAATGTGGCGGTCACCTACCCGGCGCACTGGGGCGCGCCCGCGGTGGACGCGCTGGGAGCCGCGTTGAGCCGGGTCTCGGAATGGTCGCACTCCGGCAAGCCGCTGACGTTGATCCCCGACGCCGCCGCAGCCTTATTCGCCGTGCGCGCAAATCCCGGCATCCCGGCGCGTGGCATCGTCGCAATCTGCGACCTCGGCGGCAGCGGCACCAGCATCACGCTGGTCGACGCCGCCGGCGACTACCAGCCCGTTGCCCCGACGGTGCGCCACGACGATTTCTCCGGTGATCTGATCGACCAGTCGCTGCTGACCTACGTGATGTCTGAACTGCCTGCCACCGGTTCGTTCGATCCGACCGCCACCGCGGCGATCGGATCGCTGAGCCGGTTGCGCGGCGAGTGCCGCAACGCCAAGGAGCGCCTGTCGGTTACTACAGTGACCACCCTTGCCCAGGACGCGCCGGGGATGCGCGGTGAGGTCCGGCTGACCCGCAACGAACTGGAGGAGACCATCCGCGGGCCGCTCGACGGATTCGTCCGTGCGGTCGAACAAACGTTGAGCCGCAACGCTATTCACGAGTCGAGTGTGGTCGCGATCGCGACGGTCGGCGGTGGCGCCAACATCCCGGCAGTGACCACGACGCTGTCCGGGCGGTTCGGCGTCCCGGTGGTCACCACACCGCGCCCGCAACTGACCGCCGCGATCGGTGGCGCGCTGCGCGCCGCGCGTGGTCCTGCAGACACCAGCGCGACGGTGCTGACTCCGGCTGCGGCTGTTGCCGCGGCCCCGGCAGCGGCACCGGCCATACGACCGTTGACGCAGCAGGAGGCTCTCGACGGCGGCGCGGAGCTCAACTCCGACGCGCCGGTCTCGCTGATGCAACCGGCGCTGGCCTGGTCGGAGGCGGCCGACGACGCGTCGAGCGTGATGCCGGCCGCCGGCGATCGGCAGGGCTCGGGGCTGACGTCGGCTCGCCCGCAGTTGGCATTCGAGCAGGAAAGTCGACCGGCCGCCGAGCCCAAGAAACCACCGATCCCGTGGTACCGGCTGCCGGCGGTGATCATCGTCAGCACCACGGTGGCGCTGCTGCTGGTGGGTACCGCCGTGGCGATCGGGCTGAGTTCACACAAGCAGGGCGGTACGCAGCCGTCGGTCAGCACGGCTCCCGTCACCTCCGCACCGTCGTCAGCACCGCCCCCATCCAGCACTGAAAGCCCCCCGCCGGAGACAACGCCGCCGCCGTCGCCGACAGCCGAGCCACCTCCGCAGACGCGCCAGGCCCCACCGCCGTCGACTCGGCCGCCGGCCCCCACCACCGAAGCGCCGCCCCCACCACCGCCGACCACGCAACCGCCGGCACCCACACAGCCGCCGCAAACCACCCAGCCCCCGGCCACCCAGCCGCCTGCGCCCCAGCAGCCTACGGTCACGCCGCCCAGCCCGCCGCCGCTGCCGCAGCTGCCGCAGATTCCCGGCCTTCCGCAGATACCAGGAATCCCCGGCGCTTTGCCCGCGCCGGGGATCCGAATCGGCTGAACCGGGTCAGGTCTTCGCCGGTTCCTTTTCGCCTTTGTCCTGCTTGTCGTCCTGCTCCTGCTTGTCTTTCGCGTCTTGGTCAGCCTGGGAATCCTCATCGGAGGCCCGCTCGTCCTTGGCTTCCGCCGACGAGTCGTCGTCGTCATTCTGATCGTCGAACTGGCCTTCTTCCTTGGCCGTCTTGATGATCTCTTCGTTGAATTTCTTGTCCCGCTCGATATTTTCTTCGGCGGTCTTCTTGGCGTCCTCGTACAGCTCGTCGTCGGACTTGTCCGCCAGCTCGGCCGTTTGATCGGCGTTGGCACCCCGGTCGCTGGTGGCGTTCAGGTCCTTCTCCTTGGAACCGTCGTCGCCACCGGAATCCTCTGAGTCGCCGCTGTCGGACTTTGTGGCTTTGTCGCTCTCGGATTTCGCGGAGTCGTCTTGGCGCTGTCCTTCGTCGGAATCTGAATCTGAGTCGGAGTCCGACTTCGATTTGTCCCGCTCGGCCTCAGCCTTGGCGGCCGGCGAATCGTCGTCGTCGGCATACTTGGCGTTACCGTCGTCGTCCAGCCACTCGTTGACGGCGGTGCCGGTGATGGTCCCGCCGGAGCCAGGCAGTACGAGGGTGGGCTGGTATTTGTAGGCCGACCGCATCTCCGCGGCCTTCTCTTTTGCCTCGTCGTCGGGCTTGGGCTTCCCGTCTTCGTCGGTCTCGACTTCGTCGCCGTCGCTGTCCTTGTCGGTCTCGCCCTTGGCCTCGCTGTCCTGGTCTCTTTCCTCGTTGGAGGCCTCGGCAGTGTCCACGCCGCCCCTATCGGTGGTGTCCTTGGTGGCCTTGTCCGCCGATTCGTCGTCGTGTTCGCTCATGCTGATACCCCTTAGAAGTTGCTGATGCGACCCATGCTGTGGGGGAGGTTACCCACTTGGGCATCGCGACGAAACGCACGCTTCCGGCGCGCGCCTCTTGACCAGCACGATCGTGACGATCGGCTGCTCCCGCAAAACGCCGTGCCTAGATCAGCTAATAGCAACAGCGTGCATCGCTGCTACGCGGGATAGCTGACACCCGTGAGACGCTCGGAGGTCTCCCAAAGGCGTTGGCAATCATCGTCATTGGCTGCGCGGCTGGGGATCTTCGCCTCGGCGACACCGCCGCCGGCGGCCTCGTAAAGGCCGCGCGGCCCGTAGAACGCGCCACCTTCGGCCGCCGGATTGGCGGCCGCGTACAACGCCGGCAGTATCCCTTCGTCGATCTCCTGCCACAAGAACGGCGCAAAGCGCCATGACGTCGTATACAGACGTCCCATCAACGTCGGCTTGTCGCGGCCATGGGAGGGGCCGCTGATCTGCAAATTGGTTTTGGTCAAACCCGGGTGTGCCGCGTTGGAGACAATGCCCCAGCCGGCTGCGCGACTGCGCTTGTCCAACTCGCGGGCGAACATCAGAACCGCCAGCTTCGACTGGCTGTATGCGGCCATCGAGGCGTAGGACTTCTCGAACTGCAGGTCGTCGAAGTGGATGCGACCGCGGCGAGCGGCGATGCTGCTCAACGAGACCACCCGCGCGCCCGACGCTGCGCGCAGCAGCGGCAGAAGATGCCCGGTCAGCGCGAAGTGCCCCAGATGATTACTGCCGAACTGTAATTCGAACCCGTCCGAGGTGGTGTCGCGTTCCGGCGGCGTCATCACCCCGGCGTTGTTAATCAGGATGTCGATGGGCCGGCCCAGTGCGTTGAGGTGCTCACCTAACGCCGCGACCGACCCGAGCGACGACAGGTCCAGCGACTTGATGGTCAGCTTGGCATCGGGCACGACTGCGCGGATCTCCTTGATTGCCGCCTCGCCCTTGGCCTGGTTGCGGATGGCCATCAGCACCTCGGCGCCGGCCGCCGACAGGCGCTTGGTCAGGCCGAACCCCAGGCCGCTGTTGGCGCCGGTGACGACCGCTAACTTGCCGGACAGATCGGGCACGGTGGCTATCAGCTCATGAACCATGGGCGCGGCTCCTTCCCGCTGGTGGGTTTCGCGTGCCACCAGTGTCCCCTTCGTGGTGCCGATCCCGCGCGGGGACCCTGGCTCTGCTGGCCTCGCGGTGTCGATCGGGTGGCTGGCGCGCTGCCGACGGCTGTCGCCCCCGAGTCGCCGCTATTCGGTCCCGCCCCCGCCAATTTCCTCCCGCCGGCGCCTTCGCGGCCGAGCGCCGACGGTGTCCGGGTCGAAAGGCCGAAAACACTTGCGGCACTGCGCGATCCGTGGGCACTGACCGAACCCGAGTTCTGGGCGGAGAAACATCAATGTCCGCGGGCGACCCACTCCTCGTAATTGACGATCTCGTCGCCGATCGTCGTGTCGTCACCGTGACCGGTGTGCACCACGGTCTCGCCGGGTAGTGTGCCGAGCTGCTCGGAAATCGACTGCAGGATGGTGGGAAAACTCGAGTAGGAACGCCCGGTTGCGCCCGGTCCGCCGGAGAACAGCGTGTCGCCGCTGAACACCACGCCCAGATCGTGGGCGTACCAGCACACCGACCCGGGGGAGTGGCCGGGGGTGTGCAGGGCCCGCAGTTCCGTTCCGCTCACGGTCAACGTTTCGTCATCGGAGATGTCCCGAAATGCTTTGTCGGGGTGCGTCATTCGCCACAGCACTGCATCGGCTGGATGCAGCAGCACCGGTGCGTCGAGTGCTTCGCCGAGCTCTGGCGCCACAGTCACGTGGTCGTTGTGTCCGTGCGTGCACACCACCGCGATCACATGCCGGCCGTCGACCGCCTCCACGATCGGCGCTGCATCGTGCGCGGCGTCGAACACGATGACATTGGAGTTGTCGCCGACGAGCCAGATGTTGTTGTCGACTTCCCAGCTGCCGCCGTCGAGTTCGAAGGTGCCGTGGGTGACCACGCGATCGATGGAAACCACTACAGCACCACCACCGAGCGCAGAACCTTACCACCATGCATCTTGTCGAAAGCCTCCTCGATGTCTTCTAACCCGATTCGTTCGGAGACAAACTTGTCCAGCGGCAGCCGGCCCTGCAGGAACAGATCGATCAGGGTGGGAAAGTCGCGCTCGGGCAGGCAGTCGCCGTACCACGACGACTTCAGCGACCCGCCGCGGGAGAAGAAGTCCACCAGCGGCATCTCCAGACGCATGTCGGGCGTCGGCACCCCCACCAGCACGACCGTGCCGGCCAGATCGCGCGCGTAGAAAGCCTGCTTCCACGTCTCGGGCCGGCCGACAGCGTCAATCACCACATTGACACCGAATCCGTCGGTCAGGTCTTGAATCGTCTCCACCACGTCCACCTCGCGGGCGTTCACGGTATGGGTGGCACCGAACTCGCGCGCCCAATCCAATTTGGTGCTGTCGGTGTCCACCGCGATGATCGTTCGTGCACCGACCAGCGCGGCGCCGGCGATTGCCGCGTCTCCCACACCGCCGCAGCCGATCACCGCGACGGTGTCGTCGCGGGTCACCCCGCCGGTGTTGATCGCCGCGCCGATGCCGGCCATCACCCCGCAGCCCAACAGGCCGGCCACGGCAGGATCGGCGGCGGAGTCGACCTTGGTGCACTGGCCGGCGGCCACCAACGTCTTGTCGGCGAACGCCCCGATGCCGAGCGCGGGGGTCAGCTCGGTGCCGTCGGTGAGCGTCATCTTCTGCTCGGCGTTGAACGTGTCGAAGCACAGGTGCGGCCGCCCGCGCTTGCAAGCCCGGCACTGGCCGCACACCGCACGCCAATTCAGCACCACGAAGTCACCCGGCTCGACGGCGGTGACGCCGGGGCCGACTGCCTCGACCGTGCCCGCTGCCTCGTGGCCGAGCAGGAACGGATACTCGTCGTTGATGCCGCCCTCGCGGTAAGTCAGGTCGGTGTGGCACACGCCGCAGGCCGTGATATCGACGACGACCTCGCCGGGTCCGGGGTCCGGAATGACGATGTCGACCACCTCGACGGGCTGGCCCTTTGACCGCGAAATCACGCCGCGCACTGTCTGACTCATGCGTTCAAACTACTGTCAGCCACCGGGTGCGGAGTACCCGGTGTGCGCCCACGCTGAGGTGTAGCGTCGCTGTGCGTGACGACAGCCGAAACCACGCAGGAATTCACCGAGCGGATGGTTGAGGTGATCGACAGCGCGGGACTGGCGATCCTGCTCAGCGTCGGCCACCAGACCGGACTGCTCGACGTCATGGCCGATATGCCGCCCTCGACCAGCGCTCAGATCGCCGAGGCCGCCGGTCTCAACGAACGCTACGTCCGGGAATGGCTCGCCGGGATGACCACCGGGCACGTCGTCGAGTACGACCCCGTCGCGGCGACTTATCTGCTACCCGCGTCCCGCGCCGCGGCGTTGACCCGGGCTGCCGGCCTGAACAACATCGCCCGGGTCACCCAGTTCGTGTCGCTGCTCGGTGAGGTTGAACAGAAAGTCATCGACTGCTTCCGCTCCGGTGGCGGCGTGCCCTACCGCGAATATCCGCGGTTCCACAAGGTGATGGCCGAAATGAGTGGCGAGGTGTTCGACGGGGCCCTGATCGACGTGGTGCTCCCCATCGTCGAAGGCCTGCCGGAGCGGTTGCGCGCGGGCGCTGAGGTCGCCGACTTCGGCTGCGGCAGCGGCCACGCCGTTAATCTGATGGCGCAGGCATTCCCGGCCAGCCGCTGCACCGGAATCGATTTCTCCGAACAGGCCCTGGCCGCCGGCCGCGCCGAAGCCGAGCGGCTGGGCCTGGCCAACGCGAACTTCGAAAGCCACGACCTGACCCGGCTGGACAAGGTCGATGCCTACGACGTCATCACCGCCTTCGACACCATCCACGACCAGGCCCACCCGGCCCAGGTGCTGGCCAATATCTACCGGGCACTGCGCCCCGGCGGCGTCCTGCTGGTGGCCGACGTCAAAGCCTCCAGCCGACTGGAGGACAACGTGGGGGTACCGAGAAGCACGTACCTCTACACCGTTTCGACCATGCACTGCATGACTGTCTCACTGGCGCTCGACGGCGACGGGCTGGGCACTGCGTGGGGACATCAACTCGCCACGTCGATGTTGACCGATGCGGGATTCGGCGAGGTACAGGTGACCGAGATCGAGTCGGACCCGTTCAACATCTTCTACGTCGCCCGTAAATGACCGCGGCCCTGGACGCGCTGGCCGACTGGCCCGTCCCGCACGCCGCCGCAGCGGTCGTCGGGCCGGACGGGGTGCTGGTGACGCACGGAGACACCGCGCGCGAGTTCGCGCTGGCGTCGGTGACCAAGCCGTTGGTGGCGCGCGCCGCGCAGATCGCTGTCGAGGAAGGCGTCGTCGACCTCGATACCGAAGCCGGACCGCCCGGGTCCACCGTGCGTCACCTACTCGCGCACGCATCGGGACTGGCCATGCTCACCGGCGATGTGCTGGCCAAACCCGGTGCCCGCCGGATCTACTCCAACTACGGGTTCGCGGTGCTGGCCGAGACGATCGAGCAGGAGTCGGGGATCGAGTTCACCCGTTACCTGACTGAGGCGGTGTGCGAACCGTTGGGCATGACCAGTACCCGGCTGGACGGTGGCGCGGCCAAGGCCGGGTTCGGGGCGGGTTCCACCGTCGATGATCTGGTGCTGTTCGCCGGCGACCTGCTGCGTCCGGCAACGGTGTCGGCGCAGATGCACGACGACGCGATCACCGTGCAGTTTCCCGGCCTCAACGGGGTGTTGCCCGGATACGGTTCCCAGCGCCCCAACGACTGGGGGTTGGGCTTCGAACTGCGGGACTCGAAGTCACCGCACTGGACGGGTGGGCGCAACTCGGCGCGCAGCTACGGCCACTTCGGTCAATCCGGCGGCTTCATCTGGGTGGATCCGGCGGCGGACGTAGCGCTGGTGGTGCTCACCGACCGGGACTTCGGGGACTGGGCGCTAGAGCTGTGGCCAGCGCTTTCCGACGCGGTACTGGCCGAGCAGGCCGCCGGGGAAAATGCACACTAGCGCAACATAGGCATCACAAGGCACAATAGACACGCAAGACACACGAATAATTGCTCTATCGAGTTCACCAGGTCGTTGGGGAAGACGTCCCTCGTGGAACCGAAGGAGCAAAACATGCGTGCGTCGAATCAGTTTGCCGACGTTACGGCCGGTGTGGTGTACGTGCACGCCTCGCCCGCGGCGGTATGCCCACACGTGGAGTGGGCGTTGTCGTCGACCCTGCAGGCCAAGGCGAACCTGGTGTGGACCCCGCAGCCGGCCATGCCCGGGCAGTTGCGCGCTGTCACCAACTGGGTGGGGCCGGTGGGGACGGGGGCCCGGTTGGCGAACGCATTGCGCTCGTGGTCGGTGTTGCGGTTCGAGGTGACCGAGGATCCCAGTCCCGGCGTCGACGGCCACCGGTTCAGCCATACCCCGCAGCTCGGTTTGTGGAGCGGGGCGATGAGCGCCAATGGCGACATCATGGTCGGGGAGATGCGACTGCGGACGATGATGGCCCAGGGCGCCGATACCCTTGCCGCTGAATTGGATTCGGTGCTGGGTACAGCCTGGGACGAAGCGCTCGAGGCGTATCGCGACGGCGGCGACAGCGGTGAAGTGACCTGGCTCAGCCGGGGCGTGGGCTAACAGCTCGCCCTCATCCGACCGGTGTTTCAACGGGTTTCGCCGACACCGGGATGTCGACGTTGCCCGCGCATGCGCCGCTGGCGATGTCGGTATGGAACACACCGGTGAGGATGCCGTATTGCCCCGGCGTGTACACCGTGATCGACTTTGCGGGAGCGTATTCGACGCTGCCGTCGGGCAGGAGGCAGTCCCACTTCCACGTCATTTCGCGCACCCACTGGGCCCCGTTCCAGGTGAATTCGACGGTCTTCGGCATGAATTCGCTCTTCGGTGGCGACGGGTTGATGACGGTGGCCATGCAGACACCCGCCGAGCAACTCGAGGTCAGGGAGACGGTGCTGCGGTGTGCAGATTCGTTCTGTCCGGCCGCAATGCTGGTGCCGGACTTCGCGTTTGCGCCGAGTACCATGACGTATTCACCGTTCCAGGACGCCACTTCGCCCGCCTGAGCCGCAGGCGCCAGGAATGGCGAGGCCAATACGGCTGCCGAACCGATCAACGCGGTCCTACCGAAACTCGACATGCCAGAGACTTCGCGTGCGGTGACCCGCCCGTTACACCTGCTTGGGTCGCAGCACTTGCAGTGCGGCCGGCACCGCGCAGATCTCGGCGGGCAACGGGCAGGCGAAGTCCCCATCGGCGTAGACGTTGATGCCGGGGCACTCGACTTCCACGGTCTTGGCCCGGGCCGTCGTCACGTCGTCGAGTTGCACGTGGGTGCCCTTGATGGCGGTCGGGAAGAAACGGATCAGCCTGGTGCGCGACTGCGATCTGACCATGGTCAGATCCAGCAGGCCGTCGCTGCGATCGGCGTTGGGGCAGATCAACATACCGCCGCCGTAGCTGCGGGTGTTGCCGAAGGCGGTCATGGTGAGGTCGGCCTCGATCTCCTGCTTGCCGTCGAGAACCAGCCGAAAAGGCAACAGGCGCAACTGGGACAGTTCGGCGAGCATCGCGAGGTAATACCGCATCCGGCCGTGCGGCCACGTCATCCGGTTGGCACGGTCGGTCACCAGCGAATCGAATCCCGTCGCCGCCACGGTACCGAACCACTTGACCGAGTCTCTACCGCCGCCACGACCTGTGATCCGGCCCAGGTCAACGGTTTCCGTGCACCCGGCTACCACGATGTCCGCCGCGGCCTCGGGATCCTTTGTCGGGATACCGAATTCGCGGGCATGGTCGTTGCCGGTGCCGGCCGGGACAATGCCCAACGGCACATCGCTCTCGGCGAGCACCTGCAGCGCATTGCTGATGACGCCGTCTCCACCGGTGACCACGACCGCATCGGTGCCCTTCTCGACGGCCGCGGCCAGCAGATACCGGGCGTCCTCGGCGTTCTCGCCGACGATCTCGATGACTTCCACACCGCGATGGTGTAACCGGGCGATCGCACGCTGCGACGCCTCGACGGCGGCGCCGTGCCCGGACAACGGATTGGTCAGCGCGGTGACCTTGTTGATCTCGCGCGTACCCAACCGGCCGATGGCCGGCTTGTCTCGGGTCATGGAATCAGCTTGCCCGGATTGAGGATTCCGGCGGGATCCAGGGTCGCCTTGATCGCGCGCAACAGCTCGACACCCAGCTCACCCACCTCGTCGCGCATCCAGGCCCGGTGGTCGGCACCAACCGCATGATGGTGAGTGATGGTTCCGCCGGTGGCCATGATGGCATCGCAGGCGGCCTTCTTGGCGGCCCACCACTGCTCGATCGGGTTGCCACGTTGCCCCGCGACCACGGTGAAGTACAGCGACGCACCCGTCGGATAGACGTGCGACACGTGGCACATCACCAGTGCGGGGCTGCCCGAGTCGGCCAGTGAATTCGTAATCGCTTCGGTGACAGCGGTTTTCAGCGCCGGGATATTGGACCAGTCGGTGGCGGTCTCCAGCGTCTCACACAGCGCGCCGGCGGCCAGCAGCGAATCGCGCAGGTACGGCGCGCTGAACCGACCGTGCTCCCAGGCCCGGGCGGGTTCGGCGCCCAGCGACGTGCCACCGTGGGCTTCCAGCAGAGCGCGGGTCTCGGCGTGCCGGCTTGCGGTATGTTCTTCGGTTCCTTCGAACAGGGTCAGTCCCAGGCAGCCGCCGGTGTTCTGGTTTTCGCCGATCGTTTCATGGGTGGCCAGGCGGACACCCGTCTCGGCCTCGTCGGAGAGTCGCACGACGGTCGGTCCGGTGCCGGTCTGGGTGATGGCGCGCAACGCTGCGACGCCGGTGGCGAAGTCGGGGAACGACCAGGCCTCGTAGCGGGTGGTCTCGGGCACCCGGTGCACCCGCAACCGGACCTTGGTGATGACGCCCAGGGTGCCTTCCGAGCCGATCGCCAGCTGGCGGAGATCCGGCCCGGCCGCCGACGCCGCCACCCGGCCGAGATCCCAGGTGCCTACCGGTGTCACCATCCGCAAACCCAGGATCATGTCGTTGAACCGCCCGTAGCCGGCCGAATCCTGACCCGAAGACCGGGTCGCCGCGAAACCGCCGATGGTGGCGTACTCGAAACTCTGCGGAAAGTGTCCCAGTGAGAAGCCATGTTCACCCAGCAGGCGTTCGGCTTCCGGCCCCGTGACGCCGCCGCCCAGTTCGGCGATGCCCGACACTTCGTCGAGGGAGTGCAGCTCGTTGAACCGGCGCAGATCCAGCGAGATCACCGCGTTGAACCGACCGCGGGTGGGATCCAGCCCACCGGTGACGTTGGTGCCGCCGCCGAAGGGGACGACCGCGATGCCGTGGTCGGAGCAGTAGCGCAGTATTTCGGCGATCGAGTCGTCGTCGCCGGGCAGTAGCACCGCATCGGGCGCATCCTGGAGGCCCCGGTCTTTGCGGCGCAACATGTCGGGAGTGGACTTGCCGCCGGCCCGCAGCACCCGGTCGTGGTCCCCGGTGCGGAAGTACTGGGCGCCGACGATCTTGGCCAGGCCGTCCTGGTCAGCTTGCGTCAAGGCCGACGGGCGCAACCGAACCTCGTCGAGGCCGAGTTCGGATTCTTGCGAATCCTCAAGTCCGACAACCTGTTTGAGCATAGACCGGATTCCGTCTGAGAGCGGTTTGGCCGCCGCGGGATCCCCCCACGCGTTCCATTTCATCGGCGGAAGGTATTCCTCAGCGTGCGTCATGCGTTACAGTATTACACATGCTGTCAATGAGTAACGACTCCTCGGTGGATGCGGGGGATCGCATACTGGCGGCGGCGGCGAGCTGTGTGGTCGATTACGGCGCCGATCGGGTGACTCTGGCCGAGATCGCCCGGCGCGCCGGGGTGAGCCGCCCGACCGTGTATCGCCGCTGGCCCGACACGCAGTCGATCATGTCGACCTTGTTGACCAACCACATCACCGACGGGATGCGGGACGTGCCGTTCGACGGCGACGATCGTCAGTCTCTGGTGAGGCAGGTTGTCGCAGTGACCGACCGGCTGCGTCGAGACGACCTGATCATGTCGGTGATGCACTCCGAATTGGCGCGCGTCTACATCACCGAGCGACTGGGCACCAGCCAGCAGTTCCTGATCGAGGGACTGACGAAGCGACTGGAAGCAGCGCAGCAGGAGGGCAGCGTCCGCCCGGGCGATCCGCGCCAGTTCGCGACCATGATCCTGCTGATCGCGCAATCGACCATCCAGTCCGCCGACATCGTCAAACCCATCCTGGACGACGCAGCGCTTGCCACCCAGCTCACCTACACACTGAACGGATACCTGTCCTGATGCAGAACCTGACCGCGCTCAACGCCGCCCGACGGACCGGCGACCTGGAGGCCCTCGCCGATGGTGCCGGGATCGACGTCGTGGTCATCGGCGGCGGCATCACCGGGACGGGTATCGCGCTGGACGCCGCGTCCCGGGGGTTGCGCACGGTGCTGGTGGAAAAGCACGACCTGGCGTTCGGCACCAGCCGGTGGAGTTCAAAGTTGGTGCACGGTGGTCTGCGTTACCTGGCCAGCGGCAACGTGGGCATCGCCCGCCGCAGTGCGGTCGAGCGGGGAATCCTGATGGCGCGCAACGCTCCTCACCTCGTGCACGCGATGCCGCAACTCGTCCCGCTGCTGCCGGCGATGAAACACTCCAACCGGGCGCTGGTCCGCGTCGGCTTCCTGGCGGGTGACGCGCTGCGAATATTGGCCGGAACCTCGTCGTCGACGCTGCCCCGGTCGCGCCGAATCTCGGCACGGCGGGTCGTGGAGCTGGCGCCGACGGTGCAGCAGGACGGTTTGGCGGGTGGCTTCCTCAATTACGACGGGCAATTGATCGACGACGCCCGGCTGGTCACCGCCGTCGCGCGCACCGCAGCGCAACACGGGGCGCGCATCCTGACCCATGTCGCGGCATCGGAGGCGACGGCCAACACGGTGCGGCTGACCGATCGGCGCAGCGGACAGTCGTTCGAGGTGCGCGCCGGGGCAGTGATCAACGCGGCGGGGGTATGGGGTGGTGACATCGACCCGGCGCTGACATTACGGCCAAGTCGCGGAACGCATCTGGTTTTCGATGCGGCTTCGTTCGGCAATCCGACAGCGGCGCTGACCATTCCGATACCGGGTGAACTCAACAGATTTGTGTTTGCGATGCCCGAGCAACTCGGCCGCATCTACCTCGGACTGACTGACGAGGACGCGCCCGGCCCGATTCCCGATGTGCCACAACCTTCTTCGCAGGAGATTGCGTTCCTGCTGGACACGGTAAACACCGCACTGGGGACCATGGTCGCGCCGTCCGACGTCATCGGGTCCTATGCCGGTCTGCGGCCGCTGATCGACACCGGCGGCGGCAGGACCGCGGATGTGTCGCGCGACCATGCCATTTTCGAGTCACCGAGCGGAGTAATCAGCGTGGTTGGCGGCAAGCTGACCGAATACCGGTACATGGCAGAGGATGTGCTGAACCGGGCGATCAGCGTGCGAAACCTGCACGCCGGTCCGTGCCGCACGCGCAACTTGCCGCTGATCGGCGCCCCCACCAACCCGGGCCCGGCCGGACCCGGTGCTGGACTGCCGAAATCGCTGGTGGCGCGCTACGGAGCCGAGGCGGCGAATGTCGTCTCGACCGCCACGTGTGAGCGGCCAACCGAACCGGTTGCCGAGGGGATCGACGTGACCCGGGCCGAGTTCGAGTACGCGGTGACGCACGAGGGTGCGCTAGGTGTCGACGACATCCTGGATCGGCGCACCCGGATCGGTCTGGTGCCACGCGACCGCGCGAAGGCACTGGCGGTTGCGCAGGAGTTCCTGGCAGCCGTGGACTAGCGGGTTCAATCCCGCGCGGTTCGGGTACGAAAGGTTTCGATGAAGACCTCCGGGAGCCGCCGATGGTCGCGCGACGAGATCACCGTCACCGATCCGGCTGCGATGAAGCAGGCCATCACGGGCACCGCGATCGGAAACGTGATGGAGTGGTACGACTTCGGGGTCTACGGCTATATAGCCACCACGATCGCGCAGGTGTTCTACCCCGGCAACAGTGTCAGCGCGGTGCACCTGCTGGCCACGTTCGGCACCTTGGCAGCAGCGTTCGTGGTACGTCCGATCGGCGGCATGATCTTTGGTCCGCTCGGCGACCGGATCGGGCGCAAGCGGGTGCTGGTGATCACGATCCTGATGATGACGGCCGGTACGACGATGAGCGGTCTACTTCCGGGTTACAGCGCGATCGGCATCTGGGCGCCGATATTGCTTATCGTCGCCCGGGTGTTTCAGGGGCTGTCCACCGGTGGCGAATTCGTCGGCGCGATGACCTATCTGGTGGAGCAGGCACCGGACCGCAAGCGCGGCATGCTGGTCGGTTTCCTGCCGTTGGGCAACTTGATCGGTTTCGTGTTCGCCGGATTCCTGGTGACCGGGCTGCAGGCCTGGCTGCCTGAGGACGACTGGCTGGCCTGGGGTTGGCGGGTTCCACTGCTGCTGGCCGCGCCGCTGGGTTTGATCGCGCTGTACATGCGGCTGCGGTTGGACGAATCCCCGGCATTCAAGCAACTGAACGAGCGCGCGGAAGCCACCGAAGAAGGCAGCCAGTTCCGGCGCACCGTGGTGGAGCAATGGCGGCCGATGCTGATCTGCGCCGCGCTGGTGCTGACGTCGCAGGTCGCCGATTTCATGGTGACCGGCTACCTGCCGACTTACCTGAAAACCGTTGTGCACGTTAGTGAAACAGCCGCACTGGTGATGATCGTGACTACCCTGGCGATTTTGATGGCGACCATCGTGTTGGTCGCCCGGTTGTCTGATCGGATCGGCGTCAAACCCATCATGCGGACAGGCTGCGTCCTGTTGATCGTGGCCTCGATCCCTGCGTTTCTGCTGATGCGCTCCGGCGGCATTTATCCGGTGATCTTCGGCGGCGTGCTGTTGGTCGGACTGATGGAACTGTGTTTCGACAGCACGACGCCGTCGGCTCTGCCCGCGCTGTTTCCCACCAAGGTGCGCTACGGCGCGCTGGCCATCTCCTACAACCTGTCGATATCCACCGTCGGTGGCATCACGCCGCTGATCGCCCAAGCGCTCATATCGAGCACCGGCGACACGATGGTGCCGGCCTACATGCTGATGGCCGCGGGGTTGGTGGGTGTGATCACTCTGCTGTTCACCCCGGAAGTCGCCGGCAAACCGCTGCCCGGCTCCGGTCCGTCGGTCGAGACCGAGGAAGAGGCCCGCGCGCTGGTGGGTTAGCCCCTTTTGGCGAGCAGACGCAGAATCGCACGACGCGGGTACCCCGCGTGCGATTCTGCGTCTGCTCGGCGAGGCTGGTGCCCCTTCAGCTGGCGATTTCTGCGCGTCTCAAGTGACTAGCGATGCGCTCGACCATGCGGCGCGGTTGGCGCCGGACGTCGGTGATCACGATCGGGACAATCGTCCACCCGACCTCCTGGATCCCCGCGGAGCGCACCTTGTCGTTGAGCATCTCGGTGCGCCCTGCATGCCAGTCGATACTCTCGTACTCGGCCGCGACCCGCGCTTGCGGCCAAGCAAAGTCGACTCGCCACAGTTCGCCGTCGCGACCGTAGATCGGATATTGAAGTTCGGGAACCGGCAGCCCGTTGTCGATCATGACCAACCGAGCTTCACTTTCCATTGCCGATTTGGCGCGTCCATCGGTGAAGGGCAGTAGTTCGCGCACCGCGACGATGCCTCGGCGCCCGCGCTGTTCGGCGACGGCGATCTCAATTTCGTTGCGCGTGCACTGTTTTGAGTGCAATGCGGCATCCAGAGTCGCTAGAGCTCGCGGCCGGCGTAGTTGCCTTGCGACCTCGACGGCTGTCCAGGCGGGGGCGGTTGCCAGACGTCCTGCGACCGAATCCAATCGGGCGCCGTGGCGTTGATGAACCATCAGACCGACAGTGGGACGCATTCGCACGCCAGGATCGAGAACGTGTATAGCGACAGTGTTTTCGGTGTCGAACCCGTATAACGCCGCTGCTGTGCCCAAGCATGGGACAGCTTTCCGTCCCATAAACATGTCAAGTGCTGCCAGGCGGCCCAACAGATCTGGCTGCTGTGCTGCGTAGACGCCGTACCACAAGCGAACGAGTCCGCCATTCTTGACTTGCACATCAAGCTGTTGGCGAGTCATGACCGTCAGCAGTTGTTTAGTGGTGGCGAACCCGCCTGATCTTTCGAGCAGCGATATCGCCTCGGAGTGCACAGCGAAAGCCTGAGGCAGCCGTTTCGCGAGAGCCAGTCACCGCTGGGGATTACTGGTGAGCAGACGCAGAATCGCACGTTTTCACCGGAAAACGTGCGATTCTGCGTCTGCTCGCGGGAGAGGCGGGAGAGGCGGGGGAGGCGGGGAGTTTACAGCGGGATGTTCTTGTGCCGACCGCGGCGAGCGGGGGCCTGGGCCAGCGCCTCAGTGAGCTTGCTGCGGGTGTGCGACGGGTCGATCTTCTCGTCCACCACACCGATGTCGATCGCGCTGTCCACCCCACCGGCGATGCGCTCGTGCTCGGCGGCCAGCTCGTTGTGCAGCGCCTCGCGCTCGTGCTCCGGCGCGGCGGCCAGCTTGCGCTTGTGCAGGATGCCGACGGCTGCCTTCGCCCCCATGACCGCAACCTCAGCGTCGGGCCAGGCGAACACCTTGGTGGCGTTCAGCGAGCGGGAGTTCATCGCGATGTAGGCCCCGCCGTAGATCTTTCGCGTGACCAGGGTGACCCGCGGCACGGTGCACTCACCGAACGCGTGCAACAGCTTGGCGCCGCGGCGGACCACGCCGCCCCACTCCTGGTCGACACCGGGCAGGTACCCCGGCACGTCCACGATAACCACCAGCGGAATGCCGAATGCATCGCACAACCGCACGAAACGCGCTGCCTTCTCGGCACTTTCGGAGTTCAGGCAGCCGCCCAGCCGCAGCGGATTGTTGGCGATCACACCCACCGTCCGGCCCGACAACCGGCCGAGCCCAACGACGATGGACGGTGCCCACTTGGCCTGGAACTCGGCGAACGGCGCGTTGTCGTCCAGGATCGCGGTGACGATCGGATGCACGTCGTAGGCGCGGCGGGCCGACTCCGGCAGCAGCGCTTTGATGTCGGTGTCGCCTGCTTCGGCCTTGCTGCGGTCGAAATGCCCTTGCTGGCAGAACAATCCGACCAGCTCGCGACCACGCTGATAAGCGTCGAGTTCGTCGTCGGCGACGATGTGGCACACGCCGGACTTCTTGTGGTGTGTCTCCGGACCGCCCAACGACGCCATGTCGACGTCCTCGCCGGTGACACTGCGCACCACGTCGGGGCCGGTGACGAACACCCGGCTCTCCGGAGCCATCACGATCACATCGGTCAGGGCCGGACCGTAGGCGGCGCCGCCGGCGGCGAAGCCGACGACCACCGAGATCTGCGGAATGTAACCCGATGCCCGGATCATCGCCTCGAACACCGTGCCGACCGCGTGCAGCGCCCGCACACCCTCGGCCAGCCGGGCACCGCCGGAGTGCCAGATGCCCACGATCGGGCTCTGCTCTTCGATGGCGGTGTCATAGGCGTTGACGATGTGCTGGCAACCCTCGGTGCCCATGGCGCCACCCATCACGGTTCCGTCGGTGCAGAACGCGATGGTGCGGACACCGTTGACCGTCCCCGCCGCAGCGAGCAGACCGGACCGGTCCCGCTCGTGCAGCAGTTCCACGCTGCCGTCGTCGAAGAAGTTGTTCAGACGCAACAGCGGATCGCGAGGGTCGAGCGACTCGCCAACCGCCTCGGGGGCCATGATTGTCATCGCGGGTCTCCTAGTCTCCGGGTGATGCTCTGTTTATCCGACGAAGCTTGGCGTTTCCTTGAGGTGCCGATCAGTAGCGCCCGAAGGCGATCGCCACGTTGTGACCGCCGAATCCGAACGAGTTGTTGATCGCGTAGTTGAAGTTGCCCGACCGCGGCTTGCCGGCCACCACATCCAGATCGATCTCCGGATCCTGGTTGACCAGGTTCAACGTCGGTGGAATCACCTGGTCCCGCAACGCCAGCACGGTCAAGATGGACTCCACCGCGCCGACCGCGCCCACCGAGTGGCCGAGCGCACCCTTGGGTGCGAAGACCGCCGGCCGGTGGCTGCCGAGCGCGTTGTTGATGGCCTTGCCCTCCGCCACGTCACCGACTTGAGTGCCGGTGGCGTGCGCGTTGACGTGGCCGATGTCGGCCGGGGTGAGACCCGCCAGCTGGATCGCCCGCGAGATCGCATGCCCCGCGCGAACGCCGTTGGGGTCAGGCGCCACCATGTGGAAGCCGTCCGAGGTGATGCTGGCCCCCATGATGCGGGCCAGGATGTTCGCCCCGCGCGCCTTGGCGTGCTCCTCGGTCTCGATCACCATCAGCGCAGCCGCCTCGCCGAACACGAACCCGTTGCGGTCTTTGTCGAACGGCCGACACGCACCGGCCGGATCGTCGTTGTTGGTGGACAGCACGATGCGCATGTTGGCGAAGCCGGCGATCGGCACCGCCTCGATCTTGGTTTCCACGCCGCCGCAGATCGCCATGTCGGCTTCGCCGAGCACAATCTGCTGCCACGCGTGCGCGATGCCCTCGGCGCCGGACGCGCACGCCGAGATCGTCGTCATCACCCCGGCCTTGGCCTGCCGTTCCAGGCCCACCGCCGCGGCGGCCCCGTTGGGCATGTACTTCTGCACCGTCAACGGAGAGACCGCCCGGAAGCCGCGCGTGCGCATCTCGTCGTAACCGAAAACCAGCTCCTCGGCCGAGCCCAGGCCGGTGCCGATGGAGACCATCAACCGGTTGGTGTCGACTTCCGGCGAACCGGCGTTCTCCCACACCCGCCGGCCCATGATGGTGGACATCCGCTGCAGGTAACCCGTGCGACGCAACTCGATTCGCGTCAGTTGGTCGTCAAATGACTCCAACAGGTGTCCGCCGATCCGGACCGGCAGGTCGAACTCCTCGACGAACGAATCCTCGAGGGTGCGAATGCCACTTTGGCCGTCGAGCAAACACTTCCAGGTGTTCTCGGCGTCGGTTGCCAAGGCGGTCGTCATGGCAATGCCGGTAACGACCACATTCGGGAAGGATTTCCCGGTAACCAGCTCTGTCATGGCCTGTGCCTCTGTTCCTTCCGTGCTAATGGTGATCGCGAGCCCGGCTGTGCCGGGACACGCGACTCACCACTATTCAGCTTCAGTAGCGCCCAAACGCGAGCGCCACGTTGTGACCGCCGAACCCGAACGAGTTGTTGATGGCGTAGCGGTACTCGCCGTAGCGAGGCTCACCCGCGACTACATCAAGGTCGATCTCCGGGTCGGGGGTCTCGTAATTGAGTGTCGGTGGGATGACACCGTCCCGAAGGGTCAGCACCGTGAGCGCCGATTCGAGCGCGCCGACGGCGCCGATCGAGTGCCCGAGCGCCGATTTCGGCGCATAAACTGCGGCCTTCTCGCAACCGGCTACCCGGATTGCGTTGGCCTCTGCCGCGTCACCGATCGGTGTCGCGGTTCCGTGCGCATTGACGTGGTCGATGTCGTCGGGGGACAAGCCCGCCAGCTCCATCGCACGCTGCATCGCCCGGCCGGCGCGTACACCGTCGGCAGCGGGCGCCACCATGTGGAAGGCGTCCGAGGTGATACCGGCACCCATCAATCGGGCCAGCGGCTTGGCGCCGCGAGCCTTGGCGTGCTCCTCGGTCTCGATGATCATCAGTGCCCCGGCCTCGCCGAACACGAAGCCGTCCCGGTCCTTATCGAACGGTCGCGACGCGCGCTCTGGCTCGTCGTTACGCGTCGACATGGCCCGCATCATCGAGAACGCCGCGATGGGCAGCGCCTCGATGGGCCCTTCGACCCCGCCGCAGACGGCGAAATCCGCATCGCCCATGACGATTTGGCGCCACGCGTGGGCGATGGCCTCCGAACCCGAGGAACAGGCTGACACCGGAGTGATCACCCCGCCACGCGCCCCGAGCTGCAGGCCCACCACCGCCGCGGCGCCGTTGGGCATGATCATCTGAACGGCGAGCGGCGACACCTTGCGGGGGCCGCCCTCGTTCATCAGGTCGTAGCTCTCCACGATCCGCTCGGCGCCACCCAGGCCGGTGCCGACCACGACGCTGAAGCGATCGGGATCGACCTCGGGTGCGCCCGCGGTCTCCCACAGCTGCCCGCTGAGCAATTTGGCCAGCCGCTGAACGTACGACATGCGCCGCAGGTCGAGACGTCCCATGTGGTTGTCGACGGGTTCCTTCAGGTGCCCACCGATTTTGGCCGGTAGGTCCCATTTGGTGACGAACTCGTCTTCGAGGACGTGGATGCCGCTCTCGCCGGCTAACAGACCCTTCCACGTGCTCTCGATGTCCGGCGCGACCGATGTCGTCGCCGCGACGGCGGTTACCACAACGCTGGGGTAACCGCCATTAGCAGTGGAAGGCTTGGTCACTTGCTGTCCGCTTCCAGCCTGGACTTGACGTTGGCGACCGCCTCGGGGTTCTCGGTCTCCAGCTTGGCGCGCAGCGCCTCGGCGGCCTCGGGGTTCTCTTCCTCGAGCTTCTGGATGTAGGCGACGACGTCACCGACGGTACGCAGACCGGCGAGGTCCTCGTCCGGGATCTTCACGCCGTACTTGTCCTCGGTCTGCACAGCGATCTCGACCATCGACAGCGAGTCGATGTCCAGGTCGTCGACGAACGACTTCTCCGGGGTGACCTCGGAGGGCTCGATGCCGGTGACCTCTTCGATGATCTCGGCGATACCGGCGATGATTTCTTCCTGACTGACGGCCACAGTTAGTTCCCTTCGTAATATGTTGTGTGTAAACCGATTTGACGTGCTGTTGATTCTTCTGGCGGGAGCGGGCGGCTAGAGATTCGCCAGCTCGTCCAGATCTGCGGGTGACTTGACGGCTCGCGTCGGAACCCCCCGAAGTTCGCGTTTGGCGATCCCGGTCAGAGTGCCCGCGGGCGGGAACTCCACGATCGCCGTGACTCCGTGCTGACCGAGAGTCGCGGTGCACAGATCCCAGCGCACCGGCCGGGTCAGTTGAGAAACCAGGGACGACATCGCCGCGGCGGCGTCGGCGACCGGCTTGCCGTCGTAGTTGGACAACAGCACGGTGGTGGGCTCGGCGGTGGCGATGCCGGCTGCGGCTGCGGCGTACCCGTCCAGGGCCGGAGCCATGAACTCGGTGTGGAAGGCGCCGGCGACACCCAGCGCGCGCACCCGGGCCTTGGCCGGCGGGTCCTCGGCGAGTTTCTCCAGTGCGGTCAACCGTCCGGCCGCGACAATCTGACCGGCGGCGTTGCGATTGGCCGGGACCAGGTCGAGTTGGTCGAGTCGGGTGAGCACCTCGGTCTCGTCGCCGCCGAGCACCGCGGACATCCCCGTCGGTTCGGCGGCACAGGCCTTGGCCATCTCCGCGCCACGGGTGGCGGCCAGCATGACGGCGTCATCGGCGGCCAGTACGCCGGCGATGGCGTAGGCGGCGATCTCTCCCACGGAGTGACCCGCCACGATGGTGTCCTGGCCGGCGAGCAGCCCGCGCCTGGTCAGCTCCTGGTGAGCGAGCAGCGTGGCCGCCACGATCAACGGTTGGGCGATCGCGGTGTCAGTGATTTCCTCGGTCGACGCCGTGGTACCCAGCCGTGCCAGGTCCAGGCCGCTGGCCTTCGACCAGGCGGCGATCTGGTCTGCGGCGCCGGGTAGTTCCAACCACGGCGACAGCATTCCCTCGCTCTGGGAGCCCTGTCCGGGCGCAAGCAATGCAATCACGTGTCTAAGAGAACACTGTGAAGACGCTTTTACGGGGTGTAACAGATTATGAACCTCGTCTTAGGTTTTTGTATACCTCCTACAAAATAGCTCCGTAAGCTACATGTTTGAGACACACCCGCGATCTGTTGGCTAAATCACTATCGGCCGGAAGGCGCGACAATACCCGCTCTGACCGGGGACGGAAGCGGCGGGATGGAAATAGTGGTGGCGCCAGCGGGATGCGTTGGATAGTTCAGCTGGCCCACCGTCGCCGCCACGCGCAGCACGTACGCATCCCGTGGTTGGGTGGGATCGCGGCCGGTGAAGTCGGTGATCCGCTTCAATCGGTACCGCACCGTGTTTGGATGAACGAACAACTTCCTGGCACAGGCCTCAATCGCGCCGCCGGAATCTAAGAAAGCGTCCAAGGTTTCGACGAGGGTGGGTCCGGCGTCGGCCAGCGGGCGCATGACATCGGTGTGCAGGGCCACGATCGACGATGCGTCCCCCATCAAGGCCCGCTCAGGCAGCAGCTCACGGGCCAGAACGGGGCGCGGCGCACCACGCCAGCCGGCGACGGCGTTCATCCCGGAGATGGCCTCGCTGGCGCTGTGGTAGGCCGCGGTCAGCATCGGTGCGGTCGGGCCGATCACCACCGGGCCGTCGGAGAACGCCTCCAGAAGTTCCTTCAAGAACTTGTCGGTGGGGGTCAACTGACCGGAGACGATGGCCACCAGCCAGGTGCCGTGCACGTCGGTGAGGGCCGCCCGGCCGTGTCGGGCGGCGATGTCGCGGACGTCCTGGCTGGCCCGCTCGCTGTCGCCGTCGACCCCGTCGCGGCCGGGTCCCGGAGTGCCCACCACCACCGTGGCCGGTGCGGTGGTGTCCCAGTTCAGCGCGGCGGCTCTGGACAGCAGTTCGGGGCCGGTGTCCCCGCGCACAATGGCGTCGACGACGCTGGCCTCCATCCGGCTGTCCCAGGCGCCACGCGCCTCGGCGGCGTCGGCGTAGGCGGTGGCGGCGGTGAAGGCCAGATCGCGGCTGTACTTCAGGATGCCCACGGTCAGCGCGGTCAGCTGCTCTTCGGAGCGGGCCAGCAGCGGCACCACTTCTTCGAAGAACTCCATGGTGACCCGCACCATGTCCACGGTGTGGCGCAGCGCGATGCGCCTGGTCAGGTCCTGCGGGACCAGCTCGAAGGCCTGTGCGGTGTAGCTGACGTTGCTGTGCGGGTCCTGCATCCACTCGACGAAGTTGACCACCGCCGTCTGCACCACCAGCGCGACGCTGGCGCGCTGCGAGGCTTCCAGGTCGGCGAAGAACGGCAGCCGCTCGTGCATGGCCGAAACGGCCTCGGTGGACAGCCTTCCCGAATACTGCTTCAACCGCCGCAGCAGCGAGTCCGGCACGGCGTCCAACATCTCCAGTGGTGACTTCGGGCGCTCCCGCGGGGCGGACTGTTTGTCGTCCATCCCTAAAAGCTACGCCGCTTTTCTGGAAGGTTCCCCCAATGGCCGGCGCGACGTTCCGGCGGGCTCAGGCCACGCCGGGATCGGAGGTCTGCTCCGGAGCGGCCAGGACGTCGTCGATCTTGTACTGCTTGGCGGCCTTCACCGCCACCGACTGGTCGATCTCGCCGTCGCGGGCCAGCGCTTCGAGCACCGCGACCACCTGCGATTCGGCGTCGGTGTTGTAGTAGCGGCGCGCCGCAGGCCGGGTGTCGGAGAACCCGAACCCGTCCGTGCCCAAGGTGACGTACGTGCCCGGCACCCAGGGCCGGATCTGTTCGGGGACCGCGCGCATCCAGTCCGACACCGCGATCACCGGGCCGCGGCAGTCGGCCAGCACCTTGGTCACATAGGCCTCGCCCGGCGGCTGGTCCGGATTACGCAGCCGGTGTTTCTCCACGGCGACGCCGTCGCGGTTCAGCTCGCCCCAGCTGGTCACCGACCACACGTCGGCGGCCACGTCCCACTCCTCGGCGAGCATCTCGGCCGCCTTCAGCGCGTCCGGCATCGCCACCCCGGACACCAGGATCTGCGCACTGCTGCCGAGTTCTTCCTTGGCGGCGCGGTAACGGTAGATGCCCCGCAGCAGGCCGTCGGGGTCGAAATTCTCCGGTTCTGGCGGCTGGGCGTAGGGCTCGTTGTAGAGCGTGATGTAGAAGTACACGTTCTCCGGGTTCTTGCCGAACATCCGCTCCAGACCGCTCTCCACGATGTAGGCGATCTCGTAGGCGAACGCCGGGTCGTAGGACACCACCGCCGGGTTGGTGGCGGCCAGCAGCAACGAATGGCCGTCGGCGTGTTGCAGGCCCTCGCCCACCAGCGTGGTGCGTCCGGCGGTGGCGCCCAAGGCAAACCCGCGAGCCATCTGGTCGGCCGCCGCCCACAGACCGTCGCCGGTGCGCTGGAACCCGAACATCGAATAGAAGATGTAGACCGGGATCATCGGCTCGTTGTGCGTGGCGTACGACGTTCCGGCCGCGGTGAACGAGCCCACCGAGCCGGCTTCGTTGATGCCCTCGTGCAGGATCTGGCCGACTTCGCTTTCCTTATAGGCCAGCATCAATTCGGCGTCGACGGCGGTGTACAGCTGGCCGTTGCGGTTGTAGATCTTCAGCGACGGGAACCACGAGTCCATCCCGAAGGTGCGCGCCTCGTCCGGAATGATCGGGACGATACGCTTCCCGATTTCCTTGTCGCGCAACAGTTCTTTGAACGTCCGCACCAGCGCCATGGTGGTGGCGACTTCTTGTTTGCCCGACCCCTTCTTCAGCGCCTTATAGGTGTCGCGACCCGGCAGCGTCAGCACCTTGGCCTTGGTGCGGCGCTCGGGCACGAAGCCGCCGAGGGTGCGGCGACGGTCCAGCAGATAGCGGATCTCCGGGGCGTCCGGACCCGGGTGGTAGTACGGCGGCAGGTACGGGTCCTCTTCGAGTTTGTCGTCACTGATCGGGATGCGCATCGAGTCGCGGAACCGCTTGAGGTCTTCCAGCGCGAGTTTTTTCATCTGGTGGGTGGCGTTGCGGCCCTGGAAGTGGGCGCCCAGCGAATAACCCTTGATGGTCTTGGCCAGGATCACCGTGGGCTGGCCCTTATGGGTCAGAGCGGCGTGGTAGGCGGCATAGACCTTGCGGTAGTCGTGCCCGCCGCGCTTGAGGTTCCAGATCTCCGAGTCGCTCATATTCTCGACCAGCGCCTTGGTGCGCGGGTCGCGGCCGAAGAAGTGGTCGCGCACATAGGCGCCGTCGTTGGCCTTGTACGTCTGATAATCGCCGTCCGGGGTGCTGTTCATCAGATTCACCAGCGCACCGTCGCGGTCGGCGTGCAGCAGGGCATCCCACTCGCGGCCCCACACCACCTTGATCACATTCCAGCCGGCGCCGCGGAAGAACGATTCCAGCTCCTGGATGATCTTGCCGTTGCCGCGCACCGGACCGTCGAGGCGCTGCAGGTTGCAGTTGATGACGAACGTGAGGTTGTCCAGGCCCTCCAGCGCACCTACGTGGGCCAGGCCGCGGCTTTCCGGCTCGTCCATCTCCCCGTCGCCCAGGAAGCACCAGACGTGCTGATCGGAGGTGTCCTTGATGCCGCGGTCGTGCAGGTAGTGGTTGAACCGGGCCTGGTAGATGGCATTGAGCGGCCCGAGTCCCATCGACACCGTCGGAAACTCCCAGAAGTCGCTCATCAGCCGTGGGTGCGGATAGGACGGCAGCCCGCCGCCGGCGTGGCTGTGTTCCTGGCGGAAGCCGTCGAGCCGGTCTTCGCTGAGCCGGCCCTCGAGGTAGGCGCGGGCGTAGATGCCGGGGGAGGCGTGTCCCTGGATGAACACCTGGTCGCCGCCACCGAGGTGCGACTTGCCGCGGAAGAAATGGTTGAAACCGACCTCGTAGAGCGCGGCCGAGGACGCATACGTGGAAATGTGACCGCCGACGCCAACCCCCGGCCGTTGCGCGCGGTGCACCATGATCGCCGCGTTCCATCTGATCCAGGCCCGGTAGCGCCGTTCGACGTCCTCGTCGCCGGGAAACCACGGCTCCAGCTCGGTCGGGATCGTGTTGACGTAGTCGGTTGAGGTGAGCGCCGGGATGGAGACCCGCTGCTCGCCGGCCCGTTCCAACATTCGCAGCATCAGATAACGCGCCCGTGCCGGTCCCGAACGCACCAGCAATTCGTCGAAAGACTCCAGCCACTCCGAGGTTTCCTCGGGATCGATGTCGGGCAGATAGGACGCCACCCCTTCGCGGATCACCCGAACGCGATCGGGTTCGCTTGTGCTGCTTGAGGTTTTGGCCAGATCGTTGCGGGCGAACTCGGTGGTCAACGCACTACTCCTGTAGGTGGCAGGGTCGCTACTTATCGATCGCCCCTCTATCGTGCCGCACTTCCGTCTCTGGCGGATACCCACCGGACGGCACAGCTAAGTCGGTAGGTATGGGCAGTTCGGTTTGTGACCCGGTAACGTCACGTTCCGTGCAAATGGGAAGGCGTGCCGCCCGTCGCGGCCACGTGGGGGAGTTCCCCAGGCGAGGCGCTCTTGCAGTGGGCTGTACCGCCCTGGTCGCGATCGGGATCGTCGGCTGTACGAAGGTCGCCGACGGCAACGGCGCTGCTGATACCAATGTGGCCCCGGCTTACCGGTCCTCGGTGTCGGCGTCGGTGTCGGCGTCGTCAGTGACGTCCAGCTCCCGGGAGTCCCAGCGCCAGCAATCTGTGACGACCAGCATGATCCGCGGCTCGTGCGGGGCGCTGGCAAATGCGGTGTCCGACACGATCGACAAGGTCAACGCCTACGTCGCCGCGTTGAACGCGGGAAAGAACACCGGTCCCACCGAAGGACCGGCCATCGACGCGCTCAACAGCGGCGCCAACGCGGTCACGGGCAGCCTCAACACTGCGCTCTCCCCGGAGCAGCGTGACGCGTTCAACGCCTACGCCGACGCGGCCCGGGCGGTGGCAAACGCCATCTCGACCCATGCCGGGCCCTCGGAGTTCAACAGGCGGGTGGAGGCGTTCAATAAGGCGAAATCCCGAGCGGTGGACTCCTGCCGGGGTTTCATTTAGCGCGCGGGTCTGTCCGATCGCTACCTACGCAGCAACGGCCGAGTTCATCGAATACGTCGACCGTTCAACAACGTCACGGCCACGGCGCAGAAACTGTGCGTGGGCTAGCCGTATCAACTCGGCGATGGCTGTGCGACGATAGCCTCCATCGCTTGTCGTGAGGTCGGTTGAAGGAGGTTCACGGTGGTCGCGGCGGATCACGCCCCGAGCTACGCTCGCAAACTGGGCATCCAACGAGACCAGGTCGTCCAGGAGTGGGGCTGGGACGAAGACACCGACGACGAAATCCGCGCTGACGTCGAGGATGCGTGCGGCAGCGAGTTGCTCGATGAGGACACCGACGAGGTCGTCGACGTCGTGTTGCTCTGGTACCGCGACGGTGACGGTGACCTGGTGGACATCCTGATGGACGCGATCAGCCCGCTCGCCGAAGACGGGGTGATCTGGGTGTTGACGCCCAAGACCGGCCGCTCTGGTCACGTGCTGCCCGCCGACATCGCCGAGGCGGCGCCCACCGCCGGCCTGATGCCGACGTCGTCGGTGAACCTGGGTAATTGGAGCGCTTCCCGACTGGTGCAACCGAAGTCGCGGGCCGGGAAGCGTTGATGCTGGACGTCGGAGCGACTGCCCCCGACTTCACGCTGCGCGACCAGAATCAGCAGCCCGTCGCCCTGAGCAGCTATCGCGGGCGCAAGAACGTGCTGCTGGTGTTCTTTCCGCTGGCGTTCACCGGGATCTGCCAGGGCGAGTTGGACGCGGTGCGCGACAACCTGCCGGAATTCGAGAACGACGACACCGCCGTGCTGGCCATCTCGGTGGGACCGCCGCCCACGCACAAGATCTGGGCGGTGCAGAGCGGGTTCACCTTTCCGGTGCTGTCGGACTTCTGGCCGCACGGTGCGGTCAGCCAGGCTTACGGGGTGTTCAACGACGCGGCCGGCATCTCCAACCGAGGCACGTTCGTAGTGGACCGCTCCGGGATGGTGCGGTTCGCCGAGATGAAGCAGCCGGGGGAGGCTCGTGATCGTGCGGTGTGGAGTTCGGCGCTGGCGGCCTTGCGGGGGTGAGTGGGTGGTTTGTCACAGTGGCCCCGCTGCACCTGGGCCGGGGCATGACTGCTCGTGAAAATCGGTATCGCCGGTGCCGTTTTGGGGCGTCAGCGGTTCGGCGTGTAGCCTGCGCCGGGGCATAAGGGCGCGTAGCTCAGTGGTAGAGCTCTGGTTTTACACACCAGCGGTCGGCGGTTCGATACCGTCCGCGCCCACTTACCGCGTTAGTTGCCAGGGGGCTCTTTCAGCTTGCGCGGACGCCGCACCGGTGGCTGGGTCTGCCACGCGCCGCCGGCGCGGTACAGCTCAGGTGGTCGGCCACCGCGCGGGCTGGATTTGGCTCGCTGCCCCGTCGGCTCGATGTAGCTGTCCGATGTGGCGGCCCGGCCGGCCCCCGGTGTCGGCGTGGTGAGGCTGCGCCGGAAGTTGGCCGGGTCGATGTCGGCCTGCCAGAGCTCCTCGTAGACACTCTGAAGCTCCGACAGCGCGAAAGTTTCGCCGACAAAAGCCGTCGCGAGGTTTGTCTGTTCGAGCTGTTCAGCCGCTCGGTCTACGGCGTCGGACAGGATTCGGCGGTGGTCGAACGCCAGCTCGAGGTGCTGAACCGCGTCAGTGACCGGCCATAACCGGGCCGCTACGGCATCGGTGCCGGCCTGCAGGATGCCGGGATCGGGCGTCACCGCCAGATATGCCACCGTGACGACGTTGGTGCGCGGGTCGCGTCCCGGGTCGCCGTACGCACCGAATTGCGCCAAGTGCTTGGGTGCGGTCACCCCGGTCTCTTCACGCAGTTCGCGTCGGGCCGCATCGTCGAGTGTCTCGTCGGGCCGTTTGAATCCACCAGGCAACGCCCATGTGCCGGCATACGGTTCGCCGCCGCGCTGCACCAGCAGCACCTGCAGGCGGCCATCTCGCAAGGTCAGAATCACGATGTCGACGGTGACGGCGAAGTTCGGATAACGCGACGAGTCGTAGCCTGCCGCGGAGCGCTTTCTCGGGCTCGTCACGAGAGCCATCGTAGGCGGATATTTGTCGAAAAGACAATTACCTGTTATGGTCTTACTGACAATTACTGAGGTTGATAAGGGGGGACTGCCATGGCGGATCAAGCGGATCGTGACGTCGCGCAACTCTTGGCACGGATCGCGAAGTTAGAGGCGTTGCTCGGTCGGCGATCCACCCCGGAGAGCTCTCGCGCAGACATCTGGTTCTTGCTGGACCGGTCCGGATCGATGAAGGTGATCGCCGAAGCCGTGGTAGAGGGTTTCGACGGGTTCATCGCCGAACAACGCAGGGAGAAAGGACAGGCAACCCTGACGCTGGTCCAGTTCGACGGTGCGGACGTCCACGATGTGCTCGTCGACGCCAAGCCGCTGGATCGGGTCGGTTCGATCGCCGGTCGGTTCCTTCCGCGCGGGATGACGCCCCTGTACGACGCGATCGCAGAGATGCTGGACCGCGCCGAGGAATATTCCGAGCGCTCCGGCGCTGACCCGGCGGATCAGTTGGTCGTCATCATGACCGATGGCCTGGAAAACGCCAGCCGGCGGTGGACGGCGCCAGCGATCTTCGATCGTATTGCGCGCCTGCGGAAGTCGGGATGGACCTTCGTTTTCATGGGTGCGAATCAGGACAGTTACGCCACCGGTTCGGAGATCGGTTCGACCGCTGGGAGCACTTCGAACTACACCGCCTCGCGGACGAGCGTGCTGGCCACCCACCGTGGGCTGACGCGGTCCGTACGCGATTGGCGGGGCAAGTCGCGCGACGTTCGGCGCGCCGACGCCGACAACTTCTGGGGCGGCATCAAGGAAGGCGAAGAACAGGGCGCCCGTCAGTGACGCCACGCGAAGGTGGCGAGAGCCGGCGCCTTCGCCGAAGCTGACATCGGCTATTCCGTTTCGCAGGTGCCTGGGCGGGTATCGCACGCCTCAACGGGAGGAGCCCGATGTGAATTCAGCAGTCAGACAGGTGCTGGAACCGGTGAAGAATGTGGTGCGCAAGGTCGCCGACGCGCAGTCTGGCCCAGCCACGGCGCAGACGGTCACCGTCGCGGTCCCCGTGCAGCGCGTCCAACAGTTCTGGACCGACCCCGACCAGTTGTCGGTCGTGCTCGGCGAGATCGCCGACGTCGAGCACACCGACGACGACCGCTACCGGTGGCGCTTACAGCAGGGGCCTGATGCCGGCTGGGAGTCCACGCTGACCGTCGAGTCCGGTCGCATCAGGTACGTCGGTACCAGCGACGGCAACGAGATCGTGGTCAGCTATCAGGCCGCGCCGCGCGACCTGGGTACCGAGGTCACTCTCCGCGTCAAGTCGCCGGTGCCGGCATTGCTGACTGGTGGTGCGATCTACAAGATCCTCTACCGGACGCGTGCGCTGCTGCAGACCGGCGAGGTCCCCACGCTGCGTTCCAACCCGAGCGCGCGGAACTCCGCGCGGTAGAGGAGAGACTGACATGCGCGCACTGTGCTGGAACGGCGTCAACGACCTGTCGGTGGAGACCGTCGACGACCCGAAAATCCTCAATCCGCACGACGTGATCGTCGAAGTCCGGTTGACCACCACCTGCGGTTCGGATCTGCACTTCATCGACGGCTACCTGCCAGGCATGCGCGAAGGCGACGTCTTCGGCCACGAATTCATGGGAGTGGTGGTCGAGACAGGTACGGAGGTACGCGACATCAAAGTTGGTGCGCGCGTTGTGGTTCCGTCGTTCATCGCATGCGACAACTGCTGGTACTGCGACCACGAGTTGTACGCCTGCTGCGATACCACCAATCCCAACGCCGAACTGCAACAGCCGCTGCTCGGCTATCCCTCGGGCGGGATCTACGGTTACACCCACCCATTCGGCGGCTATGCGGGCTCACACGCCCAATACGTTCGGGTGCCGTTCGGCGACGCGAACTGCTTTGCCATTCCCGACGACATCACCGACGAGCAGGCGCTGTTCTTGTCCGACGCGGTGCCCACCGGCTTCATGGGCGCCGACTTCTGCGATATCTCCGGTGGCGACACGGTTGCTGTCTGGGGAGCCGGGGGAGTCGGCTTGATGGCGGCCCGCAGCGCACTGCTGCTCGGCGCTGAGCGTGCCATCGTCATTGACCGATTCCCGGAGCGGTTAGCGCTGGCGCGCAACGGTTTCGGGTTGGAGACGATCGACTACACCGCGGTCGACAGCGTGCACGAAACGATCCGGGAAATGACCGGTGGCCGAGGTCCGGATGCGTGCATCGACGCGGTCGGCATGGAAGGTCACGGCACCGGGTTGCAGCAACTCTACGACAGGGCAAAACAGTTGCTGAGGCTGGAAACTGATCGCGCCAGTGCGCTGCGCCAAGCGATCTTGGCGTGCCGAAAGGGCGGCGTGGTCTCGGTGCTCGGGGTCTACGGCCTGACCGATAAGTTCCCGATGGGCGTGCTGACCAACAAAGGCCTGACCTTGAAGACGTCCCAGCAACACGGGCAGCGCTACGTCAAGCGGTTGTTCGACTACGTCCAGCAGGGCGACCTGGATCCCGCCAAGTTGATCACGCATGACTTGCCCTTGGAGAAGGGCGTGCTTGCCTACGACCTGTTCAAGAACAAGACCGACGGCTGCATCCGGGTGGCGTTGCGGCCTTGACCGGTCGCGTCCCGTTCGATTCGGTGGGTTGGTGCTTAGACTGCCGCGGAGCGGGGCATAGCTGCTCCCATGGCGATCGACGCTGACGACGTCCGGCAATTGCTGGCCCACCAAGACGCGGACGCTGCACTGATTTTGCTTGAGGGCCGCATCGAAGTGAAGACTCCGGCCGAACTCGCGTCGCCGAACTATCGCGGGGCCCTGCAGATCGTGACGCGCGCGGAACTCCAGGAGCGGGCCGGCGGCGTCGACTTCGCCGACCGCGAACTGGCAGAGCTGGCAGCAGACCTCGATACCGCCGTCCAGAACATGGGCGGTTGAGAACCCGCGCGATACGCGCGGATTTCGTCCGGCGCCGTGCCGTGCTGGAATCAACGGCATGAGTCAGCACGAACCCCTGAACATGCCGCTCGAAGAGGCGATGCGCACGCAGCGCGCCATCCGTCGGCTCAAGAGCGACCCCGTCGACGATTCGCTCGTCTTGCATCTGCTCGAACTGGCGATGAAGGCGCCCACCGGTTCGAACGCGCAGAATTGGGAGTTCATCGTCCTCAAGGACCGCGAGGCCGTCGCGAAACTCGCCCGGCTGAACCGCCGAGCCATGAACGTGTTCGGCCCAATCTACAAGCGCGCCTTGGAAAAGCGGATGGACGAGAAGATGCTGCGCATCGAAAAGGCTGTCCGGTGGCAGGCCGATCACTTCGAGGAGATCCCCGTTGTGGTGGTGGCCTGCCTCAAAGGCGTCATCGCGCCGTATCCGACGATCGCAGTCAGCAGTGCCTACGGTTCCATTTATCCCGCAGTGCAGAACCTGCTGTTGGCGGCGCGGGCGGCCGAGTTGGGCGCGGCGTTGATCACCATGCCGCTGTGGAGCACATTCGCGGCTAAGCGTGCTCTGGGTTTGCCCTGGAACATCACGCCGGTCGCGGTGATTCCGATGGGCTGGCCCAAAGGCAAGTACGGCCCCACGTCGCGTCGACCGGTCGGCGAGTTCGTCTCGCTGGACCGGTACGGAAACCGGGCGTTCCGGCAGGCGCCCTGACCCGTCCCGGCACCGCACCGGTGTGGGGGTGGGACAACCCCTTGGACGTGTTTGCCCCGGTATGGCACGCTCGTGGGCGTGAGCGACTCATCTGGCTCTCAGAGCAACAGGCAGACGTCCGGACCGCCGGTGCGGCCACTGTCGTCCGATCAGCAGCCTGCGACCAAAGCCGACCTGTACGCGGCGGTCGACGCCATGCGTGCCGACATGCGCGAACTGCTCGAGCAGATCAGCACCCTGATCAAGGACGCGCAGAAATAGCGTGAAGCCGTTCCGCATCGATGTTCCCGACGACGTTCTCGACGATCTGCAGGCACGGTTGGCCCGCACCCGCTGGCCCGAGGCCGAATGCGTGGACGACTGGAGCCAGGGCATCCCGTTGCGCTACACCCGCGACCTGGCCGCGTACTGGGCCGGCGACTACGACTGGCGCGCCCGCGAGGCGGCGCTGAATCGCTTCGATCAGTTCATCGACCAATTCGACGGCCTCGACATCCATTTCATCCACCAGCGGTCGCCGCACGAGGATGCCTTCCCGCTGCTGATCACCCACGGATGGCCGGGCTCGATTGTGGAATTCCACAAGGTGATCGAGCCGCTGACCGACCCCACCGCCCACGGTGGCCGCGCCCAGGACGCCTTCCACGTGGTGTGCCCGTCGCTGCCCGGGTACGGCTTCTCCGGCAAACCGGGCCGCACCGGGTGGGGCGTGCCGAAGATCGCCCAGGTGTGGGACGAACTCATGCTGCGGCTGGGCTATGCGCGTTACGGCGCCCAGGGCGGCGACTGGGGTGCGGCCGTCACCACCCAGATCGGCCGCAACGGCGGGAACTGCGCGGGGATTCACCTCAACATGCCGCTGGGCACCCCGACCAAAGAGTCGCTGACCAACCCCACCGCGGAGGAGCAGGCGGCGATGGCCGCACTCGCCGAGCACCGTAGATCAGGCACCGGCTATTCCAAGCAGCAGTCCACCCGACCGCAGACGCTGGGCTACGGGCTGGTCGACTCGCCGGTGGGCCAACTGGCCTGGATCGTGGAGAAGTTCTGGGCATGGACGGACTGCGACGGGCATCCCGAGAACGTGCTGACTCGAGACGAGTTGCTGGACAACGTGATGATGTACTGGGTGACCGGCACCGGTGCGTCCTCAGCGCGCCTGTACTGGGAGAGCTTCAAGGTGTGGGGAGACCACACCCGGGTCGAAATACCTACGGGCGTAGCGGCGTTCCCGAAAGAGGTGCTGCGCGCGCCGCGCTCCTGGTGTGAGCCGAACTTCAACATCACGCACTGGACCACCATGCCGCGCGGCGGGCACTTCGCCGCCTTCGAGCAGCCGGAGCTGTTCGTCGAGGACCTCCGCAAGTTCTTTGCGACGGTACGCTGAAACTGCTTCGCCGACTGTGCATTTGACGACGCGACACGCCGGTCCGGCGTCGTGAATTGCGCAGTCGGCGGGTGAACGGGGCGGACGGGCGAACGGGCGGGCCGGTAATTCAGACGATCCGCCGGCCGCGGCGCGCGCGAGACCGCATGTCCCGCAGGTACAGCTCGTAGCCGAGGATCCAGAGTCGGTGCGGTATCAGCCGGTCGGCAAGCCGCAGTGCGGCCAACAGCCACTCGAATCGGCGCTGCTGGGACGGCGACCAGTCCAGCCGCATCATCGCCCGGAACTCCGGGGCCAGGAAACCCGTGGTCGCGAACAGGTTGAAGGGCCCGACCAGCGCCCGCACCGGCCACGGCATGAAGGCCATCGACGCCACCCCGTGCAGGTGCTCGCGCACCGGCGGGTCGATATGCAAATCGTCCAACGAACGCTTCCAGTATTCGTCGAAGGCGACCCGGTCGGCCGGCCACATGCGCTCGGGCACCTGCAACGTGGTGGCCAAGCGCTTGGCGTCCTGATATACGAGCTCGGCTGCGGTGTCGTCGAGCGGGCCGTGCAGGAATTCGTGTTGTTCGACGAAGTAGCGGTACAGACAGGCGGCCACCCACAGCTGCAACTTCGGATCAAAAGCGTTGTAGGACACCGGGCTGGTCGCGGTGGAACGCACCTGCCGGTGCGCGGTGTCGACGGCCTTGCGGATCAGGGTGCGGTCGGCGTCGGTGCCGATGGTCGCCACCGCCAGGTAGGTGCCGGTGGTGCGGGCCCGCTTGAACGGATGTTTGTAGACGTTGCCGCTGTCCACCGGGCTCTCCAGCACGCCGTAGCCGACGCCCGGCAGGGACAACTGCATGATGACGTTCGCCGCCGGCATCAGGGTCGCCGCCGGGTTCAACAGGTCGGCGACCCTGGTCGCCGGCCGCTTCATTGCGGATCCTTGCCCATGGGATCGAGTACATCACGTATGAGACGCTGCCGGAATGCTTGCATCGACCCCACCGGCCCGGATGCTCGGTGTGTGGGCCGGATATCTGGCCGACCTGGTGTTCGGCGACCCGCGCCGCGGGCATCCGGTGGCGTTGTTCGGCGCGGTGGCCGCGAAGCTGGAACGGCTGACCTACCGAGACGCTCGGCTCGCCGGCGCAGTGCACGTGGGTGTGCTGGTCGGCGTGGCGGGTCTGACGGGTGTGATGTTGCAACGCCGCGTGCGCTCGCCGACGGCCGTCGCGTTGGCCACCTGGGTGGCGCTGGGCGGAACGTCATTGGCGCGCACCGGTTCCCGGATGTCGGCGATGCTGGAGCGCGGTGACGTCGAGGGTGCGCGAGTGTTGCTCCCGTCGTTGTGCGGACGTGACCCGGCAGCGTTGGACGAGGCGGGTTTGACGCGTGCGTCGCTGGAGTCGGTGGCGGAGAACACCTCCGACGCGGTGGTGGCGCCGTTGCTGTGGGCGGCCGTGGGCGGTGCGCCGGCGGTGCTGGGATACCGGGCGGTCAACACCTTGGATGCGATGGTCGGGCACCGCTCCCCGCGCTATCTCCGATTCGGTTGGGCCGCGGCACGATTGGATGATGCAGCCAACTACGTCGGGGCGCGGGTGACCGCGGGACTGGTGGCGCTCTGCGCGCCGCTGGTGGGCGGGTCCCCGACAGCCGCGGTGCGGGCCTGGCGTCGCGATGCGGCCCGGCATCCCAGCCCGAACGCCGGCGTCGTCGAGGCGGCGTTCGCCGGTGCGCTGGGGGTGCGGCTGGGCGGACCCACCCAATACCGCCACGAGTTGCAGATCCGCCCGACGCTGGGGGACGGGCATTCGCCGACCGTGATCGACCTGCGCCGCGCCGTGCTCCTGTCGAGGGCGGTGCAGGCCGGGGCCGTCGTGGTCGCCTCGGTGGTGGTCTGGCGACGGCCGGACGCCCGTCCACCCCGGTTACCCTCATCGGAGAACGGACGATCGGGGACTCGTTCAACTCCACTGGTGAGGCGAATCCTGACAGCGATGACCGCAGGGCAGTAATCATTCGGACGGAGGGGATGCGTGCGTCCGCGCAGCGACAGCAGGCCCGCGCAAGCGCCGGCAATCCTGAAATCCGCCCGGGTGACGCTGATCGCGTGCGGTTTGTTGGCCGCGGTCAGCTCGCTGGCCGGGATGGCCCCGCTGTTCGTCGTCGTGGAGGTCAGTCGTCGGCTACTCGTCGGCGACACCGATGTATGGCCCATCGTCATTGTGGCGATCGGTGCGCTGACAGCAAAGCAGTTGGGGGTATTCGCCGCCGGAGTGATGACGCATCTGGCCGATATTCGCGTGTCGTTTCAGATCCGGCGGGAATTGCTGGTCAAGCTCGGCCGCGTACCGCTGAGCTGGTTCGACGAGCGAAACTCCGGCGTGGTGAAGAAAGCGGTCGAAGATGATGTGGCTGCGCTGCACCGCCTTGTTGCGCATTCGATTGTCGAGCTGAGTGCGGCCGTGGTGCCACCACTGGTGGCATTGATCTACCTGTTCTACCTGGACTGGCGCATGGCCTTGGTGACATTGCTTCCGGTGTTCGCCGGGCTGGCCGCATACCAACGCGCGATGGCCAGCGCCGAAACCAAGTATCCAGAGTTCTTGCAATGGTTGGCACGTCTGAACGGCGCAGCGGTGGAATTCGTCAACGGCATCGGCGTCGTGAAATCGTTTGGCACGCCCGGAACAGCGAGCCGGCACTTCCAGGACGTATGTCAAGGATTCGCGCGTTTCTTCCTCGACTGGGCGAAAGCTACCAGCGTCGCGAGTGTGATTGCCGAAATCCTGCTCTCGCCGCCCAGCATCCTGCTGGGCGTCGCGGCGGCGGGCGGAATCCTCACGGCCAACGGCGATCTCTCGTTGCAGAACTTCATCGCCTTCCTGGTGTTCGGCACCGTCATCACGTCCGGTTGGATGTCGCTGTTGATGTCGGTGCAGCCCTTGGTCTCCGCGCTGAAGGTGTACGGGGAGATCCGCGACTTGCTGGCTACCCCGGACCTTCCCACCCCCGACTACCCGGCTGAAATCGACGCCGAGGCGCCCGGCCCGGTGGTGCAGATGCGGGGCGTGCGTGTCTCATACGGAGACACTGTCGCCCTCGACGGGATCGATTTGAGCCTGGCCCGCGGTACCCTCACCGCGCTGGTCGGACCGTCCGGTTCCGGGAAATCCACCCTGGCCAAGCTGCTTCCCCGGTTCAACGATCCGGGCGAGGGCTCGGTCGAACTCTACGGAGTCGACCTGCGTCGCATCGACCCGGCAGAGCTTTACCGGCAAGTCGCCTTTGTGTTCCAGGACGCACACCTGTTGGCGATGAGTGTCCGCGACAACATCCGCCTCGGCTGTCCCGACGCCGACGACGCGACGGTGCGGGAGGCCGCGCGTAAAGCTCAGATCTTGGGGAAAATCGGGCAATTGCCACGGGGGTTCGATTCGATGATCGGACAGGACGCGGCCTTTTCAGCGGGTGAACGCCAGCGGGTCTGCATTGCCCGCGCGATCCTGGCGGACCGCCCGATTCTGGTGCTGGATGAGGCGACCGCGAGCGCCGACCCCGAAAGCGAAGCACGCATCCAAGACGCGCTGACCGAGGTCACCCGCGGCCGCACGGTGTTGGTGATCGCGCACCGGCTCAGCACGATTCAAAGTGCCGACGCCATCGTCGTGCTGGACGGCGGCCGGATCGCCGAACAGGGTGCGCATCGCGACCTGCTGGACAACGACGGCATTTACGCACGGTTGTGGAAGCACGAGAGAGAAGCCGAACACGTTGTTGCCCAACAACTGAAGGTCGACCGTTGATCACCATCATTCGGCATCTGCTCGAGCTGCTCGATGCCCGCGGGCGCCGCCACCTGCGCACCATGCTGGTACTGCAAGGTGCACAGGGAGTTCTCCAGGGCATCGGTTTCTTGTTGGTCGTACCGCTGCTCGGCACACTGTTCGAACGGCCAGTCGCATGGGCCCAGCTGTGGTCATGGATCGCGGCGATCGCGGTAACGGTCGGAGCCCACCACGCGTTGCTCGCGTGGAGCACATCACTGGGGTTCCTGGTCGGCACTGACGTGCTGACCAGTTTCCATACCCGAATCGGAAATCACCTGGCCACCTTGCCGATCGGCTGGTTCGGTGCGGACCGCACCGGTCCGGTCGGACGTCTGGTCAGCAAGGATGCGACCGACGTCGCGGACTTCCCGGCGCATATGCTGCGGCACATCATCGTCGGAGTGACCGCACCGGCCACGCTGATCATCGGCAGCTATCTGAGCGACTGGCGCATTGGCATCGCTCTGACCGTAGGTGCCGTGCTGTGCGCGCTGTCGCTGAAGATGTATATGGGCATCGTGCACCGCAACGACGCCCAGTACGAACACGACGTGGCAGCGACCGCGTCCCGCATCGTGGAGTTCGCCCGCCAGCAGCCGACTTTGCGAGCGTATGGGGTGCTGGACCGTCGATCGCTGGGCGCGCTCGAGGAATCCCTTGTCCAGCAACAACACTCGCAGTCGCGGTTGACTATCCGCGGTGCGTGGGGACTGATTGGATGCTTCGGGACGATGCAACTCGTCGTTACCACGATCATCGGGTTGACGGTCGCCCTGACCTTGCGCGGCGATCTTGCGGTGCCGACGCTGATCGGGCTGTTCATCATCACGTTGCGCATGATCGATCCGATCTCTCAGCTCGGCGACCTGGCCGGTCACGTACAAGTCAACGCCGACGCGATCGTTCGAGTGCGCGAGTTGCTGGCCGTGCCACCGCTGCCGGAGCCCGACCGAGCGGCGACGCCCGCCGGTGCGGACATCGAATTGCGTGGTGTGCGATTCGGGTACCACCACCGCGATTCGAGCCACGAGGTCATAAGCGGCGTCGACGCCACCATCCCGAGCGGCAGTCTTACCGCGATCGTCGGCCCGTCCGGCGCCGGGAAGACGACGTTGCTCAGACTGATTGCCCGCTTCTTCGACGTCGACGACGGCAGCATCCGCATCGGCGGCTACGACGTACGCGAACTCGGCACCAGCGCAGTCGCACACCTGACCGCGCAAGTATTCGACGACGCTTACCTTTTCGACGGCACCATCGCTGACAACCTGCGGATGACCGATCCTGATGCCGCAGAAGCCGAGCTGTCCCACGTTGCCGGCATCGCCCGGCTCGACGAAGTCATCAACCGGCTGCCCAACGGGTGGAACACACGCGTTGGCGAAGGGGGGTCGGCGCTCTCGGGCGGGGAAAGGCAGCGTGTCGCGATTGCCCGCGCGTTGCTCAAGAATGCGCCGGTCGTGCTCCTGGACGAAGCTACGGCCGCGCTCGATGCCGTCAACGAGGCCGCCGTGGCCGCAGCCATCCGCGAACTAGCTCACGAGCGCACGGTTATCGTTGTCGCACATCGACTTTCGACGGTGATAGACGCCGACCAGATTCTTGTCCTCGATGACGGTCGGATCAGCGCACGCGGACGTCACGAGCAGCTGGTCGCAAACCAGGGGACCTATACCAGGTTCTGGGAAGAGCGGTTGCGTGCCCGAGGCTGGCAACTTCGGCGCGATCAGCCGACCCCTGCTGCGTCCGGGTCGGCATAGCCTGCCCCAGCGGAAGATGCCGCGCCGTGTGGGCACCATTTCTACCGCTGAGGCAGGTGTTCGCCGAGAGTTTGCCTACATCTCGACTGGCAGGGGAGGCGGCTCCAAGCCGCCGCCGAATATCTGTCCGACGATGCTGAACAGATTCGCCGTCGCCGCGATCGGACCGACCGGGAGCGCGGGAATCGGCAGGATGCCTTGGAACTCGTCTTCAGTGAAAGTGAGCTCGACTCCGATCGAGTTCAACAGCGAACCGCCGACGCCGTTATAGATCGGTCCGGCGGCACCGTACACAACCTGCCCCGGACTGAAGAGGCCACCGAAACCAAGGCTCAAGCCGGTGACTTGTTCGGTGCCCCCGGTGGGACCGCTGATGAACTGGTTGACTAGCGGCGCAAGGGGATCCAGGTTCAACGTGGCCCCGTTGAAGAAACCGTCAACGACGTTGGCCGGTGTGTTCAACAGGCCGGTGAGCGCCCCCGTCACATTGCCGCCGGTGATATCGGCGAGGACGCCGCCGGCGCTGTTGAGCAGCGCGACGCCGGGGCTTGCGAATGGACCCACGGCACCCATGAGCAGGCCGCTCAAGGGTGAAGCTGCGAAGTTCAGGACTTCAGTGAGCACTACTCCCACCGGCCCGTCGGGGAGGAAACTCTCGATCAGCCCGGTATAGATTTCGTTGTGCGCGTTGGGCACGTACGTCACCGGGTCGGAGATCGTCTGGGTGATACCGCCAAGCGTGTGCTGGGTGACCGCGAGTGCGAGGTCTCTGGGGGCACCGACCAGGGGTATCGCCTGTGCAGCAGCCTGCAGCTTGGCAAAGAAGCCCGCGGGGTTGGTGACGAGGTGGTTGATGCCACCGGTGAACGTGTTCAGGCCGACCCGCGAGGCTCCGAACACCGTCTCGGCGTTCTGCGCCGTCGTCGCGACGACCTGCTCCCACCGGGTGATCGGGTCGACGGCAGTCGCGGCCGCGGGTGCATGGGATGAGCCCAGTGCGCCGAGCAGGTTCTGCTGCGCGTTGGCGACCTCGGCACTTGTGTAGGCCCCGACGCTGGAATTCATCGAGCTGACGAACTCGGTATGAAACGCCAGCGCGTGTGAGTTGACCGACTGGAACTGCCGGCCGAAGTTCTCGAACAACGACGAGATCGCGATGGAGATCTCGTCCTCAGCTGCGGCCGCGATTCCCGTGGTGGGTCCCGAAACCGTCGCGGCGGCATCGGCGAGCGCTCGGCGGATACCCGACAGATTTTGTGCTGCGCTCTGCATCAGATCCGCACTTGCGGTCACAAACGACATGCTTGCTCTCCCTTATTCGTTCGCCAGTACGGTGACCGCCGGTCGGAAAAATTTGCACAGGCGTCGTACGGCCAACCGCACAGGAGGTGGCAAAGGACGCGCAGCATCTGAGGTGGCGGCTTTCTCCGGGGTGCTCCGCCCCGGGTTAGCAGGATGCGATGACACGAGTCTCCTGGCTCTCGGATCGCCGCTCGCCTCGCCTTCCAGCCAAATGGCCGTGGCATGTGAGGGTCGCTCCCCGATGACAGTGGCGGCACCGCGCCGGATTCGCACCGGCTTCCTGCGTCGTCATCGCCGTACGGGCGACATTGTTACACGCCGGGGACCCCCAACGGAACAGGCAGGCCCGCCCCGGCTGCCACGGCGGTGACCTCGTCGGAGCGATGGCATCGCAGCGGCACGGTGTGAGTCCGTCCGTCGCGATTACCGCGCCACCCCTAATTGCCCTCGTTGCAACTAGTTCGCTCGATGGTCGGCGTTCTGAATGGCGGCCATATCGTCGAAAGAATCGGCGGTTTCGGTGAGGTCTTCGCTCCAATCGCCGAACGGATCTGGATAGCGGTCCCAGTCAGCGGGGGAGCAGAGTTCGTCGTCGGTGAGCAGAGCACGGCCGAGACCATCGAGGATTTCGCCGGAGTCCGCGCTGTAGACCAGGATCGTCATTGCCGTGTGCCGGTCGCCGTGCAGGGGGTCCCACCTCAACTGGGCGAGGGCACGGCGTTCGTCGTCGACGCCGGCCAACTCCGCGTCGGTCATGGCAGTGAGCCACTTGTCTGCTGAACCGACCCGCCATCCACCTCCCGCCGATTCCAGCCACATCGCCTGCTGGTCCTGACCGGCTAGCCACAAGCGACCTCGAGTTCGGATCACTCCCTCCAGCAACAGCTCCATGCGGTCGTACAGACGCTGGGGGTGAAACGGACGCTGGGCGCTGAACTCGACAAGTTGGACGGTGCCGGTGGGCTCGAGGGGAGGTTGCCCGGATAGCAACGGGCCGTGCGGATCATCGTCTCGCCCCCGGCGCGCACGACTGTCAAGGCCGGCGAGCACCTGCTCAATTCTGTTCGCTCCGTAGCCGATCCGTGCGCGGGGCGCCAAGCGTCGCAGCACCGTGGCCAGGATTGGCTCCACATCGCTGAGAACGATGACATCCGCGAATTCTGCCTGTCCGACCACCACCTGCGCCTCGGTACGTCCGTCGTCTAATTCGCCCTCACCCAGAACCTGGCGCAGCCACCGCGACGAGTCGACGCACGTCACGACCGCCGCGATCCGAACATCAAGGGCCGCAGGGCCGTCGATGTAGCCGGACGCCACCCTGATCCGGACATTGTTGATCGCCCAGCAGATCGGTTCCGGTTCCAGCCAGGGTGCGAGGTGGACCACGATACGGTCCACATCATCGCGGCGGCTCAGCTGACGCAGCAGCACGAGAAGGTCGTTGCGGATGGTGCAGGAAACACATCCGTGTGCGAGCTCGATGCCGATCTCTGCGGTCGTCAACACGCCGTGTTGCAGATCGACCGTCATGCGGCGCACCGTGTATCCGTCGAAACGATGCTCGACCACGAGCGTTCCACAGGTGCGCAGCAAGGTGCCCACGACCGGATCGGTGTTCTGCTGGCCGGCGACCAAGACTACAGGTTTCCGCATCAGCACCTCTTATCGACAATCATTTTCATTTAGACCGGTCCCAGGGTACCGTCACGGGCAGGGGCTTGTCGAAAACGATTTTCAATAAGCTGGACTGTCAGGAGGTTGTGGGGTGTCTGCTCGGTGTCAGGTCACAGGACGGGAACCCGGATTCGGTAACGCGGTCTCGCATTCACATCGCAGGACGAGTCGGCGCTGGTCGCCGAACATCCAGAGCAAGACGTACTACCTGCCCTCGGAAGGCCGCCGAGTTCGGTTGCGAGTCAGCGCCAAGGGCATCAAGATCATCGACCGCGACGGTATCGAGGCCGTGGTGTCCCGGTTGCGCCGCGAAGGGCAGCGAATCTGATGGCGCGCAACGAGATTCGGCTGATCGTCAAGCTGCGTTCCACGGCCGGTACGGGTTACACATGCATCACCCGCAAGAACCGCCGCAACGACCCGGACCGGCTGGTCCTGCGCAAGTACGACCCCGTGGTTCGGCGCCACGTCGACTTTCGAGAGGACCGCTGACCGAATTGGGCCGTCAGCCCCGAGGCGCCAGTGCCGTACGGGTCCGAAACCGCGACGCCGTCGGCCGTCCCCCGCGGGCATCTGCGCAAGTTCGGCTTGTCCAGAGTCCGGCTGCGCCAATTGGCGCACACAGGCCAACTACCCGCGAACGGCCAGTTGGTGAAACCCGGACGCCGCGGCGGGCCGGCGTGGGCCCGCATCCGGATATCAAACGCGCCAGGAAAACTATGTCAGGTCTGCGCTGCTCGACACCAGGACGACCGGGGTTGAGAATGCGCCGCTTCCTGCGCAACTCGACCGGTATCGGCGATGGGCCGGTCGGGCCGTCCGGCACAACTGATCGGCACAGCAACGGATCTGGGCTCAGGTGACTCTCGGTCACCGCGGCTGCATCAGGCCGATCAGCGGGTGGAGTTCTTGGAAAGTCATGTCGTGTTCTGCGGCCTCGTGGGCAAGCTCTGCGAGACCCACGGTGCGCCAGGTGTAGTTCGTGGTGAATTCCCGAATCACCTGCTGATCCTCGCGCACCACGTAGTGCATGGTCCAGAGTTCTGCATCGGCGCCGGCCGGCTGGCCGGATATGCGAACCTCGTTGTCGCGGCTGCCGATTCGCTGCTGCGCTATCGTCATTTCCGGTATGGCCATGGGCTGGTCGAGCGCCATCACCTCTACGACAACCGGCGCTTGCGGCGTCAGTCGCGAGCGCAGCTGGTCCCAGAATCGATGGCGGGATTGCTTGTCGAGGAATCCGACCACGCCGAAAAGCACTGCGGCGCCCACGCGTTCGGGAAGCTGAAAGTCCTCGACGAAATCGGAATGGACGGTCACGCGGTCAATCAGATCGCTGCGGCCGAGCACGCGTGACACCAGTGCGGCGCGCATGGCGGCGGATGGTTCAACTGCGTGAATAGCTGCGTGCGGAATGGTGTCGGCGATCGTGATCGTCGACAAGCCGGTTCCGGCTCCGATGTCAAGCACGGGCTCGGTCACCTGCCCGCCGCTCTGCAGCGCAGACACCAAGACATCGCGTTTCATCGCCCAGTGGGGCAACGCCATGACTTCGTAGAATTCCGCCGATCGCGCGTACGGATCGACGTCGACAGAGTTGGTCATCTATGCAACAGTCCCAGTCTTCTTGTGCGGCGATGTATTTGCACTGTAGCGCGTGCAATGTCAAAACGAAAATCGTTTTCGATAGCTGTGTGGTAGCGCGAAGTGAGGTGCCGATTGGCAGACGGACAGGTCACACCTCGGAGGAAAGTCATTGCCCGAACGCTCAATTCAGTCCTCGGGCGCTCCCGCCGGGGGTGCAGACTAGCCTGCCCCGAACGGCGGGATCGGAAGCGCGCGTAACAACGAACCAGCGACGGTGGTCACTGCGGACACCCCGGTGATGCTGGGCTGGCCCACATTGATCGTCAACCCGGGATCCAGCGACGGCACAAAGGGATACGCGTTCGGCATGGCCGATGCCGGGAGCAACCCGGCCAGCACCAGATTGGCCTGTATTCCTTGGCCGACTCCTTCGATCAGGTAGCCGCCGACGTTGATCGGGTTGATGAGTGGGAACAGACTGGCCGGTGTGGGCAGGTTTGCATATTCGGTGTTGGGCCCGCCGATATCGCCGTAACCCATGTCGATGAGCACCCGCAACGGCGGCTGGACCATGTTGAGCAGAGGTTGCGGTAGGTTCAACGGCCTGAGCAAGGGCAGGTCCTGCGTCGGGATCATGTAGTAGGTGGTGTTGCCGGATCCCGGAGACACCGGCGCGACGACCGCCGACCCGATCTGCTCGGGCGTGAGACTCATATAAGTGGGCGTCGGCGCCAGGTGGTCGTAGTACAAACCGGCAACGGCGTTCGCTACCGACAGCAAATTGGTGGGGTAGCGGGGAAAGTGCGCGAAGCCGTCGTACTGAATGGTGTAGATGTCGGTCTGGTAGGCCAAGTCGGGTGTTGCACCGCCGAGCGTCTCGTTGAAGCCGGGGATGTAGAGCCCGACGAAGCGTTCGAAGAGGCCGCCGTTGGGATTGTTGGGATTGCCGATGAGGGTGAATCTCAAGTCGGCCGGGTTGGGCGGGTTCGCTATGGCACCGGTGGCGATTTCATTCAGATAGTTGGTGACGACGGTGGCGCTCTGTGAGAAGCCGAACACCGCAGTCTTTGTGCCAGCGGGTTGAGCCGCGATCGCCTGCTTGAGGATCTCCACGCCTCGAGCAACCGAGGTGTCGAACGTCAGACTATTGAGGCCGGTCAGCGGCCAGCCCTGCTGGGGGGTGGTCAGGCCGGTCGGCGTGCCGGTCAGCGGGGCAATCCGAGGAGCGATGTAGGTGTCGTAGACGTAGTTGAGGTAGCCGGAGCCCGGGGTCGGGTTTCCGGTGCCGCCCATGATCAGCGTGGCGTAGTCCGCCGCCGCGAGAGTGGCTGTCGTGCCGGTTGCGGTCGTGCCGATCATCGGGCGACCGAACAACGCCAGGCGGGGCGCGTCGAGCGCGGCGGCCACCTCACGCTGGACCATCTCCAGCGTTGACGAATTGAACGCCTCCGCGGCGCTGTAGGTTGCGGCTGCTGCCCTCAGCGTTTGAACAAGCTGCTGATGATAAGCGCCGACTCGCGCTTCAACGGCGTGAAACTCGGCGCCGAATTCGGCGAACAGCGCCGAGATCGCTGATGACACTTCGTCCGCGCCGGCAGCCATCTGGCCGGTGGTCGACGCCGCAGCCGCCAGCCGCGCGGCATCCAGCTCCGAACGGATTCGCGCCAAAGTCGTTGTCGCCGAACCCAACGCCTCGGGCGTCACCGCGAAAGGCGACACGCCACCCCCCTTGTCGATGTGTCGGGCAGTTGCCGTCGGCCGGTGTAGCCGCGCATGGTCATGTGTATCGCTCGTCGGTGGGCTGCGCAGCAGCGGGCCCGCCGGGTGTCCGCGGCTCCTCGCCGGGCTCACTGCCCCAGGTTTGCGGGAGCATCGGCGCGCGCGCACCGTTGCCGAAGTCCCCGGCAACGGTAGCCAACCCCCCGGGACGGACGTCTTCTGCCCTGGACACCGCGCCGGTGAAGCCCAAGGGTGCGGCGCCCCGCTCGGAGGCACCCGTCGCAGCGCTGACAGGGTCAGGCCCAACGTCCGCACCGTTCATGTCCGCGTACTCGTCCCCGTAATCCCTCAGCACGACACGTCGACGGCGCCGTGCGCGCTGCTGCGCGGACCCCCGGGCCGGCGCTGCTGCCGCCGCGGCGATGTCCGCGGCCGGCGCCTTCGCTGTGCCGCCTTCGGTCAAGGATGGGCCTGCCCCCTCGTCAGGTCCGCCGCTGTAGACCATATAACCGAATCCGGGTGCGCCCGGTGCCGCTGCGGGGCTCGGCGCCGGGGCCGGCGGCGCGGTAGATGCTGGCGACGAAGCGGTGATCCCGCCCGGCGCGGGTGACGGCACCGTCCCGGGTGCCGCGACCGCCGGCAGCGGTCCGAGGGCCGAACCCGGCAGCGCCGCAACAGATTCCGGAAAATCGAAATCGAGCGGAGGCAGCTGCAGCAGTCGATTCAATACGCCCAATCCGCCCAGGCCCGCCAGGCTCAGACCAGCGAATCCCAGCACCGGAGTCGTCAGCAGCGCTGCGGGCAGTCCGAAAGTCACCCCGTCGATGGACAATCCGACAACCATCGCAAAGACGAATGCATTGAGAGTCTCCAGGGACGGAGCCGCCAGAAAGGCTTCCAGGGCCGGAAGTTGATAGGGCACCTCGTTTCCCGGGATTCCGAACAGGCGCAACACCAGGCCCTGGATGAATTGCTGGTAGGCCGTGTAGATGCTCTCCGGGGAGAAGTCGACGGCAGCCGGCGCGGCGTCAGACTTCAGCACCGGCGGTGCCGCATCGGTGACCGGCACCGCAGCCAGGGAGGCCGCGGAAACGTCCTGGTATGTGCTCATGGTGGTGGCGGCCTGAATCCACATTCGCACGTAGTCGGCCTCGTTGAGAGCTATCGGGACAGTATTGATGCCGAAGAAGTTCGTTGCCAACAGCACTGCATGGGTGGCATGGTTGGCAGCTAACTCGGCCAGTGTAGGCATGGTCGTCACAGCGACGGTGTAGGCGGCGGCTTCGGTCTCGTGCTGCAGCGCCGTGGCTGCCGAGTCGGCGGCCTGTTGGGCCAGCCAAGCTACATACGGGGCATTGGCGGCGGCATAGGACTCCGCACTGGGGCCCTGCCATGTTCCGGCCTGCACCGCGCCGACAACTGCGGCGAGTTCCGCAGCCACATCGGCGTATTCGGCGCTCAACGCATTCCAGGCCGCTGCGGCAGCCAGCAACGGCCCAGAGCCCGGTCCGCTGCTCAAGAGTGCTGAATGCACCTCCGGCGGCAGGGCCATCCAGATCGGCGCGGTCACCTCGTGCTCGCCGGCCGTGCCGTTGTTGCGCGGTTGCGGTGAAGCGTGCGGACAACGCGGTCCGTCGGGACGCACCAGCGACAGCTGCCGTCACCACAGAAGTGGGGGACAGACACCGCGGGCTCCTCGGTCGCATAACGGGGCAGAGTCAGACGCGAAACACGTTTATCGTCCTTGCCAAGCTACCCGCTGACGACGCTTAATGAAAGTGGTTTTCATTTGGGGTAACGGCCCGGGTTGTCAAATAATAAGCCAGTGTCAGCCCGTCGGTCGGGAAAATCGGCAGTCCACCGGTGTGTTCGGCACGGCGAATCAAGAATCGACGGATTCACCGCATGCCGGCGCAATGCAGGAGCGAATGTGCGACAAGCACACAACCGGCGCTCAGGCACAACGCGCGTATGACGAGCGGGCCGAAGCGGGTGACGGTTCGTAGGATCCGACGTTGAATACGCCGTGCCCGCGCTGTTCGCCTGCTCCCGAGGAAAAGCACCAGTAGCGAAGGCCATAACTCGATCGCGCAATAGGCGATCACGACTACCGGCCAGACCGAAATCGGAAGCCGATAAGTACTGAGCATCGCGAGGGCGCCCAGATACATGACGTCGGTCGCGGATTGGCCAAAGCCCAGCACGACACCGAAGACGGCAAGCAGCAACGGATTTCGTCGCATAACCGGGAACGTCCAGCGCGGCGCGGCGGAACGCACTCTGGATGGATAGCACGCCACAAAAATGAGTAGCATCCCCAGGGTCAGCTCGCCCGTGTATCGCATCCACGGCGTCAGTCGGATGGTGGTCGGTTCGGTGAAGATAGCCAGACCGACCACGACGGTGATACCGACGGCAGCGGTCGCGGAGAACAACCCGCCTAGGAAGCTCAGTCCGCCGGGCAACGGTGAACGACGTTGCAGCCTACTGTCATACACGATCGCCGAGGTGACGGCTAGATTGAGGACATTGAGAGATTCGACAAGCGCGAACCCCGCCATCGTCAGCAATAGTGCTAGCACGCTTCCGCCCGGGCAATGCGGATGCCAGCCGGCCGGCAACCCGGCCGAGGATGTGGTATCAGTGTGCCGGCGCAGCTCTGAACAGATTGAACTTGTACGTGTTCACCATCCCAGGTGCGAATCTGGCCAGCACCGGCATGCCGTAACGGCGTTGCCACGGCCAGCTTTTGGCGATTTCTGGTTGCGGTGTCGCCAGTGTTCGGCTGTCGAGCAGATCGAGACCGCAGTCCTGGAGTTCGTGCGGGTCGTCGCATACCCATTGCAGACGGGCGCGCACCTGGGCCAGCGATCGGTTGCGGTCCTGGCCGGAGACCATCTTTTCACCCGCCGTGTCGAAGGCGATCAGTGAACCCGGAAAGCGTTGTGCGAGATTGGTTAACGCACTTCGCACCTGATCGCCATTGAGATAGATCAGGACGGCTTCGCTGAGGAACAGGTACGGGGCGGGGGAGTCGGCGATGACGTCGAACCAGTCGTTGTCCAAAACCGAGCCGGCCAGCATCCGGTAACGCTCTCTGTCACTGAAGAATTGGCGGCGCAGCGCGATGCTGTCAGGAAGGTCGAGGTCGATCCAGTGCAGTGTCCCGTTGTCGAGTCGATCGAATCTGGTGTTCAACCCGGTGCCGAGTTCGACTACGGTGCCAGCGGGATTCTCGCGCAGAAAGCGCGCTGCCCAGCCGTCGAAAATCGAGGAACGGTATACCGATCCGGACAGCGAGGGGCCGCGGAAACCGCTGAAGTCGTAGTCGATGGCGTCGACGAGTTCGCGTGCCCGGCGATCGCCGAGCACCGGGCGACTCGACGCGGCGTCGCACGCCCGCGCGTAGAGCGGAATCAGCAAAGTCTCCTGTACATCGCCCAGCTCGGGCGCAGTTCTGCTCATCGATCCGCCTCTCGTCACTCTCGGTTCTAGTAGTCAACCACTGGCACTGCTGCATCCGAGGGCCGGGCGCATGCGTTGGAGCAGTCAGCGTCGGCTCACATCTCGACCGCCGGCGGGAGCGGCAGACCGGGGCCGAGTGCCTGCCCGACGATGCTGAAAAGATTCGCGGCGGCGGCAATCGGACCCACCGGCAGGGCGGGAACCGGCAGAGTTCCGACGAAGTCGTCCGATTCGACGGCAAGCTGCAGGCCCAGGCTGTTGAGCAGCGAACCGCCGACACCGTCGTACCTCGGACCGGCGGCACCGTAGACCACCTGTCCTGGGCTGAACAGGCCGCCGAAGCCGAAGCTCATACCGACGACCTGCTCCTCGGCGCCCGGGCCTGCGAAAAGCTGATTGACCACGGGCGCCAGCGGGTCCAGATTCAGCACAGCGCCGTTGAAGAAGCCGTCGACAACGTTGGCCGGGGTGTTGATCAGACCGTGGAATGCGCCCGTCGCATTGCCACCGGTGATATCGGCGAAGACGCCGTTGACGCTATTGAGCAGTGCCACCCCCGGGCTGATGAACGGCCCCACCGCACCCACGAGCAGCCCACTCAACGGCGAGGCGGCGAAGTTCAAGGCACCGGCGAATAATGCGCCCTCGGAGCCGTTTTCGAGGAAACCCTCCATGAGCCCCTGGTACAGCTGGACGTGAACGTTGGAGACGTCGACGGTTTCGCTGCCGCTCGACTGCGTAATGCCGCCCAGGGTGTGCTGAACTACCGCGGCGGAGAGCTCATGCGGCGCGCCAACCAAGTGCACCGACTGAACTACGGCCGGCAGCTTGCCGAAGAACCCGGTGGGATTGGTGAGAAGTTGGTTGAACCCGGTGGACACGCCACTGACGAGTGTGGTCACTCCGGCATCCCAGGCGCCGAACACCCGCTGGGCATTCTGGGTGGTGCCGGCGAGTACCTGCTGGACACGGGTGACCGGATCGAGACCGCTTGCGGCGGCGGCGTTGGCGATCTCGGCGCGTGAGTAGGCACCTGCGCTGCTGTTCAACAGGTTGACGAACTCGGTGTGAAACGCCTGCGCCTGCGTGCTGACCATTTGAAACTGGCGGCCGAAACTGCCGAACAACGACGAGATCGCGATCGAGATCTCATCCTCAGCTGCGGCCGCGATGCCGGTTGTCGGTCCGGAAACGCTCGCCGCGGCCTCGGTCAACGCCGTGCCGATACCGGACAGATCCTGGGCCGCGCCCCGAACCAGCTCCGTCGTGGCTGCAACAAACGACATCTAGATCTCCTCGGGTGTGGCTGCTGCGAACAAGGCAGTGGTCAGCGCTGAATTGATACCGATTTACTGGTGGTACGGATGCGTGCAGGGTCATTACCGCGGGACAGCGCCGATTCGTGCCTCAGCGTGCCAGCTTCGTCTTCAGGGCCGTTTGCAGAGAGCCGTTGTTGAAAATGATTTTCATGTTATAGGTTGGACCCTGAATGCGTCGCCGTCAACCCTGGAATGCAGGCGGTCCCCGGTGGGAGCCCCAGTCGGCCACCTGACCGGGGCCGCCCGGCGCCGATCAAGTCAAGGAGCAGATGCATGTCCACGGCGACCGGGCAGCGGAATTCGGATCACCATTGCGGTCGGTCCGAGACCGACTTCGCCACGGCGCCAACGGCTCAGCGAGGTATCCACCAGGTCGTTGCCGAGTGGGTGCGCCGACGCCCGGAGTCTGTCGCGCTCCGCATGGTCGGGTCTGCCGGAACAGACGTCTGGACCTACCGGCAGTTCTGGGACCGGGTCTGCCACATCCGCGATGGCGCGTTCAGTGGCTTCCCGTCGGGTTCCCGCGTGGTGATGGCCCGCATCGGCGACGCCGACTACGTAGCCGGATTCGTCGCCGCGATGGAGGCCGGCCTGATCCCGGTCCCGTTGTATCTGCCCTCGGCCGACGCGCCCGAACGGTTTCTCCGACGCGCGGATTATGTGCTGCGGGACTGTGCGCCGGCTGCCGTCTACACCAGTTCCGATCTCGTGGAAGCCCTGGGCCGTGATCCGTTGCTGGACGGGCTCGCCCTGCTCACCCCGGACTCCGTTGCCGCCGGGTCGCGGCAACTGCCGGCCACGGCGGCGATCACGCCCGAACACGTGGCGTTCCTGCAATACACCTCGGGCTCCACCGGACAACCGAAAGGGATTGTCAACACTCACGAAACGATGCTCTGCCAGCTCGGCATCGGCGCTGCGCTGTGGAATCGTCCCGAGGACATCCACACCGTCAGCTGGCTGCCGCTGTATCACGACCTGGGGATCTTCTGGGGTGTGATGCTGGCGCTGACCACCGGCGGGACCGCGACACTCATCCCACCGTTCGACTTCGTGAAGAGCCCACGCATCTGGCTGGAAACCATCCACGCAGTGCGAGGCAACTGGACCGCGGGGCCAGATTTCGCCTACCGCCTCTGCCTCGACGCGTTCGACGAGGCTGCCCTCGCGTCGCTCGACCTGTCCTGCCTGCACTTGGCGATCAATGGTGCCGAACCGGTCCGCGCCGCCACGCTGCGCGAGTTCACGGCGAAGTTCGCGCCGGCAGGTCTCAGGGCGGACGTCATGGCTCCGCAGTACGGGCTCGCCGAGGCAGGTCTGGCAGTCTCCGGCACGGCCCGGCCGCGCCCGTGGGTACAGGCCACCTTCGATGCCGAGCAACTCAACCGCGGCCGCGCGGCCGAGATCGTCGGACCGGTCCCGGCCGGCCACCGGGTGCGCACCCTGATCAGTTGCGGTGACAGCACTTTCGGTTGGGATGTGCGCATCGTCGATCCGGGGTCGCGCGTTGTCCTGTCCGACGGCGATGTCGGCGAAATCTGGGTCGGCGGAGCGGGCCTGCCGAACGGCTACTGGCGACAACCCGAGCTGACCGCCGAAACCTTCGGCGCCACCACCGCCGACGGCATGGGGCCCTATCTGCGTACCGGCGATGCCGGCTTCCGCAGCGACGGCGAACTCTACATCTGCGGACGTTTCCGCGATCTGATCATTGTCGGCGGTGGCAACTATTTCCCCAACGACATCGAGTTGACCGTCGAAGAGGCACCCTGCGGGGTCGACAGCGGCGGCGCGTGCGCGGTGCAACCACAGGATTCCCACGCGTGGTGGCTGGTCGCGGAAACCGCGGCCCCAGCCGAGGACCTCGATGACCTGAGTCGGGTGCTGCGCCGCAGGATTCTCGCGGTGCACCAGACCGCTCCAGAGCGCATTGTCTGGGTCCGCCCCCGCGTGCTACCCAGGACCACCTCCGGCAAGATCCGGCGGCGTAAGACACTCGACATGCTCGACTCGGCGAAATTCGATGTCGTGCACGAGGTTTCGATATCGGCTGGCGGGGCGAGACACGAGCGGCCGACGACCGAGCCGGCCCGATTCGTCGCGGGGTTGCTCGGCGTCGACGTTCACGACCTCGAACTCGACTCCGATCTGACCACACTGGGTTTGACCTCGATGATGACCGCGCAGGTTGTCCAATGGTTTGCGACGATGTCGCGCCAGGTGAACTTCGCCGATCTGTACGCCGACCCGACACTGCGCACGTGGCAGCGTCTCTTCGACTCTGCGCCAACGATTCCGGCGCGGGACTCCGGCACGGCGGGATCCGATGTACCAACGACCGCGCTACAACGCGCGTACTGGATAGGTCGCGATCCGGCGCAGCCCCTGGGCGGGGTGGGCTGCCAAACCTATTTCGAACTCAGCGGCGCCACCATCGACCCGGATCGGCTCGATGCTGCCCTCGGCGAGCTGGTGCGCCGGCACCCGATGCTGCGCAGCAGTTTTCCGGACGCCGGTCGATGTCATATCGGATCTGAAGCTGTTCACGCTCCGCTTCGGGTCCACGATCTGACCGAGGTCGCCGGCACTGCGCATCGGCCGCACCTCGATGAGGTCCGGAACAGACTGCGCCGCCACCGATTCGGTATCGAAAGCGGCGATACCTGGCGGGTGGAACTGACCCGTCTGCCCGACCGCTGCATCCTGCACTTCGCGATCGACCTCATCATCGCCGACCTGAGCAGCATCGATCTTCTGCTGCATGATCTCGCCGCGCTATACCGCGGCGACCGACTCCCCGCCGTGGGTGCGGGTTGTAGCGATCTGGTCCGGGTGCCCACTGCGCCGTCGTCGACCGACAACGTCGAACGGCTGCCGGAATGCCCGCCGTTGCCCTTGGCGGAGGAACGTGCTATCGCGTTCGCTCGCGAACAACACACGTTGAGTGCTCACCTGTTGGCCGCTCTCGACGAGATGTGCCGCGCCCACGGAGTCACCCGCGCGGCGGTGTTCCTCGCCGCCTACACCGCGGTGTTGCACCGCTGGAGCAACAGCGACGAGTTCTTAGTCAACGTGACGACTTTCGGTCGTCCGCCGGATGCCGCGGAAGTGATCGGAGATTTCACCGCGACTCATCTCTACCGGGCGGGCATGGACACCGAGGACGGATTTGCCGACCTGGTGCGCCGCGTCCAGCAAGGACTGCGCGCCGCGTTGACCGCTCCGGAATCCACCGATCTGCTTGCGGCACAGCTGCAGGCCGGCACCGGACACAGCGGGATCGCACCGGTGGTGTTCACCTACGCCGCTGCGACGACCGCCCAGCGGCAACGCGACATCGACACCCTCGGAGCGTTGGGCGAAGTATCCTCGATGACCCCACAGGTGCTCATCGACAATCAGATTGGTACCGTACCCGATGCCTCGGGCGGTCTGATCGTGTCGTGGGATTACCGGGCCAGCTGCTTTCCTCCCGGCGTCGTCACAGACATGTTCGGCGCCTACGTCGGGCTCCTGGAACATCTCGGCAACCGCGAGTGGTCCACCGCGGCCCGCATCGAACTTCCGCAACGTTCGCGACTGATTCGCCGGCAACGCAACGCCACTGCAGCTCCGCGCGCCGACGGGTTACTCTACGACGCGTTTCGGCGACAGGTGCAGGCCGATCCCGGCCGGGTCGCTTTACGTTGGGCAGCGGACGAATTCAACTGCCAGGGTGACGGTGACCCGATCGCCGCGACATACCCGCACCTGTCCTACGGCCACCTCGACGAGCTCGCGCGCCGGGTGGCGGGAGTGCTCGCTGAACGACATGCGCCGGGCTCGGTGATCGGCATTCGACTGGCCAAGTCCCCCGCCCAGGTCGTCGCGGTGCTCGGGGTGATGATGGCCGGTTGCAGCTACCTCCCGATCGGGGTGGACCAGCCGGGCGAACGGTTCGAGCGCATCTGCAGCTTGTCGGGAATGGCCGGGTTGATCGGTTCACCTGAGTTGCTGCACAGTCTGACCGCAGCCCCGGTGCTTCATGACCTCGAATCGCTACTCCAGGGTGTGCCGAGGGATCCGATCCGGGTGGACCCGGACGACACCGCCTACGTCATCTACACCTCCGGATCCACCGGCCAGCCCAAGGGCGTGCTGATTTCGCACGCAGCGGCGCTCAACACGGTGCATGATGTCAACCAGCGCAACGGGATTGGCTGTGCCGATGCACTGCTGGCGATTTCGGCCCTGGACTTCGACCTCAGTGTCTACGACATTTTCGGCCCGCTCAGCTGTGGTGCGAGCCTGGTGATTATTTCCGAGCGATCTCGCCGCGATGCGTTCCGCTGGCGCGCGCTGATCACCGAATTCAAGGTCACGGTATGGGATTCGGTGCCACCTCTGCTGGACATGCTGCTGATTGCGGCGGGCGACAATGAGGAGACGCTGCCGAGTTTGCAGTCGGTGTTCCTGTCCGGTGACTGGATTCCGTTGACCATGCCCAGCCGCCTGCACCGTGCCGCGCCGAATGCGCGGCTGGTCGCGATGGGTGGCGCCACCGAGGCCGCGATCTGGTCGAACGAGTTCGTCTTGCCGGCGACAGGTGGAGTCGATCCCGCATGGGTATCGGTGCCCTACGGATACCCGTTGTCCAATCAGAGGTTTCGCGTTGTCGACAACCGGGGTAGGGACTGTCCCGATTACGTCGCGGGAGAGATGTGGATCGGTGGCGCAGGTGTCGCCCAGGGCTACCTGAACGCGCCGGATATGACCGCTGAGCGCTTCGTCGTGGATGAGATCGGCGACCGCTGGTATCGCACCGGCGACCTCGGTTGTTACTGGCGCGACGGCACTTTGCAGTTTCTGGGCCGGATCGATTCTCAGGTCAAGATCGGTGGTCACCGCGTGGAGTGCGGTGAGGTCGAGCACGCCCTGCGTGGGCATGCCCTGATCGACAGCGCGGCGGTGGTGCCGATCCACGGCAACGCCGCTCTGGGGGCGGTCGTAGTGTGCAGCGGGAGCGCCGGATTGACCGATGCGATCTCGGCCGAACTGCGCGCATATCTCGCAACTCGCCTACCCCACTACATGGTGCCCAGACATTTCGTCCGCGCCGCGGAACTGCCGCTCACCGGTAACGGCAAGGTCGACCGGCGCCGTGCCGTCCGAGAGGTGGAATCCGCGATACGGACGGCGGCGACCGAGCATCCGGGCGCCGAGTTGAGCACGGTGGAGCAGCTGATCGCCGACACCTGGTCAGTGGTGCTGGGACAACCTGTCGCACGTCGAGACGACAACTTCTTCGCTCACGGCGGCGACAGCCTGCGCGCGACGCAGGTGGCCGCGGATCTGAAGCGCCGCGGAGTGCTCGGGGCGGAGGTCGGACAACTGTTGCGCCGCCCCACGCTCGGCGAGTTCGCCGCCGGGTGTGTCATCGGTGCGATGACGCGGCACCCGGCTGAACATGTCGCCGGGCCGGCAATGAGTGATACCGAGTTTCCGCTGACCCGACTGCAGCAGGCCTATGTGCTCGGCAGTGCCGGCCTGAACGGCAGCACCCGTGCGCCAACGCACTTCGCGATCGTTCTGGGTGTCGATGCCACCGACGGCCGGATCGACCTGAACCGGTTCGTCGCGGTAGTGACCTCGTGTGTCGAGGAATTCGCGGTCCTGCGCTGCGGATTGGAGTCCGACACCGGCCAGCGCGTGCACCGCCACACCCCGGACGTGAGAGTCGAGCTCGTGGACGCCGGTGATCCGGATACCCTGCTGCTGCGCATGACCGACGGGGACTTCGATCCACGCGAGGTTCCGGTGATCACCTGTTTCACGCCGTCGGGCTCGGCGCGTTATGTGGGTCTGTTGATCAACTATCTCAGTCTGGACGCCCGCAGCCTGGCCACCGTGATCGCCACGATCATCGCCGATTACCAGCAGACACCCCGGCCGCGGCGGGTAGACCCCAGCGCCGACGTGTTCGTCCGCTTCGCCAGCGAAAAAGCAAGCGGCGAAAGCGATTTCGATGTTGCGTGCCCGCCGCCGACGCTGCCGCTGCGTGACCAGCGACCCGACTCGGCCACCCGGGTCGGCTTCCAGCGCTGCAGCTTCACCCTGAGTGCGGGCGAGTTCACCGGCCTGCGGGATCGGGCAGCTCAACTGCGGGTCACACCGACCGCGCTGATCTTCGAGGCCTTCACGGCGGCGTTGCATGCGGGCGGTGCCGGTGACCGCTTCGCCGTCGTCGTACCAATGTCACACCGACCCGGGTACGCACCCGCTGACCGCGAGGTGCTGGGGAACTTCACCCGGTTAGCGCTGTGCGAGGCCGACTACGGTGCCGCGGGACCGGGCTCGCCGGAGGCAGTGGCCGCCGCGCAGCAGCAACTGTGGCGTGCGGTCGGCAGCGGCACTGATGCAACTGGGCACCTCGCCGCCCTGCGCGCGCGCGGTTCTGCCGGCTATCCGGTGGTGTTCACCAGCACGCTCGGCCTCGTGCCGCAGAGCCCGGCGCAGTTGTCCAGTATCCGCACGATGACGCAGACCCCCGGGGTCTGGTTGGACTGCCAGATCGAGGACGACCGCGGCGGAGCCCGGATCAGCTGGGACACAGCCACCAACCTGATTGCCGAAGATCATCTGGCAGCGGTCTTTTCGTGTTTTCGCCACGCAGTGCACAACCATGCCGAAGCGCCGGCGGGTGAGCCTGATGTGGCCCGGGCGCAGCAGCCGCTGTTAGACGAATCCGATTGGGCCGCAGCGGTCATCGCCGCCGCGGGCGGTCTCTGCGCACCCGGGCACGTCAGACCGGAATATGCCGAAGTAGTGCGGCGGTGGCAGCAACTTCCGCTGTCGACCGGCCACGACACCGCCCGTGCCGCTGGGCGATTGGCCGATATCGTCACCGGAGCGGCGTCGGCGCAGACCTTGATCGGAGACCCACGACTTGCCCCCGAGGCGATGCTGCTGGCCGAAGGGCGGCTGCAGTGGGCGCTCGACGATCTCACCGAACGCATCTTCGGACATGCCCGCGCTGTCGGTCGTCGGCTGCGGATCCTGGAAGTCGGTTCGCGGACCGGATTGGTCACCCAACGGCTTACCGACATGATCGGTGCGGTCGTGGCGGACTATCTGTGCTTCGAGCCCAATCCCGTCCTGGCCGACATCGCGGCCGGCAGGAAGCTGCCCTCCGCCGTGCGGCATATCGTCTCGCCGCACCAAATCCCTGCTGTGGCAGCGGATGTCGTGATCTGTTGCGGATCGCTGCACCAGCTGCCGGACGCGGGGGCCGTGCTCGACGCGCTGACGGTGACCGATACCGGCTGGCTGTGGGCGGCCGAAATCTGTGAGATCACTGCGGCGACGTTGGCCAGCGCGGCTGTTCTCAATCCCGGTGTCCTGTTGCCCGGAGCGTTGCGAACGCCGGACCAGTGGTGGCGGTTCATCGCGCAACACGGCTGGCAGCCGGGACAGATGACGCAGGACGGTGCGGGCCTGACGATCGTGGCGCAACCGCGGCAGCGGATTTCGCCGCGGCGAGCAGCGCTGCGCTCGAGCGCCGCGACACCCGCGGCGGTCCCTGCGCAAACCTCCGTCGCCGACCAATCGGTCCAGGCCACAATCGCCGAAATATGGCGACGGCACCTGAATCTCGCGGATCACATCCTGCCGAGCGCCTCCGACGACTTCTTCCTGCTCGGCGGCGACAGCCTGGTGGCGACCCGGGTCTACGCCGATCTACGGACCGCCGGTTTCGGACGGCTGGCCCTGGTCGACTTGTTCAACTACCCGCTGTTGGGTGAACTTGCCGCGCACGCCGGCGCGCCCGGGACACCGCCGCCTACTCCGGCGCCACCGCCGCTGCACAGCGAGAGCGAAGTGCCGCTGACCGTCGTCCAGCACGCGTACCTGGCCGGCCGCGAAGGTGGATTCATGCTGAGCGGGGTCGCCGCACACTGCTATTTCGAGTTCGAGGTGCGCGACTTCGACCGGTCCAGGTTCGAAGCCGCTGCCCGCCGGCTCGTCGAGCACCATCCAGGACTGCGCACCACCGTGACAACCAAGACGGACGGTGCCGGGTCGCGGTTGTGCGCCACCGTTCACCCGGTGCCGATCGAACCGGTGGTGTGTGATCACCCCGATGTGCGGGGACGGATGCGGGACCAGGTGATCGACCTCACCACCCGTCCCGGAATCGACTTCGGCGTCCAGGCAGGCGTTGGTGACGCCGTCATCGGCATCAGCATGGACAACGTCATGCTCGACGGGACCAGCATGATGATCGCGCTGGCGCAGCTGGATTATCTGTACCGCGGTGGCGATCCCGCCCAATTGCCCACGCTGCAAACCACATTCGCCCAATACGTGCGCGACCACCCCGAGTTGTGGCCGGGTGCAGACGAATCGGTATTGCCGCACCTGGCCGCGGGCCGTGACTATTGGCGCGCGCGCCTGCCATCGTTGCCGCCCGCTCCGCGGCTGGCCCCGACACAGGTGATCCTCGACATCGGAAAACCAGTCTTCGATCGCGTCGAAGCCGTTGTCGCGCGGGATGTCTGGACGAAGATTAGCCAGGCGTGCCGGACCGAAAGGGTCACCGCGGCATCCTTCCTGCTGGCCAACTACGCGCGGGTGCTGGCCGGCTGGGCCGGAACGACGCAGTTCTGCATCAATGTCACGTTGTTCGACCGCGATCCCGGGGTGGCCGGAATCCAGGACGTGATCGGGGATTTCACGTCGCTGCTGCTACTGGAATGTCGAGTCGACGCCGACCTGCCGATCTGGGAGCAGGCGCGCCGGCTGCAGCGGCAGCTGCTCACCGACCTGCCGCACCGCACCGCGGACGCGGTGTGGCTACAGCGGGAACTGCTGCGTCACCACGGTCAACCCGCGAACGCCGTCTTTCCAGTGGTGTTCACCAGCGGGCTCGGGCTGATCGATACGTCGCGCGGATCATCCTTCGAGTTGGGGTCGTTGGTGTACGGGCTCTCCCAGACGCCGCAGACGGTGCTGGACTTCCAGATGTGGGAGAACGCCGGCTCGCTGGCGCTGTCCTGGGATTTCGTCACGCAGGCCATCTCTGCGGATGTCGCGCGGACCAACCTCGACGCGCTGGTCCAAGCCATGGTGTCCGCCGTCGCCACGTCCCCCGCGCCGAACGGAGACGACAGCGGAGCTGAACTCCTCGAACGGGTCTTGCAGATCTGCGCGGTGGCGCTGAACCTGCCCCGCGTGCAACCGGGCCAGAACTTCTTCCAACTCGGCGGCGACTCGGTGACCGCGACCAGGGTCGTCGAGCAGATCAGCCGCGAGATAGCGCCCGGGGCCAGTATGCGGCTGCTGTTCGAGAATCCGGTGATCGGGGAGTTCGCCGCGCGACTGAAGGCGGTCGATCACGAGCCGGCAGGCCAGGATTGGGACATCGAAGAAGGAGTGCTGTGAGTGCCGCCGAGCTGATCGACCAAGCGCGCCGTGTCGGTGTGCAGCTATGGGTCGACGGTGCGAACCTCCGCTTCCGGGCGCCGCAAGGCGTGCTGAGCGCAGATCTGAAAGCGCAACTGTCCGCGGCGAAACCGGACATCATCGCGGTGTTGAACCGCGAGGCGGAGGTGCTGCGAGCGCCGCAGGACAGGTTCGAACCGTTTCCGCTCACCGACGTGCAGGCGGCGTACTCGGTCGGCCGCACCTCGGCGTTCCGATGGGGCGGGGTCGGTTGCCACGGGTACGCCGAGTTCGTCGTCGACTACACCGTTGCGAAACCGAGCGCCGAAACGTACCGGTCGGCGTGGCGCAAAGTCGTCGACGCGCACGACATGTTGCGCTGTGTGGTCCAGCCGGATGGCTATCAGGTCATCTGCCCGGATATCGCGGACGGCATCACCGTCCACGAGAGCGCCGACAACATCGAGGGTGAGCGTGCCCGGATCGGCGAGGAACTGCGCAACCGCAGTTACGCGCTGGGCGCGGGGCCCATGTATGACATCGTGGTCACGATCGGTCCGGACGATGCCGTGCTGCACGTGTCGGTCGACCTGCTGATCGCCGATTTCGTCAGCATCTTCATCCTGATGACCGACTTCGGCCACTGTCTGCTCGATCCCGAACATCGCCTGCCTGCACCCGAATTCAGCTTCCGTGAGTACCTGCTCAACCTCGCCCGCTATCGCGACTCGGTGGCCGGATCGCGTCGGAGACAGCGCGATCTCGACTATTGGCAGGGCCGCCTCGAACAGCTGCCGCCGCCGATTTCGCTGCCCCTGTTGCCGACCGGGCCGGCCGAAACCGCACCGACCTTTTCCCGACGGTCGATGCGGTTGTCCGCCAACGAGTTCGCGGCGTTCACCGGACGCGCGACCGAATGCGGTGCCACGCCCAGTGTGGCGATCGCGGCGGCGTTCGCCACCGTCCTGGGCCGATACGGCGACCGCGACCACTTCCTGTTGACGCTGACGACGATGGCCCGCCTCCCGTTCACCCCCGAGGTCGCCCGGCTGGTCGGGGATTTCACCGGCACCAGCCTGCTGGAAGCAGACCTGCGGGGGCAGCCCCCTTTTGGCGAACTGCTGCGGGTGATGGGCGCGCGTCTGTTCGAGGACATGGACCACGCCACCCTCAGCGGCGTCGACGTAGCCCGGATGCTGGCGCGCAGCGACGAGAACCGCGGCGAGCACTCACCGGTCGTGCTCACGTCGACGCTGGGTTACGCCACGCAGCACACCGCCGCCGACTCCGCTTTGCTACGCCCGATACCGGGTCGCGGTCTGAGCCAGACCCCGCAGGTACTGCTGGATTGCCAGGTCTTCGAGATCGGCGGGGCGTGTGAAATCAACTGGGACACCCGGGACGGGGTGATCAGCGCCGACGCGCTCGACCGTGCGTTCAGCGATTTCCGCGCCGCCCTGCAGACATTGAGCACCGACCCGCCGGCCTGGGAGCGCCCGTTGTTGCCGGCGATCGCGCCGGAACCCGCCGCGGTGCGGAAGATACCGGAGGCGTTGCTGCACTCGGGGTTTCTGATCAACGTCGCGCAGACTCCAGCAGCGGTCGCGATCCGGCAGGGCGACTTGTCCACCACCTACGCTGAGTTGTTCGCCGCTGCGCGTGCGGTGGCCACGGAGTTGTCGGCCAGTGGCGTCGGTGTCGGTGACTACGTCGGAATCCGCCTGCCGCACGGCCGGAGCCAGGTCGCAGCGATTTTAGGTACCGTGCTGGCCGGCGCTGCGTATGTGCCACTGGACGTGCAGTGGCCGGATCATCGGATAGCTCAGATCGTTTCGCAGTGTTCGCCGGCTGCCGTGTTCGAACAGCGTGGGCGGGTTGATCAGCTGCTCGCCGACGCGGCGACCTGGCTGCCCGACGGGGCGGCGACACCGGCGGTTGCGCCGGCGCGGCCCGACGACACGGCGTACGTGATCTTCACCTCGGGATCCACCGGAATCCCCAAGGGAGTCATGATGAGTCACCGCGCCGCACTGAACACCGTCGAGGATGTCAACGAGCGACTGGGCATCCGCGCGACAGATTCGGTGCTCGCGGTATCGCAACACACTTTCGATCTGTCGGTGTACAACATCTTCGGTATGCTCGCTGCGGGCGGCGCCATCGTGTTCGCCGACGGGGACGGGCGCAATGATCCACCCGCATGGTTCCGCACTATCTCGAAACATCGTGTCACCGTGTGGAATTCCGTTCCGGCGCAGATGCAACTGTTGCTGGAGTACGCCGACCGGGCGACGCTGCCGACACTGCGGCAGGTCATGCTGTCAGGTGACTGGATCCCGGTCTCGCAGCCCGAACAGATCGCCGCGTTGGCGCCGGCAGCCGCGATGCTCAGCCTCGGCGGTGCGACCGAAGCCGCGATCTGGTCCATCTGCCAACCCATGGCGGCGCGTCAGTATGCGCGCAGCATCCCGTATGGCACCGCGATGCGCAACCAGTGCGTTCAGGTGCTGACCCACCGTGGTGAGCCCGCGGCTCCGTGGCAGGTGGGCGAGATACATATCGGCGGAGTGGGACTCGCCCAGGGATACCTCGGTGATCCCGACCGCACGGCGGCTGCTTTCCTCACTCATCCGGTCAGCGGAGAGCGACTGTACCGAACCGGTGACTACGGCCGGGTCACCGACGACGGTGTGATCGAATTGCTCGGCCGCCGAGACAACCAGGTCAAGATCCGCGGGCACCGAATCGAATTGGCGGAGGTGGAGGCCGCGTTGAGCGGTCTGCCGGGGGTGCGGACCGCGCTGGCCACCGTCCTCGGCCGGGCATCGCAGGACCGGGTGATCGCGGCCGCGGTAGTCCCAGGGCCGGCCGGCGACGCCGAACTCTCCGAACGCCGCACCAGCACAACGGATACCACCGACGCCATCGACGCCGCACATCAGCGCCGCACCGCCGATCTCGACGTGGAGAGATTGTTACTGTTCGCTACCGCCGCGAAGTCGGCCGCACTGCGGAGTATGTGCGCGGCGCTGGCGACCGCGGCGCTCCCGGGCGAACAGCTCACCGTCGACGAACTGGCCCGCCGGTTGTCGCTGCCGGACCGGTTGCAGCGCCTGCTGTGCCGCTGGCTGGACGTGCTCGCCGACGAAAGGCTGGTAAAGGCGTCTTCGGACGCGGTGGAACTGGTTGCGCACCATGAACTTTCCGCGTGCGTAGCGCAGTGGCAGCAGGTACGCACGCTGGGTGCGGCCGTCGGCTACGGTGATGACTTGCTGGCCTATGTCGGCGAATGCATCCAGAACCTACCGGGCCTGCTGGCCGGTACCGTCGATCCGCTCGCGCTGCTGTTTCCGGAGGCGACCGTTGACATCGCGACGGCCGCTTACCGCGAGAACCTGCTCAGTAGATACGTCAATCAACTGGTGGTGGCCGGTGTGACAGCGCGGGTGACCCGGGCGACGGCGGCGCGGCCGTTGCGGATCTTGGAAGTCGGGGCGGGTGTCGGCGGCACCACCGCGGACCTGCTCGCCGCGCTGGCCTCCAGTCAGGTGCGCTACACGTTCACCGATGTATCGAATTTCTTTCTCGTTCAGGCCCGTCAGAAGTTCGCCGACTACAGCTTCGTCGACTATCGCCTCTTCGATATCAACCTGCCGCCTGCGGAGCAGGGCTTCTCCTCCTGCTCGTTCGACGTCGTCGTCTGCGCCAACGTGCTGCACAACGCGATCAACATCGACGACACGCTCGCCGCGCTGAATCGGCTGCTGACACCCGGCGGGTCCCTGGTCTTCATCGACGCGACAGCCGTCAACCATCCGTTGATGATCTCGATGGAGTTCAAAGAGGGGCTGCACGGTTTCACCGATGTTCGGGCGGGGACGAACTCGGCTTTCCTCACCTACGCGCAATGGCATGTCGCGCTCGAACAGTCACCGTTCGGCGAAGTGTGCAGTTTCCCGCCGGCTGAGCATCCGCTGGGGCGACTGGGCCAGCACGTGTTCTGGTGTGATTCGGCTTCCACCGCGTACGCGCTACGGCCCGAGGAGCTGACCGCGCAGGCCCGGGACGTCCTGCCGAGTTACATGGTCCCGCAACACATCATCTGCCTACCGTCGCTGCCGTTGACGACCAACGGCAAGATCGACCGCGCGGCAGTGACCGCCGAACTCGAGTCGCTGCGCTGCGCGGCTCGTGCCGGCGACAACCGCACGGCAGGAATGTCCGGCCCCCTTGACGACCTGCAGGCCCGAATCGGGGAGATATGGGTTGGTGTGCTGGGCCTGGAGTCGATCGACACCCTGTCACCCGGCGCCGACTTCTTCGCGCTCGGCGGCGATTCGCTGCTGATGGCACAGGCAATCGGCCGCATCCGCCGTGAGATCGCCGAAGCCGCCGGGCTGGCGTGGGACGATCTGCTTCGCGCGATGGTTACCCATCCCACCCTGGCCGCAGCCGCCGAGGTGGTGCGCGCACCCCGGTCGCGACCGGTGCCGGCCGAGGCGGAAGTTGCCGGGATCGGCTCACCGCTGGTGTACCTGGGCCCCGGACCGGGTTTCACGCGGGCCGCCGAGATTGCAGTATGTGTGCACGACGGCAGCGGGGGAGTGGCTCCCTACGACGAGTTGATCCCGTACCTGCGCGCCGCCGGCATTACTGAACTCTATGGGCTGCAACGGATTCCGAGTGACGGGTATGCTCAGATCGCGCCCGCCGAGCTGTTCACCACCCTGGCAGCCCGTTATTGCTCCGCGCTTGTCGCCCTGGCGCCGGCCAAGGTTCACCTGCTCGGCTACTGCATGGGTGGTCTGCTCTCGGCTGAGATCGCGAAATGCCTGGAGGAGGCCGGCATCGAGGTCGGCACCGTTACGGTGGTGAGTTCCTACCGCGTCCCGATGGACGTCGAAGACGACGACGTTCTCGACTACTGCTTCGCCCAGATCCTCGGTGTGTCACCGGAAGTTCTTGGCATGCAGGTGGACGACGACGCGGTCCGCGGCGCGTTCACGCGCGCGCGGGCGCGCTACGCCGACGTGATACCGGCCGGTGCGCTGCGCGGCGTAGCCGAACCTGTGCTTGCGGCTTGCCTGGAGCGCAGTGCCGAGGCCGGCGAGGCACGCCTTGCATTGTTGGCCGAATCCGGTGTGCTGGGCGAGTCCTGGGACGTCGAAACGCTCGGCGAGTTGCGGTCGATCTTCGTGCACAGCCTGCGTGCGGTGGTGCACGGCGCGACCGAGCCGTACCTCGGTGACATCCACTTCCTTCGCCAACGCGGCGATATTCATTTCCTGCCGACGCTGCAGGAGGACATGACCGCGTTCTGGGCGGACTACTGTCTGGGGGAGTTGACCATCACCGACATCGACGGCACCCATTTCGACTGTCTGACTGGCGAAAACGCCCAGTCCGTCGCCAAGCTGCTGGCGAATTCCTGGACCGCCGAGGCATAAGTCCGGTGCGGAATGCATTGCTGCTCGGCAGTACCGGCGCGGTGGGCCGAAGTTGCCTTGCCGTGCTGGCACACCGCGACGACCTGGCTGTGGTGGTCGCCGGTCGCGACGAAACCCGCCTGCGCGAGGCGGCCTCAGCCGTGGTGGGGGACATCGAGACAACGCGACTCGACGTGACCGATCGGGCCGCACTCGACGCTGCCCTGACCCGTTGCGATGTCATCATCAACTGCGCCGGTCCGTCCCAACAGCTCAGCGCACAGGTCGCCGGGGCCGCCATCGAAGCGGGGGTGCCCTATATCGACCCGGGCGGCGACCAGGCACTGCTCGACCGGTATGCGACGGCGCCAGTCCCCGTCGTCCTGCAAACAGGTGTGCAGCCCGGCCTGTCCGGATTGCTGCTCCGGGTGCTTGCCGAGCAGCAGACCGACGACATCACCGTGTGGTGCGGCGGACTGCAGCGGTTGACGCCCGCGTCGGTGCTGGAATACCTCGCCAGCCTGCACGACACACACGGCTACCCGGGTGCCGCCTGGCGCGGCGGGACGGTGCGACGGATCAGCCGTGCTGAGTGCAAACCCGCTCCGGCGCAGTATTTTCCGGGATCGGTCAGCGTGCACCCATACCTGGACGCCGAAACCGTCGCGGTCGCAGCCCGGCTGGGCACCAGCAATGTCCAGTGGCTGAACGTGTTCGACAGTGAACGCACCACGCGTGCGATGCAGCTGTTGGCGGTGGACGACAAGAGGTCGCAAGACCTGAATGCGGTGCTCGAGGCGGCCAAATTGGACCTCTTCGGCCGCCGACCTTACTTCGCGATAGTCGCCGCCGCCGGCGCCGGTCCCGTTCCCAGAACCCTCGCTTTCACCTGCACGGACAGCTACCGCGTCACCGGAGCCGTGACCGCCTACGCGGCCCAGCATTATTCGGACGCGCGGACCGGCGCCCAGCCGTTCTGGAGCATCGAAACGCCGCGGCACGCATTGGACTTCGTCGTCGAGGCCGTGCCAGGCACCGCGGTATCTGTGGTCGACGACTCGACGATCGAGGAAGGTGCCCTGTGACCGCGAGCCGCCGGGAACGACCCACGGCCGTCGTGGTCGGAGCGACATTCGGCGCGGTCTACGCCGAAGGTTTGGCCGCGCCCGAATCGCCCGTGGAGTTGGTCGGACTGGTCTCCACCGGATCTGCGGCGTCGGCACACCTGGCGGATCGGCTCGGCATAGCGCTCTACCCGAACCTGGCCGCCCTGCCGGCTGTCGACATCGCCTTCGTGGTGGTGCGCTCTGCAGTGGTGGGGGGCGAAGGCGCCCAGATCTGCGAACAGTTGCTTGCGCGCGGCATACACGTGCTGCAGGAGCAACCCGTTCATGCCGACGAGGTCCTGAAGCTACTGCGGGTGGCCAAAGCGAACTCGAAACTCTACGCCGTCAACGACTTCTACAGCCGGGTTGCGCCGATGCGCCAATTCATCACGGCGGCAAGAGCTCTCGATAAGATTGCGCCGATACGCTACGTTCACGCCCGCTCGTCGATCCACGTGTCCTATCCGCTGTTCACCGTTCTCAGTGCCGTCGTCGGCCCGCTGACGCCGGCTCGCATCGTGGTGCCGCCCCGTACCGAGGGCCCGCCGAGTTCCTTTGTCGCCGGCCGGATGATCCTGGGCGATGTGACCGTCGACCTGTTGATCCAGAACGAACTGTGCCCTGACGACCCCGATAACTATGCGCGCCTGATGCATACCATCACGGCCGGATCCGAGGCCGGTGAGTTGGTTCTCGCCCATACCCACGGATCCACCTGGTGGCACCGGCGTCCTGACACCCGCGCTGCGACAACAGATGTGCCGATCTCCGAACGCGTCGGCATTGCATACGAACCCGGCACGGCACAGGTTCGCAACCAAATATGGCCCCAGGCAGTTCGGTTGGCGGCCACCGAGTTCATCGGCGCGATCGGCAGTAACCGCACGGTGGTCTCGCAACGGTTCGTGCGTGCGACTCGCTTGTGGTCGGAGTTCACCTCGGCCCTCGGGCCGGCCACTCCCGTGGGGCCGACACCACCGGTGGCAGTGTGCGCTTCGGATCTGGCGACCTGATGACCCGTCCCTGCGTCGACGTTCGACCGCTACCGCCGCACGCCACTCGAGGGGCGCTCAACCCTTCACGATCACAAGGCGCGCTCCCGCACGATCCGTGCCAGATCGATGCCGTAAATCCTTCGCACCACCGGAATCTGCGCCAGCACAGCGGCAAGCAGAATCGCCGATGCGACGACTAGCGGTGTCGCGGTATGCATCTCGAGGCGCACATGGTAGCCGTGGCTGGTATAGGTCGACAACAACAGCTCCGCGTCGAGGATCCCGCCGACAATCCCGAACGGGACCGCGGCTGCGGCAATACTGAAATTCTCGGTCGCGATCAGACGGGCGAGCATGCCGGCGCTCATACCTTCGGCGTGCAGTGCGCCGAGTTCGCCCAACCGTTCGGATATGTTGGCCGACATCGCGTTGTACAACATCGCGGCCGCCATCACGGCCGCGAGGACGAGCATGATGTTGACGAGCGTGTTGTAGAGGCTGAAGGCCTGCCGCATGGTGGATGCCAGCGCTGTCGTCGACCGGTACGCGACCACGCCCGGGACGGCGGCGATCCGGTCTCCTGCCGAGCGCGCGTCGGTGCCCGGCTTGAGTTTGATCCGCACGCCATTCGGCGGCAGCGAAGCCGCTTGTGCCCGAAGCTGGTTCAGTGAGATGTACACGACGGGCGAGAATGGTTCGTCGACGAATCCGGCCACCCGTTCGGTGAACCGGAGTTTCGACTGCGGCACTGCGATGTCGATGCGGTCACCCAGCGAGACCGACAGGGTGTCGCGCAGACCTACCCCGAGCAGGACTCCGTCGCCGGTCAGTCGGTCGGCTCCCGATTCGGCCGGAAACGCGTGCATCTGGGTCTGGGGTGACAGCCCGATCATCATTGTGTCGTACCGGTGGGCGGCAGCAGAAAGGGTGACGCCGTAGGAACTGAAGGCTTCGGCAGCGGCGACGTCAGGGTCCGCGCGGAGCCTGTCCGCAACGGCCTCGACCGGACCGGATACCACCGCGTCGCCATCCTGGCGCTCGATCTGCCCGAACTGGCGGTCGACCATGCTGGGGACCGTGTCGCGCATGCCGGCGAACACCATCACCAGGATCACCGAAACCGCCACTCCCACCGCGGTGAACGCCGTTCGCCGACGATTGCGCAGGATGGACCGCAGCATCATGCGCCACCGGGCCGGGGCGCGCTCGAGCACCGGCACCAGGCGTTCGACCAGGCTGCGACGACCCCGCACGCTCGGCGGGGCCATCCGCATGGCTTCTGCGGGTTGCATTCTGGCCGCGGCAGTCGCCGGCGCCACCGCAGCAACCAGTGCGACCGAGAATGCGGCGGCGGCGGCCAACAGGTATGTCAGTACATGCATCTGGGTCAGGTGCATCGGCAGCGCGATGGCCTCGGTGTACCTGGTGGTGATGAATTGCCCTAACAGGTAACCACCGAGCAACCCGGGCGGTGTCCCCACCGCGGCGCAGGCGAGACCGTAACCCAGGTAATGTCGGCGCACCGTGTTCGGCGAAAGCCCGTTGGCGATCAGGGTTCCGATAACGGCCCGCTGCGCCCACACGATCCGGGACAGGAGCACATACGTCCCCAGCACCACGGCGGCGAGAAACAGCCACGGCAGGATGCCGGCGAGGCTACCGAACTGCTTCACGTCGTCGCGCAGCGTCTGATACGACCCCTGCTGGTCGCGAGGAACGAACTGCAGCCCCGTATTCCGGGCGATGTCGCCGGTGGCGGCGATCAGAGCGCTCGCCTCGGAGCGATCGCGCGCGAACACGGCGATCTGCTCGCCGGCGCGCGGCAGCACACGGCGCAATTCGTCATCGGGCAGGAACACCACACCGAAGTCCTCGGGCGTGGTGAGGATCTCCTGCGCGGAGCGCGCCGGCCACAGGTACTCGGTGGACATCGCCGAGCCGGCGACCGAAAAGTGTTGCCAGCCTTGCGCTCCCAATATTTCTATGGTGTCGCCGCGGTCAAGGTGATAATGGTCGGCGAGGTGCTGCTCGAGCACCACCTGCCCCCGGCCCGGCAGGACCCCGGTTTGCATGTCGAGCAACGACACATCGGGCTGGCGGGCCTCCGGTATGCCGATAGCACGTCCGTAGATGGCGTGCCGGTTCAACCGCAATCCGACGTCGGCGTGATGGCGCGCCTCGACAAGTGGCCGGCCCGGTAACGTGGCGACGGCGTCTGTGAGCCCGACCGCACCGGGTCCGGACACGATCGCGTCCGGCAGCCGTTGGGTGGCGTAGGACCGGTCCAGGGAGTCGTCGAGATTTCGGTAGCCGTCGGTGGCGGCGACGAACACCGCAACGCCGATGCCGATGATTGCGGCGATAGCCGCGAAGCGCCACCGCTCCCGCCAGACATCCCGACGGACTTTGCGCCGCAGCGAGCGACTCACCAGTTCAAATCCGTTGCTGCTACTGGATTTTCGACTACTTCGGACTTGCTGATCGCGCCCGCATGTAACCAGAGGACGCGATCGGCCATCCGGGCGATCTCGGCGTTGTGGGTGACCACGACGAGGGTGTGCTGCTTATCTCGCGTCAGATCGCGCAATGTGGCCAAGACCTGTCGGCCGGTGACCAGGTCAAGGCTGCCGGTCGGTTCGTCGCACAAGAGCAGCGGCGGCTGCTTCACGATTGCCCGGGCGATCGCCACCCGTTGTTGCTGGCCGCCGGACAGTTGCGCGGGAAAGCGGTTCGCAACCGCACCGAGACCCACCTGGTCCAGAGCGGCACGACTTCGGCGCGCCGCGTCCGGGCCGGTCAGTTCGGCGAGTACTTCGACGTTCTCGAGTGCGGTCAAGGTGGGCACGAGGTTGAAGAATTGGAAGACGAACCCAACTTGGTCGCGGCGATACTGGGTGCGCAGCTTGCGATTCAGCAGTTCGACCTGGCGTCCGTACACCTCGATCGTCCCTTCGGACGGTTGATCGATTCCGCCGATGACGTTGAGCAGTGTGGTTTTCCCCGATCCGGACGGTCCGAGAAGTACGACGAATTCGCCGGCCCGGACTTCCAGGTTCACCGCGCGCAGGGCCACGACCTGGGTAGGGGGGGTGCCGTAGGTCCTGCCGACGCCGTTCAATCGCAATGCCGGCGATGCACCGGGTTGCGGTCCTTCGACGGTGTCGTCGCCGACATCGGACCGAGTCCTCATGCGTTCACTATTTCATTTCGATCGCAGCCCGCCCGGCGGCCCCGGGCTGGCCGGTCCCGCCCGCGGCCACCGGTCAAGCGGCCCAACCCAGGTCACCGAGTCGGCAGCATCGCGATCGAGCTCACGGGGAGTTGCGCTTCATCCTGCGGACTGGGTGGGGTCGCTGATGCCGAGACGCCGGTGTTCGCTGTGGTAGATGGCTTGGTCGAGCAGTTCCGCCACGTGATTGTCGTAGAGGCTGTAGACGATGCTGCGGCCGCTGCGGTTACCCACCACCAGTCCGAGATGACGGAGCAATCGCAGCTGATGCGATACGGCTGACTGTTCCATCCCGATCGCGTCGGCCAGGTCGGTGACCGGACGCGGTCCCTGACGCAGTTCGGTCAGGATCAGCAAGCGGGACGGTGTGGCCAGCGCCTGCAGCGTGGCAGCCACATGGGCTACCGCTTCGGCGTCGAGGCGCGTCGTGGGTCGCTCGCGGCCGCCGACACCATGTCCCATACCTGGGCAGTTTATCCCACCACTATATATATGAAGACATGTTCATATCGTCTGGTATCGTCGGCCTGGTTCCGGCTGCGGTCTTGGAGGTATCGGTGTCCATCTCGACATTCGCCGCTGCGCGACCCGAGCGGACACCGGTCCTGCCGGTGCGGCGCACGCCGCTGCTGGCGCTATCGGAGATGCGCTGGGCGGCACTGTCATTGGTGTTCTTCGTCGCCGGTCTGACGGCGCAGCTGCTCGGCGGACCAGGTGAGGTGTGGTGGGCCATGTATCTGGCCTGCTGTGTGGCCGGCGGCTGGCAGCCAGGGTTGGCCGGGTTGCAGGCGCTGCACCGCCGCACCCTGGATGTCGACCTGCTCATGGTGGTGGCTGCCATGGGCGCCGCCGCTATCGGTCAGATCACCGACGCCTCCCTGCTGATCGTCATCTTCGCCACATCGGGTGCGCTGGAGGCTCTGGCCACCGCTCGCACCGAGGATTCGGTGCGCGGACTGCTCGAGCTGGCACCCGATACCGCCACCCGTGTCCGCGCCGACGGCGGCGAAGAGGTAGTGACAGCCGCGGACCTGGACGTCGGCGACGTCATCGTGGTTCGTCCGGGCGAACGCGTCGCCGCGGACGCCGTCGTGATTGGCGGGAGCAGCGACGTGGATCAAGCGACCATCACCGGTGAGCCGTTGCCGGTGGCCAAGAGCGCGGGCGACAAGGTGTTCGCCGGCACCCTCAATGGCACTGGGGCGCTGCGCATCCGGGTCGATCGCCGCTCGGCGGACTCCATCGTCGCGCGTATCGCGGCCTTGGTTGCGCAAGCGAGTGGAACCAAGGCTCGCACGCAGTTGTTCATCGAGAAGGTCGAGCAGCGGTACTCGTTCGCCATGGTGGTGCTGACCTTGGCCGTGTTCGCGATACCGATGCTGGCCGGCGAATCGGTGCAGCGAGCGTTGCTCCGCGCCATGACATTCATGATCGTCGCGTCACCGTGCGCGATCGTGCTGGCGACCATGCCGCCCCTGCTGGCCGCCATCGCCAACGCCGGCCGCCACGGGGTGCTCGCGAAATCCGCGGTCGTGATGGAACAGCTCGGCACCACTTCCCGGGTCGCCTTCGACAAGACCGGCACGCTGACCCGCGGGATTCCCGAACTCAACGAAATACGCTGCCTCGAACCGAGATTCAGCGCCGATGAACTGCTGCGGCTGGCAGCAGGAGCCGAGTACCCCAGTGAGCACCCGCTGGCCGCGGCCGTCGTGACCGCAGCCCGCGAGCGTGGCCTGGACCTGCCCGCGGCCGAAGCTTTCGCCGCCTGCCCGGGACGGGGTGTCACGGCCGTCATCGAGGGGCGTTCGATCGGTGTCGCCTCGCCGGCGTCGCTGTCCCGAGCCACCGGCACCCGCGAGACGTCAGCGCTGGCCGCCGCCGTGGAGGCGCTGCACCGCAGCGGCTACACCGCCATCGCGGTGACATGCCAGCAGCGTCCGGTCGGCGTCTTCGGCCTCGCCGACCAGCTCCGCCCCGAAGCGGCCGCCGCAGTCGATGCTGTGCGGCAATTGACCGGCAGTGCACCGATATTGCTGACCGGCGATAATCCCGCTCCCGCCAACCAGCTCGCCGCCCGGGTCGGCATCACCGACGTCCGCGCGGCGCTATTGCCCGAGGACAAGGTCACCGCGGTCCAGCAACTTCAAGCCGACGGTCACAGCGTCGCGGTGGTCGGGGACGGCATCAATGACGCCCCAGCGCTGGCCGCCGCCGACGTCGGTATCGCCATGGGCGGCGCGGGATCCGACCTCACCCTGCAGACTGCCGATGCCGTGATCGTCCGCGATGACCTCACCACCGTCCCGGCCGTCATCGCGCTGGCCCGGCAAGCGCGCCGTGTCGTAATCGCCAATCTCACGATTGCCGCTGCCTTCATCACCGCGCTGGTGATCTGGGACCTGGCCGGAGCGCTGCCATTGCCGCTCGGCGTCGCCGGACACGAGGGCTCCACCGTGATCGTCGGACTGAACGGGCTGCGGTTGCTCCGCCCGGCCGCCTGGCAGCGCGCCGCCCGAACCGCGTGAAGACAATCCGCCTCAACGCCGGCGACCGTACCGGTCGGCCAGTTTCTCCTCGACGGTCATCGGCATGTCAGCCGCCGGCGCCACCGGCTCCACCGACGGCTGCAGCGCCTTCTCCCGTCGCCGCGCCCGGACCTCGGCGTAGACGAAATATCCCAGCGCGGCGGGAGCCACGACGCCGAACAGAATCCATTGGATGCCGTAGGACAGGAACGGCCCGGCATCCAGGTGCGGCACCCCGATCACGCCGAGGCCTCCGGGCTGGTCCTCGACCAACTGCAGATACGACCCGGCCAGCGGCACGCCGGTCAGCGCCGCGACCTGACCGGTGTTGATCGAATACACCTGTTGATAGCCGTCTCTGGTGAGCGGTTCCTTGCCGGACACCAGCGCCTCGGAATCGCGCAGGCGTGCAGTGAGGGTCACGGTGTGCTCCGGTGGACGCGGGATCGGCGGCACGTGCGACCCGGTCTCGGGCCGTACGTAGCCACGGTCGACCAGCACCGTCGGCCCGCCGTCGACGACGAACGGCGCCAGCACCTCGAACGCCTGGTCGCCCTCGACGACCCGCAGTCTGGCCAGCACCCGCACGTCCGGCAGGTAATGTCCGGTCGCGGTCACCTGGCGCCACTGCGCCTCGGGCGCAGACGAATCCTGTTGCGGCAACAATGTTTTGAGCGCGACCGGGGGTGTGCTCAGGGAATCGGTGATCTGCTGGTTCTCCCGCGACGTCCTGGTGTTCTTGCCCAGCTGCCACGGCGCCAGCACGGTGAAACACAGGTAGGTGAACGCGATGCACACCAGCCACAGCGCCACCCAGCCCGGCCGCAGCAGGAACGTAAGACTCGGGACTCTGCGGGCCATCAACCGGTCCCGTTCTGCGCGAGCCTCTCGTCGACCCAGTCGTGCAGGCCCGGCAGGGCGGCCTCGATGACGACGAAGGCCTCCTCGAAGTCGCCGTGGTCGCCGTAGTAGGGGTCCTCCACGTCGAGGGCGTGCGCTCCTGAGCGGGGGTCGAACGAGCGCAGCATCCGCAGCCGCTGGTGCTCGACGCCGAGTTCGCGCAGCATCCGTTCGTGGTTGCGGCCCAGAGCCACTACCAGGTCTGCTGCCAGATGCTCGTCGTTCAGTTGGGCCGCGCGGTGCTCGGTGGGGTAGCCGTGGTCGCGCAGCACCTGTCTGGCCCGCCGGTCGGCGCCCTCGCCGACGTGCCAGCTGCCGGTGCCGGCGCTGGTCACCCGCACCACGTCGTCCAGGCCGCGTTGCTGAATCTGGTGGGCGAACATCTTCTCGGCCATCGGCGAGCGGCAGATGTTGCCGCTGCACACGAACGTCACATGCAGCTTCTCCGAATCAGACACCCAGGATCCTCCGCAATTCGTCGACGGTCGCGACGTGCGTCACGCGGTCCGGCGGCTCTCGGTCGGCGAAGTCGGCCTGGCCGTATCCCCAACCGACCACCACCGTGTCGATGCCGTGCGCGGTCGCACCGTCGACGTCGTGGCTGCGGTCGCCGACCATCAGTACCCGCTCGGGCAGCGGCTGCAGCTGTGCGAGCGCGTGGGCCAGCACCTCGGTCTTGGACTTGCGCGAACCGTCCGGGCAGGCGCCGGCGATCACCTCGAAGTGCTGGACCAGCCCGAAATGATCCAGGATGCGCACCGCCGTCGGCTCCAGCTTGGAGGTGGCCACCGCCAGCCGCACCCCGGCGGCCTGCAGATCGGCCAGCAGCGGCGCAATCCCGTCGAACAGGCTGTTCATCGCCCATCCGCGAGTCCCGTACTCGGCCCGGAACGCGGTGAAAGCCTCGTCGGCACGCCCATCGAGCCCCAGCGCGCGGAACGTCTCGTCCATCGGGGGGCCGACGATCCGGGCGGCCAGGTCACCGTCCGGAAACGGCGCGCCGACCAGGGTGAGCGCGTTCCGGAAGCACGCCACGATACCGACGGCGGAATCGGTGAGAGTGCCGTCGAGATCGAAAATCACCAGCTGCGGCGTCACGTCCGGGATGGAACCTGTCACGGCCCCCATTGTGGTCGATGCCCATGTCGGGCCGCGCTGGGATGCGCCGGATGTCTGACACCCACGATCGCGCACTAATGTTCCAGTGATGGCAGTTGCGGACCAGAGCGCGTCAACTCGCCTTGCGCTGGCGCGCCATCACGGCGATCAGGACGTCATGCCCGGCATGCTCGATTTCGCCGTCAACGTCCGGCACAGCCAGCCGCCGCCGTGGCTGCTGCAACAACTCGGCGGGCGCTTGACCGACCTGGCCCACTACCCGGGCGCCGCTGACCTGCAGGCCGCCCGACACGCCGTCGCCGCGCGTCACGGCCGGGACATCGACGACGTGTTGCCGCTGGCCGGCGCCGCTGAGGGATTCGCGCTGCTGAGCAACCTGCGCCCGCGCCGGGCGGCGCTGATCGCGCCGTCGTTCACCGAGCCGGAGGCGGCGCTGACCGCGGCCGGCGTCCCGGTGCACCACGTCGTGCTGCGGCCGCCGTTCACCCTGGACACCGCGCAGGTTCCTGAGGACGCCGACCTGGTGGTGGTCGGGAACCCGACCAACCCGACCTCGGTGCTGCACACTCGCGAGCACCTGCTGGCGCTGCGCCGGCCCGGGCGGATCCTGGTGATCGACGAAGCATTCGCGGATGCGATTCCCGGGGAACCGGAGTCGCTGGCCGGCGACGCGCTGCCCGACGTGCTGGTGGTGCGCAGTCTGACCAAGACCTGGGCGCTGGCCGGGCTTCGGGTGGGTTACGCACTGGGGGCACCGGACGTGCTGGCCCGGTTGACCGTCACCCGCCCGCACTGGTCGGTGGGCACGCTGCAGCTGGCCGCGATCGCGGCGTGCTGCGCGCCGCAGGCCGTGGCCGAGGCGGCGGCCGATGCCGCGTGGTTGGCGGCGGTCCGCACGGCGATGGTGGCCGGTCTGGAGTCGGCGGGATTCGCGGTGGTCGACGGGTCGGCGCCATTTCTGCTGTGCCGCAGCCCTGATGCGGAGCGAATACGAAATTATCTGCGCAACAACGGAATTGCGGTTCGCCGGGGTGATACCTTCGTCGGCCTGGACGCGACTTATCTGCGGGTCGCGGTGCGTGCCGAGTGGCCCGTATTGGTGGCACGGCTGATCGAGATGTCCGCCTGCGCGCCCAGCGGGGGGCACCGGTGAGCGCGCGGCTGGTCGATGTCATCGACGTGCTGGAGGAGGCTTACCCGGCTCGGCTGGCCGAGTCGTGGGACTCCGTCGGGCTGGTGTGCGGCGACCCCGCCGACGTGCTCGAGTCGGTGACGATCGCGATCGACGCGACGGCCGCCGTCGTCGACGAGGTGCCCGACGCGGGATTGCTGCTGGCTCACCATCCACTGCTGCTGCGCGGGGTCGACACGGTCGCGGCCAACACACCCAAGGGTGCGTTGATTCACCGGCTGATCCGCTCGGGCCGCTCGCTGTTCACCGCGCACACCAACGCCGACTCCGCGGCACCGGGGGTGTCCGACGCGCTCGCGGATGCACTGGGCCTGACGGTGGAGGCGGTGCTGGACCGCTCGCCGGTCCCGTGCGACATGGACAAATGGGTCATCTACGTGCCGAAAGAGGACGCGGACGCGGTGCGCAACGCGATCTTCGCGGCCGGGGCCGGGCACATCGGCGACTATTCGCACTGCAGCTGGAGTGTCACCGGTATCGGCCAGTTCCTGCCCCACGAGGGGGCCACGCCGGCGATCGGCGACATCGGCACCATCGAACAGGTGGCTGAGGACCGGATCGAGGCCATCGCACCGGCGGCCATTCGCGGCGGCGTCCTGGCGGCGATGCGCGCCGCCCACCCCTACGAGGAGCCGGCGTTCGACATCCTTGCCCTGGCGCCACCACCGGCCGATACCGGGTTGGGTCGCATCGGGGTGCTGCCGCAGCCTGAACCGTTGCGCGACTTCGTGTCCCGCGTCGGTGCGGCGCTGCCGCAGACCTCCTGGGGCGTGCGGGCCTCCGGTGATCCCGAGCTGCCGGTGTCGCGGGTCGCGGTCTGCGGGGGAGCGGGGGATTCGCTGCTCGGTGCGGTGGCCGGTGCGGGTGTGCAGGCCTACGTCACCGCCGACCTGCGCCACCATCCCGCCGACGAGCACCACCGGAAATCGCAGGTCGCCCTGATCGACGTCGCGCACTGGGCCAGTGAATTCCCCTGGTGTGCGCAGGCGGCCGCGGTGCTGCGGGCGCGATTCGGGTCGTCCTTGCCGGTGCGGGTATCAACCCTGCGCACCGATCCGTGGAACCTGGCATCGGGTGGGGACCGGTGCTGAGACCGAGAGCTGGAGATCACGCATGAAAGCCGAAGTAGCACAACAGCGTTCGCTACTCGAACTGGCCACCTTGGATGCCGAGCTGTCCCGGCTGGCGCATCGCGCCGACCACCTGCCACAACGACAGGACTACGAGCGGGTACACGGCGAACACGCCGCCGCCAGTGACCGGTTGGCCGCGGTGCGGATCGCCATCGAGGACTTGGACGCCCAGGTGGCGCGTTTCGAGTCCGAGATCGACGGGGTGCGCAAACGCGAAGACCGCGACCGCTCGCTGCTTTCCTCAGGGGCCACCGACGCCAAGCAACAGGCTGACCTGCAGCACGAGCTGGAGACCTTGCAGCGTCGCCAGGCCAGCCTGGAAGATTCGCTGCTCGAAGTGATGGAACGACGCGAAGAGTTGCAGGCGCAGCACGACATCGAGTCCGGTGCCATCGAGGCCTTGCAGAGTGACCTGGCCGCCGCCCAGCAGGCCCTGGACGCCGCCCTCGCCGAACTCGAGCAGACCCGCGGCGAACACCGCGCCCGCCGCGAGGAGCTGGCCGCGGGGCTGGACGCCGAGCTATCGGCGCTCTACGAACGCCAGCGGGCCGGGGGAGGCCCGGGGGCCGGGCCGCTGCAAGGACACCGGTGCGGAGCCTGCCGGATCGAGATCGGCCGAGGCGAACTCGCCCGCATCACCGCGGCCGCCGAGGACGAGGTACTGCGGTGCCCGGAATGCGGCGCTATTTTGTTGCGAGTCAAAGGTTTTCAGCAGTGAAGGTGGTCATCGAAGCCGACGGCGGATCGCGCGGCAACCCCGGACCCGCCGGGTACGGCGCGGTGGTGTGGTCCGCCGATCACCAGACCGTGCTGGCCGAGTCCAAGCACGCCATCGGCCGCGCGACCAACAACGTCGCCGAATACCGTGGCCTGATCGCCGGCCTGGACGACGCCGTGAAGATGGGCGCCACCGAGGTATCGGTCCTGATGGACTCCAAGCTGGTGGTCGAGCAGATGGCGGGCCGGTGGAAGGTCAAGCACCCGGACCTGGTGGAACTGCACGCCCAGGCGCAGTCACTGGCGGCGCAGTTCCGTCGGATCAGCTACTCGTGGATTCCGCGGGAACAGAACGCCTACGCCGACCGGCTGGCCAACGATGCGATGGACGCCGCAGCCCAGACGGATCGCCGGGTCGACAAGGTCGTCGTGCCGGTCACCGAATCCGCCCGCAAGGGCGTCAGCGAAGCCTCCACCCTGTCCACCGTCGGGCCGGGGTGGACCGGCGCCCGCGGCATCCCCACCCGACTGCTGCTGCTGCGGCACGGGCAGACCGAACTGTCGGTGCAACGCCGCTACTCCGGGCGGGGTAATCCGCCACTGAACGAAGTCGGTTGGCGGCAGGCAGGTTTGGCGGCCCGGTACCTCAATCAGCGGCGCGGGATCGCCGCCGTCGTCTCCTCGCCGCTGCAGCGCGCCTACGACACCGCGACCACGGCGGCCCGGGCGCTGGGCCTGGACGTGACCGTCGACCAGGACCTGATCGAAACCGACTTCGGGGCGTGGGAAGGGCTGACGTTCGCCGAGGCCGCCGCCCGCGATCCCGACTTGCACCGACGGTGGCTCTACGACACCGGCACGGTCCCGCCCGGTGGGGAGAGCTTCGACGACGTGCTGCGCCGCGTTCGTCGTGCGCGGGACCGGATCATCGCCGCCCACGAAGGCGAGAACGTGCTGGTGGTCTCGCACGTCACGCCGATCAAGTTGCTGCTGCGCATGGCGCTGGACGCCGGGTCGGGCCTGCTGTACCGGATGCACCTCGATCTGGCGTCGCTGAGCATCGCCGAGTTCTACCCGGACGGCGCCTCCTCAGTGCGCCTGGTCAACCAGACCGCATACCTGTAGCCGCTGGCCTCTGGCCGTGGCTGAGCTCAGCGAGTACCGTGTTCGTCGCGGACGAGTTGGCTGGGCGACCGCGGCACGGGCTCGGGCAGCGCTGTGTCGAGGAAAGTCCGGACTTCACAGAGCAGGGTGATTGCTAACGGCAATCCGAGGTGACTCGCGGGAAAGTGCCACAGAGAACAGACCGCCACCCTTGCGGTGGTAAGGGTGAAACGGTGCGGTAAGAGCGCACCAGCATCCCGGGTGACCGGGGTGGCTAGGCAAACCCCACCCGAAGCAAGGCCAAGAAGGTCGCACCGACCGTGCGGCTGCGCAGACGTTCGAGGGCTGCTCGCCCGAGTCTGCGGGTAGGCCGCTCGAGGCACCCGGCAACGGTGTGTCCAGATGGATGGTCGCCGCTCTGCCGCCGTTGGTCACCGCCACGGCGGTGGGGAACAGAATCCGGCTTACAGGCCAACTCGTCCGCTCCGCGCCGGCCCACCTGACCCGTCCGACATGATGGTGACCATGACAGCGAGCGTCACCAGAACCTCCGTCGTGAAACGGTCCGCAGGTCAGTCCATCGCCGTCGCGGTGACGCTCGGTCTACTGGCGGCACTGGTGATGTGGACCCCCGGTGCCGGACGCGCATCCGGCGCCGATGCCGCGCCGGCCGGGGACATCCTGTCGATCGGCGACCCGGCGGCGCCGGGCCAGATCGAGTTGTATCTGGATCCGCTGTGCCCCTACAGCGGGAAGATGGTGCGCGAGCAGGGCACCGAGATCGGTCGCCGCATCGAGACCGGTCGCCTCCACATCGAGCTGCGACTCGTCAACTTCCTCGAAAAGTATTCGGCCAGCGGCACTTACGACAGCCGTGCCAGCTACGCGGCCTTCATCGTCGCCGATCACTCGCACTCGAGCGACGTCACCTGGCGATTCATCGAGCAGATCTTCTCCGCCGATCAGCAACCGAAGGAAGAAGGTCCGACGGATCTGAGCAACGAGCAACTCGCCGGTCTGGCCGACCATGCCGGGGCGCCGCCGTCAGCGCAGGAATTGATCAAGCTCGGCCTGCCCATCCCGTACGACGCGCGCGTCATCGCCGCGCACAATCTCGCGTTGCTGCGCGCCCTGCCCGATCCCGGTGTGCCCAAGGTCGTCATCGGCGGTGAATCCGTCGACGGCAACTCTGATTGGCTGAACCGTCTCCCGGCGTTGAACTGACTTAGTCTGACTAGACTAAGTCAGTTAGCCTGGTCGTCATGGCGACCGTAAATATTCACGAGGCCAAGACCCATCTGTCGCAGCTGCTGGCCCGCGTCGAAAACGGCGAGAAGATCACGATCGCGCGGGCCGGCAAACCGGTGGCCGATCTGGTGCCGCACTTGCGCACCGACATCGCCTTCGGCGGGCTCGCCGGCCAATTCGGTTACGACACCGAACGCTTCGATGACACCGATAGCGACGTCAACGCATTGTTCGGCATCGAATGAACGGGGTGTTGCTGGACACCCACGTCCTGATCTGGCTCCTGGAAGACAACCCGCGGCTGGGGACAACGGCGCGCGCTCACATCACGGCGAGCCCCGCCGTATTCGTCTCGGCCGCCAGCACCTGGGAGCTTGCCATCAAGGCGGCAATCGGCAAGCTCACGCTGCCGGACGACCTCGACCAGTCAATAAGCCGATCCGGACTGCAGGACCTTTCGATCACCCGTCACCACACCCTCGCGTTCGAGCTCACCTCGCTACCGCACAAGGATCCATTCGACGCGATCCTCGTCGCCCAGGCGGCCGTGGAGCGGCTCGCCCTGCTCACTGCGGACGCGAAGCTCCTGGCGGCAGTTCCTGATGCCCTCGACGCCAGGCTCTGAACGTCCGCGCGCTTCGACTCAGCGCCGGGCGCGCCGCACCGCCTTGTCCAGGTCGCGCAGCGCCGAGTCCAGCTGTGCGGTGCTGGTTTCCGCGATCTCGGTCTCACGTTGGTAGAGCAGACCGTAGGTGAAGGTGTCTTCACCCGCGGCGTGCGCCGCGTCGGCCTGGGTGAGCAGGTGTTCCCGGCTGACCGCGCTGTCCTGATGGTCGCCGAGCAGACTCTGAATGACCTTGGCCTGCTGAGCGACCTGATCGTCGCCGGTGGCCGCCGCCGTGTACCGCAATCTCTTGGCGCGCTTGCGGATCACGTGCAGGGCTTCATCGGCGTCCACAATCTCGTCCGCGGCGGCTTCGTCGCTGTCAGCCGCCTGTCTGGCGGCCTCGGCTTTCTGCACGGCCTTGCGCACCCGTTTGTAGGCGGCATCGATGGTCACCGGCGCCGGTTCCGCACCGGCGGCGGGCACCGGGCGCTCAGCCACCACTTCGTCCAGCGCGTCGAGCAGGCGGAAGTACCGCTTGGATCGCATCGCGACCAGCGAGCGCCGCAGCCCGACCTGGTAACGCCGTTGCGCGCCCTCGACCAGCCGGTCCCACACCGGCCCGCGCACCAGCGCAGGATCAAGTGCGTTCAGTTCCCGCTCGTAGCGTTCGCCGAGCACCTCGGCGTCGCGGGCCAGGCCCAGCACCCCGGCGAGTTCGCGCAGTTCGTCGAGAATCCAAGCGCCGTCGGCCAATCCGAAGGAATCCTGCGAGTCCTTGAGCAGGCTGCGGATCTTGCGGGTGATCACCCGCAGCTGGTGCACGGAGTCGTAGACGTCGGCGCGCACCGCGCGATCCCAGGCGACCAGCTCCTCGACATGCTTGGCCACCGCCCGATGGACCGGGTCCGTTGCGGTCGGGGCGTCAGCCGGCTTCGCTTCGCGATCGAGCACCCGGGCCAGCTTGGAACCGTGTCCGGCCGGCGCCGCCCCGGCATCCAGCAGCCGATTGCTGAGCCGGTCCAGCAGCTCCTGGTTCGCTCCCTGCCCATCGTCGGTGCCGGCAAGCTCGAGCTCCCACTCGTGCCACTGCTGCTCCTCGGAGTCGGCGGCCGACCATGCGGTCACGTGGTCATCGCAGAACTCTGCCAGCGCCGCACCCTGCCCGTCGTACAGCACCTGACGCTCGCGCCGCGTGGTGATGCGGGCCACCGGTTTGACCGGCCGGTCCCGCACGATGGCCAGCACCACATCCAGCAACTCGGCCGGAACGGTGTCGCTGTCGGACGCCTCCAGCGAGGCGTGGATCTCGGTACGGGAGTCCGGTCCGGCGGGCAACTTCAGATGCCAACCGGCATCGGACCCACCGGTGCGGCGGCGCAGGGTGATCCGGTTGCGGGCCAGGTCCTGTCCGGCGGTGTCGTAGTAGACCGCATCGAGTTCCTGCACCGGCGGCTTCTCGACGCGGGCCACTGCCGCGATGCCTTCGAAGGACGGCGACACGGTCGAGTCGATCACGTCGAACTTGCGCTCGACTTCCAGATGTCGCGCCGACTTCGACGCTTTAGCAGGCATTTGATCTCCAGGGAGAGGACCGGGAGCCGTCCGCTGTTCGTGCGGGGCCAGGGACGGCATCCATAGATTGCCACATCAGGGTTAACGAGCCGACTAGCGTGGGTGCCATGACTGAGCAGTCGTGGAACGTCGTGATCGGTGAAGCGGACGAGCAGAGCACGGGAGTGCCGCCCGTGCCGACCACCGTGTACCAGGGCGACGAGTCCGGTGCCCGAGCCGCCTACGACGAGTTCAGCGCCAAAGCGGACGCGTCCGGATACCGCTACGTCATGTTGCGCGACATCGGCGAAGTGATCGAGCTCTGGGGTACCCCACCGGCCGTCGGCTGAGCGAACCGCTAGAAGCAGTGCTCTTCGGCCGGAAACGTTCCGCTGGCCACTTCTTGCGCGTATTGCGTTGCAGCACGGCGCAATTCACCGCCTACGTCGGCGAACCGTTTGACGAAGCGAGCGGCTTTGCCGCCACTCATCCCGGCCATGTCCTGCCACACCAGCACCTGACCGTCGCAGTTCGGCCCGGCACCGATGCCCACGGTCGGAATGGTCAGCTTGCCGGTGATCTGGGTGGCCAACTCCGCGGGAACCATCTCCATCACCACGGCGAACGCACCCGCTTCGGCAACGGCGATCGCGTCGGCGACGGTCTGTTCGGCGGCGTCACCGCGGCCCTGAACCTTGAACCCGCCCAATGTGTTGACGCTCTGCGGGGTGAACCCGATGTGCGCCATCACCGGGATGCCCGCGGCGGTCAGACAGGCAATCTGCTCGGCGACCCGCTCACCACCCTCGAGCTTGACGGCGTGGGCGCCGCCTTCCTTCATGAACCGGGTGGCCGAGGCCAGCGCAGCCGCCGGTCCGCCCTCGTAGCTGCCGAACGGCAGATCGGCGACGACCAGCGCGTGCGGGGCACCCCGCACCACCCCGCGAACCAGCGGGATCAACTCGTCGATCGAGATCGGCACCGTGGTGTCGTAGCCGTAGACGACGTTGGCGGCGGAATCACCGACCAGCAGCACCGGGATGCCGGCCTCTTCGAAGACCCGTGCCGTCGAGTAGTCGTATGCCGTCAGCATCCCCCACTTGTGGCCTTCGGCCTTCCATTTCTGCAGGTGGTGGGTGCGGATCTTGGGTCGCGGCGCCGAAACTGCAGCAGAATTCGAACCGTAGACGTTCTCAGACATCGTTGTCCTAATGTGGTGGTCGGGTCGATCCTCGTGGCCCTGCACAGGGTCCCCGGGTTCGTCTGACCCCCACAGTCTGCCATCTGGGCGATCCCGACGCATCGTGGTGTTCGCCACGGACCTGCCCGTTGAAGAAGGCAACGGCCGCCCGCGCGGGACTGGTCTCAGTGGGGTAGTGGCCGGGGTGCGAACCCAGCCCGCCCCGAAAATCGGCCGCTGACCAGGTCCGTGCAGGTCCTCTGGCACCATGGTGAGCCATGTGCCTGACTCGCCGCGCCGAGATCGCGCGCCAGCTGCTGGTCTGGGCCGTCCTGGCCACCGTGGTGTCGACCGTGGCGGGCTGCGTTCACGTGGTGGCCGGGCGCGCCCGCATGGCGGAGCCGCGGCTGGGCGCGCCGGTGGTGTGGACACCGTGCCGCAGCTCCAATCCCGCCGCGAAGATCCCCGGCAACGCGATGTGCGGCAAGCTCGCCGTGCCTGTCGACTATGACCATCCCGACGGTGACGTGGCTGCGCTCGGGTTGATCCGTTTTCCGGCGAGCGGGGACAAGATCGGCTCGCTGGTGATCAACCCTGGCGGTCCGGGTGAGTCCGGCATCGAGGCCGCGCTCGGCATCTTCTCGACGCTGCCCAAGCGGGTGCATGAACGATTCGATCTGGTGGGCTTCGATCCGCGCGGGGTGGCGGGCTCGCGGCCCGCGATCTGGTGCAATTCCGACGCCGACAACGACCGGCTGCGAGCCGAGCCGCAGGTCGACTACAGCCAGGCCGGCGTGGACCGCATGGAAAACGAGACCAAGCAGTTCGTGCAGCGTTGCGTGGACAAGATGGGCAAGAACTTCCTGGCGAACGTCGGGACCGTCAACGTCGCCAGAGATCTGGACGCCATCCGCAAGGCGCTTGGTGACGCCAAGCTGACCTACCTCGGCTACTCGTACGGCACCCGAATCGGTGCGGCCTACGCCGAGGCCTTCCCGCAGAACGTGCGGGCGCTGATCCTGGACGGCGCCGTGGATCCCAACGCGGACCCGATCGAGGCAGATCTGCGCCAGGCCAAAGGATTTCAAGACGCGTTCAACGATTACGCGGCCGACTGTGCCAAGGATTCGGGCTGCCCGCTGGGCGACGACCCGGCCAAGGCCGTGCAGGTCTACCACGACCTGGTGGACCCGCTGGTCGACCCCGACAACCTCACCGTGGGCCGGCCCGCGAAGACCAAAGACCCGCGGGGCCTGAGCTACAGCGACGCCATCGTGGGCACCATCATGGCGCTGTACTCGCCGAACCTGTGGCGGCACCTGACCGACGGTCTCAAGGAACTCGCCGACGAACACCGCGGCGACACCATGCTCGCGCTGGCCGACATGTACATGCGCCGCGACTCACACGGCCACTACAACAACTCCACCGACGCGCGGGTGGCCATCAACTGCGTTGACCAGCCCCCGATCACCGACCGCGCCAAAGTCGTCGACGAAGACCGCCGCGCGCGCGAGGTCGCACCGTTCATGAGTTACGGCTCGTTCACCGGCTTTGCGCCACTGGGCACCTGCGCGTTCTGGCCGGTACCGCCGACCAGCCGCCCGCACGCCGTCAGCGCTCCCGGCCTACCGCCGACGATCGTCGTGTCGACCACGCACGATCCGGCCACGCCGTACAAGGCCGGCGTCGACCTGGCCGCCCAACTGAAAGGGTCGTTGCTCACGTTCAACGGAACCCAGCACACCGTGGTGTTCCAAGGGGACGGCTGCATCGACGACCACATCACCGACTACCTGATCAACGGCACCACGCCGCCGGCCGGGGCCAGCTGCTGACGCGCTTGCGCCGTCGACTGTGAACCTCGCGACGCCGCGACGGAGTGTCGCGTCGTGAGACGCACGCTCGGCGACGCACCGCGCGCTGCGCAATAGCGACCAAGGCGTAACCATTTCGCGTCCTGCTGCGGTATTCGACAATGAGACGATTTCGGCCATGTTGCGCCTGAGAACGGTGAGCTCGGCGCTGTTGTCGTGTGGTCTGGTGTTCTGCGGGCAGCCGTTGCCGGTCGCCGGGGCCACGCCCGAACCCGATACCGGGCAGACCCAGATGCCGGCAGCACCCGCCGCGGCACCACAACAGAGCTGGGGACCCTGCCGCGAATTCATCAGCGACACCACCAACATCCCCACCGCGCAGTGCGCCACCGTCGCCGTTCCCGTCGATTACGACAAACCCACGGGGCAACAGGCAAAGTTGGCGGTGATCCGGGTTCCCGCCACCGGTCAGCGGATCGGCTCGCTGTTGGTCAACCCGGGTGGCCCCGGCGCGTCGGCGGTGGACATGGTCGCCGGCATGGCACCCCAGCTCAAGGACACCGACATCACCCGGCACTTCGACCTGGTCGGGTTCGACCCGCGCGGCGTCGGCCACTCCACCCCCGAGTTGCGTTGCCGCAGCGACGCGGAATTCGACGCCTACCGGCGTGACCCGATGGTGGACTACAGCCCGGCCGGGGTCGCGCACATCGAGCAGGTCTACCGGGAACTGGCCCAGCATTGCGTCGACCGGATGGGCCAGGCGTTCCTGGCCAACATCGGCACCGCGTCAGCCGCCCGCGATATGGACCTGGTGCGGCAGGCGATGGGCGACGAACAGATCAACTACCTCGGCTACAGCTACGGCACCGAGCTCGGGACCGCCTACATCGAGCGGTTCGCCCCGCACGTGCGGGCGATGGTGCTCGACGGCGCCATCGACCCGACCATCGGGCCCATCGAGCAGACCATCAACCAGATGGCGGGCTTCCAGACCGCGTTCAACGACTACGCCGCCGACTGCGCAAAGTCCACCGCGTGCCCGCTGGGCACCGACCCGGCCCAGTGGGTCACCCGCTACCACGCGCTGGTGGACCCGTTGGTCACCACCCCGGGCAAGACCTCCGACCCGCGCGGGCTGGGCTACGCCGACGCCACCACCGGCACCATCAACGCGCTGTACACCCCGCAGCACTGGAAGTACCTGACCAGCGGCCTGCTCGGGTTGCAGCGCGGCACCGATGCCGGGGACCTGCTGTTGCTGGCCGACGACTACAACGGCCGGGACAAGCAGGGCCACTACGACAACGGCCAGGACGCGTTCAACGCGATCCGATGTGTCGACGCGCCGACCCCCACCGATCCGGCGTCCTGGGTGACCGCCGACCGGCGCCTGCGCGAAGTGGCGCCGTTCCTCAGCTACGGACAGTTCACCGGATCCGCCCCGAGAGACATCTGCGCGCTGTGGCCCGAGCCGGCGACCTCGACACCGCACGCCGCGGCACCGGCCCCGCCCGGCAAAGTCGTCGTCGTGTCCACCACCCACGATCCGGCCACCCCGTACCAGGCCGGGGTCGACCTGGCCCGTCAGCTCGGCGGGCCGCTGATCACCTTCGACGGCACCCAGCACACCGTCGTCTTCGACGGCAACAACTGCGTGGACGCCGCCGTGGCGCGATACCTGCTCGATCTGACGCTGCCGCTGCCCAATTTGCGGTGTCAGGCGTGAGTGCCGCAACGCGCCTGGCGTGGCGTGCGTAACACGGAATTAACAGAGCGTGCCTAGTGTGCGGGATATGGATCGACAGAAGGAATTCGTCCTGCGCACGCTGGAAGAGCGCGACATCCGCTTCGTCCGGCTCTGGTTCACCGACGTGCTCGGGTACCTCAAGTCGGTCGCGATCGCCCCAGCCGAACTAGAGGGCGCTTTCGAAGAGGGCATCGGCTTCGACGGGTCCTCGATCGAAGGCTTCGCGCGGGTCTCGGAATCCGACACCGTCGCGCACCCCGACCCGTCGACCTTCCAGGTACTGCCCTGGGCCACCAAAGCCGGCCACCACCACTCCGCGCGGATGTTCTGCGACATCACCATGCCGGACGGCTCGCCGTCCTGGGCAGACCCGCGCCATGTGCTGCGCCGCCAGCTGCAGAAGGCCAACGATCTCGGCTTCTCCTGCTACGTGCACCCCGAAATCGAATTCTTCCTCCTCAAGCCCGGTCCCGAGGACGGCACCGAGCCGGTGCCCATCGACAACGCCGGCTACTTCGACCAGGCCGTCCACGAATCCGCGTCGAAGTTCCGCCGCCACGCCATCGACGCCCTGGAGTTCATGGGCATCTCGGTGGAGTTCAGCCACCACGAAGGCGCCCCCGGCCAGCAGGAGATCGACCTGCGTTTCGCCGACGCGCTGTCGATGGCCGACAACGTGATGACCTTCCGCTACATCATGAAAGAAGTCGCGCTGGACGAAGGTGTCCGCGCGACCTTCATGCCCAAGCCCTTCGGCCAGCACGCCGGCTCGGCCATGCACACCCACATGAGCCTGTTCGAGGGCGACGTCAACGCCTTCCACAGCGACGACGACCCGCTGCAGCTCTCCGAGGTCGGCAAGTCCTTCATCGCCGGGATCCTCGAGCACGCCTCGGAGATCAGCGCCGTCACCAACCAGTGGGTGAACTCCTACAAGCGTCTGGTGCACGGCGGCGAGGCACCCACCGCGGCCTCCTGGGGGGCCGCCAACCGCTCCGCCCTGGTGCGGGTACCTATGTACACGCCGCACAAAACGTCGTCGCGACGCGTGGAGGTGCGCAGTCCCGACTCGGCGTGCAATCCCTACCTGGCGTTCGCAGTGCTGCTGGCCGCCGGACTGCGCGGCGTGGAGAAGGGTTACGTGCTCGGACCGCAGGCCGAGGACAACGTCTGGGACCTCACCCCGGAGGAACGCCGCACCATGGGGTACCGGGAGCTGCCGACCAGCCTGGACAACGCGCTGCGCGCCATGGAGTCCTCCGAGCTGGTAGCGGAGGCGTTGGGAGAGCACGTTTTTGACTTCTTCCTACGCAACAAGCGCACCGAGTGGGCGAACTACCGCAGCCACGTCACGCCGTTCGAGCTGCGTTCCTATCTGTCGCTGTAGCTGATCCCCGACCGGCGCGCCGGAACCGCGGCGCGGTTGCGCTACCGTCAGTGGCGTGGGCGCCCATCTTCTGTACCGCTTGGCTTGGCATCGTCGGCGGCGCGGGTCGTGACCAAGCCCGCCACGCAGCGACCGAAGTTGCCCAGCGTCGGCCGGCTCGGACTGATGGACCCCCGGGCCGGCGCCCGGCTGACGGAACTGGGCTGGGATCAGCACGACGATCAGGCGCACGTCGACCTGCTCTGGTCGCTGTCGCGCGCTCCGGATGCCGACGCCGCGCTACGCGCCCTGATCCGGCTGGCCGAGGCGCTGGACTCCGGTTGGAACGAACTGAACGCGGCACTGCTCGCCGAACGCAGTCTGCGTGGCCGGCTGTTCGCCGTCCTGGGTTCCTCCCTGGCGCTGGGGGACCACCTGATCGCCAACCCGCAGTCCTGGAAACTGTTGCGGGGCAAGGTCAAACTGCCGTCCGCCGCCGAGCTGCGCGCGTCGTTCTTCGAGTGCGTCGAGGAATCCTCGAATTCGATCGAGCTGCGCCTGCGCGTCCGCTACCGCGACCACCTGCTGGTGCTGGCCGCCCTCGACCTGGCGCCGACGGTGGAAGACGAGCCGGTGCTGCCGTTCACCACCGTGGGTGCGCAACTGGCCGACACCGCCGACGCCGCGCTGGCCGCCGCCCTGCGCGTGGCCGAGGAGACCGTGTGCGCCGACCAGACGCCGCCGCGCCTGGCCGTGATCGCGATGGGCAAATGCGGTGCGCGGGAACTGAACTACGTCAGCGACGTCGACGTGATCTTCGTCGGCGAGCGCGCCGACCCGATCACCACCCGGGTTGCCGGCGAGATGATGCGGGTGGCGTCGGCAGCGTTCTTCGAAGTGGACGCCGGGCTGCGCCCAGAGGGCCGGCACGGGGAACTGGTTCGCACCGTGGAATCCCACGTCGCCTACTACCAGCGCTGGGCCAAGACCTGGGAATTCCAGGCGCTGATGAAGGCCAGGGCCGCAGTCGGTGACGCCGAACTGGCCCAGCGCTACCTCGAAGCATTGACGCCGATGGTCTGGACCGCCTGCGAGCGTGAGGATTTCGTGCCGGAAGTGCAGGCCATGCGGCGCCGGGTCGAAAAACTGGTGCCCGCCGACATCCGGGGCCGCGAGCTCAAACTCGGCAGCGGGGGACTGCGCGACGTGGAGTTCGCCGCGCAGCTGCTGCAGTTGGTGCACGGCCGCAGCGACGATTCGCTGCACGTCGCTTCCACCGTGGACGCGCTGACCGCGCTGGGCGAAGGCGGCTACATCGGCCGCGAGGACGCGGCGAACATGATCGCCTCCTACGAGTTCCTGCGACTGCTCGAGCATCGCCTTCAGCTGCAGCGCCTCAAGCGCACCCACCTGCTGCCCGAGGCCGACGACGAGGAGGCGGTCCGCTGGCTGGCCCGGGCAGCGCACATCCGTCCCGACGGCCGCCACGACGCGGCCGGGGTCCTGCGCGAGGAACTCAAGCACCAGAACGTCCGGGTGTCGCGGTTGCACGCCAAGTTGTTCTATCAGCCGCTGCTGGAGTCGATCGGCCCGCCCGGGCTGGAACTGGTCGGCGGACGCATGACGTCCGAGGCCGCGATACGACAGCTGGCCGCGCTGGGCTACGAGGCCCCGCAGATCGCGTTGAAACACATGTCGGCGCTGGTCAACCAGAGTGGCCGGCGCGGGCGGGTGCAGTCGGTGCTGATGCCCCGCCTGCTGGACTGGCTGTCCTACGCCCCCGACCCCGACACCGGGCTGCTGGCGTACCGCAAACTCAGCGAGGCGTTGTCCTCGCACACCTGGTACCTGGCGACGCTGCGGGACAAACCCACCGTCGGACGACGGCTGATGCACGTGCTGGGCACCTCGGCCTTCGTGCCGGATCTGTTGATGCGCGCACCAGAGGTCATCCAGTCCTACGGTGACGGCGTGGCCGGGCCCAAACTGCTCGAGAGTGAGCCCGCGGCGGTGGCGCGTGCGCTGGTCGCCTCGGCGGGCCGGCAGAGCGACCCGGTGCGCGCCATCGGCTCGGCGCGCACGCTGCGACGTCGGGAATTGGCCCGCGTCGCCTCCGCCGACCTGCTCGGCATGCTGGAAGTCCGCGACGTGTGCGCGGCGTTGACATCCATCTGGGTCGCTGTGCTGCAGGCGGCGCTGCACGCCGTCGTTCGGGCCAGCCTGCCGGCGGACGGGCGGGCGCCGGCGACGATCGCCGTCATCGGCATGGGCCGGCTGGGCGGTGCGGAGCTGGGCTACGGCTCGGACGCCGACGTGATGTTCGTCTGCGAACCGGCCGACGGAGTGCCCGACTCACAGGCGGTGAAGTGGGCAACCACCGTCGCCGAGCAGGTGCGAAAGCAGCTGGGCACACCCAGCGTCGACCCGCCGCTGGAGGTCGACGCCAATCTGCGGCCCGAGGGCCGCAGCGGGCCGCTGGTCCGCACGCTGGCCTCCTATGAGGCGTACTACGCGCAGTGGGCCCAGGCCTGGGAAATCCAGGCGCTGTTGCGCGCGCACGCGGTCGCCGGCGACGCGGAGCTGGGTCAGCGGTTCCTGCTGATGGTCGACAAGACCCGCTATCCACAGAACGGCGTGTCGCCCGAAGCGGTCCACGAGATCCGTCGGATCAAAGCGCGCATCGAGTCCGAGCGGCTGCCCCGCGGTGCCGACCCCAACACCCACACCAAACTGGGCCGCGGCGGACTGGCCGACATCGAATGGACGGTGCAGCTGCTGCAGTTGCGGCACGCGCATGAGATCCCGGCCCTGCACAACACCTCGACGTTGCAATCGCTGGACGTGATCGCCGAACACGGCCTGGTCGAGCAGGACGAGGTGGATCTGCTGCGCCAGGCGTGGCTGACCGCCACCGCCGCGCGCAATGCGCTGGTGCTGGTGCGCGGCAAACCCACCGACCAGTTACCCGGACCCGGCCGTCAGCTCAACGCCGTCGCGGTCGCCGCGGGCTGGCACAACGACGACGGCGGCGAGTTTCTGGACAACTATCTTCGAGTGACGAGGCGGGCAAAAGCAGTGGTGCGCAAGGTGTTCGGCAGTTGAGTCAGGAGATGGGCGCGCTCGGCGGTGTGGAGTTCGAGGAATTGAGCCCCGCGGAGGCGGACCGGGTGACAGCCCTGCATGCGCCGTTGGCGCAAGCCGTCCGGGAACTCCTCGACGCCACCATCAGTACCGAGGCGGACGACGACGTCATCGCTGCGGCGACAGCCACCGTCGCGGGGGTCACCGAATCGTTGCGGCAGCGAGTCCGGCCCGGCAGAGTGAGTTACCGCGTCGGCGATCGCCCGCTGCCGTTGGGCAATGCCGTTGTCGGCGTGTGCAATCCGATCGCGCCGCCGGTCGTCGTGCAGCATGAGGGCGGCGGGCGGTGCTGGGCCGAGTTCGTCCTCGGTCGCGCTTACGAGGGCCCGCCCACGCTGGTGCACGGCGGGGTCAGCGCACTGGTGCTCGACCACATCCTCGGCGAGGCGGCCAGCGAGGGACTGCTGAAACCGCGTTTCACCGGAACCATCACCGTGAAGTACCTGCGCGGCACACCGCTGGGCCCGCTGCGGGCCGAGGCCTGGATCGACCGCAAAGAAGGTGTCAAAGTCTTTGCGCGCGGCTTCATCTCGGATGCGGCCGGGATCACGGTCGAGGCGGAAGGTGTCTTCATCGAACCGTCCTGGGTAAGGAACGGGCAGTGAAGTTCTACGTCAGCAGCGCCTTCCTGGACACCCCGGAGATCGTTGAGATCGCCAGGGCCGCTGACGAACTCGGCTACGACGGGATCGGCATTCCCGACCACGTGGTGAACCTCGAGACGCTGCAGACCCCGTACCCGTACACCAAGAACGGGCAGCGCCGCTGGCAGCCGTTCACCGACTGGCCGGATCCGTGGGTGCTGGTGGGTGCGCTCGCCCAGGTCACCACCCGACTCAAGTTCGTCAACACCGTCTACATTCCGGCGATGCGCAACCCGTATTCGGCCGCCAAAGCCATTGGGACCGCGGCGGTTCTGGCTTCCGGGCGGGTGGAGTTGGGCATCGGGGTGGGCTGGTGCCGCGAAGAGTTCGAGTTGATGGGGGAGCAGTTCGCGGCGCGGGGCAAACGCACCGACGAAATGATCGCGTTGATGCGGGAATTGTGGCAACCGGGCTGGACCGAATTCGACGGCCGGTTCTACCAGGCGCCGCGACTGGAAATGCAGCCGACGCCTCCGCCGATCCCGGTGTACGTCGGGGGTCTGAGCGACATCGCGTTGCGGCGGGCCGCGCGCTACGACGGATGGATCGGGGACTTCATCAAGACCGACCGCGCCATCGAGCGGGTGGCTAGGCTGCGGGAACTGCGTGCCGAAAACGGTTTGTCCATGGACGGTTTCACCATCCTGACGCCGTTGATCGATGCGTTCACCGCCGCCGACTACCAGCGCGCCGAAGACGCCGGCATCACCGGCATCATCACAATGCCGTGGATGTTCTACGCCGGGCCGCAGGCCACGCTGGCCGAGAAGATCGACGGCATGCGGAGGTTCCGCAAGGACCTCGCGCTCGACGCCTAGATTCGCGGCCGGGCGGCGCCGTGGGCGATACTCCACCCATGCCTTTTACGGTCGTCTTCGGCAACGGTGAAGCACGGGACTACGGAGCCGCGGACAGCTTCGAGATCACCGACGCCGGCCTGCTGATCATTCAGCTCAAGCGCGAGGACATCAGCCGCCACATCGTGGCGCCGGGCGCCTGGCTGGAGGTGGTGGAGATGGTCGAGGGGCAGCCGGTCAAGATGACGCGGGGCATCATCGCGCACCGCCCCAAGCTGTAGCCCGAGACGCAAAACCCCCCATCTCCGTTGCGGGAAATGGGGGGTTTGCGACTGCTAGCGGGTCTACACGTCGTAGTACAGCGCGAACTCGTACGGGTGCGGCCGGATCTGAACCGGCAGGATCTCGTTGTCCCGCTTGAAGTTGATCCACGTCTCGATCAGGTCGGAGGTGAACACCCCGCCCTCGGTGAGGTACTCGTGGTCCTCCTCCAGCTTGTCGATCACTGCGGACAGCTGCACCGGAGCCTGCGGGATGTTCGCAGCCTCCTCCGGCGGCAGCTCGTAGAGGTCCTTGTCCACCGGTGCCTGCGGCTCGATCTTGTTCTTGATGCCGTCCAGGCCGGCCATCAGCATCGCCGAGAACGCCAGGTACGGGTTGCCCGAGGAGTCCGGGCAACGGAACTCCAGCCGCTTGGCCTTCGGGTTGCTGCCGGTGATCGGAATACGGACGCAGGCGCTGCGGTTGCGCTGGCTGTACACCAGGTTGATCGGGGCCTCGTAGCCGGGCACCAGCCGCTTGTAGGAGTTCACCGTCGGGTTGGTAAAAGCGAGCAACGACGGGGCGTGGTGCAGCAGGCCGCCGATGTAGTGGCGCGCGGTGTCCGACAGGCCGGCGTACCCGGTCTCGTCGTACATCAGCGGGTTGCCGTCCTTCCACAGCGACTGGTGGGTGTGCATGCCCGAACCGTTGTCGCCGAACAGCGGCTTGGGCATGAAGGTGACGGTCTTGCCGTGCGCCCAGGCGGTGTTCTTGACGATGTACTTGTACAGCTGCATGTCGTCGGCCGCGTGCAGCAGCGTGTTGAACTTGTAGTTGATCTCGGCCTGCCCGCCGGTGCCCACCTCGTGGTGGCCCTTCTCCAGCTCGAATCCGGCGTTGATCAGGTTGGTCAGCATCTTGTCGCGCAGATCGACGTAGTGGTCGACGGGGGCCACCGGGAAGTAGCCGCCCTTGGGGCGCACCTTGTAGCCGCGGTTGGGGCTGCCGTCGAGCTCGTTGGGCGAACCGGTGTTCCACCAACCCGAGATCGCATCCACCTCGTAGAACGAGCCGTTGGTCCGCGAGTCGAAGCTCACCGAGTCGAAGATGTAGAACTCGGCTTCGGCGCCGAAGTAGGCGGTGTCGGCGATGCCGGTGGAGATCAGGTAGTTCTCCGCCTTGCGGGCGACGTTGCGCGGGTCGCGGGAGTACGGCTCCAAGGTGAACGGGTCGTGCACGAAGAAGTTCAGGTTGAGCGTCCTGGCCTCGCGGAACTGGTCGATCTTGGCCGTGGCAGGGTCGGGCAGCAGCAGCATGTCGGACTCGTGGATCGACTGGAAACCACGGATCGACGAACCGTCGAAGGCCAGGCCGTCCTCGAACACGCTCTCGTCGAAGAACGAGATCGGGATCGTGAAGTGCTGCATCACTCCGGGCAGGTCACAGAAACGGACGTCGACAAACTCGACGTTTTCGTCTTTGGCAAGTTTGAAGACGTCGTCGGGCGTCTTATCCGTCACAGAAAGCTCCTTTACTCGGTGATTCGCGGCCGACGCTAGGGACGTCATGTTGCGAGTCCGTCAACCCCGTGTTGCACAGGCGTTACGTGCCGCAGCACTCGCGACAGCGCTCGGTCAACCGCCGAGCCCTATTGTGAAAGCCATGGCCCGCAAGATCGTAACTGGTGGTCGGTCGAGGCGTTACGGGCCGTCCCAACGCCCGCAATCGTGGACGATCCGATGACGCGGGAATCAGCTCCCGGTTACCCGGGCCAGACGCTGGGCCTGCCGCAGACCGGCCCGGGGTCGCTGGCGCCCACCGGGCGCCGGTTGGTGGCGTTGCTGGTCGACTGGTTGATCGCCGCCGGTCTGGCCCTGCTCGCCCTGACGTTCGGCGCGATCTCCGAGGCCGTGTTGTCGACGGTGCAGCTGGTGATCTGGCTGGTGCTGGGCGCGGTGTCGGTGCGCCTGTTCGGCGTCACCCCGGGCCAGCTGGCGCTGGGCCTCCAGGTGGCGGCGGTGGACGGCCGGCTGCCCATCGGCATCGGCCGCAGCCTGGCGCGCGTCGTGCTGATTTTCCTGGTGGTCCCGCCGCTGTTCACCGACGCCGACGGGCGTGGGCTGCAGGACCGGCTGACCAACACCGCGGTGCTGCGGCGCCCAGGTCGGTAGCGGTCTACCTGCGGCGCACCGTGCGTTGTACACCGCGCATCTTGCCCGCGTTCGGCAGCGGCCCTTTCGGCAGCATGCCGGCGCCGGCCCGCGACCCCAATGCGGCCAGCCGCGACTCCAGCGACTCCATCTGCTTGGCGGAGATGTTCGACGGCAGCCGGGTCAGGTGTCGCTCCAGCTTGGCCAGCGGAATCTCGCCCTCGCCGTTGCCGACGATGATGTCGTAGATCGGTACATCGCCCACGATGCGCGCGGTGCGCTTCTTCTCCTGGGCCAGCAGCGGCTTGACCCGGACGGTCGAACCCTCGCCGACGAAGATGACGCCGGGCCGGCCGATCACCCGGTGCACCGCGTCGAAGTGCCCGGTCTGCGCCACCCCCGGGGTGACCCGCCACTTGCCGCGCAGGTTGTCCAGCACCCACGCGGCGGCACCGGCCTGGCCATCGGCCTGTCGGTAAATGCTGCGCCGGGCCCGTTGCCCGAAGACGATGAAGGCCACCAACGCACCCAGCATCACGCCGAAGATCGGCATCATGATCGCGGTCAGCCCGCCGGCCCACACACCGATCGCCACCGCGGCAGCCATCACCAGCACGAACGCGGCGATCATGTACGGCAGCAGCCGCTTGTCCTGCTTCCGCTGCATGTTGAAGGCCTGCCACAGTTGGCTCCGGCGCTCTTTGGATGCCGCCTTGCGGGCGGCCGTCGCCTCGGCCTTGGCGGCCTTGCTCTCGGCAGCAGATCGGGATTTAGCCATAGTCAGTAAGGATACGTACGCACCGGTCACCCAGACGTCGCGGTGCGGGCGGTGCGGGCCTGCTCGTAGAGTCGCCCGGCCCGATACGACGAGCGCACCAACGGTCCGGCGAGCACCCCGGCGAAACCGAGCCCCTCCGCGTACTGCGCGAACTCGACGAACTCCTCGGGAGTGACCCACCGCTCGACGGGGTGGTGGCGCGTCGAGGGCCGCAGGTACTGCGTGACGGTGATGATGTCGCAGCCCGCGGCGTGCAGGTCAGTCAGCGCGGTGCGCACCTCGTCGGGAGTCTCGCCCAGGCCCAGGATGAGATTGCTCTTGGTGACCAGCCCTGCCTCCCGCGCCTTTGTGAGCACACCGAGGCTGCGCTGGTAGGTGAACGCCGGCCGGACCCGTTTGAAGATGCGCGGCACGGTTTCGACGTTGTGCGCCAACACTTCTGGGCGGGCATCGAAGACCTCGGCCAGCCGGGACGGCACACCGTTGAAGTCGGGGACCAGCAGTTCCACACCGGTGTCGGGGTTCAGTTCCTTGATTGCCCGCACGGTTTCGGCGTATAGCCAGGCGCCGCCGTCGGGCAGGTCGTCGCGGGCGACGCCGGTGACAGTGGCGTACCGCAGCCCCATGGTCTGCACGCTTTCGGCGACCCGCCGGGGTTCGTCGCGGTCCAACTCGGTGGGCTTTCCGGTGTCGATCTGGCAAAAGTCACACCGACGGGTGCACTGGTCGCCGCCGATCAGGAACGTGGCCTCGCGGTCCTCCCAGCATTCGAAAATGTTGGGGCAGCCGGCCTCTTCGCAGACGGTGTGCAGGCCCTCGCGCCGGACCAGGCTCTTGAGTTGGGTGTACTCCGGGCCCATCCGGACCCGCGTCTTGATCCACGGCGGTTTGCGCTCGATGGGCGTCTGGGCGTTACGCACCTCGAGGCGCAACAGTTTGCGTCCTTCGGGAACGACGGTCACCGTGTCGATGGTACGCGGGCGGCGTCGTGTTCCCGGACGGCCAGCACCCCGTCCAACGCGTTGCCCACCGCGTCGGCGACCGCTGCCCGGACCTGCTCCACGGTGACCGTTCGGTGCAACTCCGCGGACAGTGACGTCACCCCGGCGTCGCTGATGCCGCACGGCACGATCGCGTTGAAAGCGCCGAGATCGCAGTCGCAGTTCAGGGCGAAGCCGTGCAGGGTGGTGGCGCGCGCGACCCGCACCCCGATGGCGGCGACCTTGCGCGCCGGCCGGCCCGGCACCCACACCCCGGACCGCCCGTCGACCCGGCCTACCTCCAGGCCCAGGTCGGTGCACACCTTGATCAGGGCTTCTTCGAGGCGACGCACGTAGTTGACGACGTCGAGCGGCTCGGCCAGCCCGATCACCGGGTAGCCGACCAGCTGGCCGGGGCCGTGCCAGGTGATCTTGCCGCCCCGGTCGGTGTCTATGACAGGTGTTGCGTCCAGCGGCCGTTCCTGCGGTTCGGTGCGTCGGCCGGCGGTGTAGACAGCCGGGTGTTCCAGCAGCACCAGCGTGTCCGGGCCGCCGCCGGCGCGCGCGTCGGCCAGGTCGCGCTGCAACTGCCACGCCTCGACATAGTCGATGCTGCCCAACTGTCGGACGTCGAGGGGGGCGAGGCTGGATCTGATGGATCCCGTCACAGTGGCCAGGTTAGCGGGGGTCGCCTGTTGCGTCGCGTTGCGCCAGCGTGACGCTCGATGTCGCCTGCCACGCTGGGGTGACGCTGGGCGGGCGGTGGTGTGGTGCTTGGGCGCGGGTTGTCACGCTGGCGTGACGCTGGGTGGCGACGGTCGCGCTGGCGTGACGCTGGGTGAGGGGGGCGTGAGGCTGGGTGGGCGGTGGTGTGGCGCTGGGCGCGGGTTGTCACGCTGGCGTGACGCTCGGCGGCGACGGCCACGCTGGCGTGACGCTGGGCGAGGGGGGCGTGAGGCTGGGTGGGCAATGGTGTGGCGCTTAGCGTGGGTTGTTGCGCTGGCGTGACGCTCGGTGCCGACGGCCACGCTGGCGTGACGGTGGGCGAGGGGGCGTGACGCTGGGCGAGGGGGGCGTGACGCTGGGCAAACCGAGGCGTGACGCTGCGAGGGGGTATGCGTGCGCAGTCAGTCCTGGTCGCGCCGGGCGGTGGCGTACTCCAACGCCTCGCCAATGGTGTTGTGGTGGAACTGAAAACCTGCTCGCTCCAGCGCCGTCGGGATGACGCGCTGACCGGCGAGCAACCCCTCGTCGGCGAATTCGCCGAGCGCCGCGCGCACCGCGAACCCGGGCAGGACCAACGGGGTCGGGCGGTTGATCGCGCGGCCGAACGCGGTGGTGAATTCGGCGTTGGTCACCGGCGCGGGCCCGGTCATGTTGACGGGACCGGACAGCGTGGGGTGGAAGATGGCGAACAGCAGCGCGCGTACCTCGTCCTCGAGGCTGATCCACGACATGTACTGACGGCCGTTACCGAGCCTGGCGCCCAGCCCCACCGAGAAGACCGGGCGCATCATGCGCAGCGCGCCACCCGCCGGTGCCAGCACCACGCCGGTGCGCGCCAGGACCACCCGGGTGCCGTCGTATTGCGCCGGCAGGGTGGCCGCCTCCCAGTCCACGCACAACTGCGCGAGGAAACCCCTTCCGGCCGGGGCGTTTTCGTCGACGACGCGATCCCTGGTGTCGCCGTAGTAGCCGACCGCACTGGCATTGATCAGGGTGCTCACCCCGGCGTCGGCGACGGCGGCGGTCAACACCTCGGTCGGGGTGATCCGGCTGTCGCGCAGGCTCTGCTTGAACGCCCCCGACCACCGGTGTGAACCGACGTTGACCCCACACAGGTTGACCACGACGTCGACGTCGACGAGCACGTCGGGATCCAATTCACCGCTGTCCGGATTCCAGTGCAGCTCTTCGGAATTCGCCGGCGTCCGGCGCACGATGCGCAGCACCTCGTGGTCGGCGGCGCGGAGCGCGGCGGTCAAAGCCTGACCGATCAGACCCGAGGAACCCGCAATGGCGATTACGGCCTTCGGGAAGGCTTGAGCCATCTCAAAGTCCTAGGTCGGCCTCGAAGGCCCCCTCTTCGAGCCGGTTCTTGATCGTAGTGAGGAATCGGCCGGCGTCGGCGCCGTCGATCAGGCGATGGTCATAGGTCAGCGGCAGATAGCAGATCGAGCGGACCCCGATCGACTCGTTGCCGACGTCGTCCACGATCACCCGGGGGCGCTTGACGATGGCGCCGGTGCCGAGCATGGCTGCCTGCGGTGGCACCAGGATGGGGGTGTCGAACAAGGCGCCTTGGCTGCCGATGTTGGTGATGGTGAAGGTGCCCCCGGACAACTCGTCGGGCTTGAGTTTGTTCGACCGTGCGCGGGAGGCGATGTCGGCGATGGCCCGGGCCAGACCGGCCAGCGACAGATCACCGGCGTTGTGCACCACCGGGGAGAGCAGACCCTGGTCGGTGTCGACGGCGAACCCGAGGTGCTCGGCGTCGTAGTAGGTGATCTCTTTGGATTCCTCGTTGTAGCTGGCGTTGACGTTGGGATGAGTCTTGAGCGCGTCGATCACCGCACGGGCGATAAACGGCAGGTACGTCAGATTCACGCCCTCGCGCTCCGCGAACGACGACTTCGCGCGCGCCCGCAACGCCACGATCCGGGTCATGTCGACCTCGTGGGTCTGGGTGAGCTGAGCTGTCAGTTGCAGCGATTCGCGAGTTTTCTTGGCGGTGATCTGCCGGATCCGGCTGGCCTTCTGCGTGGAGCCGCGCAGGTGCGCCAGTGAGGGTGCCGAGCTGACGGCGGGTTTGTCGGCCGGTTTGTCGGCGGCGGGCTCGGCGGCGGCGGGCTTCTTGTCCTGTTGTTGCTTCTCTTCGGCCTTCTTCTCGGCCAGAGCCAGCACGTCCTGCTTGCGGATCCGGCCGCCGACGCCGGTCCCGGTCACTTCGGACAGGTCAATGTTGTTCTCCGAAGCCAACTTCCGCACCAGCGGAGTGACGTAGGGAGTGCCGTCGGAGTCCTCTGATTGCGACTTCGGCTCTTGGCGGGGCTCCTCTTTCGGCTCCTCCTTGGGTGCGGGTTTGCGCTCTTCCTTCGCCTCTTCCTTGGGTTCCTCTTTCGGCTCGTCCTTGGCCGGGGGCTGGTCCGCGGCCTCTTCGGCCGTGGTCTCTTCTTCTTTGGCCTTCTCTTCTTTGGGCTTGTCTTCTTCCGGTTCGGGCTCTTTCTTCTCCGGCTCCTTGGATTCCGGTTCTGTGGACTCCGACTTCTTGCCCGACGACTTCGAGTCGCCGATCTTGGCCAGTTCGCCACCCACCTGGACGACGTCGTCTTCCTCGGCGGTGATGCTGACCAGGACACCGGCCACCGGGGATGGGATCTCGGTGTCGACCTTGTCGGTGGACACTTCCACCAGCGGCTCGTCGACCTGGACCGAATCCCCGACGCTCTTCAACCAGCGTGTCACGGTGCCCTCGGTAACCGACTCGCCCAACTCGGGCATCGTCACCGAAGTCGCGTCACCGTCGGAGCCGCCCTGATCGTCGGCTCCGTCTGCGCCTCCCGCCTCGTCGGAGTCGTCTTCCTCCGATGGCTCCGCCGCCTCGTCGGATTCGGCGTCCTCGGATTCGTCGGCGCCGCCCGAGTCGCTCTCGCCCCCGGACTCCTCGGCGTCCGCCCCACCGCCGCTGTCGTCGCTGTCATCGTCGGAGTCCCCGATGACGGCCAGCTCGCCGCCGACCTCGACCGTGTCGTCCTCCTGGGCGATGATCTTGGTCAGCACGCCCGCGGCCGGCGACGGGATCTCGGTGTCGACCTTGTCGGTCGAGACTTCGACCAGCGGTTCGTCGACCTCGACCGTGTCGCCTTCCTGCTTGAGCCAGCGAGTGACCGTTCCCTCGGTGACGCTCTCACCAAGTGCTGGCATCTCAACGGAGAAGGCCATCGTTGTTGACTCCTCGATCGGTCGTCGGTCGGCACAGCTCGACCTCTGGCTTACCACATGGTCGTGCACCGGGTACGAAACCCGAGTTGATGTCAAAACCCATCCTGTCACGAGCCACCGACGCTGGACATCCAGGGCGCGCGACTCGGATCGCCGAACCTGTCGGTAGCCGCTGCTACGGTGGGCCACTGATAACGCAGCAATTCGCAGGTGGCGGAGGTTCGATGCCGGCAATACAGCAGGTACCCCAGCAGTTCGTCGACAGCGCCGACGGCGCCCGGATCGCCGTCTACCAAGAGGGCAACCCGGAGGGGCCCACGGTCGTGCTGGTACACGGCTGGCCGGATTCACATGTGCTGTGGGACGGTGTGGTGCCCTTGCTGGAGCAGCGATTCCGGATCCTGCGCTACGACAACCGGGGCGTCGGTCTGTCGTCGACGCCCAAGGCGGTCTCCGACTACACGATGGCCCGCTTCGCCGACGACTTCGCCGCGGTCATCGGCGAACTGAGTCCCGGGCAACCAGTGCACGTACTGGCCCACGACTGGGGTTCGGTCGGGGTGTGGGAGTACCTGACCCGGCCCGGCGCCGGCGATCGGGTCGCCACCTTCACCTCGGTGTCGGGTCCGGCGCACGACCAGCTTGTTGCCTTCATCTTCGGCGCGCTGCGCCGCCCGTGGCGCCCGCGCCGGTTCGCCGCGGCCGTGAGCCAGGCGGTCCGGTTGACCTATATGGCGTTCTTCTCGATCCCGGTGCTGGCGCCGCTGTTGATCCGGCTGGCGTTCCGCAGCGCGGCGGTGCGGCGCAGCGTCGCCGACAATCTGCCCGCCGATCGGATCCGTCACTCCGACAACGTCGCCGGCGACGCCGCGAACGCCGTGAAGGTGTACCCGGCCAACTACTGGCGTTCGTACTCGGGCAAGTTCCGCCGCCAAGGCGTGCGCCCGGTCGACGTGCCGGTGCAGCTCATCGTCAACACCAGGGACAAGTTCGTGCGACCGCACGGATACGACGAGACGGCCCGCTGGGTGCCGCGGCTGTGGCGGCGCGACATCCGGGCTGGCCACTTCTCGCCGATGTCACATCCGCAGGTGATGGCCGCCGCCGTGCACGACTTCGCCGACCTGCACGAAGGCAAGCCGGCCAGTCGAGCGCTGTTGCGCGCCCAGGTCGGTCGGCCGCGCGGTCACTTCGGCGACACGCTGGTGTCGATCACCGGCGCCGGCAGCGGCATCGGCCGCGAGACCGCGATCGCCTTCGCCCGGGAGGGTGCCGAGGTGGTGATCAGCGACATCGACGAGGCCACGGTGAAGGAAACTGCCGCCCAGGTCGCCGCGCGCGGGGGCGTTGCGCACCCCTATGTGCTGGACGTGTCAGACGCCGACGCTGTCGAGGCGTTCGCTGAACAGGTGTGTGCTGAGCACGGCCTACCCGACATCGTGGTCAACAACGCCGGCATCGGTCAGGCGGGAGCCTTCCTGGACACCCCGGCCGAACAGTTCGACCGCGTAATCGATGTCAATCTGGGTGGCGTGGTCAACGGCTGCCGTGCTTTCGGGCGGCGGCTGGCCGAGCGCGGCACCGGCGGCCACATCGTCAACGTCTCGTCGATGGCGGCCTACGCGCCGCTGGGTTCGCTCAACGCGTACTGCACCTCCAAGGCGGCGACCTTCATGTTCTCCGACTGCCTGCGCGCCGAACTCGACGCCGCCGATGTCGGCCTGACCACGATCTGCCCGGGCGTCATCGACACCAACATCATCTCGACAACCCAGTTCAGCGCCGCAGTCGGGATTCTGGACGACAAGGTCGACGGCCGGCGCGGACAGTTGGACAAAATGTTCGACATCCGCCGTTACGGACCCGACAAGGTCGCGAACGCGATCGTGTCGGCGGTGAAGAAGAACAAACCCATCCGGCCGGTCACGTTCGAGGCGTACGCGCTGTACGGAGTGTCCCGGGTGCTGCCGCAGGCGCTGCGCAGCACCGCGCGGGTGCGGGTGATCTGACCCGCGCGCGCTCAGACGCGCAGCGGCGTGCCGTCCTTGCGCCGCACCAACACCGCACCGGCCACCCCGACGAGGCCCAGAACGGCCAACGGAATGGCCCAGCTCCGGCGGCCGGACAGCGAAGACTCGCACGCCGCGACGAAGTCGGTGTGCGGAATGATCTGGTTCAAGATCGGGATGTTGGCGCCGTTCCTGTCATTGGCGTTGCGCGCGCCCGACAAATCCGAGGCTAGGCCGTTTCCACAGCTAACCGTTCCGCCGTTGCTGTTGGACACCGTCACCGGCACCAGGAGCCCGATCACGCCGGCCAGCAGCAGCACGGCGCTTACCGCGATAATCAACCGTCGTACCGTCACAATCAGGCCTTTCCACGAGCTATCCGATATGTGCTCAGGTGATTAGCCGCGACCCGGGGCAGTTAAACGCACCCGAGTTTGCTGCCGGTCCGGCGACCTCGGCTAACCGTTGGCCGCGATGTCTTCCAACACCGCGAACATGGTGCGGGTGGGCACTCCGGTGCCGCCCTTAGGGGAGTAGCCCCACGCGCTGCCGGTGTTGTAGGCCGGACCGGCAACGTCGATGTGCGCCCACTCGACGCCGTCGGCGACGAACTCGCGCAGGAACACCCCGGCCACCAACATGCCGGCGAAGCGCTGACCGCTGATGTTGGAAAGGTCGGCCACCTGCGATTTCAGGTCGTCTTTCAGTTCGTCGGGCAGCGGCATCGGCCAACCGTTCTCGCCGACCCGCTGCGAGATCGCAGCGACCCGGTCCCGGAACTCATCGCTACCCATCACCCCGGGGATTCGGGCCCCGAGCGCGACGGTCTGCGCGCCGGTCAACGTCGAGGTCTCGATCAGATAGTCCGGCCCATCCTCGCAGGCCCGCACGATCGCGTCGGCCAGGATGAGCCGGCCTTCAGCGTCGGTGTTCTGCACCTCGACAGTGATGCCGCCGTATTGTGTCAGCACGTCGCCGGGCCGGGTGGCCGTCGACGACGGCATGTTCTCAGCCATCGGCACGGTGGCGATCACGTCGATCGGCAGCCCCAACTGCGCGGCCAGCGTCACGGTGGCGACCACCGCGGCGGCCCCGCCCATGTCGGAGGTCATGTGGTGCATCGACGCGGCCGGCTTGATCGAGATGCCGCCGGTGTCGAAGGTGACACCCTTGCCGACCAGCGCCACCTTCTTGGCCTGCTTCGAGTTCTTGGCCAGTCGGGATCCGCGGTGGATCAGCCGGACCAGCCGCGGCAGCCGCGACGAGCCCTGCCCGACGCCGACCACGCCGCCGAAGCCGGCCTTCTTCAGCGCCTTGTCGTCGAGGACCTCCACCTCCAGGCCTACCGATTCGCCGAGTTCCCTGGCCCGCTTGGCGAATTCGGCGGGGTACAGGTGGCTGGGCGGGGTGTTGGTGAAGTCGCGGGCGGTGGCCACCGCGGTCGCCACGGCGGCGCCGTGCGCGGCCTGCTTCTTGGCGTCCTTGCCGGCGCTGAGCACGGTGATCTTGCGCAGGCCGGCATCCTTGGGCGCCGTCTTCCCGCTGCGGAACGCGGTGAAGCGGTAGCTGCCCAGGATCAAACCCTCGACGGCCGCCGACGTGACGTCTTGACCCGGCAGTTCGCCCAGCGTGGTGAGCACCGCCTCGGCTTTGCCGAGCGAGCGTGCCGCGACACCGGCCGCACGCCGGACCACATCGGCGGGCCACTCGGCGCGCGGCTTACCCAGGCCGACGGCCAGCACACTGCCCACCGGCAGCGACGACACCACCAGCCGGTGCACCTGCTCGGCGCCACCGGTCGCACCCAGCGCCCGCAGGCCGGCCTCGATTTCGGTGACCGCGTCAGCCGAGAGCACAGTGTCGGTGGCGACCACCTGAGCACGCGACTCGTCGTCCTCGCCGGCGGCGACGACCGGTATCAGCAGTACCGAGGAATCCGAGCCGCGCTTGGGCAGCGCTGTGGCGACCGCGGTGGTGGGGGCGTTATAGGGGGCGTAGGCGCCCGATTGGGGTGTCACGCGCAACCAGCCTAGTCACTGCGTGCCGGGTCCGCGTCGAGCGCATCCCGGCGGTGCAGTTCGAAAGCGGTCACCGGCGCATCGAATCCTTTGAGCGTTAGCGGGCCGTGCGCGGCGGCCGGCCAGTCCGGTAACTGGGCGTGCAGGTCCGCATCGGCCAGGATCTGGCCCGGTGCGGCCGCCGCCACCAGCCGCGCCGCCAGATTCACCGGGTTGCCGAAGTAGTCCCCGTTGATGGCCAGCACGGTGCCGAAGGCCAGCCCCGCGCGCACCTGCAGTCCCTCGTCGCAAGCCTTGGGATGGTCGACGAGGTCGACGGCGGCTTTGGCGAGCTGCTCGGGTGACCCGCACACCCACATCACCTCGTCGCCGATGAACTTCACCACCCGCCCGCCGTCGGCGTGCACCACGTCGGACACCGCGCCGGCGAACTCGTTGAGCATTGCCGACAACTGCGCGGGGGTCAGCGCCTGGGTGAGCGCGGTGAAGCCGGACAGATCGGCGAACCCGACGCCGCACACCACACTCGACGAGGTGTCCCGGATGACGCCCTCGAAATGGGTGCGGGCGCTGGCCAGGTGATGGCGGTGCACGATGTCGATCAGCGCGCCGATCCGGGGCACGAACTCCGCGACCGCGCGGTAGGCCTGCGCGGTGGCGAACTCGTCATGCGTGTGCGTCATCTGGATGTCCGGCGTTCCGGCGCGGATGAGCGTCGACTCGGCCTCGGCGAGCCGGGCCATCGCCGCGCCCAGCACCCGCAGCAACCCGTACCCGCCGTCCCGGCCGACCACGCCCTGCAGCGCGACCCACGTCTGCAGCGCATCGACATCGGCCTGACTGAGCGCGGGCACGTCGGAGCCGGCGATGGTCAGTCCCAGCAGCCCCCAGGCGTGCGCCACTTCATCTGCGGACAGACCGAGCTGTTCTGCGGCCGCGGCCACGGTGTAGATCGGCCGCCCGGACCAGCCCAGGACGTCACCGGCCAGCCCGAACAATCGGCCACGCCGCTCGGCTGCCACCATCTCCTCGACGGTGAAGCCGAGATCGTCCAGATACTTGATCAGGTCGGCGCGCTCGCGCGGATTCGCGATTCCGGCGGCTTCCAGACCGTCCCAATCGAACACCTGCCCAAGTGTGCCAGCAGCGGCAGACATTAGGGTGAGACGCCGTGAGCGGTGCGCCAGATCTGCAGCAAGGCCCGTTGGAAGAACGCCATCGTGAACTGGGCGCGACCTTCGCCGAATTCGGCGGGTGGGAGATGCCGGTGTCCTATGGCGGAACCGTCGGCGAACACAACGCCACCCGCACCGCCGTGGGCCTGTTCGACGTCAGCCACCTCGGCAAGGCGTTGGTGCGCGGCCCGGGCGCGGCGCAGTTCGTCAACTCCGCACTCACCAACGATCTGGGTCGTATCGGTGCGGGCAAAGCCCAGTACACGTTGTGCTGCACGGAATCCGGCGGCGTTGTCGACGACCTGATCGCCTACTACGTCGACGACGACGAAATCTTCCTGGTGCCCAACGCCGCCAACACCGCCGCGGTGGTCGAAGCGCTGCAGGCGGCCGCCCCGGCGGATCTGACCATCACCAACCAGCACCGCGACTACGCGGTGCTGGCCGTGCAGGGGCCGCGGTCCAGCCAGGTGTTGAACGGCCTGGGGCTGCCCACCGACATGGACTACATGGGTTATGCGGACGCGGCGTATGCCGGTGTGCCGGTGCGGGTTTGCCGCACGGGTTACACCGGTGAGCACGGCTACGAGCTGCTGCCGCCGTGGGATTGCGCCGCCGTGGTGTTCGACGCGCTGGTGGCCGCGGTCACCGACGCCGGCGGGCAGCCGGCCGGGCTGGGTGCCCGCGACACGCTGCGCACCGAGATGGGTTATCCGCTGCACGGTCATGAACTGTCGCTGGACATTTCGCCGCTGCAGGCCCGCTGCGGCTGGGCGATCGGCTGGCAGAAGGAGGCCTTCTTCGGGCGGGACGCGTTGCTGGCCGAGAAACAGGCCGGACCGCGCCGGCTGCTGCGCGGGTTGCAGATGATTGGGCGCGGTGTGCTGCGTCCGGGGCTGACCGTGCGTGACGGCGACACCACCATCGGGACCACCACGTCGGGAACCTTCTCGCCGACGTTGCAGCGCGGCATCGCCCTGGCGTTGATCGACACCCAGGCGGGGATCGCGGACGGGCAGCAGGTCACCGTCGACGTCCGCGGCCGGGCGGTCGACTGCGAGGTGGTGCGGCCGCCGTTCGTCGAACTGAAAACCCGTTAGCATCGGCGTTCGCAGGCCAAAAATGCGTTTACACGCGGTTATACAATCGGGCCCATGATCAGCGGCCCACTCGAATTCACGGTTTCTCCCGCGGCGAATCCCGCCGGTGAGGCCGAGCGGGTAGCGATCCTGGCCGACCCCGGGTTCGGCAAATATCACACCGACCACATGGTCTCCATCGACTACACCGACGGGTGCGGCTGGCACAACGGCCGCGTCATCGGCTACGGACCGATCGAGCTGGATCCGTCGGCGATCGTGCTGCACTACGCGCAGGAGGTCTTCGAAGGGCTCAAGGCCTACCGGTGGGCCGACGGGTCCGTGGTGTCGTTTCGGCCCGACGCCAACGCGGCCCGGTTGTGCTCCTCGGCGCGGCGGCTGGCGATACCGGAGTTGCCGGAGCAGTTGTTCATCGAATCTCTGCGCCAGCTCATCGCGGTCGACAGCGCCTGGGTGCCCAGGGCCGGCGGCGAAGAGGCGCTCTACCTGCGGCCGTTCATCATCGCCACCGAGCCCGGCCTGGGAGTGCGGCCGGCCAAGGAATACCGCTACCTGCTGATCGCCTCGCCGGCCGGTGCGTATTTCAAGGGCGGCATCAACCCGGTCACCGTCTGGATATCCACCGAATACGTGCGCGCCAGCCCGGGCGGCACAGGTGCGGCCAAGTTCGGCGGCAACTACGCGGCCTCGCTGCTGGCCCAGGCCGAAGCCGCGGAGCACGGGTGCGACCAGGTGGTGTGGTTGGACGGCGTGGAGCGTCGCTACGTCGAGGAGATGGGCGGCATGAACCTGTTCTTCGTGCTGGGCAAGGGCGGCTCGGCGCGGCTGGTCACCCCGGAGCTGTCCGGTTCGCTGCTACCCGGCATCACCCGGGATTCGTTGCTGCAGTTGGCCATTGATGCCGGATTCACGGTGGAAGAACGCAAGATCGACATCGACGAGTGGGAGAAGAAGGCCGCATCTGGGGAGATCACCGAGGTGTTCGCCTGCGGCACCGCAGCCGTCATCACCCCGGTGGCACGGGTCAAGCGCGGCGAGGACGAGTTCACCATCGGAGACGGCGCGCCCGGCGAGGTGACAATGGCGTTGCGCGACACGCTGACCGGGATCCAACGCGGCACGTTCGCCGATACGCACGGCTGGATGACGCGGCTGGATTAGGGGTCACGCTCGGCGCCTCACCCGCGGACCAAACCCGCCAGCGCCACCGCGGCCGCCGTCGTGGTCACCTCGACCGCAGCGCCCAACACGTCACCGGAGACACCGCCGAATCGCCGCGCACAGTGCGCGACCAAACCCGCCCCGCACAACACCGCCAGCAGCATCGCGACCGGTCCCTGCCAAAGCCGGGAACCCACCGGGACGGCAGCGGCCAGCAGCACGGCCAGCCACCCTGACACCACCCAGGTCGGCTGAGTGCCGGCGACCTGCGCGCCCAGCGCACTGCCGTCCGCGGCCACCACGCCGCGCCGGCAGGCCGCCACCGCGGTGACCCGCCCGGCGGCCACGGACACGGCGATGGCGCCCGCCCCCAGCGTCGAGAACGCCAGTCCCTGCAACGCGATGACCATGACGATCGCGGCGACCCCGAACGGACCCGTCGAGCCGTCGCGCATCACTGCCAGTGCGCGCTGGGGCGGGCCGTAGCAGCCCAGACCGTCGGCGGTATCGGCGACGCCGTCGATGTGCAGGCCCCGGGTGGCCAGCAGCAGCACCCCGACCCCCAGCAACCCGGGCAGCGGGCTGGACGCGCCGAACAGCGCGGCACCCCCCACCGTCACCGCCGCGGCCAACGCCCCCAGCGCCGCACCCACCACCGGCAACGCCGTCATCGCCCCGCGACCCATCGGGCCGACCCGCGACGCCGGCACCGGCAATACCGTAGCGAACGTCAAAGCCGTTGCCAGCGAACGGATCACGGGACCGCAGGACCGGACACGTCGGCCTCGGCGAACGTCGCCATCGAGCCCAGGGCCGCCACCGCGGCGCGCAGCACCGGCAACGCCACCGCGGCCCCGGTGCCCTCGCCCAGCCGCATCCGCAGGTCCACGATCGGCTCCAGTTCGAGAGCCGCCAGGGCCAGCGTGTGACCCGGCTCGGTGGAGCGGTGCCCGGCCTGCCACCACTGCCGGGCCCCGGGCGCCAGCCGCTCGGCGACCAGCGCCGCCGCCGTCACCGCCATGCCGTCCAGCAGCAGCGGGGTACGCCGGATCGCGGCCTGCGCGCAGAAGCCGGCCAGCGCCGCGAAATCCGCACCGGCACAACAGCGCAGCAGCGCGACCGGGTCGTCGAGCATCGAACGCGCCCGGAAGAGCGCATCGCGCACCGCCGCCGTCTTACGCATCCACGCGGCATCGTCGATCCCGGTGCCGAAACCCACCACCGCGACCGGTTCGGTGTTGGTCAGCGCCGCCACCAGCACCGCCGCCGGGGTGGTGTTGCCGATGCCCATGTCGCCGGCGATCAGCAGGTCGGCGCCGGCGTCCACTTCGTCGTCGGCGATCTGCTGGCCCGCGGCCAGAGCGCGATCGACCTCGGCCTGGGTCAGGGCGTCTTCGACGGCGATATCGCCGCTGCCCCGGCGCACTTTGTCGCTGATCTGATTCGTCGTGCCCAGCACCGCGTCGCAGTCGACGGCCAGATCGGCGATTCGCACCGTCGCGCCGGCGAGTTGCGCCAGCGCGTTGATGGCGGCCCCACCCGCTTCGATGTTGGCGACCATCTGCGCGGTCACCTCCGGGGGATAGGCCGACACGCCGGACCGGGCCACCCCGTGATCCCCGGCAAACACCACCACCCGGGCACGCTCGAATTGCCGCGGCGGGCACTGGCCCTGGCAGGCCGCCACCCAGACCGACAGGTCCTCGAGCCGGCCCAGTGCCCCGCGCGGCTTGGTCAGCTCGTCCTGGCGGGCCCGGGCGTCCGCCGCGGCGCCCGCATCGGGCGGCTGCACCGGCGCGAACCCGATCATGCCGGCGCCTTGACCGTGAGCGGCTGGCCCGCCACCACCAGCACCACCCGATCGCACAGCGTGGCTGTGCGCTGGTTGAGGCTGCCCAGTTCGTCGGCGAACCGACGCCCGGACGCGGTGGCGGGTACGACCGACAACCCCACCTCCGGACTGACCAGCACCAACGTCGACCCGAATGCGTCCACCGCACCCAGCAACTCCCGCAGCGGCGCTTCCACCGATCCGCCGTCCCACCCGTCGTTGCGGTCCAGGGTGCCCGTCAACCAGGCGCCGAGGTCGTCGACGAGTGTCGGGGTGTCGGGATGTCCGCGCAGTTCGGCGGCCAGATCGGCGGTCTCCACCGTCGTCCAGTGCGCGGGCCGACGGGCACGGTGCCTGGCGATCCGTTGCGACCACTCCGAGTCGGCCGAGTCCGCCGATCCGGCGGCCAGGTAGCGGACCGCCTGCCGGGGCGCCAGTGCCGCGACGACGGCGTGCTCCGCCCACTCGGATTTGCCCGACCTGATACCGCCGAGTACCAGCGTGCGCACCTCGGGTCAGGCGTCTTTCAGTCGGCTGCCGCGTTCGACTTGGGGTCGGGGCATCCGCATGCGGCGCATCTGCGAGGCCCGTCCGGCCGCGTAAATGCCCAACTTCCAATGGCTTTCGGTGTTATTGGGGAACTTCGCGTCGACCAGCCTGCCGACCTTGCGGCCCAGGACGATGCCGTCGATCGCCATCAACACCATCAGCACCAGCATCGCCGGCGACATGTAGTACTGCAGTTGCGGCACGCCGAACATCAAGGCCAGCAGAAACAGCGCCGACGGCATGAACAGGCCGAGCACGTTGCGCCGGGCGTCCACCACGTCGCGGACGTAGCGTCGCACCGGGCCCTGGTCGCGCGGCAGCAGATACGCCTCTTCGCCGGCTTTCATCCGTTCCTGACGCTCGGTCATCCGGGCCCGGCGGGCGTCCCGTTCGGCGCGGCGCTCCGCGCGGCTGAGTTTCGGCCCGGCCAGCGTCTTGCGCCGGGCCCGCGCTTCGGCCGCCGTCATCGGCGCCGGCGCGACCGGACCCTTGCGGCCCTGACGCCTGGCCTCGTCGCGCTTGGGCGTGGGCCGGCCCTTGGGACCGGTGCCGCGCGACGACCGGGTCGCCTGCGCCGGGGCGGCTTCCGTCCCGGCCGGGTCCGGAGTGTCGTCACCTTCGGCCCCGTTGTCTTCGAAGCCTCTGTTGCGGCCCAACAACTTCACAGCGCCAGGTTACTTCGCCGCTCGCGGGCAGCTGAATGCACCTGTTATGCATGCGCTCGCATATCGGTTAGACCTACGCTGGCCAGTGATGAACGGCTCGCAGGCGTCGGATGATGCTGCCGGTGACTTCGGGCCCGGCCGGCTCCAGCTGCCCGCAATGCGGGTGCTGGTGGCCCCCGACTGTTACGGGGACAGCCTTTCGGCGGTGGAGGCCGCCGCCGCCATCGCGACCGGCTGGACGCGGTCCCGTCCGGGTGACTCGTTCATCGTCGCGCCGCAGTCCGACGGCGGACCCGGCTTCGTCGAGGTGCTGGCCAACCGGATGGGCGGGCTGCGCCGACTCGTGGTCTGCGGACCGCTGGGGGCCGACGTCACCGCCCAGTGGGTCTTCGACGAGCGCTCAGCGACCGCGTATCTGGAATGCGCGCAGGCGTGCGGGCTGGGGCTGCTGGACGGGCCACCCACGCCGGAGACCGCGATGGACGCCCACAGCCGCGGCGTGGGCCAGCTGATCGCGGCTGCGCTGCAGGCCGGGGCGCGGCGCATCGTGGTCGGGCTGGGCGGCAGCGCCTGCACCGACGGCGGGCAGGGAATGGTCAACGAGTTGGGCGGCCTGGACCTGGCCCGCCAGCGGTTGGCCGCTGTGGAGTTGATCGCCGCCTCCGACGTCGCATATCCGCTGTTGGGACCGTGGGGGGCGGCACGGGTGTTTGCTCCGCAGAAAGGCGCGGACACCGCGACCGTCGCCAAATTGGAAGTGCGGCTCGAAGCGTGGGCGTTGGTGCTCGACACGGTGGCTGGGCGCGACGTCAGCGCCGAGCCCGGCGCGGGTGCGGCCGGCGGCATCGGGGCGGGCCTGCTTGCGCTGGGCGGGCGCTGCGAATCCGGGGCGGCCATTGTGGCCGAACTCACCCACTTCGCCGACGATCTCGAAGACGCGGACATGATCGTCACCGGCGAGGGGCACTTCGACGAGCAGTCGCTGCACGGCAAGGTGGTGGGTGAGATCGCGGCCGCCGCCCGGCCGCTGGGAATTCCGGTGATCGTGCTGGCCGGACAGGTGTCGGTGGACAAAGCCACCACCCGCGTGTCGGGCATCATGTCTGCGCTGGCCATGTCCGAATACGCAGGTTCGGTGCGGTTGGCACTGGCCGACGCGGCGAATCAGCTGATGGGATTGGCCTCTGAGGTGGCCGCTCGACTCGGGAATAGCGGTCCGGCGGGGTACCGTTGAAACAGTGAGTTTTTCCTGGCAGGCCCCGGACAGTGCGTCGGGGAAGCCGGGCGGGCCACCCGAACACATGAGCAGGTAGGAGAAGCAATGACGGTGCAGAACGAGCCGACCACCGAGGCCCACGGGGTGATCCTCACCGACGCCGCGGCCGCCAAGGCGAAGTCCCTGCTGGACCAAGAGGGACGTGACGACCTTGCGCTGCGGATCGCGGTGCAACCCGGTGGATGCGCGGGGTTGCGCTACAACCTGTTCTTCGACGACCGCACCCTGGACGGCGACCTGACCGTGGAGTTCGGCGGCGTGACGCTGACCGTGGACCGGATGAGCGCGCCGTACGTGCAGGGCGCGTCCATCGACTTCGTCGACACCATCGAGAAGCAGGGCTTCACCATCGACAACCCGAACGCCACCGGTTCGTGCGCGTGCGGGGACTCGTTCAACTGAGCGGTCAGTACTGCCCCGAAGTGCGCAGCACGTAGGAGCACACCAGGATCTGGCCGCGCTGGAACAGCAACTGCGCGACACCCTGGATCTCTTTGCGCGCCGGCCCGCCCGTGGCCGGCGTCGCATTCATGCTGAACAGCACCTGCGCCTGATACTGCGACAGGTACACGATCTTGTCGATTCCGGTGATCTCCACCTCGGAGAACTGTTTGCGGAACGCGTCGCTGCTGAGCTTGGCCAGGGCCAGGTCGGAGCGCTTGTCCTTCACCGCGTCATAGATGCCGCACATCGAATTGCGGACGATGACGTCGGTGTCCTTGTGCGCCAGCGCGTTGAGGTAGGTCTGGATCGCCGACTTGGCCGTGGCCTCGGGGAAGGTGCTGGTGGTGTTGGCCCCGTTGGTGCGAACCCCGTAGACGATGGCGGTCGTCAGGCCCGCGATCAGCGCAATGGTCAGCAGGATGCCGATCAACAGCCGTCGGGGCCGCCGGTTGGGGTGGGGGGCCGGCGCCGGCGGACCCGGATACGGGTGCACCGGTGGCTCGTTGCCGTCACGCGGAAAATCCAGCGTCTCGGGCCCGACCTGGGGGTACGGCTGCCCCTGCGGAGGTCCTTCATCGCCGACCGCGGGGTTCGGCGGGTACGGACCGGCCATCGTTGTTCTCCTACGCTGGTGGACGAGTCGACGAGAGGTTGCCGTCCGAGTCGCGGCAATCAGGGGAGTTCCCCAGGGCAGGCTAGCGCAACCGTTTTCAGCGTCTGCGCTACGACGGCGTTGGTGGCCGAGCTGACGTTCATGAGAGGCTAGACGACCTTAGAAACGAAGGACGGAGATTTAGTGACCATCGCGGTAACCGGTTCCATTGCCACCGACCATCTGATGCGCTTTCCCGGCAAGTTCTCCGAGCAGCTGCTGCCGGAGCACCTGAAGAAGGTGTCGCTGAGCTTCCTGGTCGACGACCTGGTGGTGCATCGCGGGGGAGTGGCCGGAAACATCGCCTTCGCCATCGGCGTGCTGGGTGGCGACGCCGCGCTGGTGGGCGCCGCCGGCCAGGACTTCGGCGAATACCGGTCCTGGCTGCAGTCCCACGGCGTCAACTGCGACAGCGTGCTGATCTCCGACAGCGCGCACACGGCACGTTTCGTCTGCACCACCGACACCGAGATGGCGCAGATCGCGTCGTTCTACCCGGGGGCGATGTCCCAGGCCCGCGACATCTCGCTGGCCGACGTGGTCCAGCAGATCGGCACCCCGGAACTGGTGATCATCGGCGCCAACGACCCGGCCGCGATGGTCGTGCACACCGACGAGTGCCGCAAGCTGGGGCTGGCATTCGCCGCCGACCCGTCGCAGCAGCTGGCCCGACTCTCCGGCGACGAGATCAAACAGCTCATCGACGGCGCTGCGATCCTGTTCACCAACGACTACGAGTGGGACCTGTTGCTGTCCAAGACCGGCTGGTCGGAGGCTGATGTGATGGCGCAGGTCGAGCTGCGGGTCACCACGCTGGGCGCCAAGGGCGTCGACATCATCGGCCGGGACGGCGCCACGCTGCACGTGGGCGTCGTGCCCGAGACGAGCCAGACCGACCCGACCGGGGTCGGGGACGCGTTCCGGGCCGGCTTCCTGACCGGTCGCAGCGCGGGTCTGAGCCTGGAGCGGTCGGCGCAGCTGGGCTCTTTGGTGGCGGTCCTGGTGCTGGAGTCGACCGGGACCCAGGAGTGGGAGTGGGACCGCTCGCTCGCGGAGTCCCGGCTGGCCGGTGCCTACGGCGACGACGCCGCCGCCGAGATCGCCGCGGTACTCGCCTGAGTCCCCGCCTTTCGCCGTCGTCCGTTTCGCTCTGCAGAGTGAAGCGGCGGCTTTCGGTGTGACGCCAGGGCGGAAAGGCAGTCCGAATCCCGACCTGCGCTCACTCCGGAGTGCGTGATTTCACACGCGAAGCCCGAGGCTACAACTCGACGGGGTAGACCGGCTCGCTGATCTGCGGCACCACGCTGTGCTCCACGAAGATCGCGTGCCACAGCATGAAGATCAGCAACGTCCACAGCCGCCGGCTGTGATCGCTGCCGCCGAGCCGGTGTTGGTCGAGCAGCCGGCGCACCGCGGCCAGGTCGATCAGGTGGCCGGCCTGCGACGACTCGACCATCTGGTAGGCCCACTCCTGCAGTTCGCCGGCGCGCAGCCAATGCCGAATAGGGACCGGGAAGCCCAGCTTGGGCCGGTGCAGCACATGCGCGGGCACGATCGGCTCCAGCGCGCGACGCAGCGCGTACTTGGTGGTGGTGCGGGTGATCTTGGCCTGGTAGGGCAGCCGTGCCGCGACGGCGAACACCTCGGGGTCCAGAAACGGCACCCGCAGCTCCAGCGAGTTGGCCATCGTCATCTTGTCGGCTTTGACCAGGATGTCGCCGCGCAGCCAGGTGAACAGATCGAGATGTTGCATACGTGCCACCGGATCCCAGTCAGCCGATTGCGCGTAGATCGCGGCGGTGACGTCGGTGTGGGTCCAGTCCTCGCGGAATCCGGGCAGCACCTCACGCAGTTGCTCGTCGGAGAAGCTGCGGGCGTTGCCGTAGTAGCGCTCCTCGAGCGTCAGCGACCCGCGGTGCAGCAGGCTTTTGCCTCGCATACCCTCCGGCAGTGGCCGCGAGACCCGACCCATCGACCGGCGCACCGGCCGCGGCAGATAGTCGAAGGGCTTCAGCGACAGCGGCTCCCGGTAGATCGTGTAGCCGCCGAACAACTCGTCGGCGCCTTCCCCGGACAACACCACCTTGACGTGCTTGCGCGCCTCGCGGGCCACGAAGAACAGCGGCACCAGCGCCGGGTCGGCGACCGGCTCGTCGAGATACCAGACGATCTCGGGCAACGCGGCGACGAACTCCTCGGCGCTGACCACCTTGGCGACGTGGCGGGCGCCGATCGCTTCGGCCGAGGCCACCGCGACGTCCAGCTCGGAGAAGCCCTCCCGTTCGAAACCGGTCGTGAACGTGATTAGTCGCGGGTTGTGCCGGATGGCCAGCGCCGCGATGGCGGTGGAGTCGATACCACCGGACAGGAACGACCCGACGGTGACGTCGGCGCGCATGTGCTTGGCCACCGAGTCCTCGAGCACCGCGGTGATCTCGTCGTAGCGGGCCTGTTCGTCGTCCGACGTGATCGGCACCGCCGCGAACCGGGGAACGAAGTAGCGGGCTACCTCGGGGTCGGATCCAGGCCGGATGCGGGCGTAGCAGCCCGACTCCAGGCGCCGGATCCCGCGGTGCAGCGTCTCGGGCTCCGGGACGTACTGCAGGACGGTGTAGTGCTGCACCGCCCGCAGGTCGATCGCCTCGTCGAAACCGATCAGATCGGCCAGGTCCAGCAGGCATTTCTTCTCGCTGGCCACCGCGGTGCCGCCGGTGCCGGTGGCCATGAACAGCGGTTTGATGCCGAACGGGTCGCGGGCGCAGAACAACTCGCGGGTTTCGGTGTCCCACAGCGCGAACGCGAACATGCCGCGCAGCCGGGTGAGCACCTCGGCACCCCAGAAGTGGAAGCCGGCCGCGATCGCCTCACCGTCGCCGTCGGTGGCGAAGACCGCGCCGTGCCGGGTACGCAGCTCGTCGCGCAGTTCCAGGTAGTTGTAGATCTCGCCGTTGAAGACCAGCACGTAGCGGTCCGGCGTGTCGGGGGGACCCCACTTGAGCGGCTGGTGCGAATGCGCGATGTCGATGATGGAGAGCCGGTTGAATCCGAACACCACCGAGCCGTCGGAGTCGGGATCGGCCCAGGTGCCCGGCTCGTCGGGACCCCGGTGCCGCATCAGGTGCGACGCGTCGGAGATCGCCTCGTCGGCCCGGGCGGCATCAGCTGCAGCGCGCCGGGCCCCGTCGGGCTCCTCGGAACCGGCCGGAGCGGCGACGAAAGCCAGCAGTCCACACACGGCGCCCCAGTATGCCGCACTTCACCGGGCTTGGGGATGCAGCGTCCGGCGGGTTGCGGTGACCAGGCAGTCGCTAGGTGAGACGGTGTGGTCTACGCTGCGTAGTATTCGACATCCGAGTTAGACCGGGTCAGCCGGAAGGCCAGTCGGCCCAGCTTGTGATACAGGAGGCGCCCAACGTGACACGACGCGGGCTTGGTCGTTCGCAAAGCTTGTCGCAGTGCGGTTCTGGAGGCGTACGCGGCCCGGCCCGGCGTCTCCGGCCGGTGTTGCTGCTCGTCACCCTCGGCGTGCTGGCGGTCACCCTGAGCGGGTGCACCTGGCAGGACGCCCTGGCGCTCGGCTGGCCCGAGGGCATCACCCCCGAAGCGCACGCCAACCGACAGCTCTGGATCGGCGCCGTCATCGCCTCCTTCGTCGTCGGCATCATCGTGTGGGGTCTGATCTTCTGGGCGTCGGCCTTCCACCGCGCCAAAGACTCCGACACCGACCTGCCCCGCCAGTTCGGCTACAACATGCCGCTGGAACTGGTCCTGACGGTGACACCGTTCCTGATCATCTCGGTGCTGTTCTATTTCACCGTCGTGGTGCAGGAAAAGATGCAGCACCGGGAAGACCCCGAAGTCGTGATCGACATCACCGCCTTCCAGTGGAACTGGAAATTCGGCTACCAGCGCGTCGCGTACAAGGGAGACAACGGCTTCCGGTACGAAGGCCTGGACGAGGCGCGAAAACGCGAGATGGTCTCCAAACCGGAGGGCAAGGACCGGCACGGTGAAGAACTGGTCGGACCGATACACGGGCTCAACACCGAGGACCGGACCTACCTGAACTTCGACAAGGTCGAGACGCTGGGCACCAGCACCGAAATCCCGGTCCTGGTACTGCCCGCCCACCGGCGCATCGAATTCGTGCAGGCCTCCGCCGACGTGATTCACGCGTGGTGGGTGCCGGAGTTCCTGTTCAAGCGCGACGTGATGCCCAACCCGGTGGCCAACAACTCCACGAACGTCTTCCAGGTCGAGGAAATCGTCAAGACCGGCGCGTTCGTCGGCCACTGCGCCGAGATGTGCGGCACCTACCACGCGATGATGAACTTCGAGGTCCGCGTGGTGGAGCCGGACAAGTTCGTGACCTACCTGCAGGCGCGGATCGCCGGAAAGACCAACGCCGAAGCGTTGCGGGCGATCAACGAGCCCCCGCTGGCGACGAAGACCGAGCCGTTCGACACGCGGCGCGGTGAATTGGCCCCGAGCCCAAGAGGTTAGGACAACTCATGCATATCGAAGCCAGGTTGTTCGAGTTCGTCGCGGTGTTCTTCCTGGTCGTGACGGTGCTCTACGGCGTGTTGACGGCCATCTTCGCCGTAGGCGGCGTCGAATGGGCCGGGACCACCGCGCTGGCGCTGACCACCGGGTTGGCGTTGATCGTGGCCACCTTTTTCCGGTTCGTCGCACGTCGCCTCGACACCCGGCCCGAGGACTACGAGGGTGCCGAGATCAGCGACGGCGCAGGGGAGTTGGGCTTCTTCAGCCCGCACAGCTGGTGGCCGATCATGATCGCGCTGTCCGGGTCGGTCACCGCCACCGCGATGGCCCTGTGGCTGCCGTGGCTGATCGTCGCGGGAGTGGTGTTCATCCTCGCCACCGTGGCCGGCCTCGTCTTCGAGTACTACGTCGGTCCCGAAAAGCACTGACCGCGTCCCAAAGGTCACAATCCGGGCATCAGTTGTCCGGCGCCTGTTTGCCGCCGCGGCCGTGTCCGGACCGGTTGGGTAGGGTTTCCGAGGCACCATGAGAATTCACCGAGCGCGCGGGCGCGAATGTAGCCGCGGCGCCGCTCGGGCGGTTGGACAGGGTAGGCAGACATGAGCGGGCCGCATCCGCCGGGACGGGAACATGACGAGCCCGACCTTGTCGGCGAACCTGCCGATGCCGAACCCGGCAGCGACGCCCTCGACTACCCCGATGAGCTCGACGAGCTCGACCGGATTGACGAACACGACGACGATATCGGGGCGGCACCGTCCGAGGCCTTCACGCGGGCGTACTCGGCGCCGGAGTCGGAACTGTTTGTCGGCGGCCCGTATCTGCCCGCCGATCTGGGGCTCTACGACTACGACGGCTACGACGACTTCGACCGCGACGACGACCGATCCACACCGCGCTGGCCCTGGCTGGTCGGCATCGCCGCGATCGTCGCTGCGATCGCACTGGTGACGGCCGTGTCGCTGCTCGCGACGAACGCCGACACCGCCAAATTCGCCAAGCCCGAGGTCAGCACGACGACGACCTCGTCGGCGCCGCCCGCCCAGGACGAGATCACCACTACCAAAACGCCGCCGTCGTCCGAGCCGCCGCCACCGCCGCCGTCGTCATCGTCCGAACCGCCCGAAGCACCCCCGTCGTCAGAGCCGGCGACGACAACTACGCCCCCTCCGCCGCCACCGTCGCCGTCACCGACCGCGGCGCCCCCGCCCGCGCCCAGCCCGTCGGTCGCGGCGCCGCCCCCGCCGCCCAGCACCACGCCGGCCGGCCCGCGGCAGGTCACGTACTCCGTGACGGGCAGCAAGGCCCCGGGCGACATCATCTCGGTGACCTACGTCGACTCGTCCGGACGGCGACGCACTCAGCACAACGTGTACATTCCGTGGTCGATGACGGTCACGCCCATCTCACAATCCGACGTGGGTTCCCTGGAAGCGTCCAGTCTCTTTCACGTCAGCAAACTCAACTGCACGATCATCACCAACGATGGAACGGTCTTGTCCTCGAACTCCAACGACGCACCGCAAACGAGCTGCTGATGGTCGGCAGATACTCCGCCTACCGGCGCGGGCCGGATCCGGTGGTCAATCCCGACGTGATCGACCGCGTCATGATCGGCACCTGCGCGGCGATCTGGCTGGTGCTGATCGGTGTCAGCGTGGCTGCCTCGGTCGCGCTGTTCGACCTCGGGCGCGGTTTCCACAAAATGGCGCGCACTCCGCACACCACGTGGGTGCTGTACGCGGTCATCATCGTGTCCGCGCTGGTCATCGCCGGAGCCATTCCGGTGTTGCTGCGGGCCCGCCGCAGCACCCAGGTGGAGCCGGTGGTGCGGTCCAGAGCGCTGCAGGGGCGAAATCCCACTCGGCAGCCGATCGCGGTGGGCGCGCGTCCCGCTTCCCGTGCGGCGACCGACCCGGCGCGCCGCGACCACGTGAAAGCCTATGGCGCGCTTGACGAATGGTCCGGCGAGGCGGTGGACCGCCTGTGGTTACGCGGAACTGTCGCGCTGACCGGCGCCATCGGCACGGCGTTGACCGGGGTCGCGCTGGCGACTTACCTGATGGCCGCGGGCCACGACGGAGCCTCCTGGGCCAGTTACGGGTTCGCCGGACTGGTCACCGCCGGGATGCCGGTCATCGAATGGTTCTACGTGCGGCAGTTGCGGCAGGGTCACGCCGGGCACTAGGTCTGCCGGCCACTGCCACCGACTGCGGCGGTATGGCCTCCGGATTGCGGAGCGCAGCGGCGCTAGTGGTGCTCCCCGTTGGACGAACCGTTCGACGAACCGTTCGTGCTGCGCTCCTGGTGCTCGCGCAACGCCGTGAGAGCCCGGTGTTCGGCCGCGTGGCCCGCCTCGCGCAGCGCCGAATCCTCCGACGCAGGGTCGGCGGTGAGGAAGCTGCCGCTGCCCGGCGAACCGGCGGAGCCCAGTTTGTTCATCTTCTTGGGCAACGGTGCGCCCTGGTATTCCAGGGGCAGCGGGTGACCGTGGTCGTCGACGGGGCCCAGCGGCTGGTGCAGTTCGATGTAGGCACCGTGCGGCAGGCGTTTGATGATGCCGGTCTCCACGCCGTGCTCGAGGACCTCGCGGTCGCTGCGCTGCAGGCCGACGGCCCACCGGTAGGCGATGAAGTAGACCAGCGGCGGCAGGATCACCATGCCGATCCGGGCGATCCAGGTGGTCGCGTTCAACGAGATGTGGAACTTGAACGCGATGATGTCGTTCATTGCCGCCAGCGTCAGCACCATGTAGAAACTGATCGCCATCGCGCCGATCCCGGTGCGCACCGGCACGTCGCGGGGCCGCTGCAGCAGGTTGTGGTGCGCGTAGTCGCCGGTGAACCGCTTCTCCAGGAAGGGGTAGATGATCAGCAGGACGAAGACCAGCCCCATGATGATGCCGACCCACACCACCGCGGGAATCGTGTGGTGGAAGAAGTAGAACTCCCAGGCCGGCCAGATACGGGCCAGGCCCTCGGTCCACATCATGTAGAAGTCGGGCTGCGAGCCCGCCGACACCTGAGACGGCTTGTAGGGGCCCAGGTTCCAGATCGGGTTGATCTGCAGCAGCCCGCCCATCAGGCCGAGCACGCCGACGATGCAGGCGAAGTAGGCGCCGGACTTGACCGCGAAACCCGGCATCACCCGCACGCCGACGACGTTGTGCTCGGTGCGACCAGGGCCGGGGAACTGGGTGTGCTTCTGGAACCACACCAGCGCCATGTGCACGCCGATCAGGGCCAGAATGATGCCCGGGATCAGCAGGATGTGCAGCGCGTACAGCCGCGGGATCAGGATGGTGCCGGGGAAGTCGCCGCCGAACAGCGCCCAGTGCAGCCAGGTCCCGATGACAGGCATGCCCAGGGTGATCGAGGACAGCGCGGCCCGCAGTCCGATGCCGGAAAGCAGGTCGTCGGGCAGCGAGTAACCGAAGTAACCCTCGAACATCGACAGGATCAGCAGCAGCGACCCGATCACCCAGTTGGCCTCGCGCGGCCGGCGGAAGGCGCCGGTGAAGAAGATGCGGGCCAGGTGGACCATGATCGACGCGGAGAACATCAGCGCGGCCCAGTGGTGGACCTGACGCACGAACAGCCCGCCCCGGATCTCAAAGGAGATGTTCAGCGCGGTCTCGTAAGCCCGCGACATCTCCACCCCGCGCAGCGGCTGGTAGACGCCGTTATAGGTGACCTCGGCCATCGACGGGTCGAAGAACAGGGTCAGCCATACGCCGGTGAGCAGCAGGACGATGAAGCTGTACAGCGCGATCTCACCGAGCAGGAACGACCAGTGCGTCGGGAACACCTTGTTGAGCTGACGACGGACGGCCGCCGACGGGTGGTACCGGGTGTCGATGCCTTCGCCCTGGCTGGCCAGCACGTCACCGATTTTGGGGGGACTGAATTTTGGACTCATGTTGTGGTGCGCTCCCAGAAGGCCGGACCGACGGGCTCGATGAAGTCGCCGTTGGCGACCAAATACCCGCTTTTATCGATTGTGATCGGCAGCTGCGCCAGCGCACGGGCCGCCGGACCGAAGATCGGCTTGGCGAAATGCAACGCGTCGAACTGCGACTGGTGGCAAGGGCACAGGATCCGGTAGGACTGCTGCTCGTACAGCGACGAGGGGCAACCCAGATGTGAGCAGACCTTGGTGAAGGCGAAGAACTCACCGAAGTTGAAGCTCTCCTGGCCCTTGCGCTTGACCACCCGGTCCAGGTCACTGGGCTTGATGCGGATGAGCATCACCGGGTTGCGGACGCCCAGCGAGATCTCGGAGAGCTTCTCGTGGGACTCCACAGTGGTGCCGTCACCGTCGGACTCGCGCCACGGGAACACTGTTTCCATGCCGCCGGCGTCGAGGTCCTCGGGACGCATCTTGATGAACGGCGGGCCGTCGTGGGCACCGGTGGCCCGGGCCAGGTAGATGGTCTCGCCTTTGGTCCGCGGGGTCCACCCCGACGTCCACAGCACCGCCTTCATGCCCTCCGCAGTGGGCACGACCGGTTTCCATGGGTTCTTGATCAGGCCGCCGGCAAACGCGACCAGGGTGCCGAGGCCGAACGCGCCCATACCCATCCCGAACGACAGCCCGATCAGCTTGCGCCGGCCGATCGTCGAGCCTTCATAGGCGTCGGTCAGGTTCGCCACCACGGTCCTGCGGTCGATCTCGCGGGAGGCGCCGTCGTGCCGGTCCTGAATCGTAATCTCTTCCGGGATAAAGCGTTTCTGGAAGAGCACGGCCCCGATCGCGATGGACAGCACGGACATCCCGAAGGTGAAGCCGTACAGCGGGGTGGCCAGCGAGTACATCAGGTTGCCGTCGACGCCCCTGGGCTTGTACTCCCACGGCCAGAACAGGAAGACCACCAGCAGCGCGAGTCCGAAACCGCCGCCCAGCAACAGCCAGGTCGCGACCGAGCGCGCGGCGCGCTTCTCGGCCTTGGTGCCTGCGACCGGCCAGCGCGGCTCCTTATAGACGATGTCGACGCCGTCGATCTTGCTGCCGAGGTCGAGCAGCTCCTGGGTGGACATCGCAGCCAGAGCGGCGTCGTCCGGCTCTTTCTGGCCCTGGTGAGTGGCCGTGTCGGTGTCGGTGCCGGCCGCGCCGTCGCGCTCGGTCGGGTCAGGTCTTTCGCTCATGTGCGCGCCCCAATCCACAGTGCCAGTCCGATGGCGCCGACCATGCCAATGATCCACATCGCCATGCCCTCGGGTGCGGGCCCGAATCCGCCCAACCCGTAGCCACCGGGGGTGCGTTCCTCAGCGACGGTCCGCACGTAGCCGATGATGTCCCGCTTCGCCTCCAAGGACAGCTGCCGGTCGGAGAACTTCGGCATGTTCTGCGGTCCGGTCAGCATCGCGGTGAGGATCTGCTGCTCGTTGGCGGGCCCCAGGTCGGGGGCGTACTTGCCGGACGACAGCGCACCGCCCTTGCCGGTGAAGTTGTGGCAGGAAGCGCAGTTGAGCCGGAACAGGTCGCCGCCGCGACCCAGGTCGGTGCCGCGCAGCGACTCCATCTGCAGGCTGTTGTCGGGATTGCGCAGCACGGTGGGACCGCCGCCGTTGGCCTGCACATAGGCGCCGAGCGCGTCGATCTGGCGTTCGTCGAAGATCGGTTCCTTGCGCTGGGCCTGAGCTTCGCCGCGCATCGCGGGCATGCGGCCGGTGGACACCTGGAAATAGACGGCCGCCTCGCCGACCCCGATCAGGCTGGGCCCGTGGTCGGGCACGCCCTGCAGGTTGGCGCCGTGGCAGGACACGCACGAGGTGTCGAAGAGCTGCTTGCCGGTGCGCAGAATGGCCGCACCGGACTCGTCGGCCATCGCGACCTGCGGCGTCGGCGTGAGCACCGCGGCCAGGCCGCCGGCGAAGGTCAGGGCGATCAGCAGCAGCAGTCCGCTGGTCAGCCGACGGCGCAGCCGTCGCCGCGAGCGGTTGGTGCGCGGCTTCTCCGGCTGGCTAGGCCGCCGGCCGGATCGGGTGGATCCCAGTTTTCTCAACTGAGCACTCCTGTTCTCGGGCCTGTGTTTCGGGGGTCGCTCAACGGATGAAATAGATCACGGCGAACAGCGCGATCCACACGATGTCCACGAAGTGCCAGTAGTACGAGACGACGATGCTGGCGGTGGCCTGCGCAGGGGTGAACTTGCTCATGGTGGTGCGCGCCAGCAGGAAGATGAAGGCGATCAAACCTCCGGTGACGTGCAGCCCGTGGAAGCCGGTCGCCAGGTAGAACACGCTGCCGTAGGCGCTGCCCGGGATGGTGGTCCCGTGCGTCACCAGGTGCACGTACTCGTAGGCCTGACCGAGGATGAAGAACAACCCCATCCCGAACGTGAGCAGATACCAGCGGCGCAACCCGAAGACGTCGCCGCGTTCGGCCGCGAAGACCCCCATCTGGCAGGTGAACGACGACGCGATCAGCACCAGCGTCACCGGCACCGCCTGGTAGAGATTCAGCTCGGTCGGCGGCGGCGGCCAGTTCCCCGCCGCCTGTGCTCGCGCCGTGAAGTAGAACGCGAACAGGCCAGCAAAGAACATGAGCTCGCTGGAAAGCCACACAATGGTGCCGACACTGACCATGTTGGGCCGGTTCAGCGAATGCACCCGCGAGGTAATCGCAGTACCCGAGGTCCCTACCGCACTCGTCACATCCGCAAGTATGACGCTTTGTAGTTGTCGCGCACTACCCGGGTGACTAATTTCCGGAAATTCGGTGGGCCGGGCCCGGTCTGCCGGCGGCTCAGGACGCCGGTTGGGCCGCGTTCGAAGCGCGTGGGACCATCGGCGCGTGGCTGCGTCGTCCGGGGGTGTGGTGTCCGCTGCGGTGCCGACGTGGCCGCAGGTGCTGGGCCGGCTGACCCAGCAGCAGGATCTGATCCGGGGCCAGGCCGGCTGGGCCATGGATCAGATCATGGCCGGGGAGGCGCAACCGGCCCAGATCGCGGCGTTCGCGGTAGCGCTGAAAATGAAGGGTCCGCGGGCCGACGAAGTGAGCGAACTCGCCGGCGTCATGCTCGACCACGCCCGCCCGATGCCGGCCGATGCGGTGCCCGCCGACGCCGTGGACGTGGTCGGCACCGGCGGTGACGGGGTCAATACCGTCAACCTGTCCACGATGGCGTCCATCGTGGTGGCGGCGGCGGGCGTTCCGGTGGTCAAACACGGCAACCGGGCGGCCTCGTCGCTGTCCGGCGGCGCCGACACGCTCGAAGCGCTCGGGGTACGCATCGACCTGGGGCCCGAGCAGGTCGCCCGCAGCCTGCGCGAACTGGGGATCGGGTTCTGCTTCGCGCCGCAGTTCCACCCGTCGTACCGGCACACATCGGTGGTGCGTCGCGAGATCGGTGTGCCGACGGTCTTCAATCTCCTTGGGCCGCTTACCAATCCGGCCCGCCCGCGGGCCGGACTGATCGGTTGCGCCTTCGCCGACCTGGCCGAGGTGATGGCCGGGGTGTTCGCCGCACGCCGGTCCAGCGTGCTGGTGGTGCACGGGGACGACGGACTCGACGAACTCACGACCACCACGACGAGCACCATCTGGCGCGTGCAGGCGGGCACCGTGGACAAGCTCAAGTTCGATCCGGCGGGGTTCGGGTTCGCCCGCGCCGATCTCGAGCAGCTGCGTGGCGGCGACGCCCAGGTCAACGCCGCGGAGGTGCGCGCCGTACTGGGCGGCGCCCGGGGCCCGGTGCGCGACGCCGTGGTGCTCAACGCAGCCGGCGCCCTGGTTGCCCACGCGGGATTATCCAGCCGCGCTGAATGGCTGCCGGCCTGGGAAGACGGGCTGCGCCGGGCCAGCGCCGCGATCGACAGCGGCGCGGCCGAACAGCTGCTCGCGCGTTGGGTGCGGTTCAGTCAGCAGGTCTGAGCTGGTTTGCTCACCGGCGAGCCGCGCCGATCGTGCGGTGGCCGCCCAGCCGGCCCAGGCGCCCGCCGACCGCAGCGGTGTGGCCCACCCCGGGGTGTCGGCGTCGCCGGCGACCCGCACGATCCGCACCCCCGGCGTCGCCAGCCAACGGACGATCAGCGCGGTCTCTTCCACCAGCGTGCCGCCCAGCGGGGCGGGCGACGGCAGGATCGACTGCGCCCCCGCGACAATCGCCTCGACCACCGGCATCGGCGGCACCCCGCGCCGCGCGGTGCCTGCCGCGGCCAGCCGGCCGTGCCGGATGACGGCGAGCTGGTAGCCGTCCGAGCCGTCCGGCTTGGCGGCGATCAGTTCGGGCAGCACGGTCAGGGCACGCAGCCGTTGCCCACGCCAAAGCGCCTCGACGGCAGTGGCGATGTGATCGCGCAGCCGGGCCGCGCTCTCGTAGTGATGCCGGGCGGCCAGGGCCGCGACGTGGGCGACGGCCGCGCCCAGCGCCGTGTTGTCGGTGCCCTCGATCAACCTCGACGCGCGCCGTGTCGCCGCGGCGTACTGCTCGGCCGTCATATCCCGGGCGGCGGGGCACGGCGAGATTTCCAGTTCCGGACATGCGGGGCCGTGCCGGGCGGAGCGGGCCAGGCGCTTGGTGCAGGTCCGCACCCCGGTGAACCGGGCCAGCAGGTGTGCGGTGTCCACAGCGTCGGCGCGGGACCGGAACGGGCCGACGACCCGGTCATGCCGGGGGTTGCGGACCACCGAGAAGCGCGGGAACGCCTCGTCGGTGAGCACCACCCACCACCAGCGGTGCGGGAACCGCGACCGGCGGTTGTACGGCGGGGCGTGGGCGGCCAGCAGACGGAGTTCGCGCACCCCGGCTTCCAGCGCGTGCGCGCACTCGACGTAGTCGACCCCGTCGGCCAGGGCGACCATCTCCTTCATCCGGCTGCGCGGATCGGCGCCGTTGAAGTACTGGCTGACCCGGCGGCGCAGGTCCACGGCGGTGCCGACGTAAAGCACCTCCGCCGCGGGTCCGCGGAACAGGTAGACGCCCGGGCGGCGTGGCAGCGCATCGGCGAAGACCCGTTTGCGCCGCTGCGCGGGGGTGACGTCGGGCAGGTACGAGCGCAGCTCGGAGTAGGTGTGGATGCCCTGGTTGCCGACCCGCTCGATGAGCGCGTGCAGGACGTCCACGGTGGCCCGCGCATCGTCCAGCGCGCGGTGCGTGGGCTGGGTTGCCACGGCGAACAGCCGGGCCAGCTCGGCCAGCCGCACGCTGGGCGCTTCCTCCCGGCTGAGCACCCGCCGGGCCAACCGGACCGTGCACAGCACCTTGGGCCGGGGCCAGCGCAACCGGCAGCGCTCGGTGGCCGCGCGCAGAAAACCCATGTCGAAGCCGGCGTTGTGGGCCACCAGCACCGCGTCGCCGGCGAATTCGAGGAACATCGGCAGCACTGCGTCGATGGTGGGGGCGTCGCACACCATGGCGGTGGTGATGCCGGTCAGTTGCACGATCTGCGGCGGGATGCTGCGCTGCGGGTCGACCAGGGTGGCGAATTCACCCAGGACGGCACCCCCGCGCACCTTGACCGCGCCGATCTCGGTGATCGCGTCCGGGGTGGCACCGTCGCGGCCGACGGCCCGACCGCCGGTGGTCTCCAGATCGACGACGACAAACGTGGTTTCGCGCAGGGTCGGTTCGGTAGGCGCCGCCCAGCTGTCCAGCCCGGCGAAGCTGAGTTGGGTCCCACCGCTCGCGCCCATGACCGTGACGTTAGGCATGCGCACCGACACCTGTTGATTTCCCACGCCGACCGTTGTTGTCGGTGCCCGCCGTTACCGTGCATTTCAGTACGCAGGCCCGACCGAGAGGACCGACTCAGATGGCATTCAGCAGCGGAACCGAAAGCCGCGGTGGCAGTGCGCCACGCCCGGGGGAGCCGGTTGTCATCGACTGCGATGACTGCGCGGTGCGCGGCCCGGGATGCCGCGACTGTGTGGTGAGCGTCTTGCTCGGCGTACCCGAAACCCTTTCCTACGACGAGCAAGTCGCGTTGGAAGCGCTGGCAGAGGTGGGGATGGCGCCGCGGCTGCGCCTGGTGCCGATCCGGCGCGGAAGGGAGTCTGGCGTGGCGTGATACCTCGTGTAGGGTCGACGACGGCATGAACCCGGCTTCACATAAAAATGACAGAAATCTACCTAATTTCTTAACCCGTCCCTTTGGACAAACGTCGATATCATTTCGTAACCTGTTTGAGACCTAAACCAGCTCGTCGCATTGGCGTCGATGGCAGTTTAAGGAAGCAAATCTTGAGGCTCGACTTTAGGCACTTGACCGCGCGCGCAATCAAGCAGTTTGCCATCGGTTCGTTGACGAGCTTCGTCGTGTTTTCCGGCATCACGGCCGCCGCGGTGATGGCCGATCCGGCCGAGGACGCACTGGCAAAACTGAACGAACTCTCCCGTCAGGCCGAGCAGACCACCGAGGCGATGCACAGCGCCCAACTCGACCTGAACGAGAAGCTGGCCGCCCAGCGGGCCGCGGACAAGAAGCTCGCGGACGACCAGGCTGCCGTGGGCGCCGCGCAAGCGAAGTTGGCCACCTTCCAGACCGCAGTGAACAAGCTCGCCGCCGCGACCTACATGGGTGGCCGCACCGACGGGCTGGACGCCATCCTGACCGCCGACTCTCCGCAGCTGCTCATCGACGGGCTGTCCGTGCAGCGGGTGATGGCAGGTCAGATGTCCGCGCAGATGGCCAGCTTCAAGGCCGCCGGCGAGCAGGCCGCCAAGGCCGCGCAGGTCTCCGCCAAATCCGCGGCGGACGCCAAGGCCGCCGCCGAGCAGGCCGCTGCGGTGCGGGCGAACCTGCAGCACAAACAGAGTCAGCTGCAGGTGCAGATCGCCGTGGTGAAGTCGCAATACCTGGCGCTGACCCCGGCGCAGCGCACCGCGCTGGCCAGTCCCGGTCCGGTGCCCGAGCAGGTTCCGGGGGCACCGGCTCCCGAGGCCCTGCCGCCGGGTGCTCCACCGGCCCCCGAGGGCGCTCCCGCGCCTGGCGAGCCGCCGGTGACCGGCGCGCCGTTCACCATGCAGCCCGGCGGAGGCGGGGGTGGCGGGGACCGTGCCGTCGTGGTCCAGGCCGCGTTGACCCAGATCGGGTCGCCCTACGTGTGGGGTGGTGCCGCGCCCGGTGGATTCGACTGCTCCGGCCTGGTCATGTGGGCCTTCCAGCAGGCCGGCATCTCGTTGCCGCACTCCAGTCAGGCGCTGGCGCACGGCGGTCAGCCGGTGTCGCTCGGCGAGCTGCAGCCCGGTGACGTGCTGACCTTCTACTCCGATGCGTCACACACCGGCATCTATATCGGCGACGGAATGATGGTCCATTCCTCCACCTTCGGCCAGCCGGTCCGGGTGGTACCGATGGACTCCTCCGGTCCGATCTACGACGCCCGCCGCTACTGACGATCGCGGCCTCACGCCGGCGTTCCCTGCCGCTGGCGTGCGTGCTGGTCGCTGAGCTGTGTGCGGCGCTGGTCGTCGCGGTTCACCAGCAGGCCGAGCAACCCGCCCCGGTTGTCACCACGTCGTCGGACAGCATCGAGCACCGATTCGCCGTGGGCACCACGCCGGATCGCATCGTGCGGTCAACGAATGAAGGTGGGCCCGATGCCGGTCGCCTGCTGTCCCGGGTGGCAGCGGACATGCGCCCGGCTGTCGAGGCGGTGGTCGCGTTCTGGGGCCCGGACTGGTCACCCGAGATCCCGGTGATCGCCACCGGTACCGATGAGCAGTTCCGGGTCGCCGCCGGGGGTGGTCCGGCGGCGCAGTGGACGGACATCGCCGCGGTCACCGTGGTCGACCGGGTCGATCCGGCGCTGCGCACCGCCCTGGGCGCCCGGATCGTGTTCGCGCCCGGCGCGGCCGGGATGAGCGTGGGTGCATTGCGAATTGTGTTGACGCACGAGCTTTTTCACTTCGCCGCTCGGGCGGACACGGCTACCGACGCGCCCCGGTGGCTGGCCGAAGGTGTGGCCGACTACGTGGCCAGGCCGCCGACCGCGGTGCCCGCCGACGCGGCAACCACCCTGCCCACGGACTCCGAACTGGACGCCACCGGTCCGCAGCGCTCGCAGGTATACGACCGGGCGTGGTGGTTCGCGCGGTTCGTCGCCGATATCTACGGGGTGCCGAAATTGCGCGAACTCTACCGGTCCGCTTGCGGGGTGGGGCATGGCGATGTGCAGACCGCCATCCGTGCCGTGCTCGGCGTCGACGCTGCCGACCTGCCGAACCGGTGGCGGAACTGGGCGGCCGACCGAACCTGATCTGCGCGCGCCGAGGACCGGTTTGCGGACCGGCCGGGCTAACGTGACGTGGTGAGCCGGGTCCTGCTGGTAACCAACGACTTTCCGCCGCGGCGCGGCGGGATCCAGTCGTATCTGGCGGAATTCGTCAGCCGGCTGGCCGGCGCCGGTGCGCACACCGTGACCGTGTATGCGCCGAAATGGAAGGGCGCCGAGGCTTTTGACGCCGCCGCCGGCTATCGCGTGGTGCGCCATCCCACCACGCTGATGCTGCCCGTTCCCACCGTGGACGCCCGGATGCGCCGGCTGATCGCCGAGCACGACATCGACACGGTCTGGTTCGGCGCGGCCGCACCGCTGGCCCTGCTGGCGCCGCGCGCCCGGCAGGCCGGGGCCACCCGGGTGCTGGCCAGCACCCACGGCCACGAAGTCGGCTGGTCGATGCTGCCGGTGGCGCGGTCGGTGCTGCGCCGCATCGGCGACGGGACCGACGTCGTGACCTTCGTCAGCCGCTACACCCGATCTCGGTTCGCGCCCGCCTTCGGGCCCGGCGCGTCACTGGAGTACCTGCCGCCCGGGGTGAACAGCGACCGGTTCCGGCCGGACCCGGCCGCCCGCGCCGAGCTGCGCAAGCGCTACCGGCTGGGGGACCGGCCGACGGTGCTGTGCCTGTCCCGGCTGGTGCCCCGCAAGGGCCAGGACATGCTGATCAAGGCACTGCCGGCGATCCGGCAGCAGGTTGACGGCGCGGCGCTGGTGATCGTCGGTGGCGGACCTTATCTGGAGACGCTGCGCCAGTTGGCGCGCGACCGTGGGGTCGCCGACCACGTGACCTTCACCGGCGGGGTGCCGGGCGACGAACTGCCCGCCCATCACGCGATGGCCGACGTGTTCGCCATGCCGTGCCGTACCCGCGGCGCCGGAATGGACGTCGAGGGGCTGGGCATCGTGTTCCTCGAAGCCTCAGCCACCGGGGTACCGGTGGTTGCCGGCGATTCCGGTGGAGCTCCGGAAGCGGTGCAGCACAACAAGACCGGGCTGGTGGTCGACGGCAACTCGGTGCAGGACATCGGCGCAGCTGTCACCGGGCTGCTGACCGATCGCGACCGGGCGGCGGCGATGGGTGCCGCCGGCCGGGAGTGGGTGCAGGCGCAGTGGCGCTGGGACACCTTGACCGAGCGGCTCGCGGGCCTGTTGTCCGGGGACTGATCCCGGCCGGCCACGCGCCCGTCGCTATTCCTTGTCGTAGATCGCTTCGATGTCGGACGCGAACTTCTCGGCCACCACGTTGCGCTTGACCTTCATGGTCGGTGTCAGCTCGCCGGTGTCCTCGGTGAAGTCCACCGGCAGAATCCGGAACTTGCGGATCGACTCGGCGTTCGACACCTGCAGGTTGGCCTGCTTGACGGCGGTATCCACCTCCGCCATCAGATCGGGATCGGTGGCCAGATCGCCCACCGAGGCACTGTCGGCTTTGCTGTTGCGACTCTTCCAGCCGTCGAACGCCTCGGGATCGATGGTGATCAGCGCGCCGATGAACGGCTTGTTGTCCCCGACCACCATCGCCTGGCTGATCAGCGGGTGCGACCGCAACTGGTCCTCGAGCACCGCGGGCGCAACGTTCTTGCCGCCCGCGGTGACGATCAGCTCCTTCTTGCGGCCGGTGATGCTCAGGAAGCCGTCTTCGTCGATGGAACCCAGATCTCCGGTGCGGAACCAGCCGTCGGCGAAGGCTTCCTCGGTGGCCTGCTCGTTCTGCCAATAACCGCTGAACACCACGCCCCCGCGCACCAGCAGTTCCTTGTCTTCGGCGATCTTGAGGCTGTTGCCGGGCAACAGGCTGCCGACGGTCCCGATCTTGAGGCCGTTGACCTGGTTGACGGTGATCGCGGCACTGGTCTCGGTCAGGCCGTAGCCCTCGTAGATGGTCAGGCCGACACCGCGGTAGAAGTGCCCCAGCCGGGCGCCCAGCGGTGCCCCGCCGGACACCGCAGCATGGCAGTCGCCACCGAGCGCCGCGCGCAGTTTGTGGTAGACCAGCCGATCGAACACCGCGTGTTTGGTGCGCAGCACCAGGCCGGGCTTGCCGTCGTCGAACGCGCGGCTCCAGTCGACCGCGGTCTGCGCCGCGGCCTTGAAGATGGGACCTTTGCCGTCGTTGGAGGCGTTCTGCGCGGCCGTGTTGTAGACCTTCTCGAACACCCGCGGAACCGACACCACCACAGTCGGTTTGAACTCCGCGAACAGCGGCAGCAGGTTCTTGATGTCGCTGGTGAAGCCGACCGTGACTTTGCTGGTGAACGCGGACAGGGTCAGCGCGCGGGCCAGCACGTGGGCCAGCGGCAGGAAAACCAACAGCCGCTGACCCTCGCACAGCAACGTCGGCAGGCAGTCCTGGGTACCGCGGATCTCGTGCAGCAGGTTGGAATGGGTGAGTTGGCAGCCCTTCGGCCGTCCGGTGGTACCCGAGGTGTAGATCAGCGTCGCGGGATCCTCGGACCGCAGCCCCTCCTGGCGTGCGGTCAGCTCGGCGGGGTCGACCGATTCGCCGGCCTCCACCAACTGATCCAGAGCCTTGGGACCGGAGCCGTCGATGTGCAGCACCCGGCGCAGTGCGGGCAGGTCGCCGGTGAGTTCGGTGACGGTCGCCGCGTGCGCGTCGGTTTCGGCGAACGCCAATACCGCTTCGGAGTTCTTCAGCACCCAGCGCACCTGCTCGGCCGACGACGTTTCATAGATCGGCACCGTGACCGCACCCACCGCCAGGATGGCCAGATCGAGGATCGCCCACTCGTAGCGGGTCGCCGAGAAGATACTGACCCGGTCCCCGGCCTCGACGCCCAGGCCGATCAAACCCAGTGCGGCAGAACGAATTTGACTTGCGGCTTCGGCGCAGGTGACATCGGTCCAGACGCCGTCGATCCGGCGTTGGTAGATCACATAGTCAGGGTCGTCGCGTTCGTGCTCGAACACCACGGCCGCCACATTGTCGTGCTCGGCTACCGAAAAGCGGGCAGGGACACTGTACTGACGCACTCTATTTCCTCGCTTGACCTAGGTGGGGTCGGCTTGCTGTCAACAGCCTAGTGCGGTACCGGGTCGCACCGTCGCGACGTCGGCCAGTATGTGAAGCTGAGGCGATGAACAGCATCCAGATTGCTGACCAGACGTATGTCGCGGCCGACGGGGCGCTGGTCGGGGCCGCGGTCGCCGATCAGTCGAAGTGGCGCCGGTGGTGGCCCGATCTGCGGCTGCAGGTCACCGAGAACCGTGCCGAGAAGGGCATCCGATGGGCGGTCACCGGAGCCCTGACCGGAACCATGGAAGTCTGGCTGGAACCGTCGCTGGACGGCGTGATCCTGCACTATTTCCTGCACGCCGAGCCGAGCGGCGTATCGGCCGCGGAGTTGGCCAAACTGAACCTGGCGAAGATGACGCACCGGCGCCGAGTAGCGGGCAAGAAAATGGCGTTCGAGGTGAAGACGACCCTGGAAGAGTCACGTCCGGTCGGTGTTTCTCCGGTAGTTTAACCGGGTCGAGGTTGGCATCGAGCCGACCGAAGGACGCAGCTCAGGGGAGTACCGTTTCAGCCGGGAGAAGGGCGCTCCCGAGAACGGTGCGGGACGGGAACGCGAAAGGGACTGCCAGGTGGCGGACAAGACGGAGCAGACAATCTATATCGACGCCGATCCGGCCGAGGTGATGGCGGCGATCGCCGACCTCGAGTCCTACCCGGACTGGATCAACGAGTACAAGCAGGTCGAAGTCCTCGAGACCGACGACGACGGCTACGCCAAGAAGGCCTGCATGCTGATGGACGCGACCATCTTCCGGGACACCCTGATCATGAACTACGAGTGGCCCGCGGATCGCAACTCGCTGAGTTGGACGCTGGAGTCCAGTTCGCTGCTCAAGTCCCTCGAGGGCTCATACATCTTGGCGCCCAAGGGTTCTGGCACCGACGTCACCTACCAACTCGCTGTTGACCTGGCCGTCCCGATGATCGGCATGCTCAAGCGCAAGGCCGAGCGCAGGATTATCGACGGCGCGTTGAAAGACCTGAAGAAACGAGTCGAGGGCTGAGTGATTCCGCCGCGCCCACCCCGGCTCGGATCAGCCTTTTCGTCGGCAAGGGCGGGGTAGGGAAGTCCACCCTGGCAGCTGCTACCGCGGTGTGCGATGCCAGCGGTGGTCGGCGGGTGCTGATCGTGTCCACCGACCAGGCGCACTCGCTGGGCGACGTACTGGGTGTCCCGGTGCCGCCGACGGGTACCGGCGACGCAGTCCGAGTCTTCACCGATCTGGAAACCGAAGACGCCGAGCCCAGCGGCGGCTCCCTGGACGCCCTGGCCCTGGACACGCTCGCGTTGCTGGAGCACCGCTGGCGCGACGTCGCCGAGGCGCTCGATGCGCAACTGCCCGACTCCGACCTGGCCAGCATGGCCCCCGAAGAACTCTCGGCGCTGCCCGGCATCCAAGAAGTGCTGGGTCTGCACGCGGTCGGCGAACTCGCCTCCTCCGGCCGCTGGGACCGCATCGTCGTCGATTGCGCCTCCACCGCCGACGCCCTGCGCATGCTGACTTTGCCTGCGACCTTCGGCCTCTATGTCGAACGCGCGTGGCCGCGGCACCGCCGACTGAGCATCGGCGCCGACGACGCCCGGTCGGGCGCGGTGGTGAACCTGCTGGAACGCATCAGCGACAGCGTCGATCGTCTGGGCTCGCTGCTGGCCGACGGGGAGTCGGTCAGCGCGCACCTGGTGCTGACCCCCGAGCGGGTGGTTGCCGCGGAGGCCGCCCGGACGCTGGGGTCGTTGGCCCTGATGGGTGTTCGGGTAGAGGAACTCCTGGTCAACCAGGTGCTGGTGCGTGACGAGAACTACGAGTACCGCAGCCTGCCGGACCATCCCGCGTTCTACTGGTATGCCGAACGGATCTCCGAGCAACGCGCGGTGCTGGAGGAGTTGGACGTCACCATCGGCGACGTGGCGCTGGTGCTGGTGCCGCACCAGGCCGGCGAGCCGATCGGACCCAAGGCCCTGGCCGGACTGCTCGACAGTGCCCGGCGCCGTCGCGGCGAGTCCCCGCCCGGCCCCATTCGTCCCGTCGTCGACCTGGAATCGGGGTCGGGGCTGGATTCGATATACCGACTGCGACTAGCGTTGCCCCAACTCGATCCCGGCTCGCTCACCCTGGGGCGGTCCGACGACGATCTGGTCATCAGCGCAGGTGGGGTGCGTCGCCGGGTGAGGTTGGCTTCGGTACTGCGACGATGTACGGTGCTGGACGCCCAATTGCGCGGCACCGAGCTGACAGTACGATTTCGACCAGATCCGGAGGTATGGCCAAAGTGAGTGGGGCTCATACCGACATCGGTCCCGAACTGCGCCGGCTGGCGCAGTCGATCCTGGACGGCATCGATCCCGGGGTGCGTGCGGCAGCCATGACGGCGATCAGCGGCGGGGCCGGCAAGTGCCAGCAGGTGTGGTGCCCGGTGTGCGCGCTGGCGGCGGTGGTGACCGGCGAGCAGCATCCGCTGGTGACGATCATCGCCAACCACAGTGTCGCGCTGCTGGAAGTGGTCCGGGCGATCGTCGCCGACATCGACGACACCGTGGTGCCTCCCGAAGACGACGTATCCGGTGGTGCCGATTCCGGCGGCCCGGGCGCCGACGGTAACAGCGCCACCGGCGACGGCACCGCGAAAACGCGCTACCAGCCCATCCCCGTTACGCTGCACGAGTGAGCCACCCGGTTGCGAGGTGGTCGGAGCCATCGTCGATGGGTACAGTTGGCGCAGACACCGTTCCGGTGTGGGGCATGAGGGAGAACCATGTGGTACTACCTGTTTAAGTACGTCCTCCTCGGCCCGTTGCTGTCCCTGCTCGGTCGTCCCAAAGTCGAAGGGCTGGAACACGTTCCGAGTTCCGGCCCGGCGATCCTGGCCAGCAATCACCTGGCGGTCATGGACAGCTTCTTCCTGCCGCTGGTGGTGCGTCGGCGAATCACCTTCCTGGCCAAAGCTGAATACTTCACCGGCACCGGGCTCAAGGGCTGGTTCAACCGCTGGTTCTACACCGCCGTCGGCCAGGTGCCGATCGACCGCAGCGACTCCGAAGCCGCGCAGGCCGCGCTGGAGACCGCCAAAGAGGTTCTGGGCCAGGGCAAGCTGCTGGGCATGTACCCCGAAGGCACCCGTTCCCCCGACGGTCGGCTGTACAAGGGCAAGACCGGGCTGGCCCGGCTCGCCCTGCAGACCGGGGTCCCGGTGATCCCGGTGGCGATGATCGGGACCAACGTGGTCAACCCGCCCGGCACATCCCGGTTGCGGTTCGGCCGCGTCACGGTGCGCTTCGGTGAGCCCATGGACTTCTCCAGGTTCGACGGGCTGGCCGGCAACCACTTCATCGAGCGTGCCGTCATCGACGAGGTGATGTACGAGCTGATGGGCTTGTCCGAGCAGGAGTACGTCGACATCTACGCGGCCAGCGTCAAGGACGGCAGCGCCACCGAAGACGGGCCGGCGGGGTCCAAGTCGGAGACCTCCGACGCGGCGCGGATCCCTGAGACCGCCGCCGGTTGACTAGCCCCGAGTGACCCGGAATAGCTAGGCGGCCGCTACCGGCGTGCGTTCGGGGGCGGTAGCGCGTGGTGATGTCAGCTTCGCGGTGACCGTGAGGCCCGCGACGAGGATCACCGCCAGTGCCCACCACACGTAGGACATCCCCAACAGCTGCCGCCACCAGGCCGCGGTCAACTCGTGATGCTTGGGCAGCAGGTCGATCGGCGTCCACCGCATCAGCGCCACGCCAGCGGCGGCGACCACGGCCAGCGCGACGTTGCGCCGCCGCCAGGCCAGCACCGACAGCACCATGACCGCGGGCAGCATCCAGACCCAGTGGTGCGACCACGACACCGGGGACACCACCAGCCCGAACAGGGCCACGCAGATAACGGCCAGCGACGGCTCGTCGGCCCGCAGCACCCTACGCATGGCCCACACGGTCAGCGCCAGCACCACCAGGCACGCCAGCACCCACCACGGCAGCCGCGCGTGTTCGCCGAGCCCCAGCCGGGCCAGCGACCCGGCGATGTTCTGGTCAGTGTTCAGCGCGGAGTCCCCGATGCGATCGGTGTGCCGCAGCGTGTGCGTCCAGTACTCCCAGGAGTCGCCCCAGGCAAGCACGAAGCCGACCAGCGTCGCGACCGTGAAGGTGCCCAGCGCAGTGAGCGCGGCCCGGGTGTCGCGGCGCAGCAGAAAATACAGCAGGAACACCGCCGGGGTCAGTTTGAGCGCGATGCCCACCCCCAGCAGCACTCCGCGCGGCCAGGGAGTGCGACGCGGGAAGCAGTCGGCGATCACCAGGGTCATCAGCACCGCATTGATCTGACCATAGGCGAAGTTCGAGTTGATCGGTTCCAGCCAGACGGTGGCCGCCGCGACGATCAGCACCGCCAGCCAGGACCGGCGCAACAAAGCCGGGCCGGGCAGCAGCCGGGAGTCGTCCCAGACGTTCAGGCTGCTCAGCACGATGGTCGTCGACACCAACAACACCAGCAGGGTCAAGACGGTGATCACGTGCGTGGCGGCCGCCATGCCCATCCAGGCGAACGGGCTGAACACGATCGCGGACAACGGGGGATAAGTGAAGGGCAGATCGACGATCGGTGTGTGGAACAACACGTTGCCGCTGTAGAGCGGACGGCCGTCCAACCAGGCCTGGGCGCCCATCTGGTAGATGTCGATATCGATGCGATAAGGGATGTCGACGAACAGGTCCCAGCACGCGTAGCCCAGTGCCAGCGCGGCGAGGAGCCAGAGCAGGCACCACAGCGAAACCCGCCCGAGTCGACTGCCCACGTCGGGCGACCGCCATTTACTCATGTCGAGGACAGCCTATCGTTGCGGCGCCGGGTGTTGTTCGCACAGCGCGGCTTCCGGGTTGTGCGGATGCGCTGGCGTAGCTTGTGGGGAGTGCACCACTGGCTGCAGCACGACATCATCGATCGCGGCCATCTGCCGCTGCTGTGCTGCCTGGTGGCCTTCATCCTGACGTTTTTCGTCACCCGCACCTTTGTCCGCATCATCCGCCACCGGGACGTCCGCGGCGGTGCCCCGGCCAAATGGTGGCAGCCGCGCAACATCCACGTCGGGTCGCTGCACATCCACCACGTCACGTTCGGGGTGGTGCTGGTGATGGTCGCCGGACTGACGTTGGTGACGTTGTCGGTCGACGGTCAGGTACCCCAACTGTCGGTGGCCGCGACCTTCTTCGGCATCGGCGCGGCGCTGGTGCTCGACGAATACGCGCTGATCCTGCACCTGTCCGACGTGTACTGGGAGCAGGACGGGCGCACCTCGGTGGACGCGGTGTTCGCCGCGGTGGCCGTCGCCGGTCTGCTGATCCTGGGCCTGCACCCGCTGATGTTCCTGTTGCCGATCCGCTACGACGGCGACTGGGTGGTGCTGCAGAGCACCCTGGTCGGCGCGGTGGTGGTGACGTTGCCGCTGGCGGTGGTCGTGCTGCTCAAGGGCAAGGTGTGGACCGGTCTGCTGGGCATGTTCCTGGTGGTGCTGCTGGTGATCGGCGCGGTTCGGTTGTCGCGGCCGCATGCACCGTGGGCGCGCTGGCGCTACACCACCCGGCCGGGCAAGATGCGGCGCGCGCTGGCCCGCGAGCGCCGATGGCGGCGTCCGGTGGTGCGGGCCAAGCTGTGGCTGCAAGGCGCGATCGCGGGAACGCCGCAGCTGCCCGACGACCGCACCGTCGACGCCCAACTGGACCTGGATGTGCACCCCGCCCCGCCGCCCGACGGCACCGAGCCCATCCCTATCAGCAGCTGACCCCCCCTGCGCGAGCAGACGCAGAATCGCACTCCGGCGGGCCGGATCGTGCGATTCTGCGTCTGCTCGCCGGGCGGAGCCGGGCGGAGCCGAGCGGAGCCGGGCTAGCCCGAGCTGAGTCGCACTAAGCTGCGGCGGTGCGGTATTTCTACGACACCGAGTTCATCGAGGACGGCCGCACCATCGAGCTGATCTCGATCGGGGTGGTCGCCGAGGACGGCCGCGAGTATTACGCGGTATCCACCGAATTCGACCCGCAGCGTGCCGGGCCCTGGGTGCGGACCCACGTGCTGCCCAAGCTGCCCTCGCCGGCCTCCCAGCTGTGGCGCTCGCGCAGCCGGATCCGCGCCGACCTGACCGAGTTCCTGCGGGTGGACGGCCCCGACCCGATCGAACTGTGGGCGTGGGTGGGCGCCTACGACCATGTGGCGCTGTGCCAGCTGTGGGGCCCGATGCCCGCTCTGCCCAAAGCGATACCCCGGTTCACCCGCGAGCTGCGCCAGTTGTGGGAAGACCGGGGCTGCCCGCGGCTGCCGCCACGATCGGCTGACGTGCACGACGCCCTGGTCGACGCGCGGGATCAGTTGCACCGCTACCGGATAATCACCGCGGAGCAGCGTTCGCCCTGATCAGCCGGTGCGCACGGCCACAGTTACGATGGACCGATGAACTGGACCGTCGATATCCCTATCGACCAGCTGCCGCCGCTGCCGCCGCTGCCCGCCGATTTGCGTGCGCAACTGGACGCAGCGCTGGCCAAACCGGCCGCTCAGCAGCCCAGCTGGGACACCGAGCAGGCCGCGGCGATGCGCACGGTGCTCGAGAGCGTGCCGCCGGTGACGGTGTCGTCGGAGATCGTCCGCCTGCAGGAACACCTCGCCCAGGTCGCTCGCGGCGAGGCATTCCTGCTGCAGGGCGGCGACTGTGCGGAAACCTTCACCGACAACACCGAGCCGCACATCCGTGGCAACATCCGCACCCTGCTGCAGATGGCCGTGGTGCTGACCTACGGCGCCAGCATGCCGGTGGTCAAGGTGGCGCGCATCGCCGGCCAGTACGCCAAACCCCGGTCGGCCGACATCGACGCGCTGGGCCTGAAGTCCTACCGCGGTGACATGATCAACGGCTTCGCGCCCGACGCCGCGGTCCGCGACCACGACCCGTCCCGCCTCGTGCGCGCCTACGCCAACGCCAGCGCCGCGATGAACCTGGTGCGCGCGCTGACGTCGTCAGGCTTCTCCTCGCTGCACCTGGCCCACGACTGGAACCGTGAATTCGTGCGCACCTCGCCGGCCGGCGCCCGCTACGAGGCGCTGGCCAGCGAGATAGACCGCGCGCTGCGGTTCATGAGCGCCTGCGGGGTGGCCGACCGCAACCTGCAGACCGCCGAGATCTACGCCAGCCACGAGGCGCTGGTGCTCGACTACGAGCGGTCCATGTTGCGCCTGTCCGAGGACGAGAACGGCGAACCGCAGCTTTACGACCTGTCGGCGCACACGGTGTGGATCGGCGAACGGACCCGCCAACTCGACGGTGCGCACGTCGCTTTCGCTGAGGTGATCGCCAACCCGATCGGCGTCAAGATCGGGCCCACCATGACCCCCGAGTTGGCCGTGGAGTACGTCGAACGGCTCGACCCGCACAACAGGCCGGGCCGGTTGACGCTGGTGAGCCGGCTGGGCAACAACAAGGTGCGCGACGTGCTGCCGCCGATCATCGAGAAAGTCCAGGCCGCGGGCCACCAGGTCATCTGGCAGTGCGACCCGATGCACGGCAACACCCACGAGTCCTCGACGGGGTACAAGACGCGGCACTTCGATCGCATCGTCGACGAGGTGCAGGGCTTCTTCGAGGTGCATCGCGCGCTGGGTACGCATCCGGGTGGCATCCACGTCGAGATCACCGGCGAGAACGTCACCGAGTGCCTCGGCGGCGCGCAGGACATCTCCGACAGCGACCTGTCCGGCCGCTACGAGACGGCGTGCGACCCGCGGCTGAACACCCAGCAGTCGCTGGAGCTGGCGTTCCTGGTCGCGGAGATGCTGCGCGACTGACCCCGGCCGATCAGCCGGCGTGCAGCAGGCTGCTCAGGTGCACCCCGATGTTCCAGCCCGCGGTCGCAACCAGCCCGGTCAGGGTCAGCACCACCGCCGCCCAGATCAGGATCATGCGCCGGCCGTGCTGGCGCTCCCACCTGAACTCGTCGAGCGGGATGCCGGCGAAGTGCCCGGAATCGTCGGCGTCGAAGTCGACGTCCTGATCGAAGTCGGCCGGCACATCCGGATCGTCGGGTTCGGGCCAGTCCCCGGGTTCCCGGGTGAACTGACGGGTGGGGTGGGGCACCGGCGCGCCGGCCGGGCGCCCGGCCATCCGATCGTGGTGCAGCGCCGCAGAGCGGTGCTGGGCGGAGTTGCGCGGCGTCGGCACCCGGAAGTCCGGCAGATTCAGCTCTTCGGCGATCGATTCCACGTCGGCGGCCATCTCGATGGCGTCGGCGTAGCGCTGCGCGGGGTCGAGCGCGGTGGCGCAGGCGACGAAGTCGTCGAGCTGCGTGGGCACGCCCTCGATCGCGGCGCCCGGCGGCGGGACCTCGGTGTCCAGCCGCTGATACGCGATGGACAGCGCGGTGTCGCCAGTGAACGGGGTTCGCCCGGTCAGCAGTTCGTAGGTCAGAATCCCCACCGAGTAGACGTCGCTGCGGGGTCCGGCGGTGCCGTCGCGCACCTGCTCGGGTGACAGGTAGGCGGCGGTGCCCAAGATCACGCTGGCCGAGGTGATTCCCGCTGCCGCCACGGCGCGGACCAGACCGAAATCGGCGATCTTGACCTCGCCGTCGTCGGAGATCAGCACGTTCTCCGGTTTGACGTCGCGGTGCACCAGACCGGCCCGGTGCGCGGCGGCCAGCCCGTTCAACACCGGGCGCAGTACCGCTATCACCGCGTGCGGGGGCATCGGTCCGCGCTCGATCAGCAGCTCACGCAGCGTGCCGCCGTCGATCAACTCCATCACCAGAAACGGGTACCTCCCGTCTTGGCCCTGGTCGTAGACCGCGACCAGGTTCGGGTTCTTCAGCCGGGCCACGGTGCGCGCCTCGAGCTGGAACCGGGTCAGGAACTGCTGGTCACCGGAGTAACGCGGGTCCATCACCTTCACCGCGACGGGCCGGTCCAGGCGGGTGTCCAGGCCGCGATACACCGTCGAGGTGCCGCCGCTGGCGATCTTTTCCTGAATGAGGTAGCGGCCGTCGAGCAGCGCGTCGTGCAGCGGGTCCCCGGCCGGGCGACGGTACGGGCCGGTGCGTCCCGGCGGGATGCCGGGCGATCCAGGTTCGGCCACGCAGTCATCGTAGGGGTCGACGCGACTGACCCGCGGTAGGCGCAGATTCCGCACCGAAGGCGCAGACGCGGCCGTCCTGCGGTTCTAGACTGACCTGGTGGGCAGCATCCCGGCCGGCGACGACGTACTCGATCCTGAAGAACCGACCTACGACCTGTCCCGGGTCGCCGAACTGCTCGGCATACCGGTGAGCAAAGTGCAGCAACAGCTGCGGGAGGGACACCTGGTCGCGGTGCGCCGCGCCGGAGGCCTCGTGGTGCCGCAGGTCTTCTTCACCACGTCCGGCCAGGTCGTCAAGAGCCTGCCCGGGTTGTTGACGATCCTGCACGACGGCGGCTACCACGACACCGAGATCGTGCGCTGGCTCTTCACCCCGGACCCCTCATTGACCGTCACCCGCGACGGCTCCCGGGACGCCCTGAACAACGCGCGCCCGGTCGATGCGTTGCATGCGCACCAGGCCCGCGAAGTGGTGCGGCGCGCCCAGGCTATGGCGTACTGAGGGCAGCGTCGTCCGGCGCGTCCTCGACTTCCGGGGCGCGGTTCAGCGAATGCCAGGCCCACAGCGCGGCCGCGGTCGCCAGCCCGACGTGCAGCCAGGAGTACATGCCGTGCGAGCCGTCGGGTTTGAAGATCACCATGATCCACGTCGAGAATCCGGCGATCACGGCCATCGCGCGTCGCGACTGGGCCAGCGGGGCCAGCACCGCCAGCGGCCACGAGTAGTACCAGGGCAGTGCGGCGGGCACGAACAACACCACCACCAGCATCACCGCGGCGATGCCGGTCAGCGCGGCACGGTCGTCGCGGCGGTACCGCCACCACAGCACCGGGAGTGACACCGCGATCACGCCGATGCCCACCAGCCGGGCGATCCGCAGCACGGCGTAGAACTGCACCGGCAGAAACCCGCTGGTGAAAGCGTGAATCAGGTTCGCGGCGGCGGTTGGCACCGTGAGCCAGTTGATGATCTTCACCGACCCGGCCAGCGCGGTCAGCCAGCCCAGGCCGACCCCGGCCGCGACCGAAATCACCCCGAACACCGCCACGAAAATCGCCACCGTGGACAGCGCGGCGACCAGGAACGCCGGCACCGGCCGCCAGCCCCGGTCGTCGCGCAGATGCCGCATCCACACCCACCCCAGGAACGGCAACGCCAGCCCCGCGGTGGCCTTGACGGCGATTGCGAAAGTGAGCAACACGATCCCGGCTACCTGCCGGCGTCGCAGCGTCAACGCGATGCCGGCCGCCATCAGGCCCACCATCAGCATCTCGTTGTGCACCCCGCCCATCAGATGGATCAGCACCAGCGGGTTCAGCACGCAGATCCACAGCGCCCTGGCGCCGTCGGCGCCGACGTGGCGTGCCAGCCGCGGCGCCGCCCAGATCAGCAACGCCAGCCCGGGCAACATGCACAGCCGCAGCAGCATGGTTCCGGCCACCACGTTGTTGCCGACGAGCATCGTCACCAACTTGGCCACCAAAATGAATGCCGGACCATACGGGGCGGTGGTGATCGTCCAGATCGGGCTCACGTCGTCCAGCAGCGAGTTCGGATTGCCGACCGGGCCCACCGCGTACGGGTCGAAGCCGTCGCGCAACAACGCCCCCTGAGCCAGGTAGGAGTACGTGTCGCGACTGAACACCGGTGCCGAGAGCAACAGCGGGGCCAGCCAGCAGGCGGTGGTCACCCGCATGGTGAACTCGTCGGCTGCGCCGGCGAGTACCCGTCGACCCAGCCGCACCCAGGCGATCAGCATCAGACCCACGCCGACCCACAGCACGATCGACGAGAGCACCAGCCCGTGGCCGAACCGCAGCCAGGACATGTGGATCGCCTCCAGCAGCGGGTCGTGCTGGCGGGTGCTGCCCGCACCCAGACCGCCCAGGGTGATCAGCACGGACCCCACGAACCCCAGTCGCGCCGGCCCGCCCTCGGAGCCGGTAGCGACCGTGCGGAAGCGGGAAAAGCGTTGGCCCACGGTTACTTTCGGAGCCGTGGTGTCGGCGGCCGGGGTCGGCGTCGGAGCGCTCATCGATTCAGGCGGACCGGTCGGTGGCCACTCGGGCCAGGTCGGTCAACCCTGCTTTGGCGCTCGCGCTGATCGGCGCCGAGGCCAGCGTGGTCAGCGCACGTTCGGTGAGTTCGGTGATCCGGTTCTCCGCGGCGGCCAGCGCACCCACCCCCTCGATCAATTGCCGTAGTTCGCGCACCTGGGCGTCGGTCAGGTCGGTGCCGATCGATTCGCGCAACAGCCGGGCCGCCGCCGGATCGGACGTCTCGGCCAGGCGGGTGGTCTCGGCCAGCAGCACGGTGCGCTTACCCGACCGCAGATCGTCCCCGGACGGCTTGCCCGTGACCTCGGGGTCACCGAACACCCCGAGCACGTCGTCACGCAGCTGGAACGCCACCCCCAGATCGGTGCCGAACGCCTCGAAGACGGCGGCCACCTCCGGACGGTCGGCGGCGGCGGCCGCCCCGAGCTGCAGTGGACGGGTCACCGTGTAGCAGGCGGTCTTGAAGGTGGCGACGGTCATCGCGGCGGCCAGCGATTCGTCAGCCGAAGCTGATACCGAGGCTTCGGCGACCACGTCGAGGTACTGGCCGCCGAGCACCTCGGTGCGGATCGCCGTCCAGACCCGCTCGACCCGGTCCCGGGCCTCGGCGGTCAGCGGCGCACGGGACACCACATCGTTTGCCCACGTGTGGGTGATGTCGCCGAGCAGGATCGCCGCCGAGATGCCGAACTGGTCGGCGGACCCGCGCCACCGGCGAGCGCGATGCAGCGCTGCGAAGTGCATGTGGGCGGTCGGCTTGCCGCGGCGGGTGGCCGATGCGTCGATCACGTCGTCGTGGATCAGGGCGAAGGCGTGCAGCAGTTCCAGCGCGGAGAACAGCAGCAGCGCATCGGGATCGGGCGCCCGGCCGGCGACCGCGTCCCACCCCCAGTAAGCGAACACCGGCCGCAGGCGCTTGCCGCCGGTGAGGACGAAATCCGCCAGCCAATCGGTCAGGGAGTCGAACTCGGCTCCGAGGTAACCGGATTCACCGCGCCGGTCGTCCAGGTACCGCCGCAGTTGTTCGGTGACAGCGCCGGCCACCTCGACGGTCGCCGACGTTGCCGATGCTTCCAGACTCAGCGCGGCGCCCCTTTCCGATTCGGTGTGCCTCTGGCCCGACAGTGTATGCCGCCGCGGTGTTTGCCGGAGTACGCGGAGCCGCAGCCACCGGCGGCTCGGAGCCGCTGACTACCGCGCCCCTATGCTGTCGTGGGGTCTGTCCAAGCTTTGCGCGACGGAGCGCGAGAACAACTTGTCTGCAGAATGAGGGGCCGCGTGACGCTCAACACCATCGCGCTGGAATTGGTGCCACCGAATGTGGACGACGGCCGCGAGCGGGCTTTGGAGGACGCGCACAAGGTGGTGCGGTACGCCGCCGAGTCGGGCCTGGACGGGCGGCTGCGGCACGTGATGATCCCCGGCATGATCGCCGAGGACGACGACCGTCCGGTGCCGATGAAGCCCAAGCTCGACGTGCTGGACTTCTGGTCGATCATCAAGCCGGAGCTGCCCGGCTTGTACGGCCTGTGCACCCAGGTGACCGCGTTCCTGGACCAGCACACCCTGGGCGAGCGCCTGGCTGCACTGACGGCGGCCGGCATGCAGGGGGTGGTTTTCGTCGGGGTGCCGCGCACCATGAACGACGGCGAGGGCTCGGGCGTGGCGCCCACCGACGCGTTGTCGATCTATCGCGACGCGGTGACCAATCGCGGCGTGATCGTGATTCCGACCCGGGACGGCGAACACGGCCGGCTGAACTTCAAATGCAACCAGGGCGCGACCTACGGCATGACCCAGTTGCTCTACTCCGACGCCATCGTCGGGTTCCTGACCGATTTCGCCAAGGAGACCGACCACCGGCCGGAAATCCTGCTGTCGTTCGGCTTCGTGCCCAAAGTGGAGAGCCGGGTCGGGCTGATCAACTGGCTGATCCAGGATCCGGGTAACTCCGCGGTGGCCGAGGAGCAGGAGTTCGTCAAGAAGCTGGCGGCCAGCGAGCCCGCGGACAAACGCGCTCAACTCGTCGACCTGTACAAGCGGGTGGTCGACGGGGTCGCCGACCTCGGTTTTCCGCTGAGCATTCACCTGGAGGCCACCTACGGGGTTTCCGGGCCGGCTTTCGACACCTTCGCCGAGATGCTCGCCTACTGGGCGCCCTCGCCGGAGACAGTGGGCGGGTAGTAACTCAGGCCGACGACGACTGGTCGGTGGGCGCGGTGAACCGCGGCGAGCGGTCCCGGCTGACCCACGCCAGCATCGCCACCACCCCGGCGACCGCGAATGATGCGATGCCCAGCCAGATGCCGGCCCCGGTGAACGAGCGGGTGTTGGGGTCGGTGTAGCGGGCCGTCGCGGTCATGGTGCTGACCACTCCCGGTTTGAGTTTCCACTGCACGACTTCGGGCTCGATCCGGTCACCGTTGGTGGAGGTGACGGTGCCCGGGAAGGCGACGGTCAACCCGACTTCGGCGTCGGGGTCGGTCACCGAGGTCAGATCGGCGCGACCCTCCAGGATCACCAGGTTGCCGTTGCGGCGCATCGACAGGTTGACCCCCGCGGCGTCGGGGTTCATGTGGGCCAGCTGGGGCAACTCGGCGAAGGTCAGATCGGAGAACACCGCCTGTGAGCCGACGTAGCCGTCGCTGTCGTAGTTCGAGATCGCGACTTTCTGACCGAACGGCAGATTCGAGTCCAGTTGCGGCCCGGTGTCCTTGTTGTTCTTCGGTTTGGCGGCCGCGATGATTTCGCCGGACACCAAGTCGTCGGGCGAGACGGTCAGCGAGGCCCGGACCCGCAGGCATCCGGTGGCCAGCGGCACCACCATCAGCAGCATGACGATGGCCAGCAGCTTGCGGCTCCGGCGGGAGCGCAGCGGGGAAAGTGGGGGAGAGCTGGCGCGCACCAGGTCATCGTGCCAGACCCGGTGTGCCGCACAGCTGCGCCATCCGGTCATAGCGGCAGGGCGCGTCCGAGAATGGCGAACGCGCGCGGATCACCGGCGAAGTAGTAGCTGCGGATGACGTCGGTGAAACCCAGCCGTCGATACAGCCGCCAGGCCCGGTTGGACTCGCCGTTGGTCTCCGGCGTGGACAGCAGGACGTTCGCCTCGTGGCGACCCGCCAGCAGCCGGCGGGCCAGCGCCTCGCCGAGTCCCCGGCCCTGGGCGCGGGGGTGAATGTGCAGTTCGGTCAGTTCGAAGTAACTGGTCATCAGCCGGTCGATGGCCGCCGGCGCCAGACCGCTGCGCTGCAACCCCAGGATGACCTGCTGTTGCCACCACTGGCCAGGGGCGCCCGGGTATCCGTAGGCGATGCCCACCAGCGGTGCGTTGCGGAGTTCGGCCGCCGGGGGTGGCGGGCCGTCCGCGGCCCGCTTGCCCACCTCGACCGCGGCCACCGCCTGCCAGCCGGGCCGGCGGGTGTGTTCCAACCACATCGCGGCACGCTGGTTCTCGGTGCCGCGCGGGTAGCGCATCGCGTCGACATATACCCGCAGCGCGTCGGTGAGGCGGCGCTCCATTTCGGCAGCCGGCAGGTCGACGAGGAAGATCGCCACGTCGCGGTGTCCTCCTCAGCGTTGGTCGGGGTCGGATCGGTGGGTCCAGTATCGGACGCGGGCTCGGCTGCGCGACAAGCAGTCTTGCCGAGCCAGGATGTGCGGCGTGGCACCCGGTGCTGTTGCGGGCCGTATCGCGGCGGCGGTCGTCGCCGGGATAGAATCGCGGGCGAATCAGTGGTACCGCACTAAATGACCTCGTATCATCGGAGTTAATTGCCCCGCAACGGGCTATATGTGTGCTATCGGTGATGACGTCACAATCTTTCGGCAAGGAGGGACGAATGCCACTCTCCGATCATGAGCAGCGAATGCTCGATCAGATCGAGAGCGCCCTCTACGCCGAGGATCCCAAGTTCGCGTCGAGTGTCCGCGGGGGTGGCTTTCGTGCCCCGACCGCGCGGCGCCGTCTGCAGGGCACCGCGTTGTTCGTGGTCGGCCTGGCCATGCTGGTCTCCGGGGTGGCATTCAAAGCCACGATGATCGGGACCTTCCCGGTGTTGAGCGTGCTGGGATTCGTGGTGATGTTCGCCGGTGTGGTGTACGCGGTCACCGGTCGGCCGTTGCCCGGCAAAGCGGATCACGGGGTGTCGCCGCCGAGTGCGTCGCGCTCGCGTCGCGCCAAGGGCGGCGGTGGTTCGTTCACCAGCCGCATGGAGGACCGGTTCCGGCGTCGCTTCGACGAGTAGTCCTGCGCGCCAACACATGACGGGGTAGCCGAGCGGCTGCCCCGTTTCTGTTCGCCGGCCCGATCGTGCCGGTCGGTGCCGGAGCGTCCCGCGCCGGGTCGACGGACACAGTGGCAGATTCCGGACCGCCGGACACCCACAACGCGGCGTACGAAGCCATTCCGTGCCGAACTCGTAGCGAACTTGTGTCCGGTGCCCCCCACCTCGCCCCACCGCCGTTTCGGCGCTGCCAAATAGGCTCTGAAATGCGCTTTTCTGGGTCTTCGAACCCTGTCTGCGGCAGTCTTGCGCACCCCGATGGCGACCCGGTTCGGTGATTCGCCGCTTCGACACTCGCGGAAGGGGTGTTTATGGGGAGAAGTGGGGGATTGTGGGGTATGGTGGCCGAAGTGTTTGGGTGAGAAGCAAGTTGGAGGTGCCGCCGTGTTTCTCGGCACCTACACGCCCAAGCTCGACGACAAGTGGCGGCTCACGCTGCCGGCCAAGTTTCGCGACGCGTTGGCAGGGGGGTTGATGGTCACCAAGAGCCAGGACCACAGCCTCGCCGTCTACCCGCGCTCGGAGTTCGAGCAGCTGGCACGACGGGCCAGCAAGGCGCCCCGCAGCAACCCCGAGGCACGGGCCTTCCTGCGTAATCTCGCCGCCGGCACCGATGAGCAGCACCCCGACGCGCAGGGCCGCATCACGTTGTCGGCCGACCACCGTCGTTACGCCGGGCTGTCCAAGGACTGCGTGGTGATCGGTGCGGTCGACTTCATCGAGATCTGGGATGCGCAGGCCTGGAACAACTATCAGCAAATCCACGAAGAGAACTTCTCCGCGGCCAGCGATGAAGCACTCGGCGACATCTTCTGAGGTGCATGCCGGTGCACCGTGGTCTCTGCCCGAACCGACCCTGGCGTACTTCCCCAACGTCAGGTGCGTGCTTTCGGTCAGAGACCACGGTGCACGGGCGACCAGGCCGGTAAGTCGGTGCGGCCCGAACCGGGGAGGTGTCCAAGTGCCTGACCCGGATTCCGGCGAATCAGGAAGCAGCGCAGGTGATTTCGGTCATGTGCCGGTGCTGGCGCAGCGGTGCATCGAATTGCTCGACCCGGCGCTGACCCGACACCACTCCGACGGTTCCGGTGCCGTCCTGGTCGACGCGACACTCGGGGCCGGTGGGCATGCCGAACGGTTCCTCACCGCCCTGCCGGGGCTGCGACTGATCGGGCTCGACCGCGACCCGACCGCGCTCGACATCGCCGGCGCCCGGCTGGCCCGCTTCGCCGACCGGATCACGCTGGTCCACACCCGCTACGACGGCATCGACGCCGCTCTCGATGAAACCGGTTGTGGCGCAACAGATTCCATCGACGGAGTGCTGTTCGATCTGGGCGTGTCCTCGATGCAGCTCGATCGGGCCGAGCGAGGCTTCGCCTACGCCAAAGAGGCACCGCTGGACATGCGGATGGACCCGTCGTCGCCGCTGACGGCAGCCGACGTGGTGAACACCTACCCCGAAGCGGAGCTGGCCGGCATTCTGCACCGCTACGGCGAGGAGCGCTTTGCCCGGCGCATCGCGGCCCAGATCGTACGGCGACGCGCCCGCACCCCGTTCACCTCCACCGCCGACCTGGTCGCGCTGCTCTACGAGGCGATTCCGGCGCCGGCCCGGCGGACCGGCGGACACCCGGCCAAACGGACCTTCCAGGCGCTGCGCATCGCGGTCAACGACGAACTGGGGTCGTTGCGCAGCGCCATTCCCGCCGCACTGGACGCACTCGCGGTGGGTGGCCGGATCGTGGTGCTGGCCTACCAGTCGCTGGAGGACCGGATCGTCAAACGCGCGTTCGCCGACGCGACGGCCTCCCGGACACCACCGGGGTTGCCGGTCGAACTTCCCGGCCACGAGCCGCGATTCCGGTCGCTGACGCACGGCGCCGAACGCGCCGATGCGGCCGAGATGGAGCGCAACCCCCGCAGCACCCCGGTGCGGTTGCGGGCACTGCAACGAGTAGAGCGGGCAAGCGGGAAGGGCTATGCATGAGCACACAGCGCGAGGCGTCGAAACGTCGCGACACCGATCGTCGCGGTCGACGTGCGGCCCGGACCAGTGCCCGCAACGCGGCTGACGCGTCGCAGCGCCGCAACCCGTCGCGCACGCCGGCGGGTGCCAACCGCGAAGCCCGGGTGCCCAGATCGGGGCCGCAGACCAGCCCGATAACCCGACCCGCGGAACGGCCGGGCCGGGCGAAGAACACCAGCCAGGCCAAGGCTCGGGCCAAGGCCCGGAAAGCCAAGGCGCCCAAGGTGGTACGGCCCAAACTCACCGAACGGCTGGCCGCCCGGCTGGCCGAGATCGACCTGCGGCCACACACGCTGCTCAGCCGTATTCCGTTCGTGGTGCTGGTCATCGGCTCGCTCGGAGTGGGGCTGGGACTGACGCTGTGGTTGTCCACCGACGCGGCTGAGCGCTCCTATCAGCTCAGCGATGCCCGGGAGCGGACCCGGATGCTGCAACAGCAGAAGGAGTCGCTGGAGCGCGACGTGCGGGAGGCGGAATCGGCGCCGGCGCTGGCCGAGGCGGCGCGCAAGCAGGGCATGATCCCCACCAGGGACACCGCCCACCTGGTTCAGGCACCGGACGGCACCTGGGTGGTGGTGGGCACACCGCGGCCCGCCGACGGCGTGCCGCCGCCGCCGTTGAACGCCAAACTGCCCGACGCGGCGCCCCCGCCACCCCCGCCACCGCCGGTGGTGAGCCCGCCTGAGGTTGCGGTCCGGGTCGCACCGGGCACCGGGGACCCGACGCCGCCGCAGGTCTTGCAGCGCGGGCCGAACGGCGCAACCACCCTGGACGGCCCCCACCTACCAGGTATGACACCGGGGGCTCCGACGACCGTGCCGGGTGGTCCGCTACCCGTGCCGGGATCGGCAGTGCCCACCCCGGCGCCCAACTCCGTGCACGCCGACCTGCTGCCGTCCAACGGGTTCGCGCTCCCGGCGCCCGCCGCGCAGCCGCCGGTGCTGGTACCCACACCGCAGCCGCCGGTGCTGATGCCCACACCGCAGCCACCGGGCCTGGTGACCACCCCGCTGCCGGCCAACCCCGAACAGTTCGGGCCCGTCATACCGACGGCGCCCGCGGCCCCCGGGGCCACCCGATGAACCGCGGCGAGGAGCGGCGCACTCCCCGCAAAGCCCGCGACGCCCAGGCGGTGCGGCAACCCAAGCGATCACGGAAAGCCGCCGACGCCAAGCGATCCCGGGCGACTGCCCGGCCCGAGGCAGCGCCGGCAGGACACTCGGCGCGCGCTCGGCGCACCCGCCAGGCGGCCGAAGTCACCACCCGGGGCGCCTCGTTCATCTTCCGGCATCGCGCGGGCAACGGCATCATCTTCGTACTGATGCTGGTCGCCATCGCTCAGCTGTTCTACCTGCAGGTGTCCAACGCCTCGCAGCTCAACGCCCAGGCCGCCGGCCAGCTCAAGGTCACCGACGTCGAACGGGCGATCCGCGGCGCCATCGTGGACCGCCACAACGACCGGCTCGCGTTCACCATCGAGGCCCGCGCGCTGACCTTCCAGCCCAACCGGGTCCGCCAGCAGCTGGAAGAGGCCAAGAAGAAGTCGTCGCGCGCACCGGACCCCCAGGAGCGGCTCGCCGCCATCGCCAAAGAGGTGGCCGGCCGACTGAACAACAAGCCCGACGCGGCGACCATCCTGAAGAAGCTGCAGAGCAACGAGTCGTTCGTCTACCTGGCCCGCGCAGTGGATCCCGCTGTCGCACACGCGATCTCGGCGAAGTTCCCCGAGGTCGGCTCCGAGCGCCAGGACCTGCGTCAGTACCCCGGCGGGTCGCTGGCAGCCAACATCGTCGGCGGCATCGATTGGGACGGCCACGGTCTGCTGGGTCTGGAAGATGCGCTGGACGCCATGCTGGCCGGCACCGACGGTGCGGTCACCTACGACCGCGGGTCCGACGGCGTCGTGATCCCCGGCAGCTATCGCAACCGGCACAAGGCGGTGCACGGCTCGACCATCCAGCTCACCCTCGACGACGATATCCAGTTCTACGTCCAGCAGCAGGTGCAGCAGGCCAAGAACGCGTCCGGCGCCCACACCGTCTCGGCGGTCGTGCTGGACGCCAGGACCGGCGAAGTGCTGGCCATGGCCAACGACAACACCTTCGACCCGTCCCAGGACCTCGGGCGGCAGGGGGAGCGGCAACTGGGCAACCTGCCGGTGTCCTCGCCATTCGAACCGGGCTCGGTGAACAAGATCATCACCGCGTCCTCGGTCATCGAGTACGGCCTGTCCAACCCCGACGAGGTGCTGCAGGTGCCCGGCACCATCTCGATGGGCGGGGTCACCATCCACGACGCCTGGGAACACGGCGTGATGCCCTACACCACGACCGGCGTCTTCGGGAAGTCGTCCAACGTCGGCACGTTGATGCTGGCGCAGCGGGTCGGTCCGGAGCGCTTCTACGACATGGTGCGCAAGTTCGGCCTCGGTCAACGCACCGGCGTCGGGTTGCCCGGCGAGAGCGCGGGCCTGGTGCCCCCGATCGACCAGTGGTCGGGCAGCACCTTCTCCAATCTCCCGATCGGACAGGGTGTTTCGATGACCCTGCTGCAGATGGCCGGCATGTACCAGGCCATCGCCAACGACGGGGTGCGCATCCCGCCGCGCATCCTGAAGGCCACCGTCGCACCGGACGGCACGCGAACCGAGGAACCCCGCCCGGACGGCATCCGGGTGGTGTCGGCGCAGACCGCGCAGACGGTGCGCAACATGTTGCGCGCGGTGGTGCAGCAGGACCCGATGGGTTACCAGCAGGGCACCGGACCCGCAGCGTCGGTGCCCGGCTACCAGATGGCCGGCAAGACCGGCACCGCGCAGCAGATCAACCCGAGTTGCGGGTGCTATTTCGACGACGTCTACTGGATCACCTTTGCGGGCATGGCCACCGTCGACAACCCGCGCTACGTCATCGGCATCATGATGGACAACCCGCAGCGCAACGCCGACGGCACCCCGGGGCACTCCGCCGCGCCGCTGTTCCACAACATCGCCGGCTGGCTGATGCAACGCGAGAACGTGCCGCTGTCACCGGATCCGGGCCCACCGCTCACCTTGCAGGCGATGTAGCCGACTTCCGCACCCACACCCGAGGGGTGTGGCTAGGTAGGGTGTCATGGCTGATCATCGCGATCACGCGACGTCGTACGGAGGTGGTGACTGTGGCGTTGGCCCCCACGGACCTGCGTCCCAGCACCGGCGCCGGGATCCCGCTGGATGTGTTGGCCGCCCAGGTCGGCGCGGTGCTGCCGACGGGCCCCGATCGACCAGATTGCGTCCCAGACCTGCCGGTCACCGGGGTGACGTTGCGTGGTCAGGACGTGCGGCCCGGTGACCTGTTCGCGGCCCTGCCCGGTTCGGTCACCCACGGCGCCCGGCACGCCGGTCAGGCGATCGAACGCGGCGCGGTCGCGCTGCTCACCGACGCCGCCGGCCTGGCCGAGATGGGTGCTGTCGAGATCCCGGTGCTGGTGCATCCGGCGCCCCGCAGCGTGCTCGGCGGCCTGGCAGCCACCGTCTACGGGCGGCCGTCGGCGCGGATGGCGGTGGTCGGCATCACCGGTACGTCCGGCAAGACCACCACGACCTATCTGGTCGAGGCCGGGCTGCGGGCGGCCGGTCGGATCGCCGGGCTGATCGGCACCATCGGCATCCGGATCGACGGCACCGACATCCCCAGCGCGCTGACCACGCCGGAGGCACCCGCCCTGCAGGCCTTGTACGCGGCGATGGCCGAGCGCGGGGTGGACACCGTGGTGATGGAGGTGTCCAGTCACGCGCTGAGCCTCGGCCGGGTGGACGGCACCGAGTTCGCGATCGGGGCGTTCACCAACCTCTCGCGGGACCATCTGGATTTCCACCAGACCATGCAGGAGTACTTCGAAGCCAAGGCACTGCTCTTCGACCCGGCCTCGGCGCTGCACGCCCGCCGCGCCGTGGTGTGCATCGACGACGACGCCGGACGCGCGATGGCCGGGCGGGCAACCGATCCGATCACCGTCAGCGTCACCGGCCGGCCAGCGCACTGGCGCGCCGCCGACGTCACGCCAGTGGGACCGGCCGGGCAAGAGTTCACCGCCATCGACCCCGCCGGCGCGCAGCACCGCGTCGGGATCGACTTGCCGGGCCACTACAACATCGCGAATTGTCTTGTCGCACTGGCGATTCTGGATGCGATCGGGGTGCGGCCGGAACAGGCGGCGCCGGGGTTGCGCCTTACCCGGGTACCCGGGCGGCTCGAGTTGGTCGACCGCGGCCAGGATTTCGTCGCCCTGGTCGACTACGCCCACAAACCCGAAGCGCTGCGTGCGGTGCTGAGCACCCTGCGGCACCCGGATCGGCGATTGGCGGTGGTGTTCGGCGCCGGGGGCGACCGCGACCCCGGCAAGCGGGCGCCGATGGGCGAAATCGCCGCCGAACTGGCCGATCTGGTGATCGTCACCGACGACAACCCGCGCAGTGAGGATCCCGCCGCGATCCGCCGCGAGATCCTGGCCGGCGCCGCCGGCGGTAAGGCCCAGGTGCTGGAGCTCGGCGACCGGCGCGCGGCGATCCGGCGCGCGGTGGCCTGGGCAGCGCCCGGTGACGTGGTGCTGATCGCCGGCAAAGGACACGAAACCGGTCAGCGCGGTGCCAGCGAGGTGCGCCCGTTCGACGACCGCGTCGAACTGGCCGACGCGCTGCAGGACCGCGTGTGATCGACCTGACCGTCGCCCGCATCGCCGAGATCGTCGGCGGCACCCTGGCCGACATCTCCGCCGAGCAGGCCGCGGCCACCCACGTCACCGGGACGGTGGAATTCGACTCGCGTGCCGTCGGTCCCGGCGGACTGTTCCTCGCCCTGCCCGGGGCGCGCGCCGACGGTCACGACCATGCCGGGGCGGCGGTGGCCGCCGGCGCGGCGGTGGTGCTGGCCGCCCGCCCGGTGGGCGTACCGGCCATCGTGGTGGCGCCGCGTCCGGCGCCGGACGGTCGGGCCGGCGTCCTCGAACACGACGTGGACGGTTCCGGCGCGGCGGTGCTGGCCGCGCTGGCCAACCTCGCCGCTGCAGTAGCTGCCGAGCTGGTGGCCGGCAAGCTGCGGATCATCGGCATCACCGGATCGTCGGGCAAGACCTCGACCAAGGATCTGGTGGCCGCCGTTCTGCAGCCACTCGGCGAGGTCGTCGCTCCGCCGGGATCGTTCAACAACGAACTGGGCCATCCCTGGACGGTGCTGCGGGCCACCCGCGACACCGACTTCCTGGTGCTGGAGATGTCCGCGCGCCACCCCGGCAACATCGCCGCCCTGGCCGAGATCGCCCCGCCGTCGATCGGCGTGGTCCTCAACGTCGGCACCGCGCACCTAGGCGAGTTCGGCTCACGCGAGATCATCGCGCAGACCAAATCGGAGCTGCCGCAAGCAGTTTCGCCTGACGGGGTGGTCATCCTCAACGCGGACGACCCGATGGTCGCCGCGATGGCGCACGTGACCCCGGCCCGCGTGGTCCGGGTGAGCCGGCACCGCGACGCCGACGTGTGGGCCGGCCCGGTCGCCCTCGACGAACTGGCGCGTCCCCGCTTCACCCTGCACGCCGGCGGCGCGCACGCCGAGATCCAGCTCGGCGTCTCGGGCGATCATCAGGTGGGCAACGCCCTGTGCGCGGCTGCCGTCGCCCTCGAATGCGGCGCCGACGTCGCACAGGTGGCCGCGGTGCTCGCCGGTGCCGGGCCGGTGTCGCGGCACCGCATGCAGGTCAGCACCCGCTCTGACGGGGTGACCGTGATCGACGACGCGTACAACGCCAACCCCGACTCGATGCGGGCCGGACTGCAGGCGTTGGCGTGGATGGCGCACGGCGCGGCCGATCAGACCGGTGATCGGCGGCGCAGCTGGGCGGTGCTGGGGGAGATGGCCGAACTCGGCGACGACGCGATAACCGAGCACGATCGCATCGGCCGGCTCGCGGTGCGATTAGATGTGTCTCGACTTGTAGTCGTGGGAACCGGGAGGTCGATGAGCGCCATGCACCAGGGTGCGGTGATGGAGGGCTCGTGGGGATCGGAGGCCGTCCAGGTACCCGACCGGGACGCCGCCCTGGCGCTGCTGCGCGCCGAGCTGCGAGCCGGCGACGTGGTGCTGGTCAAGGCGTCCAACTCGGCCGGTCTGGGCGCGATGGCCGACGCGCTCGTCGCCGAAGGTGACCCCGCGTGAGACAGATCCTGATCGCCGTCGCCATTGCGGTGACCGTGTCCATCCTGCTCACCCCGGCGTTGATCCGGCTGTTCACCCGGCAGGGTTTCGGTCACCAGATCCGCGAGGACGGCCCGCCCACCCACCAGAGCAAACGGGGCACGCCGTCGATGGGTGGGGTGGCGATCCTGGCCGGTATCTGGGCCGGCTACCTGGGCACGCACCTGTTCGGCCTGCTCTTCGACGGCGACGGCGTGACCGCCTCCGGCCTGCTGGTGCTGGGGCTGGCTACCGCGCTGGGCGGCGTCGGTTTTCTGGACGACCTGATCAAGATCCGCCGTTCGCGCAACCTGGGGCTGAACAAGACGGCCAAGACCATCGGGCAGATCACCGCCGCCGTGCTGTTCGCGGTGCTGGTGCTGCAGTTCCGCAACGCTGCCGGCCTGACGCCGGGCAGCACGGATCTGTCCTATGTCCGCGACATCGCCACCATCACCTTCACCCCGGCCATGTTCGTGCTGTTCTGCGTGGTGATGGTCAGCGCCTGGTCCAACGCGGTCAATTTCACCGACGGGCTGGACGGGCTGGCCGCGGGCTGCATGGCGATGGTCGCGGGCGCCTACGTGCTGATCACCTTCTGGCAGTTCCGCAACGCGTGCGCGTCGATGGCGTTGCTGGGGCCGCAGACCTGGCTGCAGGGCTGTTACAACGTGCGCGACCCGCTGGACCTGGCATTGGTGGCGGCGGCCACCGCCGGAGCCTGCATCGGTTTTCTGTGGTGGAACGCCGCCCCGGCCAAGATCTTCATGGGCGACACCGGGTCGCTGGCGCTGGGCGGCATCATCGCCGGGCTGTCGGTGACCAGCCGCACCGAAATCCTCGCTGTGGTGCTCGGTTCGTTGTTCGTCGCCGAAGTCACCTCGGTGGTCCTGCAGATCCTGGCCTTCCGCACGACCGGGCGCCGCGTCTTCCGGATGGCGCCGTTCCATCATCATTTCGAGTTGTCCGGCTGGGCGGAAACCACAGTGATCATCCGGTTCTGGCTGCTCACGGCGATCACCTGCGGGTTGGGCGTGGCCCTGTTCTACGGCGAGTACCTCTCCACGATCGGTGCGTGACGTGCTGGGCCCCTTAACGGCGGGCGCGCCCGTCCTGATCGCCGGTGCGCGGGTGACCGGCCGGGCGGTGTTGGCGGCGCTGCACGGGTTCGGCGCCGCCCCGACCCTCTGCGACGACGACCCCGCCATGCTGCGCCCGTACGCCGACCGGGGCGTGGCCACTGTGGCTCCGGCGGCCGCGATCCGGCAGATCGCCGACTACGCGCTGGTCGTCACCAGTCCCGGTTTCCAGCCGAGTACTCCGGTGCTGGCGGCTGCCGCGGCAGCCGGCGTGCCCATCTGGGGTGACGTGGAACTGGCCTGGCGGCTGGACGCATCAGGCCACTACGGGCCGCCGCGGCGCTGGCTGGTGGTGACCGGCACCAACGGCAAGACCACCACCACCTCGATGCTGCACGCCATGGTGACCGCCGGCGGGCTGCGCAGCGCCCTGTGCGGCAACATCGGCGACCCGGTGCTGGACGTGCTCGACAAGCCGTCGGACGTGCTGGCTGTCGAGTTGTCCAGCTTCCAGCTGTTCTGGGCGCCGTCGCTGCGGCCCGAGGCGGGCGCGGTGCTCAATGTCGCCGAGGACCATCTGGACTGGCACGGCACCATGGCCGACTACGCCGCGGCCAAGGCGCGGGTGCTCACCGGCCGGGTGGCGGTGGTCGGCCTCGACGACGCCCGCGCCGCGGCATTGGTCGACACCGCGTCGCAGCGGGTGGGTTTCCGCCTCGGCGAACCCGCTGCCGGGGAGTTGGGCGTGCGCGGCGGGTTCCTGGTGGACCGCGCTTTTGCCGACGACCTGCCGTTGCTGGCGGTCAGCGCGATACCGGTGCCCGGCCCGGTCGGCGTGCTCGACGCGCTGGCGGCGGCCGCGCTGGCCCGCGCGGTGGGCGTTGGGGCCCCGGCCATCGAGTCGGCGATCTCGGCGTTCCAGCCCGGCCGGCACCGCTCGGAGGTGGTCGCGGTGGTCGACGGCATCACCTACGTCGACGATTCCAAAGCCACCAACCCGCACGCCGCCGAGGCGTCGGTGCTGGCCTACCCCCGGGTGGTCTGGTTGGCCGGCGGACTGCTCAAGGGCGCGTCGGTGGACGCCGAGGTCGCCCGCATCGCATCCCGGCTGGTCGGGGCGGTCCTGATCGGCCGGGATCGCGGCGAGGTTGCCGACGCGTTATCGCGACACGCGCCCGATGTCCCCGTCGTACACGTCGTCACAGGCGAGGATGATGTGATGCATGAGACTGGTGGGGCATTTGTTACTAATGTGACGCATGTTAATAACGACGACGAGACCATCGGCACCCGGGTGATGACCGCGGCGGTGGCCGCGGCCCGCGAACTCGCCACACCCGGCGACACCGTGCTGCTCGCCCCGGCCGGCGCCTCGTTCGACCAGTTCAGCGGCTACGCCGCCCGCGGTGACGCCTTTGCCGCCGCCGTCCGCGCCGCGGTCCGGTAGGCGGCGTGGCTATCGCGCTGACCCGGCTGCTGCGCCGGGACAAGACCGTCGGCGACGAGAACTCCGATGCCGAAGGCGTGGCCGAGGCGGCCGAGCAGGATCCGGCCAGCGCTGACCAGCCCACCAAGAGCCCCGCGCCGCCGTCGGGCCCACGCACCCGGTTCGGCACCTGGCTGGGGCGGCCGATGACCTCGTTTCATCTGATCATCGCCGTCGCGGCATTGCTGACGAGCCTGGGCCTGATCATGGTGCTGTCCGCCTCCGGCGTCGAGTCCTACGGCAACGACGGGTCGGCGTGGATCATCTTCGGCAAACAGGTGATGTGGACGATCGTCGGCCTGGTCGCCTGCTACGCCGGACTGCGGATGTCGGTGCGCTTCATCCGCCGGATCGCCTTCACCAGCTACGCCGTCACCTGCATCCTGCTGGTCCTGGTGCTCGTTCCTGGCATCGGCAACCTCGTCAACGGGTCGCGGAAGTGGTTCGTGATCGCCGGCTTCTCGATGCAGCCGTCGGAGTTGGCCAAGATCGCGTTCGCAATCTGGGGGGCCCACCTGTTGGCGGCGCGGCGCGCCGAGCGGGCCGGGCTGCGCGACATCCTGGTGCCGCTGGTACCGGCCTCGCTGATTGCGTTGGGGCTGATCATGGCCCAGCCCGACCTCGGACAGACCGTCTCGCTCGGCATCATCCTGCTGGGCCTGCTGTGGTACGCCGGCCTGGACCTGCGGGTGTTCATCAGCGGTCTGGTCATGGTGGTCATCGCCGGGGCGATCTTCTCGATGTCGGCGGGCTACCGCTCCGACCGGGTGCGGTCCTGGCTGGACCCGGAAAACGACCCGATGGACACCGGTTACCAGGCGCGCCAGGCCAAGTACGCGCTCGCCCACGGCGGCATCTTCGGCGACGGGCTGGGCCAAGGCGTGGCCAAATGGAATTATCTGCCCAATGCCCACAACGACTTCATCTTCGCCATCATCGGCGAGGAACTCGGACTGATCGGCGCGGTCGGATTGCTGGGCCTGTTCGGACTGTTCGCCTACACCGGGATGCGGATCGCGCGCCGCTCGGCCGACCCGTTCCTGCGGTTGCTGACCGCGACCACCACGCTGTGGATCCTGGGCCAGGCGTTCATCAACATCGGCTATGTAATCGGTCTGCTGCCGGTCACCGGATTGCAGCTGCCGCTCATCTCAGCTGGTGGAACATCAACGGCGACAACGCTTTTCATGATCGGCATCATGGCCAACGCAGCTCGCAACGAGCCCGAAGCGGTGGCCGCGCTGCGCGCCGGGCGCGACGACAAGGTCAACCGGCTGCTGCGGCTGCCGGTGCCCGAGCCGTACGCACCCACCCGTCTGGAAACATTCCGCGACCGCAAACGCGCCAAACCGCAGCCCAAGCCGCCGGTCCGCCGCGCCGCCACCCCGCCGCGGCAGGCGTCGGCGCGCACCGCGGAACGGTCGGGTCGCCGGTCTGCGGGCAACTCGCACTTGCAGAAGAGGCATCATGGATCTGGCCAGCAATACGCCGGCCGGCGCCGCACGGGGCGCGCTCGCGCATTGGAAGGTCAGCGTTACGGGTGAATGACATGGTCAGCGAGTCCACCGGCGGGTTGGGGGCAGCGCCCCTGCCCGCCGGTAGCGCGTTGCCGTCCTTATCGGTCGTGTTGGCCGGAGGCGGGACCGCCGGGCATGTGGAACCCGCGATGGCCGTCGCCGACGCGCTGACCTCGCTGGACCCCCAGATCCGGATCACCGCGTTGGGCACCGCGCGCGGGCTGGAGACCCGGCTGGTGCCCGCCCGCGGCTACCACCTCGAACTGATCACCCCGGTGCCGCTGCCCCGCAAACCCAGCGGTGACCTGGCCCGGCTGCCACCGCGGGTGTGGCGCGCGGTCCGAGAGGCCAGGGCGGTGCTCGACGACGTGCGCGCCGACGTCGTCATCGGCTTCGGCGGCTACGTCGCGCTACCGGCCTACCTGGCCGCCCGCGGCAGCCGGGTCTCGGGACGCCGACGCCATCGCGTCCCGGTGGTGATCCACGAAGCCAACGCCCGGGCGGGACTGGCCAACCGGGTCGGTGCCCGCTCGGCCGACCGGGTGCTGGCCGCGGTGCCGGGGTCGGGTCTGCACGGTGCCGAGGTGGTCGGGGTGCCGGTGCGGGCGGCGATCACCGCACTGGACCGGGCCGCGCTGCGCAGCGAGGCGCGCGCCTACTTCGGTTTCCCCGGGGACGCGCGGGTGCTGCTGGTCTTCGGCGGTTCCCAGGGCGCGGTCTCGCTCAACCGGGCGGTGTCGGCGGCGGCCGCCGGGCTGGCCGGCGCGGGGGTCTCGGTGCTGCACGCGCACGGCCCCAAGAACACCCTGGACCTGCGCACCCCCGAACCGGGGGACCCGCCCTACGTCGCATTGCCCTACCTGGACCGGATGGATCTGGCGTACGCCGCGGCCGACATGGCGATCTGCCGGTCCGGGGCGATGACGGTGGCTGAGGTGTCGGCCGTCGGGCTGCCGGCCATCTACGTGCCGCTGCCGATCGGCAACGGCGAACAACGGCTCAACGCGCTGCCGGTGGTCAACGCCGGCGGCGGCATGGTGGTCGCCGACGCGGCCCTGACGCCGGAGCTGGTGGTACGGGAAGTCGCCGGGCTGCTCAACGACCCCACGAGGCTGGCGGCCATGACGGCGGCGGCTGCGCTCGTCGGGCATCGCGACGCCGCGCTGCGGGTGGCGCAGGCGGCGCTGGATCTCGCGCGCTCGGCCTCCTCCGGAGGACGGCGGTGAGCGCCGAACAGCTGCCCCCGGAGCTGCACCGGGTGCACATGGTCGGCATCGGCGGCGCCGGCATGTCGGGCATCGCCCGCATCCTGCTGGACCGCGGCGGGCTGGTCTCGGGGTCCGATGCCAAGGAGTCGCGAGGTCTGCATGCGCTGCTGGCCCGCGGCGCCAAGATCCGCATCGGGCACGACGCGTCCTCGCTGGATCTGCTGCCTGGCGGGCTCACCGCCGTCATCACCACCCACGCCGCCATCCCGAAAACCAACCCCGAGCTGGTCGAGGCCCGACGGCGTGGCATCCCGGTCGTGCTACGGCCGGTGGTGCTGGCCAAGCTGATGGCCGGGCGCACCACGCTGATGGTCACCGGCACGCACGGCAAAACCACCACCACGTCGATGTTGATCGTGGCGCTGCAGCACTGCGGGCGCGACCCGTCATTCGCGGTCGGTGGCGAACTGGGGGAGGCCGGCACCAACGCCCACCACGGCAGCGGTCACTACTTCGTCGCCGAAGCCGACGAAAGCGACGGCACGCTGCTGGAGTACACACCCAACGTCGCGGTGGTCACCAACATCGAGTCCGACCACCTGGACTTCTACGGCAGCACCGACGCCTATGTCGGGGTGTTCGACGCGTTCGTCGAGCGGCTGGCGCCGGGCGGCGCGCTGGTGGTGTGCACCGATGACCCGGGGGCGGCGGCGCTGGCCCAGCGCACCGCGGCGCTGGGTATCCGGGTGCTGCGGTACGGGTCCACCGGCGACGACCTGGCCGCGACCCTGTTGTCCTGGGAGCAGCACGGCACCGAGGCGGTGGCCCACCTGCAACTTCGCGGCGAGGCGCAGCAGCGGGTGATGCGACTGTCGGTGCCGGGACGGCACATGGCGCTCAATGCGTTGGGGGCGCTGCTGGCGGCGACCGAGATCGGCGCGCCGGTCGAGGAGGTGCTCGACGGGCTGGCCGGTTTCGAGGGGGTGCGGCGCCGCTTCGAACTGGTCGGCACTGCCGACTCGGTGCAGGTGTTCGACGACTACGCCCACCACCCAACCGAGGTCGCGGCCACCCTGGCCGCGGTGCGGTCGGTGGTCGAGCAGCGCGGCGGCGGGCGCTCGTTGGTCGTGTTCCAGCCGCACTTGTATTCGCGGACAAAGGCTTTCGCCCACGAATTCGGTCGGGCACTGGATGCCGCCGACGAAGTGTTCGTGCTCGACGTCTACGGTGCCCGCGAGCAACCGTTGGCCGGGGTGAGCGGAGCCAGCGTCGCCGAGCACGTGAGTGTGCCGGTGCGCTACCTGCCGGATTTCTCGATGGTGGCCGGCGAGGTGGCGGCCGCAGCCGGTCCGGGTGACCTCATCGTCACCATGGGCGCCGGTGACGTGACGCTGCTGGGGCCCGAGATCGTGGCGGCGTTGCGGTCCCGGTCGAACCGCAGCGCGCCGGGTCGCCCAGGAGTGTTGCAGTGAGCGAGCCCGACCCCGAGGAGTCCGCGTCCCGCGGAGCCGACCTGGTCGACGGTCCGGCCGAAGCGGTACCTGAGTCCGGCGCCACCGAACCTGTTGCGACCGAACAACCCGCGCCACCGGAGGAAACCTCCGAGCCGGACGATTTCGAAGGTCCACGCCGGCGCGAACGCCGGGAACGCGCCGAGCGGCGCGCCGCCCAGGCCCGGGCCGTCGCGATCGAACAGGCCCGCCGGGAGGCCAAGCGGCGCGCCCGCGGCAACGTCCTGCCCGAGCCCAAACCTGTTGCGCGCGGCGTGGTCCGCGGGCTCAAGATGCTGCTCGCGACGGTGATCATGGTGGTCGTTGGCGTCGGGCTGGGGCTGATCCTGTACTTCACGCCGGCGATGTCGGCCCGCAATATCGTGGTCACCGGGACCGGAGTGGTGACCCGCGAGGACGTCCTGAACGCGGCGCAGGTGCGGGTCGGGACGCCGTTGCTGCAGATCAACACCAGCCAGGTCGCCGAGCGGGTGGCCGCGATCCGGCGAGTGGCCAGCGCCCGGGTGCAGCGCGAGTACCCGTCGGCGCTGCGCGTCACCATCGTCGAGCGAATCCCGGTGGTGGTGAAGGATTTCCCGGACGGACCCCATCTGTTCGACCGCGATGGCGTCGATTTCGCGAACGACCCGCCGCCGCCGGCGCTGCCGTACATCGACGTCGAGAACCCCGGCCCGACGGATCCGCCTACGCTGGCGGCGCTCAAGGTGCTGATGGCCCTGCGACCCGAGGTCGCCGGGGAGGTGGGCCGGATCGCGGCCCCGTCGGTGTCCTCGATCACGCTGACACTCTCCGACGGCCGGGTGGTGATCTGGGGGACCACCGACCGTGCGGAGGAGAAGGCGGAGAAGCTCGCGGCGCTGCTGACCCAGCCCGGCCGCACCTATGACGTGTCCAGCCCTGACCTGCCGACCGTCAAGTAGCCGCCGGGTCCACCCCGGGATTGCCACGCCCGCGTGACACTCGGCGCGCGGTCCCCGCGTTTGTCACGCCAGTGTGACGCTGGGCGTCGAGCGCTGCGCTGGTGTGACGCTGGGTGGGGCGCCGGCCGGGGCGGGCGCCAAATCAATCGTGGGTGTCACGCTGGTGTGACGCTGGGCGTCGAACGTTGCGCTGGTGTGACGCTGGGTGGGGCGCCGGCTGGGGCGGGCGCCAAATCAGTCGCGGGTGTCACGCTGGTGTGACGCTGGGCGTCGAACGTTGCGCTGGGGTGACGCTCGGTGGGGCGCCGGCTGGGGCGGGCGCCTAATCAGTCGCGGGTGTCGCGCTGGCGTGACGCTCGGCGACCACGCTCACGCTCGGCGAAGACACAGCACAAAAATCACCCGCGGCGCGTCGGCGCGCCTGCGGCGTTAGTGCCCGTCGTACCCATACGGTTCTGGTTACGCGGAACTACTTGACATAACTCTAACTCTATGGTTGAGGTTGAGACTTTTGCAAGTAGACACACCGCACCGAAGACATTCAGGGGAACGTGAGCCCTCAGGGAGGAAGACGAATGATGACCCCCCCACATAACTATCTGGCCGTCATCAAGGTCGTGGGCATTGGTGGTGGCGGCGTCAACGCCGTCAACCGGATGATCGAACAAGGCCTCAAAGGCGTGGAGTTCATCGCGATCAACACCGATGCGCAGGCCCTGTTGATGAGCGACGCCGACGTCAAGCTGGACGTCGGCCGCGACTCGACACGTGGCCTGGGCGCCGGTGCCGACCCCGAGGTCGGCAAGAAGGCCGCCGAGGACGCCAAGGAGGAGATCGAGGAGCTGCTGCGCGGCGCCGACATGGTCTTCGTCACCGCGGGTGAGGGTGGTGGCACCGGCACCGGCGGCGCGCCCGTCGTCGCCAACATCGCGCGCAAACTCGGCGCGCTGACCGTCGGTGTGGTCACCCGGCCCTTCTCCTTCGAGGGCAAACGGCGCAGCAATCAGGCCGAAAACGGCATCTCAGCGCTGCGGGAGAGCTGCGACACGCTGATCGTGATCCCCAACGACCGGCTGCTGCAGATGGGTGACGCCGCCGTGTCGCTGATGGACGCCTTCCGCAGCGCCGACGAGGTGCTGCTCAACGGCGTGCAGGGCATCACCGATCTGATCACCACACCGGGCCTGATCAACGTCGACTTCGCCGACGTCAAGGGCATCATGTCCGGCGCGGGCACCGCGCTGATGGGCATCGGCTCGGCTCGCGGCGAGGGCCGCTCGCTCAAGGCCGCCGAGATCGCGATCAACTCGCCGCTGCTGGAAGCGTCGATGGAAGGTGCGCAGGGCGTGCTGATGTCGATCGCCGGCGGCAGCGACCTGGGGCTCTTCGAGATCAACGAGGCAGCCTCGTTGGTGCAGGACGCCGCGCATCAGGACGCGAACATCATCTTCGGTACCGTGATCGACGACTCGCTCGGCGACGAGGTGCGCGTCACCGTCATCGCGGCCGGCTTCGATGCCGGGCCGGGCCGCAAGCCGGTCACCAGCGCCACCGAGACCGGCGGCGCCCACCGGATTGAGACCGCCAAGGCCGGCAAGCTCACCTCCACGTTGTTCGAGCCGGTCGACGCCGTCAGCGTGCCGGTGCACACCAACGGTGCGACGCTGAGCATCGGCGGTGACGACGATGACGTCGACGTGCCGCCCTTCATGCGCCGCTGAGGTCTCGATTTGCTTGCCACTGCGCGACGAACCGGCCTCGAAACATAATGGCCTCACGTCGAAGCACTCTGGCGGGCAACCGATTCCAGATACTGGGCAGGTGAGCGTTCGCATCCGTCGGGTGACCACCACCCGGGCGGGCGGTGTGTCGAAGCCGCCGTTCGACAGCTTCAATCTCGGCGACCACGTCGGTGACGACCCGTCGGCCGTCGCTGCCAACCGTGCCCGGCTGGCTGCGGCCGTCGGCCTGCCCGACGAGCGGCTGGTGTGGATGAACCAGGTACACGGTGACCGCATCGCGGTGGTCGACGAGCCGCGACACGCGGCGATCGACGACACCGACGGGGTCGTGACCGGCACGCCGGGCCTGGCGCTGGTGGTACTGACCGCCGACTGCGTGCCGGTCCTGCTCGCCGACGCGCGCGCCGGTGTGGTCGGGGCGGTGCACGCCGGTCGGGTCGGGGCCCAACATGGCGTGGTGACCCGCGCGGTAGAGGCCATGGTGAGCCGGGGTGCGCGGCCCGGCGACATTTCCGCACTGCTCGGCCCGGCGGCCAGCGGCAGTCGCTATGAAGTGCCCGCCGCGATGGCCGACGAGGTCGAGACGACGCTGCCGGGCAGTCGAACCACGACCGCCGCCGGAACGCCCGGACTGGACCTGCGTGCCGGAATCGCTTGCCAGCTCCGCGATTTGGGAGTGACTTCGATCGAGGTCGATCCGCGCTGCACCATTTCCGACGCGACGCTGTTCAGCCACCGGCGCGGTGCGCCGACCGGACGGCTGGCGTCGTTGGTGTGGATGGAATGAGTGTGATGGCCACGGAGAACCCGGTGCGGGGAGGCGGCGGCGACCGCCAGACGGAATTGACCACGGCCCTGGGGGCGGTGCGATCCCGGCTGGCTGCGGCCGCCGCGGCCGCCGGCCGCAATGTCGCAGAAATTGAGCTGCTCCCAATTACCAAATTCTTCCCAGCAACCGACGTAGCGATTTTGTCCCGATTAGGTTGTCGGGCCGTTGGCGAATCGCGCGAACAGGAAGCTGCGGCGAAGGTGAGTGAAGTCACCCGGCTGTTGACGGCCGCTGCACAACACACCGGATTGCGGGATTTGCATTGGCACATGGTCGGTCAGATTCAGCGCAAAAAAGCCCGGTCCCTGGCGCGCTGGGCGCACACCGTCCACTCCGTCGACAGCATGCAGTTGGTGACCGCGCTCGACCGGGCGGTGACCGTTGCGCTGGCCGGGCACGAGCGGGAGAACCGGCTGCGGGTCTACGTCCAGGTCAGCCTCGACGGCGATGTGTCGCGCGGTGGCGTCGACATGGACGAACCCGGTGCGGTGGACCGCATCTGCGCCCAGGTGCAGGACTCGCGCAGCCTGGAACTGGTCGGTCTGATGGGCATCCCGCCCGTGGAATGGGACCCGGAACAGGCCTTTGACCGGCTGCAATCCGAGCACCAGCGGGTGCGCGCGGCGTTCCCGACGGCGGTCGGGCTGTCGGCCGGCATGTCGGGTGACTTCGAAGTCGCCGTCAAACATGGTTCGACGTGTGTGCGTGTCGGTACCGCGCTATTGGGTCAACGGCGGTTACGGTCACCGTGAATAGTCACTGTAGTCACATCTTCATCACAGGCAACAGATATCCCAGGCTAGAAGGGGTCGTACGATGAGCACACTGCATAAGGTCAAGGCCTACTTCGGGATGGCTCCGATGGAGGATTACGACGACGAGTATTACGACGACCGCGCGCCATCGCGCGGTTATTCGCGGCCGCGATTCGACGACGAATACGGTCGTTATGAGGACCGTGACCGCGATTACGACGATCCGCGCAGAGATCCCCGCGCCGACCCGCGCGGCGACCTGCGCGGTGAGCCGGCCGACTACCCGCCGCCCAGCAGTTACCGCGGCGGCTATGCCGACGAGCCGCGCTTCCCGACGGGCGGGTTCGACCGTGCCGACCTGGCTCGGCCGCGGCTGGGTTCGTGGCTGGGACGCGGCGGCGCCACCCGCGGCGCGTTGGCGATGGACCCGCGCCGGATGGCGATGATGTTCGAGGAAGGCCACCCGCTGTCGAAGATCACCACGCTGCGTCCCAAGGACTACAGCGAGGCGCGCACCATCGGCGAGCGGTTCCGCGACGGCACTCCGGTGATCATGGACCTGGTGTCGATGGACAACGCCGACGCCAAGCGGCTGGTCGACTTCGCCGCGGGCCTGGCGTTCGCGCTGCGCGGCTCGTTCGACAAGGTCGCCACCAAGGTGTTCCTGCTCTCACCCGCGGACGTCGACGTGTCCCCGGAAGAACGTCGCCGGATCGCCGAAACCGGTTTCTACGCTTACCAATAAGCTCACCGGCAGGGGCTTGCGCCGAATAGTTTCCGCACCGCCCGGTAGGTCACCAACTGGCCGACCGGGCGGTGCGCTGTCGACAGCCCACCACGGGAACGGGGCGGGTCGGTAGGCTTGCTGTCGCCGCTACGCCGGCGGCGACGGACATTCTCATCAACGTCATCGTGAAGGTCGGGACTCTCGTTGGTTGTGTTGCTGTACATCGTCGGGTACACCCTGCTGGCCTTCTGGTTGCTGCTGGTCTTCCGGGTCGTCATCGAGTGGATCCGGTCGTTCAGCCGTGACTGGCGGCCCACCGGCATCACTGTGGTGATCCTGGAGATCATCATGTCGATCACCGATCCGCCGGTGAAGCTGCTGCGCCGACTCATCCCGCCGATCACCATCGGCGCCGTGCGCCTGGACCTGTCCATCCTGGTGCTCTTGTTGATCGCCTTCATCGGCATGCAACTCGCGCTCGGCGCAGCCGACGGCGCCACGTAGGCGACCCGAGTTGGTCTTTTAGAGACGGTTCGGCCACGATTTGGCGTCAACTCAGGCGCGTGTTTTTTGAAATCTAAGGAATGTGATTTATTGGCTGCAGAGCTCTAAAAAGAATGAAATCTGTCCTTATTTATTACTCCAATCGGCAACCGCCGAGTCTGGTGTGACAGGATGGGCGGCAGTTGCGCGACGGCTACCGCACCGTTCTACACTTTCAGATTGTTCGACCGTCCAGGAACTCGAGGGGACAAAGAATGCCGCTTACACCTGCCGACGTCCACAATGTGGCGTTCAGTAAGCCGCCTATCGGCAAGCGCGGGTACAACGAGGACGAGGTTGACGCCTTCCTTGACCTGGTGGAGAACGAACTGACCCGACTGATCGAGGAGAACTCCGATCTGCGGCAGCGGATCGCCGAGTTGGACCAGGAGCTGGCCGCGGGAGGCGGCGCCTCCGGTGCCGCGCCCACGGTGGCCCAGCCGATCCCGGCCTACGAGCCCGAGCCCGAGCCGGTCAAGCAGGCCGCGCCGACCCCGGCGCCGGCGCAACCGAGCTCCTCCAACGAGGAGCAGGCGCTCAAGGCGGCCCGCGTGCTCAGCCTGGCCCAGGACACCGCCGACCGTCTGACCAGCACCGCCAAGGCCGAATCGGACAAGATGCTGGCCGATGCCCGCGCGAACGCCGATCAGATCCTCAGCGAGGCGCGGCACACCGCCGAGACCACGGTCTCCGAAGCGCGGCAGCGCGCGGACGCGATGCTGGCGGATGCCACGGCGCGCTCGGAGAGCCAGCTGCGCCAGGCGCAGGAGAAGGCGGACGCGCTGCAGGCCGATGCCGAACGCAAGCACTCCGAAATCATGGGGACCATCAACCAGCAGCGCACCGTGCTGGAAGGCCGTCTCGAGCAGTTGCGGACCTTCGAGCGCGAGTACCGGACCCGCCTGAAGACATATCTGGAGTCCCAGCTCGAAGAACTCGGCCAGCGCGGATCGGCGGCTCCGGTCGATTCCAGCGCGGACGCCGGCGGCTTCGAACAGTTCAACCGCGGCGCCAACTGACCGCTGGGCGGCAACCTGCCCGGAACGCGACGCCGGACACGCGCCAGGCGCGAGTTCAGCGTCATCGACCCTGGTAGGTTTGGCAGTCGCGCCTCGCGGCTGGAGGGATGACCGATGTTGATCATTGCGCTGGTATTGGCCCTGATCGGGCTTGTCGCGCTGGTGTTCGCGGTAGTGACCAGCAACGTGCTGGTTGCCTGGGTGTGCATCGGCGCCAGCGTGGTGGGCGTGATCCTGCTGATTGTGGACGCGGTCCGGGAACGTCAGCAGCGCGATGCGGCCGTCGATGAGGACGACGATGCGAACGCCGAGTCCGAGGACACCGTCGACTATCCGGACGAAGACGTCGAGGCGCCCGAGGAACCGGCGCGGCGTGATGAGGACGCCAAGTAGCGGTCGGTCTACCGCGGTTCGGTCGCAGTGGACAGCAGGGCGCGCACCTCGTCGTCGCTGACCTGATGGAAGTCGGCATAGACCTGCCCGACGGCGTTGAAGTCCCGGGGCATGGTGGCGCACACCACGTCGTCGGCTTCGCGCGCCAGCATCCGGCACCCTGAGGCCGGCCCGACGGGAACCGCGACCACCACCGCCTGTGGCCCGGCGGCGCGCACCGCCCGCACCGCGGCTAACATGCTGGCGCCGGTAGCGATGCCGTCGTCGACCAGAACCGCAATCCTGGCGCGCGGGTCGGCGCCGGGACGCCCGCCGCGGTAGGCCAGTTCGCGCCGCCGCAGTTCGGCCGACTCGGCCTCGATTACCCTGTGCACCTGCTCGTCGGAGATGCGCAGGCTGGACAGCACGTCCTCGTTCATCACCACTCGGCCGCCGCTGGCCAACGCCCCCATCGCCAATTCCGGTTGCGTCGGGACACCCAGCTTGCGCACCAGAAACACGTCGAGGTCGGCGTCCAGCCCGGCGGCGACTTCCCATCCCACCGGGACGCCACCCCGGGCGAGCCCGAGGACCAGCAGATCCGGCTTGCCGCGGTAGGCGGCCAGGGAGTCGGCCAAGACGCGGCCGGCTTCGCGTCGGTCGCGAAACGTGCGGGTCGGCGTGCGCCGAAACAGGGCTCTCGATGGGGTCCGCGGTGGGTTCATGGGTCGCACTCCGCCCTGTGCTGGCAACCACCAAAGCCTACTGACTCACCGCGCCGCTGGGCAGTCAGCAGCAACTCGGTTGCTCGTTACAGCGGGATTACCGACGTATTTCCGAAACATTGCCGAAATTCCTGGTTCCCGTGCTGGCAGGCGCGCTTAATAAACGGGTCATCCACCGCCGGCCGACCTCCGAAACGGGTGGCGCTGCCGATAGGAGAACCCGATGTCCTTCGTGACCACGTACCCCCAAGCATTGACGGCCGCAGCGGGCGCACTGCAACACCTCGGGACGGCCATGGCCGCCGAGGATGCCGCCGCCGCGCCACCGACCACCAGCGTCGTCCCGGCCGCCGCCGACGAGGTGTCCGCACTGCAGGCTGCACAGTTCGCGGCCTACGGCACCTGGTATCAGCAGGTCAGCGCGCAAGCCAGAGCCGTGCATCAACAGCTGGTCACCACCCTCGGGTCCAATGCCGACGCCTACGGCGAGACCGAGGGGGCCAATCAGAGCGCGGCCGGCTCGGAATCGATGTCCGGCCTCACCAACGCGGCATCCGCGGCGGCCGCCAGCCCGGCGGAGGCGGCCGCGTCCGACGACGCGATCATCGGCACGCCGTTCAACTGGTTCCAGAATGTCGGCGCCGCGGCGTCGAACTTCATCGCGCTCGGCCAGGGGCAGTTCCTGCCCGGTTCGGTGACTTGGAATCCCGCGATGGCCGATTTCCCGCCGCTGGGCGTCGGTGCGGCGCCCGCGTTACCGACCTCGGCTATCGCTGGACCACCGGTGGCGGCAAGTGTCGGCGAGGCCGTGTCGATCGGGGCGATATCGGTGCCACCGAGTTGGGCGGCCGGCATGCCTGTTGCTGGCGGAACGCCGGCAACGCTGACGGGCGCGGGCTGGACCAGCGCCGCGGCGCATTCCGCGCCGATCACGACGGTGCCCGCCGGCCTGCCGGCGATCGCATCGGCCGACCGTTCGAGTGCCGGATTCGGGGCGCCGCGCTACGGCCTCAAACCGATCGTCATGCCCAAGCCGACCGTTGTCTGAACCCCCCACTTTAGTAAGGACCGAGAAATGCCTTTTGATTTTGGCGCGCTGTCCCCAGAGATCAATTCAACCCGTATGTACACCGGCCCGGGAGCGGCGCCGCTGATGGCCGCCGCCGCGGCCTACAGCAACCTGGCTGCCGAACTGAGCAGCACGGCGACGGCCGCCGAGTCGGTGATCTCGACGTTGACCGAGGACGAATGGCGGGGCCCGTCCTCAGCGACGATGGCCACCGCCGCCGCCCCCTATGTGCAATGGCTGCTCACCACCTCTGCGTCGCTGCAGCACGCGGCCGACCAGGCGATGGCGTCGGCGGCCGCCTACGAGGCCGCGTACGCGATGACGGTGCCGCCGGCGGTCGTCGCGGCCAATCGCGCCCAGCTGGCAACACTCGTCGCCACCAACATCGTGGGTCAGAACACGCCCGCGATCGCGGCCAACGAAGCGCTCTACGGCGAGATGTGGGCCCAGGACGCCGCCGCGATGTACGGCTACGCCGGATCGTCGGCGCTGGCCGGGCGACTGGACCCGCTGACCGCACCGACCCCGGCCGCCAACCCCGCGCCGAGCGCCACGGCGGATCAGGCCGCCGGCACCTCGACAGGGCTGTCCGCCTTGGTGTCCAGCACGCCGAGTGTCGTTCAGTCGCTGGCAAACCCAGCGGCGGCGGCGCCGGCATCGGCCGTCGGCGACTTCTTCAGCGACAGCCTGGTGCAGAACATCCCCAACGGCATTATCGACATGGCGGCCTGGAACGGTTTCAACGCAATTGTCACTGCAGTGCTGTACTCGCACACCTTCGACGCGGGCCTGATCGCGAGCCAGTTCCCGCCGGATTTGGGCGCCATCGGGATCGGGCCGGCGCAAATGGCTGCGGGTCTGGGTTCCGGCGGCGCGAGTGCTGCGTCGGTATCCGCGGCGGCCGGCCAGGCGACGACGGTCGGCAAGCTCTCGGTGCCCGCCTCGTGGTCGGCCGCCACCCCGGCCACGATGGCAGCGTCCACCGCGCCGTTGGCCGGTTCGGGCTGGACGGTGCCGGCAGAGCAGGGTGCTGGGGTAATGAATGTGGCCACCGGGATGCCGGCCTACGCCTCGGCGGGCCGCGGCGGCTACGGTGTTGGCCCACGCTATGGGATTCAGCCGACCGTGATGCCCCGGCAGGTCCTCGTGTAGGTGTGTTCGCGGCTGCGCCGCTCAACACACTGCACCGGCTTGTCGGAGGTGTGTTCGCGGCTGCGCCGCTCAACACACTCCCTCGGCTCGGAAATGAACGCGAGCGTTCATTTCGCTCGCCTCAGTCGGCTTGTCGGAGGTGTGTTCGCGGCTGCGCCGCTCAACACACTCCCTCGGCTCGGAAATGAACGCGAGCGTTCATTTC
>NZ_JBVAXK010000001.1:269984-323494 GCF_055419285.1 Mycobacterium sp. IDUB_28 | reverse complement strand
TTCGCTCGCCTCAGTCGTGTGTCCGAGGGGGGAGTTGTCCACCTGCGACACGAGTTGAGACTTTTCGACTTAGTCCTTGACCGAACAAACGATAGCCATAGTCACGCTTTTGATCTGCAGGTATTGCGTAAATATGTCTTACAAGCGACGATATATGCATGAGCGAGATGACGGCTGTGGCCGGCGCGGAGATTCTGGGCGTCTCGGCGCGGCAGGTCGCGCGGCTCGCCCGGGCGGGGGAGTTGACGGTGACGCGGACAGTCGGCGGTGCGTTGTTGTTGGATGGTGCGTCGGTGCATCGGCTGGCAAACCAGGTCCGCCACAACGGGCGCCCCTGGACGCCGGCCACGGCGTGGGCTGCACTCGCGTTGCTCTCCGGTGAGCAGGTGGACTGGCTGGAGGCTTCGGCGTTGTCGCGGCTGCGGCACCGGCTGCGGGCTACCAGCGCGTCGCAGTTGTGTTGGATGACGCGTCGCCGCGCCGCGGTGCGTCGGATGCGTGGGTGGGGCACCGACATCGGGCTGCTGGCCTCGGGAGTCAGCGCCTTGCACGATGAGGCGATGTCGGCGCTGTTCGATCTCACGGCTGTCGATGCGGGAGTCGATGGTTATGTTCGTGCCCGCGATGTGGCCGACGTGGTCTCCGCGGCCGGGCTGGTCGACGACGTCGGCGGTGGCGTGATCGTGCGGGTGGTGCCTGAGGATGCCGGCTACGCCGTCGACCACGTCGTGACGGCCACGGTGGCGGTCGACTTGGCCGAGTCGCTGGACACCCGTGAGTCTGCTGCGGGGATCGCTGTCCTGGAGGATCTGCTCTACCGGTTACGTTCCGGGGACACCGGTCGGCGCGTGTCCGGACGACGGCACGGATGAGTCCGCAGGCCGAGAATCGACCTGGCAGGTGAATGCTCCAGCGGGCGAATGGCCGTCGCCGTGGCCGCAGCTCTTCGAGATCGCCCACGCCGTCCCCTGCACGCAGTGGACGCTGGTGGGCGGATTGATGGTGCAGCTGCACGCCGTGCGGGCGGGGATGCCACTCACCCGCGCCACGCGGGATGTGAACATGATCCTGCACATCGAGACCGGTGCGGCGACATTCGGTGGCGCTCGGCATGAGTTGGAACGCCTCGGCTATCGCCTGCGTGAACCTCTCGGCCGCGGGCCGGTACACTGATTTGTCCGCGGTGCTAGTGACGCCGAGACGGTCGACGTCATGGTGGCTGATCGCCTTGCGTCCAAGGTTCATCCGAAGGTGTTGCAGCGGAAGGTGTTTGCCGTCCCCGGTGGGACTTCGGCGCTGCGCAAGACGGTTAACTGTGAAGTAGGGGCCAGCACGGGCGTCGTCACGCTCAGCATTCCCGACCGCTGTGTTGAACCGTCTGCGTCGTGCGCAAGGACAACTGGCAGGCGTGATCTCCATGATCGAGAATGGTCGCGACTGCAAGGACGTCGTCACCCAGCTCGCCGCGGTATCGCGGGCACTGGACCGGGCCGGCTTCAAGATCGTGGCGACCGGACTGCGGGAATGCATCAGCGGTGTCGGTGCCGACGGAGCCAAGCCGATGACGGAAGCCGAGTTGGAGAAACTCTTCCTCGCCCTCGCCTAAGGGTTTCGGGGTTGCAAACGACCTCCCTGGGTCGGGGTGCAGTCCAGCGCGAGTTTTTTTGTTCGGGTAGCTACGCGCTTTTTGTGCCGGTGAGTGGCATATCCGGGGCATCTTCCCCAGCGAGGTCGGAATGGTGATGTCCCTAGCCTGAACCCCAGCTCTCAGGTCCGACGTGCCGGCGCGCCACACCGGGTGGGAAATGATTTGGCAGTAAATGCTCATCGACCCAACCGAGGCTGGGTGGGCGAGCGTGTCGATGTTGTCGACGCGGGTGTCAAGCTTGATATGCGCGGGTTGCTTACCGCAGGACGGACTGTTCTGCTGGAGCGGATCGCTGGTCTAGCTTCGGGCGTAATCACATGCCATGCAATGGAATTGCTCATAGGGGCATTCGCGGATCGCCCGCGGTGCTGTCTACCCCGGCTCTGGTTCGGACAATTTTGGGTGGCTGCCGTTACGTGTCGAGGACCGCCAGCGACCGGCACGAGCCAGGCTACTACTCACCTTCGGCGATGCTCCTCATCGCCTTCCAGCCGTGGGTTACGCCGCCACCGGCACGCAAGGCGGCGGCCACCATGACTGCTTCGGCAACATCAGCCTTGGAGGCGCCAGCTTTGACGGCGCGCTTGGCGTGGTCCTCGATGCAGAACGGACACTGTGTGGTGACGGCGACGCCGACTGCGATCAGCTCCCTGGTGGCCAGGTCCAGGTTGCCACTGTTCTTACTGAACACAGCCTTGTCGAAGGCAAAGAACGCCGAGACCATCTCCGGCGCGGCGTTTTTGATGTCGGCCATGAATTTCACTTCGTCGTCGTGCGAATGCATCGCTGATCCTTTAATTGTCTCGTCGTTCCCGCTTTGTACGCGCAGGCATAGGATCCAGCCTATACTCTAGGGGGGTATAGGTAAACACGCGGATGCGCTTGCCTCCGCGCCAGAACTGTCAGATTCGGCTGGAAATCGCTTCGTCAGGTCGTTGGCGCGGTCCGCACCAGCTCGAGTCGAGGGTGACCGGATCGTAGAAGAAGCCGCTCGTCTTCGGACGCGGGCTCGCCGTGGACCCAGCCTGGCATCCAACAGGAAATCGCGTGTGCCGGACGCGCTGCGCGGGTTGTTGTTCTGTGCCATATGTGGTCGGCGAATGCAAGGTGCTGACCGCTCCTCAAAGCAAACACCACGCATTCTGTACCGCTGTGAGTTGGGTAAATCACGCTCGGTGCCCACCGAACTCGGCGATCACCCGCGCACCGTCTACCTGCGTGAAGACGAGGTGACTGAGCAGCTTGACCCATGGATCGCCAGTCTCGCTGATCCGGTGTCCCTCGCGCGTGGGCAGGACGTGGACTCAGCCCGCAACGCTGGGTATGCGGCTCTGCAGCGCGAACTCGGTGAGGTAAACCGCAAAATCGCCGCTCTGGTCGCGGCGGTGGAGTCGGGTGTTGCCGTCGAGGAACTGAAGGATGCATTGCTTCGCCGCACCGCAGAACGTGACGAACTCAAGGCAAAGCTTGAACGAACTGAGCAGCCGCAAGTCATGTCTGCAGCGCAGATCAAAGAACTGGTGAAGGAATTGGGTGGGCTCTCTGCAGTCCTCGACGCGGCGACACCGGGCGAGCGAGCAGAGGTGTACGTAAATTTGGGCCTGCGTCTTGACTACGATGCGTACCTGCGACAAGTTACGGCCACGGCCGACCTAAGTCGTGTCGCCGGTCGTGTGATCGCGGCTTCGCCGCTCAACACCCTCCATCGGCTCAGAAATGAACGCGAGCGTTCATTTCGCTCGCCTCAGTCGGGTGTCCGAGGGGGGACTTGGCCACTTACGACACGGGTTCTGACCTGGCGAATCGGTACCTGATCGTCATCCATGCCGGGGTCGACCCACCTCTGACGTCGAGCGGTCGGATTAGGGGTCGAGTTGGGCGGGGGCGAGTCGGCACCCGGCGGCTTGGGCTCCGGCGTGCAGGCGTCGGTCCCAAACGGCGACGATCAGGCCGGGTTCGCCGACTGCCAACGCGCTGGCCAGATGGACAGCGTCGGCTTCGCGCAAGGCATGGGCGCGGGCGAGGCGGCCGGCGTGCTGTTCAACCGTGGCGGTGAGTTCGATTGGGCGGGTGGCGGCCCAGAAGTCCTCCCAGTCACGCTCGGCGTCGGCGAGCTCGGATTCGGTTAGGTCGTGATTGCGGGCTGCTGCAGCGAGTGCGGCGCGGACTTCGGGGTAGGCCAGGCGGCTGGACAATGCGGCGTCGCAGCCGTCCCACAGCGCGGATGCCAGCGAGCTTCCTGTCTCGGTGGTGAGAAGTTTAACGAAGGCGCTGGCGTCGAAGTAGACGAGCGGCACCGGTCAGCGCCGCTGGTCGCTGACCTGGTCAGACACCGGCCGCCGCGGTCGGGGCCGGGACCGTCCCGCAGCGACGGGCCGCTGCGCGGTGGCCCTGGCAATCACGCCTTCGGCCGTGAGACGCTCCAAGGTGCCTGCGCTGTCCAGCGCAGCGAGTCGCGCGACCGGAATCCCGCGGTCGGTGATGACGACCTCATCACCAGCCCGAACTCGATCGAGCCAATCGCTAAGGTGCGCGCGCAACTCGGTCACGGATACCTCCACACCGTGAACTGTACACTCGCTGAACCGTGATTTGTACATGTCACTTCTGAGTGTGGCAACGACGACCTGAGAGATTGACCCGCGCAAGCCGGAGGCGAGGTGGCAACGGGCCGGTACACCGATTCGTCCGCGGTGCTGGCGACGCCGAGACGGTCGATATTATGGTGGCTGGTGGCCTTCCGTCCAAGCTGCATCCGAAGGTGTTGCGGCGGAAGGTGTTTGCCGTCCCCGGTGGGACTTCGGCGCGGCTGGCGTTCGTGGTCAGCTGTATGAAGACGGCAGCGCCTCGGTGTCGGACGCCGGGTCTAGCTTGCAGCAGCGGGCTCTTGAATTCTCTGCGTGAGGTGCTGTGTGCGGTGACTGCCGACGATCGCCTTCATTGGCGTTCTGTTGCCAGCGACCCGATTGAACGACTCTCCCAGTAGTAACAGTTGGCCTGAGTCGCGAAGAACCTCGACATCCCTTGGATCGTATTCGTATGACGGAGCGTGCTTCAAGCTGGTGTAGGCGTCCCAGAACAGTTGGCTCCACATGTCCAGTTGGTGGCATTACCCCGAGACCGTGGCTAAGAGACCGAAATCACAACTACCCGTTTGAAATTCAATAGCCCACAACTGACTAGGAACATAAGGGGTAACCGAGCTTCAACTTGGGTGCGATTGCTGAACAACCGTTTTTACTCAATCGTCACGTCGAGGGGCTCGCCCATCGGGCGGCCAGGAGTCGGTACCCGACTCAAGCGGAATATTCAAGGATCGAAGCAGGATCGAAAAGAGCCGCCAATTGGCGATCGCTCCGACAAGTTCGACCAAAACCGCGTGATCGCCATTGAATGCCTTGTGGCACGCGGCCCAGTTTTCCTCGGCAATGACCCCGTCACGTACCACATCATCGGTCGCCGCCAGGACCGCACGCTCGGCATGGCCCAGACGATTGGAACTCTGCCAGTCACGCACCGCCAGAAGGTCATCCGAAGCCACACCGAGCAGCGTCGCGATTCGCCAATGCTGTGTCCACTCATATACCGACCCCGTTACCCAGCCGATGCGCATGATGATCAATTCGCGTAGCCGGGCGTCGAGCACACCGTTAAATAGCAGCGCCTCAAGCATTCCGTACAGGGCCACTGCGAGGCTCGGCTGGTGAAGTGCCACGCGAAATACTGACAGTTCTGCCATCTCTGCGGGCAGCCCACACTCGGCAGCCCGCAGCCGGGCCTGCTCAAGGTCGAGCATCGGTACGCGTTCCGTTCTCGTCACGTGTGACCTTCCTCTGTTGAAGCTCCGCATGCTGTGAGGGCGTGGGCACGAAGACGTTGTGCAGGGCCGCACTCGATTTGGCATTTTCATCTGCAAGCGAACTGAGCAGCGGCGCGAGACCAGCGAATCCGGTTGATTCTCTTGTGATCCGGTCGAACGGCCAGCGGCGCGTGGCCAGAATCTCGAGGGCTGCCCGGTAGGCGGGATACTCCACGCCGAGTGCACCGGCGATGTGTAATTCCTTATACACCAGCGTGTCTGGTTCAAAGCCGGGCGCGCCGCCTCCGCCGCGGGTGCCAGCAACCACGACCCTGCCGCCAGGCCTGGCAAGGGCGACGGCGTCGGCGAACGCGGAGGGTGCTTTGGCGGTGACATCGATGACCACGTCGGCAAGCTGTCCGCCTGTCTCACGCTGGAGCGCTGTCACTGCATCGTCCTGCGATACGTCGATGGGCAGGTCGACACCGAATGATCTGGCTATGGCCAGTCGCTGATCGTCGCGTGGACCGATGCCGGTCATCGCGACGAAAGCGGCTCCCGCCTCTTTCGCCGCCACCGCCGCGCAGATCCCGCGGATGCCCGGTCCCAGTATCGCTACGATACCCCCCGCCTTGGTGTCGGGAAGAGTTTTCCCCCATTGGATACCGGCCCCGAGAGGGTTGAACAACGTGGCGAGAACGGGGTCCATGTCTTCGGCAATCGGGAGTAGCATCGCGTCCCACGGAAGCTCCACATGGGTGGCGTATCCGCCCCATAACCCGGCGCCGATCTCCACGTCGACGAACCCGAACATGGTGGCGATGCCGTTCACCGCACATCGCCGGTATTCGCCGCGGCGACACTCCGGGCAGTCTCGGCAGGACCGGAACACCTCGACGGCCACGCGCTGGCCGGCCCGGACGCACCAGCGTTCGCTGGCCGCATTGCCGACATGTTCGACGATGCCGACGATTTCGTGACCTGGAACGAATGAGAAGCCGGCAGGCAGGTGTCCGGTGAATTGTTCGTGATCTGTACCGCATAGACCACATGCTTCAACTCGCAGGATCGCACCGCGGTCACCGACGTCGGGGATGGTCATCTGGCGCCGCTCCAGATTCCGCGGTCCGGTCAACACCATGGCCTCGGCGATCATGGAAGCTCGAATCCCGTGGACGACCCTGTGTTTCGGAGGCAAACCGTTCTGCCAACGTACATCTCGCCCGCCATCGCCTCGGCAATCTGCGGATCGTCGCTGCGTGCGACGACTCTTCGCCCGTCGGACAGGTGCGCGATGGTCGGTGTCCATCGAGGTCGCCCGTCTCGGTCGTATTCGACCGTGTACCCGTCCACTGTCGCGCGACCGGTCGCCTCGTCGACGCCTGCGACGGCCAGCCGCGATGAATCGATCGGAGTTTGTTCGTCTGCCGTGTCGATCAGTCGCCACCCGGTTGGTGGAGGGGTGGCCGACCACACACCGACCGAATGTTTCGTCGAATACCAACCGAGGCCGGTGACGACGTCGTCCCCGCGATGGGTGACTTCGCCTACGCCGACCGCCACCGGAGTACGCGCTTCTACCGACAATCGATCACTCGCTCAGGGCCACGGGCTGTTGTGAGACACGAATGCGATGGTGTCATATCTGCAGTCAAGCCACAATGGTGTGCGCCCGCGGCATACTGGCTGTTGTGTCGACGAAGTTGGTGCGATGGGGTGCCGCCGCGCCGTCAGATCGTGATTCCGCTCGCGACCGATTGCTAGATGCTGCCGAGCGGTGCCTAGAGAGTTGCGGCGTGGTAGGCACGACCATGGAGGACATCGGCAGAACAGCGGGTGTCTCCAGGGCAACGGTGTATCGCTACTTCCCTAATCGGGAGGCGGTGATGTCGGGCGTCATCATTCGCGCCGCCGAGCGCTATCTCGATCGCATCAACCCCCGGATCGCGGAGCACACCGATCTGGGCTCCGCTCTCGTCGATTTCGTGGAATACACAGTTGAGGCCGCGCGCCGCGAAGAGATCATCGGATTGTTGTTCGGCAGCGACGAGGAACTCGCCGGCGTTGGCCTCGCGGCGGGGACCTCGACGTCACTCTTCGAACTCGTCACCGAGTTTCTCCGTCCCATCTTCAGGAGACACTGGAGTTACGTAGAACCGGGCGTCTCCGTCGACGACGCCGCCGAGTGGGTTCTCCGCACGATACTGAGCCTGCTGACTGTTCGAGGACCGCGGGAGCGCAGTCGTGACGGGCTCCGGACATTTCTTTCAAGGTTTCTCCTTCCCGCAATCCTGGCGAGCGACCATTGTCGACCGATGTGACAGACAAGGCGTAATGTCTCAACCACAGCTGAGGTAGGAGGCCGGACATGTCTGTGCAGTTCACCGCGTTCAACCAGCAGGTCGCTGAACAACTGCAGAGCGCAGCAGAAACCACGGGCGGGCTGGCCGGTTACCTCGGCTTCCGGCACACTGAATTCACTGCTGGACGGCTCGTCGCGGAGATGGACGCACGCGACGACCTGAAGACGCCTTTCGGCAACTTGCATGGCGGCTGCTTGTCGGCCATGGTCGACCATTGCCTTGGAGTGGTGTTTTATCCCGTGATTCCGATGGGATCCTGGGTCGCGACGACGGAGTTCAAACTGAATTTGCTTCGTCCAGTCTCCAGCGGAACCTGTGTAGCCACGGCTGAGATCATCTCGCTGGGCAGAACCAGCGGTGTGGCACGTATCGACATCTGCAACGACGGCAGAGCGGTGTGTGCGGCGCAGGGCACCGTCACCGTCGTCGCACCGAAGGCCATCTCTTGATGTCTGCAAACAGAGCACATGATTCGTCCGCTCCTGTCGTCGAGCGCGTGCCCACGGTGGATGGGCTCTCGCTGGCGGTCGACTTCTACCGCTGTGACGGACCGCGGGCGGTCGTGTTGCTCCTTCACGGCGGTGGTCAGAGCCGGCACGCCTGGGATGTCACCGCCCAACGATTGCATCAGCGGGGCTACACCGTTGCCGCCTACGACGCAAGGGGACATGGTGACAGCGACTGGGATCCAGACGGACGCTATGACATCGAACGGCTGGGGTCCGACCTGTTGGCCGTGCGCGCGTACGCCGGCTCCGCCCGCCCAGTTGCCGCGATCGGGGCATCGTTGGGCGGTTTGACCATCCTCGGCACGCACTTGCTCGCCCCATCGGAGCTATGGCAGGCCGTCGTCCTGGTTGACATCACTCCGCGAATGCAGATGCACGGCGCCCGCCGAGTCCTATCGTTCATGTCGGCCCATCCCGAAGGTTTCGACAGCCTAGAGTCGGCCGCTGACGTGATCGCCGCCTACAACCCGCACCGCCCTCGCCCCGAAAACGTCGACGGCCTTCAAAAAGTCCTCCGCCGACGTGGAGACGGTCGCTGGGCCTGGCGATGGGATCCGGCGTTTGCGACGTCGAATTTTCAGTTCCTGCAGAGTGATTCAGACGACGGCGCAGAGGAGTTCGAGATGATGAGCGCATTCCTTGTCGATGGCGCGCGACAGGTGTCCGCGCCGGCGCTGCTGGTCCGCGGCCTGCTGTCGGACATAGTCTCCGAAGAGACAGTGAAGGATTTCCTCACCTTGGTTCCCCACGCGCAAACCGTTGACGTGTCGGGCGCGGGCCACATGGTTGCTGGCGACAACAACGACGCATTCTCGACGGCGGTCGTCGACTTTCTCGACCGTACCGTTTGACGCCAGTCGTCGGGCTGCGCGGGAGATCCCAGTTCGCCACCTATTCTGCTCGTATGCCAACTGATTCGGCGCGGATGTCGTTTCGCCGACATATCCGCGAGCAGGTCTTGAGGGCGACACGGGAACTCACCATTGAGAAGGGCTGGGAACAAGTCCGAGTGAGTGAGGTCGCCGAACTTGTCGGCGTCTCCCGACCGACGCTATACAAGGAGTTCGGCGATAAGCAGGGACTTGGTGACGCGCTCGTGGTGGCCGAGGGTCAGCGCTTCCTGGAGGGTATCCACGCCATCCTCGCCGAACACACCGGCGACGTTCAGGGCGGCATCACCGCAGCGGTGCGGTTCACCCTGCGTGAAGCAGAAGCCAGTCCGCTCCTGAAGTCGGTGCTGACGTCCAGCCACTCAGGGGATGATCGCGCCGGTGCGCCGACGACGGGCGTTCTTCCTCTCCTGCCGACATCGGCGTCCCTGCTCCAGCTCTCCTCCGCGGCTTTGGTCGCGTGGTTTCACGACCACTTCGCCGATCTCGACTCCGAAGACGTCGAGGAGGTCGCAGACGTTCTGGTGCGGCTCACCGTGAGTCACGTCGTCCTTCCCTCCGCGGACATCGCCACCACGGGTGCGCGGATCTCGCGGGTGGCGCTCCGCTACCTCGGCGTTGGCTATAGATAGCTGTGACTTGAGCGGTCTTAGCCTCGATCCACTGACAATGGACTGTTTGTCGGGGTGTCGGGATAAGGAAAGTGCGTTCTGAGCTGGGAAGATTGATATTGTTCAGGCAACAATCGGTCCAGTTCGAGAACGGCACTTCCGGCGCGAGTGTCCCACACGTTCACCCCGCGGTCCGATGTGTTCGATGAGGACATCTGGTGTCGTGCGCGGGCCTGGTGCCGGTGATGGCGCTGGCTGAGCAGGCAGGCCTATCGGAGTTGTTGGCCAACAAGATTCACATCGCAGCTCCCAGGGTCAAGTCGAGGTCGGCCAATCCGGCTCCGAAACTGGCCACCCTGATCGCGAGCATGTACGCGGGCGCGGATTACATCGATGATGTCGACCTGGTCCGCGCTGGCGGCATAAAAACCCTTTTTCCGCCGGGTGTATCCCCCGTCAACGATGGGAACGCTGTTGCGGGAGTTCACTTTCGGTTATGCCCGCCAATTGGATTCGGTGCTGGCCGAGCATCTGGCCGGCTTGTGTGACCGGGTGAATCTGCTGCCCGGCGCGCAGGCTCGGGCCTTCATCGAACACCCGGGGAGAGGCGACGCTGCAGAAAGACGCCGCAAAGGTCGGGATCTCCGGACCCGCCGGGACAGCTCAATGTGGTGAGAGCCGAAACTCGCTCGGAGAGCGGCCGGTCCATCGCTTGAAGGCGTGTGAGAAGTTGGCGAGGTCGCTGTATCCGAGATCCGTGGCGATCTCACTCACCGATAGGGATCGGTCGAGTAGCTGCAGCATCGCGCGCTCGCGCAGGAATGCTTGGCGCAACTCGCGAAAGGTGGTCTCCTCTTCGGAGAGGCGCCGCTTGAGTGTGCTGGTGGACATCGACAGCTCATGTGCGAACCAATGTTTACTTCGGCGTCCGGGCTCCTTCTGCAGCAGCCGTCTCACCTTCTCCGAGAACGACGTGGTTTCGCTCCGCTGGTCGAGAGTTCGCTGCAGATCGACGATGGCGAGTCGGTATGCGACGGGATCGGAGAACCGGCACACCTCGTTGAGCGTGTCCGCGGGAACATGGAGGAAGGACATCGGAGCGTCGAAGAACAGGCGCCCGGCGGTAAGGTCGTCCTCGCGATCTTTCAAGGCGGCGGGCGCTGGCCAACTCAAGTGGAGTGTGAGGGTCGGCGCCGCACGGACGAGCATGTCCAGCAGTCGCAACAACGCCAACCCGGCGTACGTGACGGCGAGGCAGTCCAGGGCACGATCGCTGGTGTGTCCCCAGAGCCCGACGGTGAGGCCTTGGTCATCTGGATGAAACTGTGCTTTGACAGCCGTCGTGATCAACGGCAGATAAGTCAGCAGCTCTACGATCTCGGCCACTGAGCCCGCGCTGACCAGCGGAACACTCAGCGGGCCGAAGGACGTCAACTGTGCCTGTTCGGCTAACGCAAATCCGAGCAGCGTTGCCTGATCGATGTCTAGACCGGGGTACGCCTCACGAAACCACCGTAACGGGGCCTGGATATCACGCTGAATCAGCGTCGCCTCGTCGGTTCCTTCGCGAGCCATGATGTTGCGAAGCCGCGCGACGGCGTCTGGGTCAAACGCCGGGCTCTCGAGCATTTGCACGAATGCGAGTGGGGGCACACCCGCGTCATTGGGGTTCACTGACCATGGCCCCTTTGAGCCGAAATCACAAGTTTCTGACTCCGGCGAACATAGCCGCAGCGCTCATCTGGCGCAAGACTTGTGTCAAGTAACTGAGGACACGCAAGGAGCCTGGCTATGGCAGTTGTCACATTTGTCTCCCACGGCGGCGAGAAGTATGAGGCGCCTCTCGAGGAAGGTCAGTCACTGATGCGGGTCGCGACCAACAATGCGGTGCCCGGCATCGACGGCGACTGCGGAGGCGAAGCCGCGTGCGGCACCTGCCATGTGATCGTCGATCCGCAATGGTCCGATCGGGTCGGCCTCTCCGGGGCCAATGAAGAGGAGATGCTCGCGATGAACCCCGAGCGTCAGCCGACCTCCCGGCTGTCCTGCCAGATGCAGGTCTCTGAGGCGTGGGACGGTTTGATCGTCCATCTGCCCGAGTTCCAACTGTGATGACGAAAGAGAGGTGAGACGTGAGCAATATTCGCGAGGCAGTCACTGCCAAGGCTCAGGCAACAATTCCGATGGACCGAATAATCCAGGGCGCCCACCTCTACGACAGAACGCGGCGCTGGGTCACCGGCACCAACGGTGAAAAAATCTTCATCGAGCGACCGATCCCGCCGGCTGACGAGGTTGAACTGACCGACATCGACCTTAGCAATCCTTTCCTCTATCGTCAGGGTCGCTGGAAGTCCTATTACGAGCGCCTACGCAACGAGGCTCCCGTGCACTATCAGGCCCACAGCGCGTTCGGCCCGTTCTGGTCGGTGACGCGGCATGCCGACATCGTGGCCGTCGACAAGAACCACGAGGTCTTCTCCTCCGAGCCGTTCATCGTCATCGGGAGCCCGCCGCGCTTCCTCGACATTGCGATGTTCATCGCGATGGACCCCCCAAAACACGACCGGCAACGGCAGGCTGTCCAGGGTGTGGTCGCACCGAAGAACCTGCGTGAGATGGAGGGCCTCATCCGCGAGCGGGTGGTAGACGTGCTCGACGCTCTGCCGCTTGGCGAACCGTTCAACTGGGTGCAGCACGTCTCGATCGAGCTAACCGCGCGCATGCTGGCCACGCTGCTGGACTTCCCGTTCGAGCAGCGGCGCAAGCTCGTCCAATGGTCCGATCTCGCCACCTCCATGGAGCAAGCCAACGGTGGGCCCTCGGACAACGACGAGATATTTCGCGGCATGGTCGATATGGCTAGAGGTCTCAGCGCTCACTGGCGGGACAAGGCAGCCCGGACAGCTGCCGGAGAGCTGCCCGGCTTCGATCTGATCACCATGTTGCAGAGCGACGAGAGCACCAAGGACCTGATCGATCGCCCGATGGAGTTCTTGGGCAACTTGGTATTGCTGATCGTGGGTGGCAACGATACGACCCGCAATTCCATGAGCGGTGGTGTTCTGGCGCTGAACGAGTTCCCTGACCAGTTTGAGAAGCTGAAGGCGAACCCCGAGCTGATCCCCAACATGGTCTCGGAGATCATCCGGTGGCAAACCCCGCTCGCGCATATGCGCCGGATCGCCAAGGCCGACACTGTGCTCAACGGGCAGTTCATCCGCAAGGGCGACAAGGTCCTGATGTGGTACGCCTCGGGCAACCGCGACGAGCGCGTGTTCGATCGGCCCGATGACCTGATTATCGATCGGGCCAACGCCCGTAACCACATCTCCTTCGGTTTCGGCGTGCACCGCTGTATGGGTAACCGGCTGGCCGAGATGCAGTTGCGGATCCTGTGGGAGGAGCTGCTTCCGCGGTTCGAGAACATCGAGGTCGTCGGTGAGCCCGAGTACGTGCAGTCCAACTTCGTGAGGGGGATCAGTAAGCTGATGGTCCGCCTCACCCCGAAAGGTGGCGCATGACCGTGCAGCGAGCGGTCATCGCGGGGGCCAGCCACGCGGGCACCCAGCTCGCCGCCAGTCTTCGCCGAGAAGGGTGGGACGGCGAAATCGTCCTCGTCGGCGATGAGTCGGCGTTGCCCTACCAGCGGCCCCCGCTGTCCAAGTCGTACCTGGCCGACAAATGCGAACTGGCCGAACTCGCGATCCGCAACTCGGATTTCTACGCCAAGCAGCGGATCCGACTCCTGGATGCGACGGTGGCGGCGGTCGACCGCTCGGCTGGTCATGTCGTGCTGAGTACCGGCGACGCACTGCCCTACGACAAGCTCGCGCTGTGCACTGGCGCCCGGCCTCGTCGGCTCCCCACCCCGGGAGCGGACCTGGCCGGAGTCTTCTACCTACGCACCGCCGCGGACGGCGAGATGATCCGAGAGGCCGCCGGCCCCGGGCGTCGGGCGGTGATCGTCGGCGGCGGCTACATCGGACTGGAGACAGCCGCCTCGTTGCGTGCACTGGGTCTGGAGGTCACCCTGCTCGAGGCGACCGGGCGCGTCCTTGAACGGGTCACCGCCCCGGAGGTATCGGAGTTCTTCGACCGGATCCACCGGGAGGAGGGCGTCAACATCCGGACGGGCACGCTGGTCGAGGCTCTGTCCGGCGACGGCAGGGTCCGCGAAGTAATCCTGGCCGGTGGCGAATCAATTCCCGCCGACCTCGTCATTGTCGGCATCGGCGTGGAGCCGAACACCGAGCTCGCCGCCACCGCGGGCCTGGTCGTCGACAACGGCGTCGTGATCGACGATCAGGCCCGGACTAGCGACCCCGACATCGTGGCCGCCGGGGACTGCGCCAGCCACGACATGGCCCGTTACGGCCGTCGCATCCGCCTGGAGTCCGTGCCGAGCGCGGCCGAGCAGGCCAAGGTCGCCGCCGCGACCGTCTGTGGGAAGTCCAAGAAGATAGCGGCCCTTCCATGGTTCTGGTCAGATCAATACGACCTCAAGCTCCAGATCGCCGGTCTCAACACCGGGTACGACGAGGTCGTCCTCAGCGGCGACCCGACCCGGGAGCGCGACTTCACCTGCTTCTACCTCCGTGCCGGCGAGCTTCTTGCCGCCGACTGCATCAACCGTCCCCGCGACTTCATGTTCAGCAAGCGGGTCATCACGCAGCAAGTCGCCGTCGAACGGGCCGAACTGGTGCTCGCCGGCTCGGACTGAGGTGCCGGCGGTGCGTAGGCGGTGGGAACGACGACGGCGGATGCGACGCGTGTCTTGGAGAGGTACTTCAGTGACAATTGCCATCCAGCCCCGCTGGCAAAGGAACGCTAGCGGCTGCCCGGCGGTCGCCTTGGCGCAGCGCATCAGGACCTAGTGGGGTTTCCCAACGAGCATGACGATTCTTTCCGGAGGAGCAGCGTCAGAAGTCGGTGCCTGTTCTGTTCTGTTCTGTTCTGACAATGAGGTTAGTTGAGGTTGACGGTGGCGGTATTTAGGGACGAGGACGAGGTCTATGCCTTCCTGGGCGGGATCTTTCGGCGGGGTTTGGAGAAGGAGGGTCTGGCGGACAAGCTCGCGAATTCGGGTGTGGTGTTGCGGGTGCATTACACAGATCCGGATGCGGTTGTGACGGTGGACATGCCGAACAAGGTGGTGGAGACCGGAGCGGCCAGTACCGCGGTGCCCAACGTGGAGTTGTTCATGTCGGCAGACACGGGGAACAAGTTCTGGTTGGGGAAGGTGAACTTGACGATGGCGATGGCCAAGGGAACGGTACGTGCGAAAGGTCCGGTGCCGAAGTTGATCAAGTTGATCCCGCAGGCCAAGAACCTGTTCCCCGAGTACCGGTTGATGCTGGAGAGCCAGAATCGGCAGGACCTCATCGATGCGTGACCCTCGCCTCACCGCGGGCTGTAGGGCGGGTGTGCGATGAGGAGCACGATGCAGGACGTTGCGTTGACTGTGCCCGCGATCGTGGCCCATGCTTCGGCAGTCCATGGCGATCGCGAGGTGCTGACTGCGCGCGGACCCCGGCAGATCTCTGGGGTGTCCTATCGCGAGGTGGGTGAGCGTGCGGCACGGTTGGCAAATGCTTTGCGCCAGATCGGCATCCGTGGAGATGAGCGTGTCGCGACGCTGCAATGGAGCAACCAGGAGCATCTGGACTGTTACGCGGCGGTGCCGTCGATGGGCGCGGTGCTGCATACGTTGAACCTGCGGCTGCCGCCGGAACAGCTGACGTGGATCGCCAATCATGCCGAGGATCGGGTGATCATCGTCGACAGTACGGTGCTTGCCCTTTTGGCGGCGGCGTTGCCGTCGATGACCTCGGTGCGCACGGTGCTAGTGACCGGAACCGGCGATCTTGCCGCGGTCGAGGGGTGCGGAAAGGACGTCCTACGGTACGACGATGTGGTGGCCGCCCAGTCGAGTACGTTCGAGTGGCCCGATGTCGATGAGCGGTCGGCTGCAGCGATGTGCTATACGAGCGGTACCACCGGGCACCCGAAAGGTGTTGTCTACAGCCATCGTTCGACGTGGTTGCACTCTCAGGCGGCGTGCACCTCGAATGCCTTGGGCATCGGTCATGACGACACGGTGTTGGCGATCGTTCCGATGTTCCACGCCAACGCGTGGGGGTTGCCGTATGCGGCGATGATGGCCGGCGCGCAGCTTCTGCTGCCTGACCGTTTCCTGCAGGCGGGGCCTTTGGTGGAGATGATCGAGGCGGTGCGGCCGACGATGGCGGGGGCGGTGCCGACAATCTGGACCGATGTTCTGCATTACTTGCGCGACAATCCTGGCCATGACGTGAGTTCGCTGAAGATGGTGGCCTGCGGTGGTTCGGCGGTTCCGCGGTCGTTGATGACCGCCTATGACGAGCTGGGCATCCGCATTGTGCAGGCTTGGGGGATGACTGAGACTTCCCCGCTGGCCTCGGTCGCTCTGCCGCGGAGTTCTGATACCCCGGAGAGGTCGCTTCACCTGCGCGCAACCCAAGGCCGGGTGGTGGCCGGTGTGCAGGCCCGCATCGTCGATGACAGCGGTGCAGAACAACCGTGGGACGGAAAATCGGTGGGGGAGATTCAAGTCCGCGGCCCGTGGATCACTCAGTCGTATTACGAGAATGACAGTCCGGCGGCGTCGCCGGACGGGTGGTTGCGTACCGGGGACGTCGGGACGATCAGCGCGGACGCGCTCATCGCGCTGACCGACCGCTCCAAGGATGTCATCAAGTCCGGGGGCGAATGGATCTCCTCGGTGGAATTGGAGAACGAGTTGGCCGCTCACCCTGCGGTGCGCACCGCCACGGTGATTGGAGTGCCCGACGACAAGTGGCAGGAACGGCCGCTGGCGGTGGTCGTCCTGGCTGCCGACCGCACCGCCACCGCGGCGGAGCTGACCGAATTTCTGCGTGCGCGGGTGGCCAAGTGGTGGCTACCGGAACGGTGGGCGTTCGTCACCGACATTCCGCTGACTTCCACTGGCAAGTTCGACAAGAAGAAGCTGCGCCGCCAGTTCGCCGACGGTGACCTCATCATCGAGACGCTGGCGTGAATCATCAATCCACTGCGACCGAAACACTGACGTTAAGGAGACACACATGAAGACACGTGCTGCAGTGCTGTGGGGCCTAGGAGAAAAGTGGGAAGTCGAGGACATCGAGTTGGATCCTCCCGGCCCCGATGAAGTGCTCGTCCAGCTGACCGCGACCGGGTTGTGCCATTCCGACGAACACCTCGTGACCGGCGACCTGCCCATTCCGCTGCCCGTCGTCGGTGGCCACGAGGGTGCCGGCACCGTGGTCGAAGTGGGTGCGGGTGTCGAGAACGTCGCCGAGGGCGATTCGGTGATCCTGACGTTCCTGCCGTCGTGCGGGCACTGTTCCTATTGCGCGCGGGGGATGGGGAACATGTGCGACTTGGGTGCCGCGCTCATGATGGGACCCCAGATCGACGGCACTTACCGTTTCCATGCCAGGGGTGAGGACGTCGGCCAGATGTGCCTGCTGGGCACGTTCTCGGAATACACCGTGGTCCCCAAGGCGTCTCTGGTCAAAATCGACCAGGGGACACCGCTGGACAAGGCGGCGTTGATCGGGTGTGGTGTGACGACCGGGTACGGGTCGGCGGTGCGCACCGGTGAGGTGCGTGCCGGGGATACCGTGGCGGTGATCGGAGCCGGTGGCATCGGCATGAATGCGATTCAGGGTGCCCGCATCGCGGGCGCGTTGAACATCGTGGCTGTCGATCCGGTGGCGTTCAAGCGTGAACAAGCCGGCGGTTTCGGTGCGACGCATGCCGTTGCCACGATCGACGAGGCCTGGTCACTGATCAGTGACATCACCCGCGGCAAACTCGCCGATGTCTGCGTCTTGACCACCGATGTCGCCGAAGGGTCCTACATCGGCGAGGCGCTGTCCTTGGTCGGTAAACGCGGCCGTGTGGTCGTTACCGCGATCGGGCACCCCGAAGACACCTCGATGTCGGGTTCACTGCTGGAATTGACGCTGTATGAAAAGCAGATCCGCGGCGCTCTGTACGGTTCTTCGAACGCCGCCCACGACATCCCGCGGCTCGTCGAGCTCTACAACGCCGGACACCTCAAGCTGGATGAGCTGATCACCCGTGAGTACACCCTCGATCAGATCAACGAAGGCTACGCGGATATGCGATCGGGCCGCAACATCCGAGGACTCATCCGATTCTGATAAAGCAGCCGAAGCGCGGGAGCGCGACCACGGGAGCAAGCGAGCTGAGTACAACGGTTGAGTGCTGCGCGTCTGTGGCTCTTACCGTTGACGTGTTGATGCAGGACTAGCGATCGAAAGTCAATGTGCCCCATCGCCATAGGCTGTCGAGATGCGCGGCTGAGGTTGGCTGCGGTCACGCGTGTTGGTGTTGGCACCTACTGTCAGCCGGGAAGCCGTGATGAAACGTAGCTTTTGACGAGTCTCAACAGTGCTACTGACAAGGAAGGAAGCGGCGATGACGAGGATTCAAGTTCCCTATCCCCATAGGAGGGGAGGGCACTGTGGTTCCGGTGCGCTTCGTGACCTTACTGAATGGGCCCAACTCGGATGGGGGACAGAAGCACTCAGTGAAGGATTGGTCTTCACCCTCGGCGGAGTCTTGGACTTCTCGTACGTCCGCTCTACGCAGTTGTTCCCCCAGGTGTACCTGGTAGGACGAGGAAGCGACCTGGAACAGGATTACCTCTCCCGGGTTGGCGCAAAGTTCGTCGTGCGATCGACCGATGACCCGGACGTGGGATGGGCATTTGTGACCGACGAAATCGACAAAGGTCGACCCGTCATGGTCTGGGCTGACATCGGCGAACTTCCTTACCTGCGCGTCCGATTGCACATGAGCCGTCACGACATTGTCATCACCGGATACGATGACGAACAACGGGTCGCCTATGTGGTCGATAATGACCGCGAGACAACCCAGACGGTGGCCTACGACGACCTACGCCGGGCGCGGTCCTCGGTCGGGTTTCCCACACCTACCCGGCACACCACATATCACGTCGACTGGCCAGAGCGAGTGCCAGACCTTGGGCCGATCGCGGCCGCTGCACTCGCCGCGAGCGCAGCGTTCATGCGCGGCGGTGCCGTAGGTGCGCCGCTACTGCGCATCGAGGCAGCTGAAGTCGAATCTTCCGGTTTGAAGGGTGTGCAGGACTTCGCCGATGACGTAGGGCATTGGCCAACGCTGTTCGATGACGATGCCCTGACCGCGGCATTGTTCGGGCTCGGGGCGTTCATCGAGAAAGCCGGTACCGGCGGCGGGCTCTTTCGTACGCTGCAGGCAGACGGTTGCCAGAACATCGCCGATCTCCTAGATGACGCCGCCACTGCCGAAGCGGCTGCCGCGGCCCGACATGCTTCCAAAGCGTGGTCTACGCTTGCGGCCGCAGCCACGGATGCCGGCACATCGCTACGGAGTCGTAGTCTAGCTGCGGCCAAAGTCGCCGCGACGATCCCGGACGCCGAAACGCGCCTCGTCGAAGCCCTCGAAACGGCCAGTCGATCCGTTGGCACTGTCGATACCGGCATCGAAGCTCATCTGAAAGGCTATCTGTGAGTGGCACTTCAAATCAATCGAGTTTCCTGAAGACTACTGGTTTCTCGATTGGCAGCATGACGATGTTCAGCGCTTCGCCCAGAACGCGGTCGGTGACGTTCGTGACCCTTGTGCAGAAGGCGAGGTTGACCGTCACCGCTGTGGGGGACAGGATTTGGTATGACCCCTATAGCACCGACGACGACCCCGAGCATTATCGGGCGAGCTATGCGGCGACAGCGTCGAGGGCGTATTGCGGGGCAGGACCAAATGGCTGATAGTGACGGAACTGGAAGGTGTACCGCAGCGATGATCTCGGCGGGCTAACGAGTCCTTTACATACTGTCTTCGGGCGATCAGCCCAGCCGACGTCGGCGCAGTTCTTCAGTCGCATGGTGGTCCATGCACTGCGTGGTCCTATTTAGGAGGATTTCGTCATCGACGAGCAAGCGGAAGAAGATTCGGCCATCGCGTGGTGGCATAACTTTCAGAATCGTGTTATCGCCGCCGACGGCGACTACCTCGATGCGCACCATCCGTGGTGCCTTGGTTGCGGCACAGACAATCCGCACGGTCATCGCCTGCGAGCGCGTCGGCGTGGCGACGGGGTGGGCGCCAGGCATATCTTCGACGGCCGACATCGCGGCGCACCCGGGATCGCACATGGCGGCGCAGTCATGACGGTTCTTGACGACACGGTGGGCATGCTGCTCTACGTCGTCGGTGAGATGGCCGTCACCCGTAAGCTCGACACCGAGTTCTTCGCGCCGGTATTGCTGGGGGTTCCCTACGAGGTCAGCGCGGAGCTCGTGTCCAGAACCGGCCGGAAACTCGAAGTGCGGACAGAATTGCGCGAGGAAGCCACCGGCCAGCTGGTCGCGTCCGCGTCCGGGTTATTCGTCGTCGTCACGCTGGATCACTTCACTAGCTCCATACAGAAGGCGTCGTCAATACGCTGCACTGCGCGACCACCCTGGGAAGGATGACTCAACCCGTAAATCTGCTCATTTTTCAACCGGCGCAGGCTGCTCAGGATTGAACCGGGGCCGACAGGGGGTTTGCTAAGCAAACGCGTACTCGACCACATCGTGGTGTACCAGCCTTCGGTAGCGTGACGCCGCAGCGTGTCGGCGAAAATACCGCCGGTCTCATCTGTTGTGGCCCGCCGGGGAGTTGATATCGACCTGGATGTGCGAAGCGGCCGGGTCAGGTTTCTGGCCGAGGGTATACAGGCCAAGACTGCCGAGAAAACCCGCACAATGCTCGATAAGCACTTCGGTCGATAGGTTTAGTTGTCCGTCTATCCAGCGACGGAGAATCTCGAACAGGCCCCCGACACCGTAGGTAGCGGCGAGATCTGCGACCTGAATCACCTCGCTGGGTATATCGAGATGCAGGCGGGCCTCTCTGAGGACGAGCTCCGCAAATTCGGACATCAGTTCGCTTCGCAGCTGCCGAAGCAGGGGTTCAGCGCCCGATTCGACAAACAATATGCGGGCCATGCTGGGATCGTTCTCGATCATCTGAACCAGGGCCTTTATCGGAGCGTAAGCGAGTTCTTGAGGAGCAACGGTGTCATCCGGTATCGCCTTGGTGATCACGGCTTGGAAGGTGGTGGAGATCTTGGTGAACATCGCACGCAGGAGCGCGTCTCTGTCGCGAAACTGCTGGTAGAAGTACCGGCTCGTCACTCCTGACTCCGTACACACAGCGGTCACGGTGCACGCGGCGGCTCCCTGCTTGCCCATGAGCGCGACCGCGGCGTCAATCAGCAGTGCGCGGCGCTGCGCATCGCGTTGAGTTGCGGACAGCCCGCCATAAACACGTGCTGGACTCATGCCCTACATTCTGGCAGTCTCATGTGACAAGGCCTAAAGTCAGATCACGCAACGGAGGAAGGACCCCGTCAAGATGCCGGAAGATCGAGCCTCGACCAAGAGCCGTGTATTGCCAAAACCCCGGCGCGTTCGTTTCCCCATGCCCACCTCCACGAAGCGGCGACACTTCGTGGATGGCGACCTGGTGATGAGCCATTTCATCTCGGTGCTTTCTGCGACCTTCCCGGAAGGGGAAGACTTCTTCATCCGCTCGGTCAAGTATTTCCAGAGTTCCATCGACGATCCCCAATTGCTGACAGCGGTCAAGGGTTTCATCGGGCAAGAGGCCACACACCGACACCAGCATCGGCTCCTCAACGAACGGCTCCAGGCCATGGGTTATCCGACCGCGCGGATCGACCGCCACGTCGCACGCCTGATCAAGCGATTGGAGCGGCGCTTTTCGCCAGAAATGCGGCTGTCGATGACCTCTGCATTGGAGCACTACACCGCGACGCTCGCTGAAATCATTCTCACCAGCGATGACGCGCAGAAGCTCATCGGACAGACAGAGGTTCGACCGATTCTGCTGTGGCATGCGTTCGAGGAGTCGGAGCACAAAGCCGTCGCCTTCGACGCCTATCGGCTGATTGGAGGCACCGAGCGCACCCGCGTACGGGGCATGCGGATCGCCTCTGCAATTCTGTTCGGCGAACTCATTCTGCAGACTGCGCTGTCGATGGCCTCTGACAAGGCCTCGTATAACCCGGTCACGTTGGTGCGTAGCCTACGTCGCTTCAGTCGCACCCCGATGTTCACCGCCGATGCGCTGCAGCGATTCCGTTCGTACAACCGCCCCGGCTTCCACCCTGATGATTGGGACAGCACCGCGGTCCTGGAGCGATGGAGCAAGGAACTGTTCGACCAAGACGGCTCACAGAAGGTCATCGCTCAGCCGGGGTAGCAAAAGTGCGTGAGGAGGGCGACGCAGAAAGACACTGTTTCTGCGTCGTTCCTCCAAACAATCGACAGCGCGCCTGTCGTCACGGATTGGATGCCCGGTGGCGGGTCAAGGCGACAGTCATACAGACAAGTGCAGTCGGCCTCGAAACTCACGGAAAGGTTAAGCCTCAGCCGCTGACGACGTAGCGTTGAGCCAAGGTTTCAGCCAGTCGGCTCGTGTGCGCGACCACTTCCTTTTCGGTCACCGCGAGCAAACCGGAGTGCCAGGCCGTGATGACTTCGACGAACCCCCCCACCGCAACCAAAGTGTCCATACGAAGGGCCGTCTCGTCGGCGTCTTCTCTGAGATGTGGCCGGCTTGCCTCGACGACCAACTGCGTTGCCTCCTGCAGCGCCACAGCGCGGCGATCTTGCAGCGGTGAGCTACCTACATGCTGAGCGAGGAGGATGTGCGCCCGGCCAGGATCGCGTGCGATCCGGTCGACCACGATGGCGATCGCCGCGGTGATGGTTTCGATCGGCGGCCGATCCACACGCTCGTCGAAGAGCGCGGAAACCTCGCCGAGCATGTCATTGCGAACGCCATCCCACGCTGCGACGAGAAGATCCTCGCGCGTCTTGAAGTCCTCGTAGAAGTATCGATCGTTGAGCCCTGTCCGGGCGCACACGCCGCGCATAGTCACTGCGGCCCAACCGCTCTCACTCCAAATCTCGGTCGCAGCCTCGATCAATTGCTGCCGTCGCTCTGCTCGACGCTCAGCACCGGTCCGACCACCCCAGCGCGTGTTTCTCGACCGCACATCAAACATCTTGACAAAACGTCGGGCTCACGACCAAACTGGTGGCATGCGACACCAATGGTGGCTGATGCCCCCAAATCAATGGTCTCCCGCACCGGAAATCAGTGTCGCGATCCGAAAGGCAAGCAGATGAGGTTCTTGCCGTTCGGTAGTTCACCAGGTAGAACCCACCGCGCCCACGCAGTAGTCACAGGCGCAGGGAGCGGTATCGGCCGCGCGTTCGCCGTTGAGCTTGCACGCCGAGGTGGACGTGTTGTGTGTGCGGACAAAGACCCCATCACTGCGAAAGAGTCGGCCGAGTTGGTGAGGCAGGCCGGCGGCGAGGGTTTCGACGTCGTATGCGACGTCACCGACCTTGAGCAGGTCCGTAACCTCGCTGATGCCAGTGAAGACTGGTTTGGCAAGGCGGCGAGCCTGGTGATCAACAACGCCGGAATCGGTGCGGGCGGCAATCGCATCGGCGCTACGTCGGTCGAGGACTGGAACGCTGCGATTTCTGTCAACCTTTGGGGTGTTATCTACGGGTGCGAGACTTTCGTTCCCCGGCTCCGGAGCAACGGCCGTGGCGGAGTGATCAATGTGGCGTCCGCCGCGAGTTTCGGCTCGGCGCCCCGAATGGGGGCATACAACGTGAGTAAGGCCGGAGTGCTCGCTCTGTCCGAGACCTTGGCGGCCGAACTGAGCGGTACTAACGTCAATGTCACAGTGCTTTGCCCCACCTTCGTCAAGACGAACATCGCCAAAAATCCTCAGATTGAGGAGTCGGCGGCGAAACTCGCGACCAACCTGATGAGGTGGACCGGCATTTCGCCGGATCAAGTGGCTCGAACGACCTTGAACGCGCACGATCGCGGACAAATCTATGTAGTGCCCCAACTGGACGCGAAAATTTTGTGGCAACTGAAAAGAGCTTTACCCGGTCAGTTTACGCGGGCGTTGGGGCTGGTGGAGCGCGTGGCCTCATGGAACGATCCAGCCGAACAGAGGGAGCAGTGAAATGGCGTTCGCATATAGCGACATGCTCGAGACGATCAAGAACAAGCAATGGGCTCTCGCCGATATCGATTGGGGCGCCCCTGGTGCGGAGTTGATCACCGACGAACAGCGTCCCAAACTCAAGCAATTCATGTCCGACGTGGTGTGGATTGAGCATGTCGGAGCGCGCGCCTTTGCTGCGATGGCCCCGAAGGCGCCCTTCGAAGCGCTCGGAGACATTTACCGTTACTTTCACGCCGAGGAGCAGCGTCACGCCAACGCCGAACTTGCTCTGATGCGTCGCTGGGGCATGATCGAGGAAGGCGAAAAGCCTGTACCGAATAAGAACATCCGTCTCGTGATCGAGTGGCTAGATCGGTACGCTGAGGCTCTTCCTCTGACTGTCATCGGCGCCGCGATTCCCGCACTGGAGACCGCGCTGGACGGGGCCCTGCTGAAATTTCTCCTTGATGAGGTCGACGACCCAATTTGCGGGGAAGTATTCAATAAGGTCAACAGCGACGAATCGCGGCACCTTGCAGTAGGTTTTCAAGTCCTGAATGACCTCGGCGCCAGTCCCATGCGAATCCATGCAATCCAAACGGTCGGCGCTGTGATGGACCCCCGTATTCTCACTGGCGCGTTGCTGTATATACCGCTTCTCACGCGCATGTTGATGAATCTCAACGCGATGGGGCTATCCGAAGAGAAGCTGTACAACGCGGTGACGCGATATGGCAATGTCGGGGACCGCAGTGAGCACACGCGGAGGGTGCCTGGATATCACATCTTGAAGGCCCACATGTCCTCCTCGATCAAGCGGTCCCAACCCCTTCACTTCGTTTCCCAGCGCTTAGGCAATGCGATCGACATCTTCCCCGTGCAAGTACTCGGGCGACCGCCTTCATGGACGGATGAACTGACCTATGAACCGGTCGCTAAATGACGGACACGGTAACGACTTTGATCGTCGGCGCCGGCTTCGCGGGTATCGGTACGGCGATGAGAATGCTTCAAGCGGGCGTTAACGACTTTGTCATCTTGGAGCGATCACATCGCGTCGGGGGCACCTGGCGTGACAACACTTACCCCGGCGCCGCCTGCGACATTCCGTCATTGCTGTACTCCTACTCGTTCGAGCCGAACCCAGGCTGGACTCGCGCATACTCGGGGAGCGCAGAGATCCTCGCCTATATCGACGCGATTGTCGCGAAATACGATCTTGGGAGGTTCATTCATTTCGGTGCGGACGTGAGTGCACTGGAATTCGACGAGGATGCCGGAGAGTGGGTTGTCGACACGACCGGCGGCAGGCGGTATCGGGGCCGTTCAGTCGTGATGGCTAGCGGACCACTTGCTGACGCCAGTTTCCCGGATATTCGTGGCATCGAGTCGTACGAGGGGAAAAAGATTCACAGTGCTCGGTGGGACCACTCCTATGACATGAGCGGTAAGAGGGTGGCGGTTATCGGGACCGGGGCGAGCGCTGTGCAGATCGTTCCCGAATTGGTCCAGTTGGCGGCGTCGGTCAAGGTGTTTCAGAGGACGCCCGGCTGGGTCCTACCGAGGGTGAATTTCCGGCATCCGGCCTGGGCGCGTTCGACTTTCAAGCGCATGCCGGCAACCGAACAGGCCCTACGAGGTGCGTGGTTTTGGGCGCATGAGGTCATGGCCGTGGGCATGGTTTGGGATACCGCTGCCACATCTGTCATCCAAGCGGCCGCGAAGGCGAATCTGCGTCGGCAGGTGAAGGATACCTGGTTGAGACGTCAGCTAACACCGCAGTTCAGACCTGGGTGCAAACGCATGCTTATGACTAACGACTATTACCCTGCTCTCCAGGCCGATAACTGCAAACTCGTCAGCTGGCCGATCGCCACACTGGCTCCGAACGGAATTCGAACCGCCGACGGCATCGAGCATGAGGTGGACTGCATAGTATTCGCGACAGGCTTCGATGTGTGTAAACGCGGTACGCCATTTCCGATCCTGGGGCGCGACGGGCGAAAACTCGAAGACGCGTGGTCTGAGGGGAGATTTGCCTACAAGAGCGTGAGTGTGGCCGGGTATCCGAATTTGTTCTTCACTTTCGGGCCTAATTCCGGTCCTGGCCACAACTCCGCTCTTCTATATATGGAGGCGGCAATCGATTACATCGTAAAAGCGATCGAGCTCTTGCGCGACCAAGGTAACGGAGTCCATACCCTGGATGTGAAAGAGAATAGCCAAAACGCGTACCACTCCAATATTCAGCGGCGGTTACGACGCACGACATGGAACTCGGGTTGCAGCAGCTGGTATTTAACAGAGGATGGCTATAACGGCACGATGTATCCGGGCTTTGCGACTCAGTTCACCAGGGAACTGTCCCGTCTGGATATGCGGGATTACGATATCACTCGGCGTGACGATGCTGACCTGAAGTTGACACAAACACGCTGAACTGCAGCAGCGGATAGGGTAAACATCAAAGCGCACGTGAGGAAGTAATGGGTTCTGAGTCTGGGCAGCACTACGAAATTGTAATAGTCGGAGCCGGGTTTTCTGGGATTGGTACAGCGATCAGCCTGTTGAAGGCCGGATTTGCGGACTTTCTTATAGTCGATGACGCCGATGGCGTCGGCGGTACATGGCACTGGAATACGTATCCGGGAATAGCGGTCGATATTCCGTCCTATAGTTACCAGTTCTCTTATGAGATGCGAACATCCTGGTCACGTACTTACGCTCACGGGGATGAGTTGAAGGCTTATGCAGAGCGGTGTGTAGAAAAATACGGACTCCAAAATTACATCCGGTTCAACACGACTGTGGACGAAGCCTGTTTCGACGAAGGCGCCGCACTATGGCGGCTGAGCTGCTCCTCTGGTCAGAATCTGACCGCGCGTTTTGTGATAAATTGCTCTGGCGTTCTCAGTCGGCCGAAGTGGCCTGATATTCCAGGAGTGCGCGACTTCGCCGGCGTGACGCTGCATACGGCCAGATGGGACCATACGAAAGATCTCACCGGTAAGCGGGTGGCGGTGATCGGGACTGGGGCATCTGCGGTGCAGCTGATTCCCGAAGTCGCGAAGATCGCATCAAGTCTGACGGTCTTCCAGCGAACGCCGATTTACTGCTTGCCGAAGCCGGATTTCTCCATACCGAGCTGGGCCGCGACAGTGATGCGGTTGGTGCCAGGGGCACAACTGATGACGCGCACTGCGAGTCAGGCGTTCGTCGAGTTCACATTTCCCATCGCAGCTCATTTTCACTCGTTGATCCCTGTGTCGGACCTCATGGAAGAGGCGGCGAAACGCTATATGCGTCGGGCGGTCGACGATCCGGTGACTCGAGACCAACTCATTCCTCGCTATTCGTTGGGTTGTAAGCGACCGAGTTTCCACAATTCCTATCTCGCAACGTACAACCGTCGCAATGTTTCGCTCGAGACCAGCGGCATCACCCATGTCGACCATGCCTCGGTTCACACTGAAGATGGCAAGAGTTATCCGATCGATGTCATGGTCTTGGCCACCGGGTTCAAAGTGATGGAGTCGGGCAATATGCCGACTTATGTGCTGAAGGGACGCGGTGGAGTGGAGCAGTCTGCCTGGTGGGATGAGCACCGCCTCCAAGCCTTCGAGGGTGTGAGCGTCCCAGGGTTCCCGAATCACTTCAATATCTTCGGTCCCTATGGTTACAACGGCTCCTCGTACTTCACACTCATCGAGGCGCAAAGTCGGCATATCGTCCGCTGTCTTCGTCGTGCGCGCACGCTGAAGGCTGATTACGTAGAGGTCAGACAGCAGGCGAACGATCGCTACTTCGGTGACATGGTTAGCCGCCGACATCGACAGGTTTTCTGGCAGCCGAGCTGTTCCAATGCCAACAGTTACTATTTCGACAAACACGGCGATGTTCCGTTGCGTCCGTCAACTACCCTGGAGACTTACTGGCGTAGCCGCACCTTCCGGCTCTCCGATTACCGATTTGAACGTCGCGCAGAATCCGTTGGCGCACGGTGACCAACACTGATGCGGCGGACCGGCGCCCCAGTCTTGCAAGTCATTTCGTGGCAATGACTTCGCGAAACACACTGCGTCCGCTGTCGCAACTCATCCCGTCGAGCGCCCACGGCCTCGCGGTGATGGATCGCGTACTCCGGATGGCGCTTGTGGGATCGCGGCCCCGCCGAAGCGTGGCGGTTCGCACAATAGATACCGAGTTCGCCGGGAATCAGATACGCGGGGATTGGATCACTTCTCCTGCAGTCGATCCACACGCGGTTCCGTTGCTCTACATTCATGGCGGCGCCTACTCCATGTGCTCACCGGCTACCCACCGCGGCCTGCTCGGTGAACTTGCCTCCGCGAGCGGTCGGCCCATCTTTGCGGTGAGGTATCGGCTAGCTCCACGCTATCCCTTTCCCGCTGCCGCCGACGATGCACTGAACGCATACCGCTGGCTCGTCACAGGGCAGCCTTCGGCTTCCGGCGAACGCGGTGTTGCGGTGGCCGGGGACTCGGCGGGCGGCCAGCTCACGATGGCCACCGCCCTTGGCGCACGTAGTGACGGACTGCCGCTGCCGGATTCGATGCTTCTCATGTCTCCGGTCCTGGATCTGACATGTGAACTCGCGAGGGCACGCGAACTTCGCCGCCGTGATCCTTTCGCCTCTGCTCGGTCCGCGGCCCGCGCTCTTGACCTGTACGTGGCTGGTGCAGATCACCGCAATGAGCGAATCAGCGTGCTCGACGCAGACCTCAGGTCCATGCCACCGATCCTGATTCAGGTAGGCGGAAGAGAAATGTTGATCGATGACTCGAGGCATCTTGCCGACCGCCTCCGATCGGCCGGATCAAGCGTTGAGATACAGGTGTACCGGGGACAGATCCACGTGTTCCAAGCCATGTTCCGAATCCTGCCCGAGGCTCGTGAGGCGATCCACCGCGCTGGAAACTTCCTGAAAGCTTCGGCCCACCGGTGAAAGTGTTGGGACCGTGGATGCTCCACTGCCACCGCGCCATCAACTGCTTCTTAGCTGTCTCATGACAGGCGGCTTTGCGAGGGATCCTCGAGGACACGATCCGTCGATAGTGATCATCGGGGCCGGCGTCGCGGGTATCGCCATGGCCCATCAGCTGAAGAGGGACGGATTCACCAACTTCACCATGGTGGAAAAGGCTGCAGACATCGGCGGCGTCTGGCGCGACAACACCTATCCAGGAGCGGCTTGCGACGTGCCGTCAGCGTTGTACTCACTCTCGGACAAGCCCAACACTCGTTGGTCGAGACGTTATGCAGAACAGCCCGAGATACTCCAATATCTTCGCCGACTCGTCCTGGCCGACGGAATGGACCTGCATTTGCGCACGCGGACCGAAGTCGTCGAGATGACCTTCGATGAACAGGCCGGCCGTTGGCGTTTGGTGACCGGATCCAGCGAGACGATCTGGTGCGATGTCGTGATTTCGGCCGTGGGGCAGCTCTCGCGACCTCATACGCCGAATATTGCCGGCGAAGACACCTTCGAGGGGCCGCGTTTTCATTCGGCGCGTTGGGACCATTCGGTATCGCTGCGCGGCAAGGAAGTAGCCGTCATCGGGACAGGCGCAAGCGCGATACAGTTTGTGCCACGGATCGCACACGAGGCACAGCGCGTAACGCTGTATCAGCGCACGGCGCCTTGGATTTTGCCGAAGTGGGACAGCAGGTACGGACGTCTTCACCAACAGCTGATTAAGGTTCTGCCGCTGTGGCTGCGTCTTGAGCGTTTCGCGGTATGGCTGATTTTTGAAGTGCTCGCAGTGACGTTGGTCGACGCGAAGCCCTTGTCACGCATTCTCGGCGCGGTCGCCCGCTACCACCTCCATCGGCAGGTTGCCGATCCAATGCTGCGCCGGCAACTCACGCCATCAGATGCGCCGGGGTGCAAGCGGGTGTTGTTCTCGAATGATTACTACCCCGCGATTGCCAACGGTGAAGTCTCGTTGGTGACCAACGCGGTTGCGAAGCTTTGCGACAAGGGAGTCGTGACCGACGATGGCGTACTCCATCGCGCGGATGTCGTCATTTACGGAACAGGTTTCCGCGCTACCGACTTCCTCGCCCCGATGCGTGTTCGCGGCTGGGGCGGAGTGACTCTGGACGAGGTGTGGGGGACGCAGGCGCACGCATACCTGGGCATTACAGTCCCGATGTTCCCGAATCTCTTTCTCCTCTATGGCCCGAACACGAATGTCGGTTCCGGGTCGATCATTTACATGATCGAGTCTCAGGTCCGCTATGTCGGTGCCCTCATCAAGATTTTGGCGAGTGACCCAGGGCGTACGGTCGACGTCAGGCCAGACATCGAGCAAAGCTACAACACACGATTGAGCCGGCGGCTGCGAAGGTCGGTGTGGGCGCTTTGCGCGAGCTGGTACACGACCTCGAGTGGCGCGATCCCGACGAACTGGCCTGGGCCTACATTTGCCTACCGGATCCTCACCCGCAAACCACGCAGTCACGATTATCTATTCAGGCACGTTGAACGCCTTCAGTTAGACGGCCCGAGTGAGAACCGCGCGAGGCTGCGCAGATGATCCGGGTCGCAGGCGGTGTCTAACATTTCACTGTTAACTGTTCGAATATTGACATTCAGCACATCTATGTAAACTATTACCAGATACCCGTGCAGCAGAGCGCCCAGGAGGCATCGTGGCTAATCAGCTTCTCGCAATCACGCGTCACCCCAAGGAGCGGTTGACGTCTGTCCTGTTGGCGCCCGCCCCCCGCGTCGTCGATGACAAATGGCGACAGTGGAGTCGGGACTGGAGAGTCCGGGAACTTGCGCCGGCCCCCGCCGGATCTGGGCTGAGAGCCGTCCTAGGGGACGCTGGACTCCCGTTGCTGGGGCACACTGTCGACTACATCCGATTTGGTTCAGAATTCAGTCGGGAGCGTTACGAACGTTTGGGCTCGGTGTCGTGGATGGGCGCATTCGGTACCAAAATGGTGGTCATCGCCGGTCCAGACGCAACGCGTGAGGCGTTCACAAGCGAAGCCAAGGCCTTTTCTCAAGATGGCTGGTCCTTCCTGATCGATGCTTTCTTCCATCGCGGGTTGATGCTCATGAGCTTCGACGAACATTTGATGCACCGGCGCATCATGCAGGAGGCGTTCACGCGTCCTCGCCTGACCGGATATGTCGGGCAGGTGGCCCCGTGCGTTCGCGCAGCCGTGCCCGCGTGGCCGACCGGTCCGTCGGTCCGGATCTACCCGTTGTTGAAGAATCTCACCCTCGATATTGCCACGGATGTCTTCATGGGTGGCCGCGGCAAGGACGAGAGCGCTGCTGTCAACGAGGCGTTCGTGTCCACTGTTCGCGCGGCGAGTTCCTTTGTGCGAGTTCCACTCCCGGGCACCAGGTTCCGCGCCGGCGTGCATGGGCGGCGCGTGTTGGAGGACTACTTCTCCCGACACCTGCCGGCCGCGCGTGCAGGCGAGACCGACGATCTATTCGCCGCCCTCTGCCAGGCGACCACAGAAGACGGTGAACGGTTCTCCGACGAGGATGTGATCAACCACATGATCTTTCTCATGATGGCCGCCCATGACACCTCCACGATCACCACCACTGCTGTCACCTACTTCCTCGCTAAACATCCTGAGTGGCAGGAGAAGGCAGCGGCGGAGGCGCGGTCCTTCGGTCACGATTCGCCAGATATCGACGAACTGGAGCGGATGACGGTCCTCGATCTGATCCTCAAAGAAGCTCTGCGTCTGCTGGCGCCCGTTCCGCTGGTGATGCGCAAGACCGTCCGCGATGTCGCCATCGACGGCTATCACATCCCCCGTGAAACCTTGTGCGCAATCACACCCGCCGTAAATCACTTCGACCGCAGAATATGGAGCGACCCGGACCGTTTCGATCCGTCGCGCTTCGATGAGCCCCGGCGCGAGGACCAACAGCACCGATTCGCCTGGGTGCCGTTCGGCGGGGGGGCGCACAAATGCATTGGGATGCAGTTCGGCACACTCGAGGTGAAGGCAATCCTGCACCAGATGTTGCGTACCTACACTTGGACGGTCCCAAACGACTATCACGTGCGTTGGGACAACACCTCGCTGCCCATTCCCGTGGACGGACTGCCTGTGACGTTGCGGCACCGATGAGCGGTGAGAACTCGCCTTACCTGGAGCCCACGGAGTTCCTCGATTGGCAACATGAATCGGTACGCGACTTCGTTGCATCGGCGACCCGCGGCGCGGTCGACGACACCACGAAGGCCATAGCCATCTTCACTGCGGTCCGCGACTCGATTTGGTATGACCCCTACACCGTGACCGATGACCCGCATGCGTATCGCGCCAGCACCATCGCAACTGCAGACCGCGCTTACTGCGTCCCGAAGGCGGTGCTCTTGACGGCGGCCTGCCGAGCAGCAGGCATCCCAGCGCGGCTGGGGTTCGCCGATGTCCGAAACCACCTTCAGACCGAGACATTGCGTGAGCGGATGGGCGGTACCGACGTCTTCGTCTACCACGGATACAGCCTCATGCATCTCTGCGGTGTCTGGGTCAAGGCAACTCCGGCGTTCAATCGCGAGCTATGCGCACGGTTCGGCGTCCCGCCAATTGATTTCGACGGGCGCACAGACGCCCTGCTGCACGGGTTCGCCGGTGACGGCACACAACACATGGAATATCTGAGGGATCGAGGCGCCTTCGACGATCTACCGCTGGCAGAGATCCTGCAAGCGCTCAGAACCCACTACGGGACGCTCATAGGCGATGCGAGTCGCCATCCAGACCTGTTCGCCTGAAGGGCCGATGCGTAATGCACAGCACGATGCAAGACGTCCAGCTCACAATCTCGGCAATTGTCCGCCATGCCGCCTCCATTCACGGAAACAGCGAGGTGATCACCCCCGACGGAATTGGATACCGAAGTATGTCCTACCGTAGCGTCCTGGGGCGAGCGGGCCGACTTGCCAATGCGTTGCGCGGGCTCGGAATAACGGCAGATCAACGGGTGGCCACTTTTCAGTGGAGTAACCAAGAACATCTCGAGGCCTACTGCGCGGTTCCCTCCATGGGCGCGGTGCTGCACACCCTCAACATTCGTTTGGCTCCAGAGCAACTCGCGTACATCGCCAACCATGCCAGCGATCAGATCATCCTGGTGGATGCGTCGGTTGCGCCATTGTTGGCTAGTGCGCTACCAGCGATGGAGTCGGTGCATACGGTCATCGCCACCGGGGGCGGCGACCTCGCTCCGCTGCAGCGATGCGGGAAGACGGTGTTGCGTTACGAGGAGATCCTGGCGCAGCAACCGGAGACTTTCGATTGGCCCGAGATCGATGAGCGTTCCGCCGCGGCCATGTGCTACACCAGCGGGACTACTGGAAATCCCAAAGGTGTTGTCTACAGCCACCGTTCGACCTACCTACATGCACTGACCGCCTGCACGTCGAACGCCCTGGCAGTGAGCGAGGCCGACCGTATCCTGGCCATTGTCCCGATGTTTCACGCCAATGCGTGGGGACTGATCTACGCGGCGTTGATGTCTGGTGCGGACTTGGTATTACCCGATCGCCATCTGCAAGCCGCGCCGCTGGTGTCGATCATCGAAGAGACTCAGCCGACTATCGCCGGTGCAGTGCCGACGATCTGGAACGATGTCGATCGATACCTGGAATCGAATCCCGCCCGGGACATCTCCTCACTTCGGCTGGTTGCCTGCGGGGGATCGGCAGTCCCCGTCTCGCTGATGCGGGCATTCGAAGACAAGTACAACGTGCCTATCGTGCAGGCATGGGGCATGACCGAAACCTCGCCGCTGGCTACCGTCGCACGCGCAGCGCACGGAGTAGGCGAGACCCGTGCGTGGGAGATGCGCGAAAGCCAGGGTCGGCCGATGTGCGGTGTCGAGATCCGGTTGCGTGACGACCACAAGAAGACAGTGCCGTGGGACGGTCGATCAGCGGGTGAAATACAGGCGCGAGGCCCGTGGATCACCGGCGCCTACTTCGGCGACGATGATCCGGACAAGTTCGACGGAGGGTGGCTGCGCACCGGCGACGTCGGCCGGATCGACCCGGACGGGTATCTCACGCTGACCGATCGTGCGAAGGACGTCATCAAGTCAGGTGGAGAATGGATCTCCTCAGTCGAGCTGGAAAACACGCTGATTGGTCACCCGGCGATCTACGAGGCTGCGGTGGTGGCAGTTCCCGACGACAAATGGCAGGAAAGACCGCTCGCCCTGGTCGTGGTTCACCGTGGAGCCGAGGTCGACATCGACCGACTGCGCGCGTTTCTGTTGGACAAGGTCGCCAAGTGGTGGATCCCGGAGCGGTGGAGCTTCGTGTCTGAGATTCCCCGAACAAGCGTCGGGAAATACGACAAGAAGGCCATACGCGCGCGTCACTCCGCCGGCGAGTATCAGATCGAAACGTCCTAAGAAATCAAACCCATTGATATTGAACAGCCGAGAGGGAATCCTGTGACAGCATCAATTTCTCCCTGGATGAGCGCCGAATTGCTCGAGCTTCGTGACCTTGCCGCGAAGTTCTTCTCGACCGAATTGGCCCCACATGCGCAACGTTTCGCAGACCAGCACCAAGTTGACCGAGAATTGTGGCACAAAGCCGGCGAACTAGGCCTGCTCTGCATGTCCATACCCGAAGAATACGGCGGGGGAGGCGGCACATTCGCGCACGAAGCCGTCGTACTCGAAGAGCAAGCCCGAGTCGGGGACAGCTCATGGGGCGCAGGGCTGCACAGCGGAATCGTCGCGCACTACATCCTCCAGTATGCGGCCGAAGAACTACGGAGGCAGTGGCTGCCCAAGATGGCCTCAGGCGAAATGATCGGTGCTATCGCCATGACGGAGCCAGGGACCGGTTCTGATCTGCAGAGTGTCAAGACCAAAGCAATTCTTGACGGTGACGAGTACGTGATCACCGGCGCAAAGACCTTCATCACCAACGGTCAGCAAGCCGACCTGATCATCGTCGTCGCCAAGACAGATCCAAGTCAGGGCGCCGCCGGCATCTCGCTGATCGTCGCCGAAGCCGATCGACCCGGATTCCGGCGCGGCAAGGTCCTCGACAAAATCGGCCAACGCGGACAAGACACCTCCGAGTTGTTCTTCGACGACGTAAGAGTGCCCCGCTCGCACCTCCTGGGCGAGACCGAGGGTCAGGGTTTCATTCAGCTGATGACGCAGCTACCTCAAGAGCGGCTCATCGTCGCGGTTGGGGCGGTCGCGGCGATGGAACTTGCCGTGGAGCAGACACTCAAATACACCCGTGAGCGGGAAGCGTTCGGACGGCCCGTCTTCGGCTTCCAGAACACGAAATTCATCTTGGCCGAAGCTGCAACCGAAACGCGCATCGCACGAGTATTTTTGGACTACTGCATCGACCTACACCTCGCGGGCCAACTCGACGTCCAGACCGTCGCCATGGCGAAATGGTGGACCACTGAGCGAGCGATGAAGGTGCTCGATGACTGTTTGCAGCTCCACGGCGGATATGGGTACATGACCGAGTACCCCATCTCGAGATTGTGGGTGGACCAGCGCGTGCAGAAAATCTACGCCGGCACAAATGAGGTGATGAAGGAAATCATCTCGCGTTCCCTATGACCCTGAACGATTAGCCACCTGCACATTACTCACCTGGGAGGATTGATGGCATCTACAGAGGTGCCATATCGCCACGAAATGGGTGGACATTGCGGATCGGGTGCCCTTCGGGAGTTGATACCAGATGCTCCTATCTTCAGGCAATGAGTTCTTCAGGCAATGAGTTCGTTGGTTCTTCTGCTGGGTTGGCGGAGGGCGTGGTAGATCTCGCGGGCGATGTACGCTTGATGCAGCGCATGATCTCGTTCTTGGTTTTGCCTTCGGCCAGGCGGTGAACGAAGTAGTCGCGGGTGGGCTGGTGACGGCGCATGCGCACCACCAGGATGACGTGCAGGGCACGGTTGGCGTCGCGATTGCCTCCCCAATTGAGCCGGTGGCGGATCGTTTTGCCGCTGGAGGCTTCCAGTGGGCTGACCCCGCAGAGTTTGGCGAAAGCGGCGTCGCTGCCGATCCGAGCGGGGTTGTCGCCGAGGGCGGTCAGCAGCGTGGCAGCGGTGTCGGGCCCGACGCTGTAGCTCGGGTGCGGCGGTGGCGGTGATGGTGTCGACGTGGCGTTCGAGTCGGGCGGCTGCGGTGTCGAGCTGGTGGCAACGTGCCGCCATCGACTTGATAGCAGTAAAGAAAGTTCTCACATCGCAGGCCAGCGGCGGTCAGGCGGGCGTTGGTCGCGCCTGCTGCCCGCGGCGTCTCGATGCGGCGAGGAGCGAGGACAGTCCTGGCTTGTCGTGGTGCCAGGATGCCGTGGCCGTTGAGATGTACAGCGCTCGTCGTCGTGTGCAAGCTTGTGTGGCGGCGGACGGAGGGCGAAGCGTAGCGAGCGGCGCGGACGGGAGCGCCAGCGGACGGGAGCAGAGGGAGTGTAGCGAAGCCCGCAGGTAGCCGCCGGTTCCTCGCGGGCTATGGCGGCCCGGGCTCCGCTGAGCATCAGTTGCGGGTCTGCGCCATGGCGATGGGACTCGTAGGATGGCGGTTGTGAGCGGGATGCTGGCGCAGCGTGCACGGCGAGAGGCCGAGACGCGACTGGTGGGGCAGCTGCGGCGGTTGGCGCATGTGCGGGGTGTCGCGACGACTGCCGAGCGGCTGAGTCGGCGGTTCGATGCCCAGACAGCGGACTCTTTGGTGGCAGCGGCGTGGCTGCACGATATCGGCTACGCACCGTCGTTGCGCCGGACCGGGTTTCATCCGCTCGATGGCGCAGAGTTTGCCCGGGCGGCGGGTTTTCGGGAGCTGGTCGCCTCCCTGGTGGCGTTCCATACTGGGGCGCACGCGGAAGCTGCCGAGCGCGGCTTGTCAGGTTTAGCGGCGTTCAGCGATCCGCCCAGCGATGTTCTGGATGTGTTGACCTTTTGCGATCTGACGACCGGGCCGGACGGGGCGCCGGTATCACCGCGAGATCGATTGATCGAGGTGTTGGGCCGCTATGGACCCGAGGACCCGGTGCACCGCGCGGTCGACGCGGGGCGCGACGAACTGTTGGCGGCGGTCCGACGGGTACGCGATTGGCTGTAAACCCAGCCGGTTAGCCGAGGTAGGGGCTGTCGCGGTGTTGCAGGTAGTGCTCGATGCGCAGTCGCATCGACGGGTGCATGTCCAGATTGGGGATGTCGTCGGGATCGGTCCAGGCGATGTCGGTGCTTTCGTGATCGATGGCCAGGGTACCGCCGAGAACCTTGGTGGTGAAGGACAGAGAGAACTGTTGGCGGACTTCGCCATCGGTGAACGCGACGACATGCTGCGGGTTGGTGTAGACACCGACAAGGCCGGTGACTTCAATGTCGAGCCCGGTTTCCTCTTTGACTTCCCGGACGGCGGTGTCGGCAATCGTTTCGCCGATGTCGTGTCCGCCGCCGGGTAGCGCCCACAGGGTGTTGTCGCGGCGTTTGATCAGCAGGATACGACCCTGTTCGTCGGTGACGATGGCCGAGGCTGACGGAACGACGCTGTTGGGCAGCGGGGCGTTGGGGTCGTTGTAGTAGTCGGTTCGCATAGGGTTCAGCCTTTCGCGCTGAGCGGTCTGGCGCGATCCCAGACCTGGGTGAAAGCGTCTTCGAGGGTGGCCCAGAGCCGTGGTTCGTGGTGGCGCGACAGCACAAGCACGGGGTTGTTGCGCCCGGGTGAGCCGTAGATGTGGAAGTTGACGATCATGGCGTCGTCGACCCGGAAGATCGACGTGTAGAGCGTGGTGTCGTGGGTGCGGATATCCAGCCCCGGGGTATCGGCATGCGGGGCGAGCAACTCCACGGACGTGCGGCAGCGGGCGATGACGGCCTCGCCGATGCCTTCCTCCTTGCCGCGCAGGATCGTGGTGGCAGTGTCAGGATCCCCGACGAGAAACCGCACCGCCACACCGCGGGCGGCGGCGTCGAGCAGAATGTCGAGGAAGCCGTCGAGGGTGTCAAACAGGAACGTGGCCGCCAGGACGAGGATGTCGATGCCGGTGGTGGCGTCGCCGAAATGCTGCTGCCACGTCGTGATCGGCAGCTGGGTGCGGCTGGCATACAGCGTCGCGGTGAACGGACCACCCAGCGACGTCGTCGCCAGCGCGCTCGCGGTAGGGGCAGGATACTGGTTGGGCCACAGGTTGTGCGGTGTGCAGCCAAGCAGCTTAGCGGCGCGGCGGGCGTTGTCCTCGCGGACGTTGTAGTCGATGTTGGCCAGCCAGCGGCGCACCGTCTTGATATCCACGCCCACCGCAGTGGCGAACCTCTGTGGGGAGAGTCCCTTGGCGTGCAGCCGTTGGGTGAGGCGATCGTTGGGGATCGTGGCGGCCTCGGCGTCGCCGTCCTGATCGCCCGTCGTCTCAGCGCACATCTTTCCGTGTCATCCCTGTCCATCCTCAGCGCGTGGTTCCTAGTTTGCCATGCGACTGCCGCCGCCCCGCGGCGGTGATGCCCGTCCGATGCCCACGGGCATGTCCCTGTCGTGTCCGAAATGTCTGCGGCAGTGTCGGCAATGCCTGCCAACGTCCCTCGCTACGTCCGCGATGTCCACGTGAACTGAGCCCAGCGCCGCAACGGGCGCAAACAGATCACGAAAGGAACAGCGGGACAATGCGTTTAAGAATCGACACATCAGGCACACGGTTCATCGTCACCCGAGCGGCCGAGCCGCGGCTGAACTTCGAGACCGGCAGCCCAAAAGTGGACACCGCCACCGGCGTGCCACTGTATGCCGCGCAGCTGTTGGCGTTGGATGACACCGGTGGTGAAGTGCTCAACGTCACCGTCGCCGGGGATCCGAAAGTGACAGTCACCCAACCTGTTTCAGTCGCGGGTCTGGTTGCTATCCCTTGGGCTCAAGGTGATCGCAGCGGCGTGGCGTTCCGTGCCGACGCCATCACCCCCACCAACCCCGCGGCTGCGCCGAGCGATCAAGCGTCCCGCGCGCAGAAATAACCCCATTTGCTGGGGCGCGGCGCTCGTGGGTGTCGCGCCCCAGCACGTGAGCTGCTATCGACCATTCACTCACCAGAGGGACGCCTGTCATGGCATCAAACTACAAAAACAGCAAGAACTCTCAATCCAACGACGACGACTGGATCACCGACCTCATCCTCTCACTGTTCAAAGCGGCCGGGTATCTGCTGTGGTGGGCGGTCCTGTTCCCGGCCATCAGCATCCCGATCATCGCCAGCGTGGCGATGGCCATTACCCATGGCTCACGCGCGGGTCTGATCATCGGTATTGCTTTCGCTGCCGCGTATGCGGGCTGGGCGTGGCTGGACCCGCGATCGTTTCACGGATGGGTCACCGAGCCGGTGCGGCGGCGCTGGTTGACCTGGTCGCGCTACACCCGCACCTGGCAATCGGTGTGCACCCTGCACGGCCTGACCGCCACACTTGGCGAACGCACCTTGGTGCCGACCTTGCAGTCGGTGCGCATCGGCAAGACGACCGACGTCCTGGCGCTGCGAGTGGTCACCGGCCACTCCCTGGCTGATTGGCACAAGCAATCCGAGGCGCTAGCCGCCGCCTGGCGTGCCGACCGGATCGCCATCCGCGCGACCGCGCCCGGAGAGCTACGCATCACCCTGATGCGCGGCGACGTGCTGGCCGACCCGATTGCCCTGCCCATGCCCACGACGGCGACTGCGGTGGATGTGGGGTCGGTGCGGGTCGGGATCACCGAAACCCGCCACTGGTGGCACCTACCTCTGCTTGGCCACCACCTGCTCGTGGCTGGCGCGACCGGCGCGGGGAAAGGTTCAGTGTTGTGGTCACTGATCGCTGGCCTCGCCCCCGCCGTGAAAACCGGACAAGTGCGGCTCTGCGTCATCGACCCGAAAGGCGGCATGGAACTGGGCGCCGGAGCACCCATGTTCACGGTGTTCACCCACGACGCCACTGGCACCACCCTGTACCTGCTGCGGCAACTAGTGGAGGTGATGCACGCCCGCGCCAATCGGTTACGGGGCAAGACGCGCATGCACACCCCGACTCCGACTGAGCCGTTATTCGTGGTGGTGATCGATGAGATCGCCGCGCTGACTGCGTATGTGACCGACCGCAAGGTGCGCAGCGAAATTGAACAGCTGTTGGGCCTGCTGCTCTCCCAAGGCCGGGCCGTCGGCATTTCGGTGGTGGCAGCGGTGCAAGATCCGGCCAAAGACACCCTGCCGGTGCGGCAGCTGTTTACCGTGCGAATCGGGTTGCGGTTGACCGAAGCCACCCAAACCACCATGGTTTTGGGCCAGGGCGCCCGCGACGCGGGGGCCGACTGCGATCACATCCCCGACACCACTCCCGGTGTGGGCTACATGATGATCGATGGCACGGCCCAACCGGTGCGGGTACGGGCATTTCACGTCGCCGACCACGACATCGCCACTCTGGCAGCACGATTCCGGCCACCTCGTGCCGCGACCCGAACCAACCAGTCCAACAGCGGGCGCACCGACACCGCCCGGGGTCAACGGTGACTACTGCAACGACAGCCCCCACGCTGGTGTTGCCCGGGGTTCCCGGCTCGATCGACACCAATGCGGTGGTGGATCAGATGGTGCGCCGCGCGTCCTCGACGGGGTTCGAATCGTGGTGGCGGCGCGCGGAATCTGTTGGCTTCTGCGCCCACCCCATCCAACTCAGAGGTACCGACGAGATAGGCCGCGATCGGGTGGTGTGGACACGGTGCAACAACCGCCGCGCACAGGTATGCCCATCGTGCTCAGACCTGTACGCCCGCGACACGTGGCAGCTCGTGCACGCTGGCACCGCCGGCGGCCACCACAACATCCCCGCAGCAGTGGCCGATCGTCCGCAGGTGTTCGTCACCCTCACCGCACCTAGCTACGGGCCTGTTCACGCCGCCGCGCGTGCAGGCGACAAGAAGCAGCGTGTGTGTCGCGACCACCACCACACTGGCGGCTACCGCCGATGCCCGCATGGAAAACCACTGTGGTGCAGCACAACCCACGGCGAAGGTGATATCTATGCGGGACAGCCGATCTGCGCGGACTGCTACGACTACACCGGGCATGTCCTGTTCACATGGCACCTGCCCGAACTGTGGCGACGCTTCACCATCACCCTGCGACGCACACTGCGCCGAGAGCTACGTGCTTCGGGCGCCGACCCGGATGCGGTGCAGGTCAGCTTCATCAAAGTCGTCGAACTGCAAGCCCGGCTCATCCCGCACATTCATGCCCTGATCCGCCTCGACCCGCCCGACAGCGATGACTCTGGCGGTCATGACTGGCATGCGCCCCTTGCGGCAACCGAACTGGCCACCATCATCCAACAGGCCGTTCGAACCGTGGCCGTGACGGTCACCGACTCATCCTCAAATACAGCGACACGGGTGATCAGGTTCGGCACACAAGTCGACACCCAACCCATCGACAACCGGCACGCCGGCACGGACGGCTCTGCTGTGCAGGAGGATTCACCACACGGCGGGGTTCTTCCAGGCCGCCGCGTAGCTCGCTACCTCGCGAAATACGTCACCAAATCCTTAGCTGACGTCGGGATCAGCGCGCGACGCATCTCCACCGAGGCCATCGCTGACCTCGATGTCTGCGACCACGTTCGGGCGATCCTGACCGCCATCAGCCAACTCGCCGATAAGGGACTGGCCGGTGTCGGTCGGTGGCTGCACACCCTGGGCTACCGGGGCCACATCACCAGCAAATCCCGCCGCTATTCCACCACGATGACCGCGCTGCGCGAACGTCGCGCGGCCTGGACCCGTGAACAACGTTTAAAAAGCACTGCGCACCAACATGATCTCGGCCTCGACTCCACCGATGGCGATGATCTGGTGGCATGGGAATTCGATCGTGCCGGCCCCACCAGCCTCGGCGACCGGACCCTCATCTACTCCGCGGCCGTCCAACACATCCACACCCGCCGCATCGGACTGATCGAAGTCCGTGGCCAAGCCCGCAATCAACAATGGGATCCGCCAGGGGGAAGCGATGGCTGACAGGTCCCGAGCAGCACGTGCTCGCTCCGGGTGTGACGCTCGTCCCGATGCGCCGACGGTGTCAGAGGGGGGTGTTGAAATTGTTGTGCCCAACCAATATCGACTTCCGTCCGAGGCCAACCGCGCGCTGGTACACGTGATAATGGCTGTGCGGGACCGGATGCTTGGATCAGGGAGGGGAGTGGCGTGAGCCTGAGGTTCGCCTTCTATGGCCGAGTGAGCACGGAGGACGCTCAAGACCCGGAGGCGAGCCGCAGCTGGCAGAAGCGGCGTGCCATGGACCTGATCACTCCGCACGGCGGATTCATCGCCGCCGACTACTTCGATGTGGGACAGAGCCGTTCACTGCCGTGGAAGCGCAGGCCAGAGGCGTCACGTCTGCTTGCTGATGTCGCTTGTCGGGACCGTAGCTTTGATGCCGTAGTGATTGGGGAACCCGCCCGTGCGTTCTACGGGCCGCAGTTTGCGCTCACCTTCCCTGTCCTCACGCACTACGGAGTTGGCCTGTGGGTACCCGAGGTCGGCGGAGCGGTCGATCCCGGCTCCGAGGCACACGACCTGGTGATGACTCTGTTCGGCGGCATGAGCAAGGGAGAGCGCGCTCGAATCCAGATGCGCGTCCGTACGGCGATGTCAGCACTCGCGCACGACACCGCCAGATATCTCGGTGGTCGACCACCCTACGGTTACCGGCTCGTCGATGCCGGCCCGCATCCAAACCCTGCCAAGGCCAATCTTGGGCAGCGGCTTCACCGCCTCGAACCCGACCCCGCGACATCTTCGGTCGTCGAGCGGATCTACCGCATGTACGCCGACGGAGCGGGCCTGCGCTATATCGCGCAACGGCTCACCGACGATGGTGTACCGTCACCGAGCCAGTACGACCCGGCACGGAATCGGCATCGTGACCCACGAGGATGGTCCCATTCGGCGATCCGCGCGATACTCGACAACCCGGCGTACCGCGGTATCCGTGTTTGGGGCAAGCAGGAGAAATACGAGGTTCTGGTCAACCCCGATGATGTCGCTGCGGGGTATGAGACTCGTATGCGGTGGCGTGATGAGGCCGACTGGATCGCACCAGAACGCCGCACGCATGAAGCGCTGATCCGTGACGAACTAGCGCAGGCTGTTCGTCTTCGGATGCAGGCGCGGCGGGGTCCCGGTCTTGTTTGCAGCAGAGAGTCAACAGTGCCATATGCACTGCGTGGGCTGCTGTTCTGTGCCGCATGTGGACGGCGGATGCAGGGCGCTGCCCGCGCCGGGAAGCGAACAACACGCATCCTCTACCGTTGTGAGCTCGGTAAGTCGCGTTCGGTACCCGCGGACCTGAGTGATCACCCGCGCACCGTCTACCTCCGTGAAGATGAGGTGACTGCGCGACTTGACGAATGGATCGCCACCCTGGCCGATCCGGCCGACTTGGCACGCGGGCAAGACGCGGACCCGGTAGCAGGGGCTGGCTACGCGGCCTTGCGGCGCCAGCTCAGCGAGGCGAATGCGAAGGTTGCTGCTCTGGTTACCGCCGTGGAGTCTGGTGTGGCCGTTGAGGATTTGACTGTTGCATTGCGCCGCCGCACCGCCGAGCGCGACGAGCTGAAGGTCCGTCTTGAGCAAGCGGAGCGACCTCGCGTCATGACTGCCGCACAAATCAGCGAGTTGGTTGAGGAATTGGGCGGGCTGTCAGCAGTGCTTGGTGAGGCAACCGGGGCGGAACGCGCTCAGGTATACGCAAGCCTGGGCCTGCGCCTCGACTACGACCCGCATCTTCAGCGAGTCACGGCGACTGCCGACTTAAGTCGTGTCGCCGGACGTGTCCGAGGGGGGACTTGAACCCCCACGCCCATTAGTAGGGCACTAGCACCTCAAGCTAGCGCGTCTGCCATTCCGCCACTCGGACATAACCAACCGCAAGAGTTGGCAGCTAAGGCTATCGGATCGGTCCGCCACGACCCAATCGGCCCAGCACGGGCGGCGGGAGCGCGCTGCGGAGTGGTAGGAAAGGAGACTGTGACCCTTCCCGCTGACCAGGTTTTCGTCGACGACGTGGCTGAGGTGGTCAGCACGCTGATCCGGTTCGACACCACCAACACCGGCGATCTGGCGACCACCAAGGGCGAGGAGCAGTGTGCCCAGTGGATAGCCGGGCAACTGGCCGAGGTCGGCTACCGGACCGAATACGTCGAGTCCGGAGCGCCGGGTCGCGCCAACGTGTTCGCCCGGCTGCCGGGGGCCGATCCGTCCCGGGGGGCGCTGATGATCCACGGGCACCTCGACGTGGTGCCCGCCGAACCCGCCGAGTGGAGTGTGCATCCGTTCTCCGGCGCCATCGAGGGCGGCTACGTTTGGGGCCGCGGCGCGGTCGACATGAAAGACATGGTGGGCATGACGTTGGTGCTGGCCCGCCATCTGCGCCGGACCGGCATCGTCCCGCCGCGCGACCTGGTGTTCGCATTCCTCGCGGACGAGGAGAACGGCGGCAAGTACGGGGGACAGTGGCTGGTGGACAACCGCCCCGACCTGTTCGCCGGGGTGACCGAGGCGATCGGCGAGGTCGGCGGCTTCTCGCTGACCGTGCCGCGCCGCGACGGCGGGGAGCGCCGCCTGTACCTGATCGAGACCGCCGAGAAGGGCATCTCCTGGATGCGGCTGACCGCGCAGGGCCGCCCCGGGCACGGGTCGATGGTGCACGACCACAATGCGGTCACCGTGTTGGCCGAGGCGGTCGCCCGATTGGGTCGCCACCAGTTCCCGCTGGTCATCACCCCCACGGTCGCGGAGTTCCTCGCCGCGGTCGGCGAGGAGACCGGACTGGTCCTCGACGTCACCTCGCCCGATCTCGACGGGGTCATCGACAAGCTGGGCCCGATGGCCCGCATGCTCAAAGCGGTGCTGCACGACACCGCCAACCCGACCATGCTCAAGGCCGGGTACAAGGCCAATGTGGTGCCTGCGACCGCGGAGGCGGTGGTGGACTGCCGCGTGCTGCCGGGACGGCAGGCGGCCTTCGAAGCAGAGGTGGACGCGCTGATCGGGCCCGACGTGACCCGAGAATGGATCCGCAGCCTGGACTCTTACGAGACCACTTTCGACGGCGACCTGGTCGACGCGATGAACGCCGCGGTGCTTGCCGTCGACCCGGACGGGCGGACGGTGCCCTACATGCTCTCCGGCGGTACCGATGCAAAAGCGTTCGCGCGCTTGGGAATTCGTTGCTTCGGGTTCAGTCCGCTGCGGCTGCCGCCGGAGTTGGACTTCTCGTCGCTGTTCCACGGCATCGACGAGCGGGTACCCATCGAAGCGCTGCGGTTCGGCACCCAGGTGCTGGCGCACTTCCTCACGCACTGCTGATCACACGAAAGGACTGTTCATGACTGTGCCCAATCCCTATGACGCGTTGCCCGACCTGCCGTCGTTCACCCTGACCTCGGAGTCGATCACCGACGGAGAATCGCTGGCCAACGCTCAGGTCAGCGGAATCATGGGCGCCGGCGGTGAGGACGTGAGCCCGCAACTGAGCTGGTCGGACTTCCCGGCGGAGACGCGCAGCTTCGCGGTCACCGTCTACGACCCGGATGCGCCCACCGCCTCCGGATTCTGGCACTGGGCGGTGGCCAACCTGCCGGTCGACGTCACCGAACTTCCGGCCGGCGCCGGCGACGGCAACAACCTGCCGGGCGGCGCGCTGACGCTGCTCAACGATGCCGGGCAGCGACGCTACATCGGCGCGGCCCCACCGCCCGGGCACGGGCCGCACCGCTACTACGTCGCCGTACACGCGGTGGATGTCGACAAACTCGAACTCGACGAAGACGCCAGCCCCGCCTACCTGGGTTTCAACCTCTTCCAGCACGCGATCGCCCGGGCCGTGATCCACGCGACCTACGAGCAGAAGTAGGCGCCGGGCACGCTCGATGCGCGGCTGCGTGCTGGTGCTGCCGGGTGGGCAGGTCCGCAGCGAGCAAACGTTTCGGTGGTGGCAGCCGGCCGGGTTGCGGATGGCTTTCCTCGTCTACGCCTTGCGGCGTCGGCTCGGACGCGGTGTCAAAGTGGTTCTGGTGCGCTACCGGCTGCGGGGGTGGAACAGCCCACGCCAGGATCCGGTAGGTGACGCCCGGACCGTGCTCCGTCTGCTCCGCGCCCGCTGCGAGCCGGAAAAGGTTGTGCTGGTTGGACATTCGATGGGCGGGCGGGTCGCGGCGCACCTGGCCGCTGAGGGTGGCATCGATGCGGTGGTGGCCTTGGCGCCGTGGTGGCATGGCGACAAGGGCGATCTGATCCCGGTCGGTACGCGACTGCTGGTGGTGCACGGCAGCGCGGATACTCGCACCGACCCGCAGATCTCCCGTGCGCAGACGCAGCGCGCCCGGCAGCGCGGGGTGGACGCCCAGTGGGTGGGCATCGAGGGGGTCGGCCACCACATGATCCGGCATTGGCGCGAATGGCACTCGCGCACCGCCGATTTCATCGCCGACCAGTTGAGCTAACCCGGCGGTGTCTCTCTGCCGACCGCGGATCCGACGGCGTCACCCAGCCCGCGGAAGCCACCGTCGCGCAACCGCTGGGCGAGGCCGTCGTGAATGTGCTTGGCCCACAGGCCTCCTCCGTAGACGAAGCCGGTGTAACCCTGCAGCAGCGAGGCTCCGGACACGATGCGCTCCCAGGCGTCGTCAGCGGTCTCGATGCCGCCCACGCTGATCAGCGCCAACCGATCCCCGACACGCGCATACAGTCGGCGCAGCACCGCCACAGCGCGTCGCGCCACCGGCGGGCCGGAGATGCCGCCGGGGCCCAACTCGTCGACGCCGGGCGTACGCAGGCCGTGCCGCGACACAGTGGTGTTGGTGGCCACGATGCCCGCCAGACCCAACTCCACGGCCAGATCGGCGATGTCGTCGATTTCGGCATCGGCGAGGTCGGGAGCGATCTTGACCAGCACCGGCGTCGTGGGGGCTTCGGCCAGCACGGCCGAGAGCACCGGCCGCAGGGACTCCACCGCCTGCAGATCACGCAGGCCCGGTGTGTTCGGCGAACTGACGTTGACCACCAGATACGACGCCAGCGGCGCCAACAGCCGGGCGCTGGCCCGGTAGTCTTCCACCGCGTCGGCGGCGGTCTTGGTCTTGCCGATGTTTACCCCGAGCGGCACCTCGGGCACCCACTGGGCCAGCCGCGCGGCCAGCGCGCCGGCGCCGTGGTTGTTGAAGCCCATCCGGTTGAGCAGGGCGCGATCCTCGGGCAGCCGGAACAACCGCGGAGTCGGATTGCCGGGCTGCGCGTGGGCGGTGACGGTGCCGATCTCGGCGTACCCGAAACCCATTGCGCCCCAGACTGACAGGCCGGTCCCGTCCTTATCGAAGCCGGCCGCCAACCCCAGGGGCGCCGGAAAACGCACCCCGAACACGGTGCTGGCCAGGATCGGATCCGTCGGGGCCAGTCTCCGGCTCAGCGCGCGGCGGGCCGGCCCGCCGGCGGTGGCACCGCGCAGCGCAGCAAAGACCAAGGTGTGCACGCGTTCGGCCGGCACCTGGAACAGCACGCCACGCAGCAGACCGTACACGCTCACGGTTCCGACGGTTCGGTTACACGAATCTTCTTGCGCCGCAACAACACCCGCCTGCTGCCATCGGTGTAGAGCCGCACCCGGGTCAGCTCCCAGCCGCGGTACTCCGCCTCGATCGACAGCCGGGTGGACGCGCTGAGCCGGGTGACATCCGGCGGCAGCCGCAGCGGGGCCCACTCGTACTCGTCGGACATATCCGCTTCCCACCCGGCGGGCAGTCGGCTCCACCGCGGCGCCGTCACTGCCGGCCCGCCGCGTGCTCGATGACCTGAACTCCCGCACCGGACGCGGACACCACATACAAGGTGTCCGACGCCTCGTCGAAGGCCAGCGAGTTCGGTTGCTGCACGGTTGGGTAACGCACCTTTTCCACGGGGATTCCGGTGCTCAGATCGTAACCAACGACCTCGTTGGACGCCGTCTGGGACACCCACGCCAAGGTGTTGGACCCGACCAGACCGTAGGGCGCCCGGCGCACCGGGAACGCCTGACGCAGGATCAGCGGGTTCACGCCGTACACCAGCAGCAGGCCGCCGCGGGTGTCGGCGACCAGCACCCGGCCCGCCGGGTCGACGGTGAGCGTCGTCGCCCCCTCCCCGGCCCGCAGCGCCTGCTCGGCGCGGCCGTCGGCGCCGATCGACGTCACCGAGGTCTGCCCGCAGTCCAGCACAACGGTCGTATCGCCTTGTGTCGCAAGCGCATCGACGCGCGCGAAGATCTTGGTGCGGTTGGCGATGTTTGTTGGGAGTACGTCGCCGTCGAGCGTGTATACCGCGCCGTCGGCGCTGCCCAACACCAGCCTGCCGTCGGCACGCCGCGCGATCGCGGTGAAATCCACCCGCTCGGCGACGCGCACCGCGGTGCTGGTGCCGCGCGCCAGGTCGACGGTCAGGTAACCGCCCGAGGTCGCCAGGTAGGCCGTCCCGCGCCCGTCGCCGGCCAACGCGGTCGCGGGTCCGGGCAGTGGGATCTCGCGCGGTGCGGCCTGCGCGCCGATCAGGGCGATGCTGGCGGGTGCGGCCGGGTCGGGGCCGGGGGACAGGACCACCAACTGGCGGGTGCCGGCGTCGAATACGGCGCGTTGCGGGTGCCCCCCGAGTGGTCGCACCGTGCCGGCCGGATTCGCAGCGGGCGGTGCCACCGCGGGACCGGCGGGTTGGATGGTGGGTGGCGCGGCCGTCAGCCCATCCGACGAACACCCAGCCACCAGCATCAGCAGCGTCAGCAGCGCCACCGCGCACCGATTCGGTGACCTCAACCGACCACTCCCGCGACGTCGGCGGCAACCCTGGCTTGTCGAAGGAACGGCACCGCGCTCAATTCCGTCATTTTGGCGGTGTGAAACGGTACGGCGGGGGTATTCTGCCCGTATGACCGTCATCGTTGACCGGCATATTGCAAACCATGAGTTTGTTTTCGAGGACATCAGCGCTGGAATCTTCGCCAGCGGGTATGGACAGGTCGGGGATGGCCGCAGCTTCTCCTTCCACATCGAGCACCATGCGCTCGTCGTTGAAATCTACCGGCCCCGCCTCTCGGGACCCGTTCCGCAGGATGAAGACGTGGTGGCGCGCGCTGTGCGCAGCGTCCGCGACATCGACCTCACCGATGAACGCAGCCTAGCCGCCGCGGTACGCGACTCCGTCGCCCACGCGGTACCCGTCGCGCGCTGAACCGGTCTCCGCAAGCTCCACCCTCAACCAGGTACGGTCGTCGTCGTGTCCGCCGTCGTGCCCATGTCCTGGGGACAAGTCGTCGTCCTTTCCGTGGTGCAGGGACTGACGGAGTTTCTGCCGGTCTCGTCCTCGGGGCATCTGGCGATCGTGTCGCGGGTGTTCTTCAGCGGGGACGCCGGTGCGTCGTTCACCGCGGTCAGCCAACTGGGGACCGAGGCCGCGGTTCTGCTCTACTTCGGGCGCGACATCGTGCGCATCCTGCGTTCGTGGTGCAACGGGCTGATCGTGAAGTCTCAGCGCGACGCCGACTACCGGCTGGGCTGGTACGTCATCATCGGCACCATTCCGATCTGCGTGCTGGGCCTGCTGTTCAAAGATCTGATCCGGTCCGGCGTGCGCAATCTGTGGGTGGTGGCCGCGGCGCTGGTGGTGTTCTCGGGGGTGATCGCGCTGGCCGAATATCTGGGCCGGCAACGACGCGACATGGAACATCTGAACTGGCGTGACGCCGTCATCGTGGGCGGCGCGCAGTGCCTGGCGCTGGTACCGGGAGTGTCGCGCTCCGGGGCGACCATCAGCGCCGGGTTGTTCCTGGGGCTGGAACGCGAACTGGCCGCCCGCTTCGGTTTCCTGCTGGCCATCCCGGCGGTGCTCGCCTCCGGCCTGTTCTCGCTGCCCGACGCTTTCCACCCGATCACCGAAGGGATGAGCGCCACCGGCCCACAGCTGCTGGCATCGACCCTGATCGCGTTCGGGATCGGCCTGGCCGCGGTGTCGTGGTTCCTGCGTTTTCTGGTGCGGCACAACATGTACTGGTTCGTCGGGTATCGGGTGCTGGTCGGTGGCGCAGTGCTGATCCTGCTGGCGACCGGGACGGTCGCGGCGACATGACCGTGCTGCTGGTGCGTCACGGCCGGTCCACGTCGAACACAGCGGGGACCCTGGCCGGCCGCTCCGAGGGCGTCGACCTTGACGACAAGGGACGCCAGCAGGCCGCCGGGCTGGTCGATCGGATCGGTGATCTGTCGATCCAAGCGGTGGTGACTTCGCCGCTGCTGCGGTGCCGTCGCACCGTGGAGCCGCTGGCTGAGGCGCTGTGTCTGGAGCCGCTGGTCGAGGACCGGATCGCCGAAGTCGACTACGGCGAATGGACCGGCCGCAAGATCGGCGAGCTGGTCAGCGAGCCGCTGTGGCGGGTGGTGCAGGCCCATCCCAGCGCGGCGGTGTTTCCGGGCGGGGAAGGCCTGGCACAGGTCCAGGCTCGCGCGGTGGCTGCCATCCGGGAGCACGACCGCCGCCTCGGCGAGCAGCACGGCGGTGACGCGCTGTGGGTGGCCTGCACCCATGGCGACGTCATCAAAGCGGTGATCGCCGACGCCTACGGGATGCACCTGGACAGCTTCCAGCGCGTCAACGCTGATCCGGCGTCGGTGAGCGTGGTGCGCTACTCGCCGCTGCGCCCGTTTGTGTTGCACGTCAATCACACCGGGGCGCGGCTGTCGGCCGGCCTGCACGCGGCGCCTCCAGCTCAGCCGGAGGAAAAGCCCGCGGAGGCGTCGGACGGCGAAGTGGCTTCCAGCGACGCCGTGGTGGGCGGCTCCACCGGTTAGCGGGGCGCGCCCTGGGAATACGAGTCGCACAGCGACATCACCTGCACGGTATTTTGGAAGAGCCATGGCCCGCGCAATTCACGTATTCCGTACACCCGACCGCTTCGTGGCCGGGACCGTCGGGCAGCCCGGAAACCGCACCTTCTACATCCAGGCGGAGCACGACTCCCGAGTGGTGTCGGTGGTGCTGGAAAAACAGCAGGTCGCGGTGCTGGCTGAACGGATCGGCGCGCTGCTGCTCGAGGTCAATCGGCGCTTCGGCACGCCGGTGCCCCCCGAACCCACCGAGGTCGACGACCTGAGCCCATTGACCATGCCGGTGGACGCCGAATTCCGGGTCGGGACGATGGGGCTGGGCTGGGATTCCGAGGCGCAGACCGTGGTGGTCGAGCTGCTGGCTGTCACTGATGCAGAGTTCGACGCTTCAGTGGTGCTCGACGACACCGACGAAGGTCCCGATGCGGTGCGGGTGTTTCTGACCCCGGAGTCGGCCCGCCAGTTCGCGACCCGGTCCAACCGCGTCATCTCGGCCGGCCGTCCGCCGTGCCCGTTGTGCGATGAACCGCTGGATCCCGAGGGACACATCTGCGCACGCACCAACGGCTACCGGCGCGACGCGCTCTTCGGGTCCACCGATGAACCCGAGGTCTGACGAACGCGAGGCGCTGCGGGACGGCGAACTGACAGTCCTCGGCCGGATACGCTCGGCGAGCAACGCCACCTTCCTCTGCGAGGCAGCGCTGGGTTCGGTGGCCGTGCACTGCGTCTACAAGCCGGTCGCCGGGGAGCAACCCCTGTGGGACTTTCCCGACGGCACGTTGGCCGGCCGCGAACTCGGGGCCTATCTGGTATCGCAGGCGCTGGGGTGGAACATTGTGCCGCACACCATCATTCGCGACGGGCCCGCCGGTCCCGGCATGCTGCAGCTGTGGGTGCAGCAGCCCGGCGATGCCGCCGACTCCGATCCGCGGCCCGGCCCCGACCTGGTGGATCTGTTTCCCACCGGCAAACCGGAGCCCGGTTACCTGCCGGTGCTGCGGGCCTACGACTATGCCGGTGACGAGGTGGTGCTGATGCACGCAGACGACGCGCGACTGCGGCGGATGGCGGTCTTCGACATCCTGGTCAACAACGCCGACCGCAAGGGCGGCCACGTCCTGCACGGACTGGACGACAACGTCTACGGGGTCGACCACGGCGTGAGCCTGCACGTGCAGGACAAGCTGCGCACCGTGCTGTGGGGGTGGGCCGGCAAGCCGATCGACGAACCGACGCTGGAAGCGGTCGCCGGGCTGGTCGACGCGCTGCGCGGCCCGCTGGCCGCCGAGCTGCGGGGCCGGATCACCACCGCAGAGATCGCGGCGCTGACCCGCCGCGCGCACGCGTTGCTGGACGATCCGGTGATGCCCAGCCCGAACCGGCACCGCCCGATTCCGTGGCCGGCGTTCTGACCGGCGATACTGGGGCGGTGAACCCGGCCGCGAGCGACCTGACGGACGCCGCGCTGGCCGCGGAGCTGGCCGTCGACGCGGGAAAGCTGCTGCTCAAGGTGCGCGACGAGGTCGGTTTCGACTACCCCTGGGAGCTGGGCGATGCCGGTGACCGCCGGGCGAACTCCCTGATCTTGCGTCGCCTTGCGGTTGCGCGGCCCGAGGACGCAGTGCTCAGTGAGGAAGCTCACGACGACCTGGTCCGGCTGAAATCCGACCGGGTGTGGATCATCGACCCGCTGGACGGCACCCGCGAGTTCTCCATGCGGGGCCGCGACGACTGGGCGGTGCACATCGCGCTGTGGCAACGCCCGTCCAATGGCAGGCATCAAATCACCGACGCCGCGGTGTCGCTGCCGGCGCGCGGCAACATCGTGTACCGCACGGACACCGTCACCGCGGATGCCGCGCCCGTCGGCGTTCCCGACGTCATCCGCATCGCTGCGAGCGCCACCCGCCCGCCGGCCATCCTCTACCGCATGCGTCAGCTCATCGACATCGAGCTGGTGCGGATCGGGTCGGCGGGCGCCAAGGCAATGGCGGTCATCGACGGGGTGGCCGACGCCTACGTGCACGCTGGCGGGCAGTGGGAGTGGGATTCGGCCGCGCCGGCCGGTGTGGTGCTGGCCGCCGGGATGCACGCCTCGCGTCTGGACGGCTCGCCGTTGCTGTACAACCAGCTGGACCCCTACCTGCCGGATCTGCTGATGTGCCGCAGCGAGGTGGCGCCGATCCTGCTGGACGCGATCCGCCAGTCGTGGTGGTGACCCCGGTTCGGTCACCGGGCGAGCCGACGGCGTTGGGTGTGAGCTGACGGCCTTGAGTGTGAGCCGACGGCGTTGAGTGTGAGCCGACGGCGTTGAGTGTGAGCGCTGTGCGGCAGAATCGCGAAAGTAGCGCCCTCAGCTCACTCTGAAATCCGTGTCTTCACACTCAATTGCCGGCCCGCGCTGCTCATGAACGGCTGCATCGTCCGGCGGGATTGATTGCGCGCCTTCTTCTCAGCCCGCTGCGCGGGCTGCATCGTCGCCACGCGGGGTCTGATTGCGCGCCTCCTTCTCAGCCCGCTGCGCGGGCTGCATCGTCGCCACGCGGGGTCTGATTGCGCGCCTCCTTCTCAGCCCGCTGCGCGGGCTGCATCGTCGCCACGCGGGGTCTGATTGCGCGCCTCCTTCTCAGCCCGCTGCGC
>NZ_JBVAXK010000001.1:60512-269887 GCF_055419285.1 Mycobacterium sp. IDUB_28 | reverse complement strand
TGGGCTGCATCGTCGCCACGCGGGGTCTGATTGCGCGCCTCCTTCTCAGCCCGCTGCGCGGGCTGCATCGTCGCCACGCCTAAAGTACGAGCCATGCGGTCGTGGTCTTCTCCGCCGGTCCCGGCCCTGCCGGGACGCGGCCCCGAGCTGCGGCTCTATGACACCGCCGACCGTCAGGTCCGACCGGTAACCCCCGGCCCGAAAGCGTCCATGTACGTGTGCGGCATCACGCCCTATGACGCCACGCATCTGGGCCACGCCGCCACCTACCTCTCCTTCGACCTGATCCACCGGCTGTGGCTCGACCTGGGCCACGATGTGCACTACGTCCAGAACATCACCGACGTCGACGACCCGCTGTTCGAGCGCGCCGACCGCGACGGCGTCAACTGGCGCGATCTCGGCGACCGGGAGACCGAGCTGTTCCGGCAGGACATGACCGCGCTACGGGTCCTGCCGCCGCACGACTATGTCGCAGCCACCGAAGCGGTCGCCGAGGTCGTGAAACTCGTCGAGAAGATGGTGGCAGCCGGCGCAGCCTACGTCGTGGACGGCGAGTACCCCGACGTCTACTACCGCGCCGACGCCACCCTGCAGTTCGGCTACGAGTCCGGCTACGACCGCGACACCATGCTGGAGCTGTTCGAACAGCGTGGTGGCGACCCGCACCGCCCCGGCAAGACCGACGAACTCGACGCGCTGCTGTGGCGCGCGGTGAGGCCCGGCGAGCCGTCCTGGCCCTCGCCGTTCGGGCCGGGCCGCCCGGGCTGGCACGTCGAGTGCGCGGCGATCGCCCTGAGCCGCATCGGCAGCGAACTCGACATCCAGGGTGGCGGCAGCGATCTGATCTTCCCGCACCACGAGTTCACCGCCGCGCACGCCGAATGCGTCACCGGTGAACGCAGATTCGCGCGCCACTACGTGCACGCCGGGATGATCGGCTGGGACGGGCACAAGATGTCCAAGAGCCGCGGCAACCTGGTGCTGGTCTCGAAGCTGCGAACCCAGGGGGTCAACCCCTCTGCGGTGCGGTTGGGCCTGCTGGCCGGCCATTACCGTGCCGACCGATATTGGAGCCAGGCGGTGCTCGACGAAGCAGAGAGTCGCCTGAACCGTTGGCGCTCGGCGACCGTGCTGCCCGCCGGGCCCGACGCCGCCGACGTGCTGGCCCGGGTGCGCCGCTACCTGGCCGACGACCTCGACACCCCCAAAGCGGTTGCCGCACTTGATGGTTGGACCACCGACGCGCTCGACTACGGCGGCCACGACGAGGCGGCGCCAGGATTGGTGGCGACCGCGGTGGACGCCCTGCTGGGAGTGGACCTGTAAGTCCGCGATGGTACGTTTTCGGCCATGACTCGGGTGCAGGGCACAGTGCAGGACAAAGTCGTTCTCATCACGGGCGCCGGGCGGGGGATCGGCGCGGAAGTCGCCCGTCGCCTGCACCGCAAAGGCGCCAAGCTCGTGCTCACCGATCTGGGTGAAGAAGAGCTGACGACGATCGCGAGCGAACTCGGCGGGGACGAGCGGGTGCTGACCGTGGTCGCCGACGTGCGGGACCTGCCGGCGATGCAGGCGGCCGTCGCTCAGGGAGTCGAGAAGTTCGGCGGCATCGACGTGGTCATGGCCAACGCCGGCATCGCCAGCTACGGGTCGGTGCTCAACATCGACCCCGAGGCCTTCAAGCGGGTGATCGACGTCAACCTGCTCGGCGTCTTCTACACCGTGCGCGCCGCCCTGCCGGCCATCATCGACCGCCGCGGGTACGTGCTGGTCGTCTCGTCGCTGGCGGCGTTCGCCGCCGCGCCGGGGATGGCCGCCTATGACATGTCCAAGGCCGGCAACGAACATCTGGCCAACGCGTTGCGCTTGGAGGTCGCGCCGCTCGGCGTCGCCGTCGGTTCGGCGCATATGTCGTGGATCGACACCGCGCTGGTCCGCGACACCAAGGGCGATCTGCCCGCGTTCGGCGAACTGCTCGCCAAATTGCCGTTCCCGCTGAACAAGACGACCTCGGTCGACAAGTGCGCCTCGGCGTTCGTCAAAGGCATCGAAGGCCGCAAGGACCACATCTACTGCCCGGAATGGGTCGCGGGATTCCGGTGGCTCAAGCCGGTGTTGACCACCCGGCTCGGCACCCTGCCGACCAGCCGGGCCGCGGTCGAGGTGGTGCCCAAGATGGACGAGCAGGTCGCCGCGCTCGGGCGTTACACCAGCGCCTACACGCAGGGTCTGGAGAAACCGCCGAATCCATGACGCCGTGAAGGTCATCATTTGCGGTGCCGGCATCGCCGGGCTGGCCGCGGCAGAGCGCATGTCGAGCCTGGGCGCCGACGTCGTCGTGCTGGAACGAACGCCCGAGCCTGACGAGCGGGGCTACCTGATCGACTTCTATGGCGCCGGATACGAGGCTGCCGAGGCGATCGGCGTGCTGCCCGCCGTCAAAGACGTCTCCTACCGCATCGACGAGGCCACGCTGGTCGATGAGCAGGGTCGCCGGCGGGCCGACCTGCCGTACAACCAGATCGCCAAGGCGCTCGGCGGCCGAGTGTCCAGCATGTTGCGGGCCGACTTGACCAGCGTGTTGCGCGGCAATCTGCCCGAGGCCGTCGAGGTGCGTTTGGGCACCTCGCTGTCCGCGGTGACCGACAACGACGACGGCATCTCGGTGACGCTGGACAGCGGGGAGCAGCTGGTGGCCGATCTGCTGATCGGCGCCGACGGCATTCACTCGACGGTGCGGGCGATGGTGTTCGGGGCCGAGTCGGATTACCTGCGCTATCTCGGATTTCACTGCGCCGCTTTCGTGTGCGACGCCACCGACATCGGCCGTCAGGCCGATGTCGAGCAGATCGTCCTGACCGACACCCTCGAACGCCAGCTGGATACCTTCTTTCTTCCGGACGGTCGCGCCGCAGTGTGCGGGACATTCGCCGCTGCCGACCCGACGCTGGCCGACGACCCGCGCGGCGTCGTCCGGGAGAAGTTTGCCGGGATGGGGTGGTTGGTGCCGGCGATTCTGGACCGTTGCCCACCGTCGGAGCAGATCTACTACCAGGCGGCCGCTCAGGTCATCATGCCCCGCTGGAGCAAGGGCCGCGTGGTGCTGATCGGTGATGCTGCCGCCGCGGTCTCACCGCTTGCCCCGCACGGCCCGTCGCTGGCGGTGGCCGGGGCCTACGTGCTGGCCGAGCAGCTGCGCACCACCTCCACGGTGGAGCGGGCGCTGGACTTCTACGAGAAGCTGTGGCGGTGGGTGGTTGAGGATAAACAGAAGGTCACCCGCGATACCGGCTGCTGGACGCTGCCGACCTCGCGTCGCGTTGCGTTGCGGTTCACCGCACGCCCACTGATCAACCGGTTCATCTCCACAGCGCTGGCCGGCGAACCGACGACCGTCGTCGCGATGCTGCGCCGGGGCACGACTGAGCCCGACTGAGGCTAGCGCCCGAATCCCGGCCGGCGCCGCTTCAGATACCGCTCGAATTCGGCGGCCAGCGCGTCGCCGTCGATCTGGCCGAGCGCCTCGTTGACGTCCACGGCGGCGTCGCCGTGCTGTTCGAGCGACTGCACGTATTCGGCCAGTTCCTGGTCGTCGGAGGCCATCTCGGTGATCTCCCGCTCCCACGCCTCGGCCTGCGCGGGCAGGTCGGCCAGTGGCACCTCGACGTCGAGCACCTCCTCGACGCGGTGCAGCAGCGCCACCGTCGCTTTCGGATTGGGCGGGTGGGACACGTAGTGCGGCACCGCCGCCCAGAACGTGACGGCCGGGATACCGGCCGCGACGCAGGCGTACTGGAAGACGCCGGCGATGCCGGTGGGCCCCTCGTAGCGGGTTTCCTCCAAGCCGAACAGCCGCGCCGACTCCGACGAATATGCCGCCCCCGAGACCGGCACCGGCCGGGTGTGCGGCGTGTCGGCCAGTAGGGCGCCGAGGATCACCACGGTGTCGACGTTGAGCTTGTCGATCACCGCCAGCAGTTCGTCGCAGAAGGTGCGCCACCGCATGTTCGGCTCGACCCCGGACATCAGCACGACGTCGCGGTCGCTGTCAGGGGGGCGGCAGTGCGAAATCCGCATCGCCGGCCATTCCAGCTCCCGGGTGACGCCGTCGACCTGGCGGATCACCGGCCGGTTGACCTGGTAGTCGTAGTAGGCCTCGTCGTCGATCTCGACGATGGGAGCGGCGTCCCAGATGTCGAACAGGTGAGCCACCGCGTCGCTGGCCGCGTCACCGGCGTCGTTCCAGCCTTCGAACGCCGCCACCACGACGGTGTTCTGCAGGCGCGGCAGCGTGTCGCCGCCGTCCTGGTCACCGTCGGGAAGTGTCATCCAGTCAGCCTAACGGCGTTGCGGGTGCCATACCGATCCGGACGTGCGGTGCGCCGGGACCGATCGCCTTAAGCGAGGATGGTCCTGCTGCGCTGAGCGCCTCCACATGTGCGGCAAATCAGCCCTCAGACCGGCATTGTGAGGACGCTCGTGGCGGAAATAGCTGCGACGGTGAGCTGGTTGACCCTGGTGACAACGACATTGCCGATAAGATCCGGGTCGGGTCTAGCTGGGCGTCCAGATGTCGGAAGACCGACGTAGACTTGCCGGGTCGAGAGGCGTTGCAACGGAGTCCGGGGTCAGCACCGGCCATCCGCCACGCTCGGCAGATCTCAAGGACGCCTTCCGCTGTGGAAGGAACGTACGTGAACGCCGCTCAGTCGAACAACGCCGCGTCGAACATTTTCGAGCCGAACATCCGCCCGGACTGCACCGACGAGCTGGCGGCCGCCCTGCGCCAGCGGATCCTGGTGATCGACGGCGCGATGGGCACGGCGATTCAGCGCGACCGCCCGGACGAGGCCGGATATCGCGGCGACCGGTTCACCGAGTGGCCGACCGCTCTGCAGGGCAATAACGACCTGCTCACGCTGACCCAACCGCAGATCATCGAGGGCATCCACCGCGAGTACCTCGATGCGGGCGCCGACATCCTGGAGACCAACACCTTCAACGCGAACGCGATCTCGCTCGCCGACTATGACATGGCGGACCTGAGTTATGAGCTGAACTACGCCGGTGCGGCGCTGGCCCGCAAAGCCGCTGACGAGTTCAGCACGCCGGACAAGCCCCGCTACGTGGCTGGTGCCATCGGCCCGACGACGCGCACCGCGTCGATCTCGCCGGACGTCAACGACCCCGGCGCCCGCAACGTCTCCTACGACGAGCTGGTGGCCGCCTACCTCGAATCGGCCAACGGCCTGGTCGACGGCGGTGCCGACCTGCTCATGATCGAGACGATCTTCGACTCGCTGAACGCCAAGGCGGCGGTGTTCGCGGTCGAGACACTGTTCGAGGAACGTGGTCGCCGCTGGCCGCTGATCATCTCGGGCACCATCACCGATGCCTCTGGGCGGACCTTATCCGGGCAGGTCACCGAGGCGTTCTGGAACGCGATCAGGCACGCCAGGCCCATCGCGGTCGGCCTCAACTGCGCCCTGGGTGCGCCGGAGATGCGGCCCTACATCGCCGAGGTGTCGCGGATCGCGGACACGTTCGTCTCCTGTTACCCGAACGCCGGCCTGCCCAACGCCTTCGGCGAATACGACGAGTCCCCGGAGCGCCAGGCCTCCTACATCGCCGAGTTCGCCGAGGCCGGGCTGGTCAACCTGGTCGGTGGCTGCTGTGGGACGGCGCCGCCGCACATCGCCGAGATCGCCAAGGTGGTCGAGGGGAAATCCCCGCGTGAGGTGCCGCAGATCCCGGTGGCCACGAGGCTGTCCGGGTTGGAGCCGCTCAACATCACCGACGATTCCCTGTTCGTCAACATCGGTGAGCGCACCAACATCACCGGCTCGGCCCGGTTCCGCAACCTGATCAAGGCCGAGGACTACGACACCGCCCTGTCGGTCGCCCTGCAGCAGGTCGAGGTCGGTGCGCAGGTCATCGACATCAACATGGACGAGGGCATGATCGACGGCGTCGCCGCGATGGACCGGTTCACCAAGCTGATCGCCGCCGAACCAGACATCAGCCGCGTGCCGGTGATGATCGACTCCTCCAAGTGGGAGGTCATCGAGGCCGGCCTGAAAAACGTGCAGGGCAAGCCAATCGTCAACTCGATCTCCATGAAGGAGGGCGAGGAGAAGTTCATCCGCGAGGCACGGTTGTGCCGCAAGTACGGCGCGGCCGTCGTCGTGATGGCCTTCGACGAACAGGGGCAGGCCGACAACCTCGAGCGTCGCAAGGAAATCTGCGGGCGCGCCTACCGGATCCTGACCGAAGAGGTCGGCTTCCCGGCCGAAGACATCATCTTCGACCCGAACTGCTTCGCGCTGGCCACCGGCATCGAGGAGCACGCGACCTACGGCATCGACTTCATCGAGGCATGCGCCTGGATCAAAGAGAACCTGCCCGGGGTGCACATCTCCGGCGGCATCTCGAACGTGTCGTTCTCGTTCCGCGGCAACAACCCCGTGCGCGAGGCGATCCACGCGGTGTTCCTGTTCCACGCCATCAAGGCCGGCCTGGACATGGGCATCGTCAACGCCGGCGCCCTGGTGCCGTATGACTCGATCGATCCCGAGCTGCGGGACCGGATCGAAGACGTCGTGCTGAACCGTCGCGAGGACGCCGCCGAGCGGCTGCTGGAGATCGCCGAGCGGTTCAACAAGACGGAGAAGTCCGAAGACCCGAAGGCCGCTGAATGGCGCAGCCTGCCGGTGCGCGAGCGGATCACGCACGCCCTGGTCAAAGGTATCGACGCCAACGTCGACGACGACACCGAAGAGCTGCGTGCCGAGATCGCCGCGGCAGGTGGTCGCCCGATCGAGGTGATCGAGGGCCCGCTGATGGACGGCATGAACGTCGTCGGCGACCTGTTCGGCGCAGGCAAGATGTTTCTGCCCCAGGTGGTGAAGTCGGCCCGGGTGATGAAGAAGGCCGTGGCCTACCTGCTGCCGTTCATCGAGCAGGAGAAAGCGGACTCCGGGGCCGCCCAGGATGGAAAAGCCGGCAAGGATACCAACGGCACCATCGTGATGGCGACCGTCAAGGGTGACGTGCACGACATCGGTAAGAACATCGTCGGAGTCGTGTTGCAGTGCAACAACTTCGAAGTGATCGACCTCGGGGTGATGGTGCCCGCCGAGAAGATCCTGGCCGCGGCGAAGGAGCACGACGCCGACATCATCGGGCTGTCCGGATTGATCACCCCGTCGCTGGACGAGATGGTCAACTTCGCCGTCGAGATGGAACGCGAGGGGCTGGAGATCCCGCTGCTGATCGGTGGTGCGACCACCTCGCGCGCGCACACGGCAGTCAAGGTCTCACCGCGTCGCAGTGGACCGGTGGTCTGGGTCAAGGACGCCTCCCGGTCGGTGCCGGTCGCCGCCGCGCTGCTCGACGACAAGCAGCGACCGGCCCTGTTGGAAGCCACCGAAAAGGACTACGCATCGCTGCGCGAACGGCACGCTCAGAAGAACGAGCGCCCGACGCTGACCCTGGAGAAGGCCCGCGCCAACCGGACGCCGATCGACTGGGACGGTTACACGCCGCCGGTACCCGCCGCGGGCCTCGGGGTCCGCGAGTTTCTCGATTACGACCTCGCCGAGCTGCGCGAATACATCGACTGGCAGCCGTTCTTCAACGCCTGGGAGATGAAGGGCCGGTTCCCCGACATCCTCAACAACCCGGCCTCGGGTGAGGCGGCCCGCAAGCTCTACGACGATGCGCAACAGATGCTCGACACCCTGATCAAGGAGAAGTGGCTGACCGCCAACGGGGTGATCGGCTTTTTCCCGGCGAATGCAGTCGGGGACGACGTCGAGGTCTACACCGACGACACCCGTACCGAGGTGCTGACCACGTTGCACAATCTGCGTCAGCAGGGTGAGCACCGCGACGGCATCCCCAACCGGTCGCTGGGCGACTTCATCGCCCCGAAGGAAACGGGTCTGCGCGACTACGTCGGCGCCTTCGCCGTCACCTCCGGGCTGGGCGGCCAGGAAAAGATCATGGAGTTCAAAGAGGCTCTCGACGACTACAGCGCAATCCTGCTGGAGTCGATCGCCGACCGCCTCGCCGAGGCGTTCGCCGAACGGATGCACCAGCGGGTCCGCGAGGAATTCTGGGGATACCAGCCGGATGAGCACCTGGACAACGAGGCGCTCATCAGCGAGAAGTACCAGGGCATTCGGCCCGCCCCCGGTTACCCGGCCTGCCCGGAGCACACCGAGAAGGTGACGCTGTGGAAGCTGATGGACGTCAAAGAACGCACCGGCATCGAACTCACCGAGTCGATGGCGATGTGGCCCGGTGCCGCGGTCAGCGGCTGGTATTTCTCCCACCCGCAGTCGCAGTATTTCGTGGTCGGCCGGATGGCCCAGGACCAGGTCGCCGACTACGCCAAGCGCAAGGGTTGGACCCTGCGGGAAGCCGAGCGCTGGCTGGCCCCCAATCTCGGCTACAACCCGGAGGACTGAACTTGGGCGAGCAGACGCAAAAGCGCCCTTAAACCCGGCGTATCGGGTGCTTTTGCGTCTGTTCGGCACGGACGTGGAACAATCGCTGGCCGTGAAGACCTTCGAAGATCTGTTCGCCGAACTCGGCGAACGCGCCCGCACCCGGCCGGCGGGCAGCGCCACCGTGGCAGCGCTGGACGCCGGCGTGCACGCGCTGGGCAAAAAGATCTTGGAGGAGGCCGGCGAGGTGTGGCTGGCTGCCGAGCACGAACCCGACGCGGCGCTGGCCGAAGAGATCAGCCAGTTGCTGTACTGGACGCAGGTATTGATGATCGCCCGCGGCCTGTCCCTCGATGACGTCTACCGGAAGCTGTGAGCATGCTGCGCGTGGCGGTACCCAACAAGGGCGCGTTGAGCGAACCGGCCGCCGAGATCCTGTCTGAGGCCGGCTACCGCCGACGCACCGATCCCAAAGACCTGACCGTCATCGATCCCGCCAACAACGTCGAATTTTTCTTCCTGCGGCCCAAGGACATCGCCATCTACGTCGGTTCCGGGGAACTCGACTTCGGCATCACCGGACGCGATTTGGCGCTGGACTCCGACGCGCCGGTGCGGGAACGGCTGGCGCTGGGCTTCGGGTCGTCGAGGTTCCGCTATGCCGGCCCGGCCGGGCTGGACTGGACGACGGCGGATCTGGCGGGCAAGCGCATCGCTACCGCCTACCCCAATTTGGTGCGAAAAGATCTGGCCGACAAAGGCATTGATGCCACTGTCATCAGACTCGATGGCGCCGTGGAGATTTCCGTGCAACTGGGAGTTGCCGACGCCATCGCCGATGTGGTGGGCTCCGGACGCACCCTGAGCCTGCATGATCTGGTGGCTTTCGGTGAGCCGCTGTGCGATTCGGAAGCGGTGCTGATCGAACGCGCAGACAGCCAATCCGGCGCTGCCAGTGACCAATTGATCGCCCGGGTGCAGGGCGTGGTGTTCGGTCAGCAGTACCTGATGCTCGACTACGACTGCCCGCGCTCGGTGCTGGACAAGGCGACCGCGATCACCCCGGGTCTGGAGTCGCCGACCATCGCCCCGCTGGCCGACCCGCAGTGGGTCGCGGTCCGCGCGCTGGTGCCGCGCCGCGACGTCAACGGAATCATGGACCAGCTGGCCGTGATCGGGGCCAAGGCGATCCTGGCCTCAGACATCAGGTTCTGCAGATTCTGACCCGCTGCCCGGACATTAGCTGTGCTAGCGTCCCGCTGGAACCCGTGCATCCACGGAAGTCCGGCCGCCGTATCCAGGCGCTACGTCTGTCCCAGGAGGGATTGCTGTGACGCAAGTTACTGTCCTGCTGCTGGCCATGCTCATCGGTGTCGTGGCGGGTCTGCGATCCCTGACGGCGCCTGCTGCGGTCAGCTGGGCGGTGGCGCTGAGCTGGCTCAACCTGACCGGAACCTGGGCTGCCTGGGTCGGCAACCTGGTGACCGTGGTGATCCTGAGCCTGCTGGCAGTCGCTGAGCTGGTCAACGACAAACTGCCCAAGACGCCGCCACGCACCGCGACACCGGTGTTCGCGGTCCGGCTGATCACCGGCGGGTTCGCCGGCGCGGTCCTCGGCACCGCGTGGGGGCACAAGTGGGCGGCTCTGGGGGCCGGCATCGTCGGGGCCGTGCTCGGCACCATCGGCGGCTACCAGGCCCGGCGCGCGCTGGTGGCCAAGAACGGCGGCCACGACCTGCCGATCGCCCTGCTCGAAGACGCGGTTGCCGTGCTGGGCGCGTTCGCCATCGTCGCCGTCGCGGCAGCTTTGTGACGCAGACGTTCGACGCGATCGTCATCGGCGCCGGCCAGGCCGGACCGCCGTTGGCCGGGCGGCTGACCGCCGCCGGACAGCGGGTCGCAGTCATCGAGCGCCAGCACGTCGGCGGCACCTGCGTCAACTACGGCTGCATCCCTACCAAGACCCTGGTGGCCAGCGCCCATGCCGCGCACCTGGCGCGGCGTGGCGCGGAATACGGAGTCGGGACCGGACCGGTCACCATCGACATGGGCAAGGTCAAGGCCCGCAAAGACGACATCATGCTCAAGGACCGCCACGGCGTCGAATCCTGGTTGGACGGCATGAAGGGCTGCACCGTCTTCCGCGGACACGCACGATTCGAGGATCCGCACACCGTGCGGGTCGGGAACGAACTGCTGCGCGCCGACCGGATCTACCTCAACGTCGGCGGCCGCGCGGTGGTGCCGGACATCCCCGGCCTGGCGGAAGTCGACTACCTGACCAATGTTTCGGTGCTCGATCTCGACACGGTGCCCGAGCATCTCGTGATCGTCGGCGGTAGTTACATCGCGCTGGAGTTCGCGCAGATGTACCGCCGCTTCGGTGCCCGGGTGACCGTCGTCGAGCGGGGGCCGCGGTTGGCCGCCCGTGAGGACGAAGACGTGTCGGCGACCATCCGCGAGATCCTGGAAGCTGAAGGCATCATCGTCGTCACCGGCGCCGACGGTGTACGAGTCAGTAAGCGCGACAACGGATTTGAACTCACGTCGAGTGCCGGTGCCGATGCGATCGCGGGGACTCATCTACTGATTGCGGTGGGCCGCCAGCCCAACACCGACGAACTCGGCCTAGACGCGGCCGGTGTGCAGACCGACGCGCGCGGCTACATCGAAGTCGACGACCAACTCAAGACCAACATCGACCACATCTGGGCGCTGGGGGACTGCAACGGCAAGGGTGCTTTCACCCACACCTCCTACAACGACTTCGAGATCGTAGCCGCCAACCTGCTCGATGACGACTCCCGCAAGGTCAGCGATCGCATCACCACCTACGCCCTCTACATCGACCCGCCGCTGGGGCGCGCCGGTATGACCGTCCGGCAGGCCCGCGACTCGGGCCGCACGGTGCTGGTCGGCAAGCGGCCGATGACGCGGGTCGGCCGGGCCGTGGAAAAGGGTGAGACACAGGGGTTCATGAAGATCGTGGTCGACGCCGACACCGACGAGATCTTGGGCGCGGCGATCTTCGGTGTCGGCGGCGACGAGGCCGTGCACTGCGTCTTGGACGTCATGTCAGCCAAAGCGCCGTACACCACGCTGTCGCGCACCATGCACATCCATCCGACGGTCAGCGAACTGATTCCCACGGTGCTGCAGGAGTTGACGGCGCTGGACTAGGGGCCCTGCAGGTCAGATCCCGGCACCGCACGGCCCGCGCCGCCGGTGGCTGAGAGAGGCCAGCGCCTGCGCCGCTGCGCTATCGCCGTTGGATCAACAGCGTCTGCGCGGAGGTGCCGATGAATCCCGCGATATCGAAGATCTCGCCCGTGGTCACCCCGGCGCCGTCCGGGCCGACGGACGCGCGGGCACGCAGCGCGAAGTCGTTGCCGACGGGCAGTCGATGCAGATGCACCACGGTGTCGGTGTTCATGAACGCGAATTCGCCTGGATCCAGAATTTTGCCGACCCCGTTCGCGCAGTCCACCACGGCGGCGAGGCGCTGCAGGGCCGTCGTCTCCTCGGCGTCGACGATGCGCACGATCGGACTGAACCAGGACAGCGCCTCGGCGCCGTCGTCCACGCGCTGCGGGCGCCAGGTGATCGCATCGAAATAGCCCCCGGCATCGGCGAATACGTCCGGGACGGGCTGGGCGGGACCTTCTGGTACCGGCGGATAGCGGTCCGAGGCGGCGTCGGCGGTGTCGGATACCGCGATCAACCACGCGGACAGGCGCGCGACGGCGCGGGTGGAGCCATCCGTCCGGTCGACGTGCATCTCAGCCGACATCATCGCCACCCGCGATCCCGGCCGCTGCATCCAGGCGCGGGCACGCACCGGGGCGACCGGGATTGCGCCCAGAATGTCCAGGCTGAGTCGGCCGATTCGCAAGCCTGATCCCGCCGAGAGTTCTTCCACCAGCTTGGTCAGCAGCGCCATCGGCGGAGACCCGTGCTGCAGATCCGGCCCCCAGTTGCTGCGCGTGAATTCCGTCGATTCAAACCGTTCATCGCCGTCGCCGAGTCGGGGTAGACGGCGGTAAAAGCTGCCGCTCATGCCGCCGGTTCGGTCGGCCAGCCCGGGTAGGGCGGCGGGGTGCCACCGAAGGCTGGGCAGTGCACCTGGTGGGCACACCAGTTGCACAACCGCGATGGGCTGGGCCGGAAATCGCCTGTCTGGCCGGCAGCTTGGATCGCGCGCCACATCGCCATCAGTGTCTTCTCGAATCGCAGCAGTTCGTCACGGTCCGGCGTGTAGTCCAGCAGTTGACCGTCGGCGAGGTAGATCAGCCGCAGCCGGGTAGGCAGCACGCCACGCGAGCGAAACAACGCCACCGCATAGAACTTCATCTGGAACATGGCCTTGAATTCGGCCAGGGCGCGCGCTTCCGGCGGCGCCTTGCCGGTTTTGTAGTCGACCACGCGCAGCTCACCGGTGGCAGCGACGTCGATCCGGTCGATGTAGCCGCGCAGCAAGGTGCCGTCGGCCAGTTCGACCTCGACCCGCTGCTCGCAGCACTGCGGGTCGAAACGGGTCGGGTCCTCGAGCCGGTAGTAACCCGCCAGCAGCGCCCGCGCCTCGTCGAGCAGCTGGGTCCGCTGATCGGGTTCCAGTCCGGCGAGCAGGTCTGGCTCGCGGGCCAGCACCTGCTCCCACGCCGGCTCGACCAGAGCGCTGGCGGTCTGCGGATCGCGCTGCCCGGCGGGCAAGCCGTACAGCCGCTCCAAGGCGGCGTGCACCAAGGACCCGCGCAGCTGGGGTGTGGACGGCGCCTCCGGTAGCCGGTCGATCGCCCGGAACCGGTACAGCAGCGGGCACTGCTTGAAGTCCGCAGCCCGCGACGGGGACAACGCCGGCCGCGAGCTGTGCGCAACCGGCGGGGCAGCCGCCAGCTGATTGGTCATATTCGCAGCTTATGACCGGCCTACGACAAATCGTGGTCAACCCCGATAAACGTGGTCGGCGAGTCGACTGGCACGCTGGACGGCGTGTCAGCCACCGGTCCGTTCACTGTCGGCGAGCGCGTCCAGCTCACCGACGCCAAGGGCCGCCACTACACCATCACGCTCACGCCGGGCAGCGAATTCCACACTCATCGCGGCCGCATCGCCCACGACACGATCATCGGCCTGGAGCAGGGCAGCGTGGTCAAGTCCAGCAACGGCGCGCTGTTCCTGGTGCTCCGTCCGCTGCTGGTCGACTACGTCATGTCCATGCCGCGCGGACCGCAGGTGATCTACCCCAAAGACGCCGCCCAGATCGTGCACGAGGGCGACATCTTTCCCGGCGCGCGGGTGCTGGAAGCCGGCGCCGGTTCCGGTGCCCTCACCCTGTCGCTGCTGCGGGCGGTCGGCCCCCGAGGGCAGGTCGTGTCCTACGAGCAGCGCGCCGACCACGCCGAACACGCCCGGCGCAATGTCGGCAGCTACTACGGCGAGCTGCCGGACAACTGGCAATTAATCCTCGGTGACCTCGCCGATTCCGACTTGCCCGACGGATCCTTCGACCGCGCGGTGCTGGACATGCTGGCGCCGTGGGACGTGCTCGATGCGGTGTCGCGACTGGTGGTCGCCGGCGGCGTGCTGGTGATCTACGTCGCCACCGTCACCCAGCTCTCTAAGACGGTGGAGGCGGTGCGCGCCCAACAGTGCTGGACCGAACCGCGGTCCTGGGAGACGTTGCAGCGCGGCTGGAATGTGGTCGGGTTGGCGGTGCGGCCACAACACACGATGCGCGGGCACACCGCCTTCCTGATCGCGATGCGCCGCTTGGCGCCCGGCACGGTTGCGCCGATGCCGCTGGGTCGCAAGCGCGAGGGTCGCGACGGCTGATCGGCAACAGACCGAGCTGGCCTAGTCGTCGTCGCTGCGGTGCAATCCTCTGCGCGCCGAGAGCAGCTCGAATTCCGGGTGTGCCGCGACCAGCCGTTCGGCCCGGTCGAGAACGTCGAGCGCATGCGCCCGATCGGCCGACACCACCGCCAACCCGATCCCCGCGCGACGATGCAGATCCTGTGACCCGGTCTCGGCGGCGGACACGCTGAACTTGCGGTGCAGTTCGGCGACGACCGGGCGGATCACCGAGCGTTTCTGCTTGAGGGAGTGCACATCACCCAACAGCAGATCGAATTCCAGCCAGCCGATCCACACGGTGCGCTACGGCGTCGGCGACGGGCTGGCGGGCGGCGCGGGTGCCGGGCTGGGGTCTGAGCCGGGTACCGGGGGAGGCCCGGGCGGCGGCGGCGATGTCGGGGGCAGCGTTCCCGCATTCTGCATGGCCAACAGCATCTCCGCGGTCTTGCGTGACAGCTGCCATCCGCCCTGGAACGGGGTGAACTCCATCGGGAAGGTGAACTCGCGGTGCTGCGGGTTGGCGGTGGTGACCACGACGGTGGCCATCGCGTTCGACGGGTTCTGACTTGACCAGGCGATGTTGTTGGCGACGAACGTCATCGGCAGGTAGCCGCCGTCACGTGCGGCGGTGGTGAAACGGTCCAAGGCGCCGACGGTATCCGGACCGGAGCCCTGAACAAGATTCAACTTCTCGGCACCAGGCACGGCTGGATCGGCAAGCCGAACCAGGATGTCGCTGAGAGCTTCGGGCGCGGGCAGGGGAGCGGTCGGCGGGGCGGCCGGTGCGCTCGACGAGGCAGCAGGCAGCGACGAATCGTTGGCGCCCATATTCTTTGCGGTGTCATGCGAACAGCCGGCTATCGCGACCGCCGCTGTGACGAGGGCGGCGCTCAGTGTTACGCGGACGTTGCGGGACATTCGTTTGCGGGCGCGGTTATCGCCGATAAGTGGGTAACCACCGGAATGAAACGTAAGTCACATCCGGGCTTGCGCAGCCTGTCGTCGCATCGATAAGAATGCCTGTGGCTAGGGATTTCGTCGTCACAGAAGTCCTTTCGCGCGGCCCGAGTAGAACCCGAGATTACCAGCGTGACCCAACTTGTAACTTTTCAAGGGCATTTGACTGCGCACATCATTCGCGGTTGGCCGGTAGCTTGGATGTATCCGCCACGCCATTCCTGGTGCGGGAAAGGAGCGCAACATGGGTGACTCAGAGCGTTCTGAAGCATTCAAGAACCCCCGCGATATCCCCCTGTCCAGCGAAGATGCTGCCGAGTTGGAACAGTTGCGTCGTGAAGCAGCAGTGCTGCGCGAGCAACTGGACAACGTAGCGGCCCATCAGAGCTCCACGCGCACGGCCCGCGACGTCCATCAACTCGAAGCCCGTATCGACTCACTCGCCGCGCGCAATTCCAAATTAATGGAAACTCTTAAAGAGGCTCGCCAACAACTGCTGGCGCTGCGCGAAGAAGTGGACCGGTTGGGGCAGCCGCCCAGCGGTTACGGCGTGCTACTCGGCACGCACGAGGACGAGACCGTCGACGTGTTCACCTCGGGTCGCAAGATGCGTCTGACGTGCTCGCCGAACATCGACACCTCGTCGATGCGGAAGGGCCAGACCGTCCGGCTCAACGAGGCACTGACCGTGGTCGAGGTCGGGACGTTCGAATCGGTCGGTGAGATCTCCACGCTGCGTGAGGTGCTCAACGACGGGCACCGGGCGTTGGTGGTCGGCCACGCTGACGAGGAGCGCATCGTCTGGCTGGCCGAACCGCTGGTCGCTGAGGACCTGCCCGAAGGGCATCCCGACGCCCTCAACGACGACAGCCGGCCCCGCAAACTGCGGCCGGGTGACTCGCTGCTGGTCGACACCAAAGCCGGCTACGCGTTCGAGCGCATCCCGAAGGCCGAGGTCGAGGACCTGGTGCTCGAAGAGGTGCCGGATGTCAGCTACTCCGACATTGGTGGTCTGACCCGTCAGATCGAGCAGATCCGTGACGCCGTCGAGTTGCCGTTCCTGCACAAGGATCTGTACCGCGAGTACGCGTTGCGTCCGCCCAAGGGTGTGCTGCTCTATGGCCCGCCCGGTTGCGGTAAGACCCTGATCGCCAAGGCGGTGGCAAACTCGCTGGCGAAGAAGATGGCGGACCTGCGTGGGGACGACGCCCGCGAGGCCAAGTCCTACTTCCTCAACATCAAGGGCCCCGAACTGCTCAACAAGTTCGTCGGCGAGACCGAGCGGCACATCCGGCTGATCTTCCAGCGGGCCCGGGAAAAGGCCTCCGAGGGCACCCCGGTGATCGTGTTCTTCGACGAGATGGACTCGATCTTCCGCACCCGCGGCACCGGCGTCTCCTCGGACGTCGAGACCACCGTGGTGCCGCAGTTGCTGTCCGAGATCGACGGTGTCGAGGGACTCGAGAACGTCATCGTGATCGGCGCCTCCAACCGCGAGGACATGATCGACCCGGCCATCCTGCGGCCCGGCCGTCTGGACGTGAAGATCAAGATCGAGCGCCCGGATGCCGAAGCGGCACAGGACATCTTCTCCAAGTACCTGGTGGACACGCTGCCGGTGCACGCCGACGACCTCGCCGAGTTCGAGGGCGACCGCGGTGCCTGCATCCGGGCGATGATCGAGAAGGTCGTCGAGCGGATGTACGCCGAGATCGACGACAACCGGTTCCTGGAGGTCACCTACGCCAACGGTGACAAGGAAGTCATGTACTTCAAGGACTTCAACTCCGGGGCAATGATCCAGAACGTCGTCGACCGGGCAAAGAAGAACGCGATCAAGTCGGTGTTGGAGACAGGCCAGCCGGGTCTGCGCATCCAGCACCTGCTCGACTCGATCGTCGACGAGTTCGCCGAGAACGAGGACTTGCCCAACACCACCAATCCCGATGACTGGGCGCGGATTTCGGGCAAGAAGGGTGAACGGATCGTCTATATCCGCACCCTGGTCACCGGCAAGTCGTCGAGCGCGTCGCGGGCCATCGATACCGAGTCGAACCTGGGTCAGTACCTGTAGCCCAGGCGCGTTCAGACTCAGGTCACCAGCGAATAGCTGTTGGTCAGGTCATCCTGCAGTACCTGAGCGGCTTGGGTGGTGGTGTCGACGCGCAACTCGTCGGAGAGCACACGCGAGTGATACGCCCAGCCCGTCGGCAGGTTGAGTCGCTCGCCAAGCTTGGGCAGATCCGCCCGCGACAGGTTGGGGTCGGCCACCTGGCTCCAGGTTTGCATCACCCACTGCCGGCCGTGCGGGTCCTGAAGTTCATAGATCTCCTGGCCAGCGTCGAAGACGAACACTGTGTTGCGGCTCACCTGGTTGACGGTGTACGGCGACGGGTTCATCGACGAGAGCAGCACAGTGGCCTGCAGCAACATGTCGATGCCCCCGAAGGTCTTGATGATCTGCATTCCCGCAGAGGGCTTCTCGATGCTGTTCATCAACCAGTAGCGCGGACCGTTGAGTAGCGCAGTGGCCGCACCGTTTTCGGTTGCGATGGCGTGAGCGTCCAGAGCCGACCAGAGCTCGGCCGGACAGTCGTTGAGCGGGAAGCTGTTGTAGACGGTGGCTTGCGGACCCGCCTCGCCGGGGGTTACGAGAAGTACTTCGCCGTAACGCTTCCCGGACAGGTCACCCGCGGCATGGCGGGATGTGGAACTCGATTGTGGGGCTGACACAGGGTGAACCTAATCACCCAGCTCACCAGCGTCAATCATCGGCGTAGTCGCTACCGGACCGCGATACCGGCCACGCGCCACCAGGGCGGCACGCAGGTCGGCGATCAGCGGGTCGACGAACGTCGCGCGGTAGTCGTCGTCGCCGGCCGCGCGGGCGCTGACGTACATGAAGGTCAACGCCCCCAGGAATAAGCACAAATGAGTCAGCGAATCAGGCACGGGAACCGTCAGGTTCAGAATCGTCGAGTTGGCCTCGGTGGTGCGGGCCCACTCTTTGAGCAGGGCCGGAGTCAGCACGATCAAACCGAGGACCACATAGATCCCGCTAGTGAGCGCCGCGACCACCGTGATCTGGGTCAGTTGCGAGGCGACCAGCACGAAAACTACGTTGACGCGCTCAATCCTGCTCAACGCGGGTGCGTTCGGCGGGTCCGGCATCGCCGCAAAGGGCGTGTCGGCTAGGCGTTCTGCCTCGTCGGTGACCCCGGTTGGCGAGCGCAGCATTGGCCGGATACGTTCTGCGGTCGCAGAGACCACGAACGCGGCGGAGATGCCGACCAAGAACACCACTGCGAGCGCCAATCGGCCGCCGGTGATGGTCGCCGACATCAGCCAGACATTGCCATTGAAGAAGACCAGGGTGGTCAGCAGAACTACCGGCAGCGCCCGAACTGCGAGGCCGCCGATCGTGGTGAGGTGCGACAGCGTCATGCGGGCCGACCAACCGGCGACGGACCCGACCCCGAGTCCGGTCAACAGCATCAACACCGCGGCGGTGCCCGCAGCGTTGCCGAGATGCTGCGGTCCGTTCTGGAGAGCAATCACGATCCCCACCAGCGCTGTAGACACCGTCGAGGCCGTCGCGCGTCTACGACGGTCCGCCATCCGCGACACCAGCCAACCGACGACCGCCATCGCCACCGGGGCCAGTCCGAGGAGCGCCAGTAGGAAGAAGTCCCGAGGGGTGAGCTGTCCTTCGATCACGATGTGCTCCGGGTCCGCGACGAACAGGATCGGCAGAGTCCAACAGTGCAGCGTGGCGTAGGCCGCCAACATCGGCGCCGACCGCGACCAGAGTCGTCGCCACCGCCCGCGTGTCGTCAGCACCGACGGCAGACCGCGCTGCAAGAACCAGCTTTCCGCCTGGTCCGTGGCCGATGATGGGCTCATGGCGGGTCACAGTAGCCGTTCACTCTGCGCGCAGGGTGCGGCTTACTCGCACTTTGTCGCCCTAGACGCAGAGCCAACGGCGGGGGAGCAGCCCCCGCAGGGGCTGCATCGTCGGCGGGCTCGGCTTGATTGCCCGCCTCCTCACCAGCCCCCGCAGGGGCTGCATCGTCGGCGGGCCTAGGCTTCAAGGCATGCAACGGATTATCGGGACGGAGGTCGAGTACGGCATCTCCTCGCCGTCGGACCCGACCGCCAACCCGATCCTCACCTCGACCCAAGCCGTTCTGGCCTATGCCGCGGCCGCCGGCATCCAGCGCGCCAAACGTACCCGCTGGGATTACGAGGTCGAATCGCCGCTGCGCGACGCGCGTGGGTTCGATCTGAGCCGCTCGGCCGGACCGCCACCCGTCGTCGATGCCGACGAGGTCGGCGCGGCCAACATGATCCTGACCAATGGGGCCCGGCTCTACGTCGACCACGCCCACCCGGAGTATTCGGCGCCGGAATGCACCGACCCGATGGACGCGGTGATCTGGGACAAGGCCGGCGAACGGGTGATGGAGGCGGCCGCACGGCATGTCGCCAGCGTGCCCGGTGCCGCGAAACTGCAGCTCTACAAGAACAACGTCGACGGCAAGGGTGCGTCCTACGGGTCGCACGAGAATTACCTGATGTCGCGGCAGACGCCGTTCTCGGCCATCATCGCCGGCCTGACGCCGTTCCTGGTGTCGCGACAGGTGGTGACCGGATCCGGGCGCGTCGGCATCGGCGCCTCCGGTGATGAGGCCGGCTTCCAGTTGTCGCAACGGTCGGACTACATCGAGGTCGAAGTCGGCCTGGAGACCACCCTCAAGCGCGGCATCATCAACACCCGCGACGAACCGCACGCCGACGCCGACCGGTACCGACGGCTGCACGTCATCATCGGTGACGCCAACCTCGCCGAGACCTCGACCTACCTGAAGCTGGGCACCACCGCCCTAGCGCTGGACCTGATCGAGGAAGGGGTCGACCTCAGTGACCTGGCCCTGGCGCGCCCGGTGCACGCCGTGCACGCGGTCAGCCGCGACCCGTCGCTGCGTCAGACCGTCGCGCTGGTCGACGGTCGCGAGTTGACGGCCCTTGCGCTGCAACGGATCTACCTCGATAGGGTCGCCAAGCTGGTCGACAGCCGCGACCCGGATCCCCGTGCCTCGCACGTCGTGGAAACCTGGGCACACGCACTCGATCTGCTCGAACGGGACCCGATGGAGTGTGCCGAGCTGCTGGACTGGCCGGCCAAGCTGCGGCTGCTGGAAGGGTTTCGCCAGCGCGAGAACCTGAGCTGGTCGGCGCCGCGGCTGCACCTGGTGGATCTGCAGTACTCCGACGTGCGATTGGACAAAGGCCTGTACAACCGCCTGGTGGCGCGCGGATCGATGAAGCGCCTGGTTAGCGAGCATCAGGTGCTCGAGGCGGTGGACAACCCCCCGACGGACACCCGCGCATACTTCCGCGGCGAGTGCCTACGCCGGTTCGGGGCCGACATCGCCGCGGCCAGTTGGGACTCGGTGATTTTCGACCTCGGCGGTGACTCGCTGGTACGGATCCCGACGCTGGAGCCGCTGCGTGGCAGCAAAGCACATGTGGGGGAGTTGCTGGATTCGGTGGACAGCGCCGTGGAGCTGGTGGAACAGCTGACGCGGTGACCGGTTGACGGCGTGGTCAGACCGACGAAATGTCGGGGCCGACCGGTAGGGTAGAGAAAAGTCAACGGGCGAATGGACACCCGCCCGAAGGGCGTATGACGAGCAGGAGGCGGCGATGGCGCAGGAGCAGACCAAACGCGGCGGTGGCGGCGGCGATGACGACGACGTCACCGGTGCGGCGGCCGCTGGCCAGGAACGCCGCGAGAAGCTGACCGAGGACACCGACGATCTGCTCGACGAGATCGACGACGTCCTGGAGGAGAACGCCGAGGACTTCGTGCGGGCATACGTCCAAAAGGGCGGCCAGTGACCTGGCAGTCGCCCGATCGCCTACCCATCAACTCAGCACTTCCCGGATCCTCAGGCATAGACCTGTCGTCGTTTGCTGACTTCCTGCGCCGCCAGGCACCGGAGTTGCTGCCCGTCGGGATCACTGGTGCCTCGCTCGGCGACCAGCTGCCGCACGGCACCACCATCGTCGCGCTGAAGTATCCGGGCGGAGTCCTGATCGCCGGAGACCGGCGATCCACGCAGGGCAACATGATCGCCGGGCGCGACGTGCGCAAGGTCTACATCACCGACGACTACACCGCCACCGGCATCGCAGGCACCGCGGCGATCGCGGTCGAATTCGCCCGCCTCTACGCGGTCGAACTCGAGCACTACGAGAAGCTCGAAGGCGTGCCGCTGACGTTCGCCGGCAAGGTGAACCGGCTGGCGATCATGGTGCGCGGCAACCTGCCCGCCGCCATGCAGGGCCTGGTGGCGCTGCCGCTGCTGGTCGGTTACGACATCCATGCCGCCGACCCGGAGTCAGCGGGTCGCATCGTGTCCTTCGACGCCGCCGGCGGCTGGAACATCGAAGAGGAGGGCTACCAGTCGGTGGGCTCGGGCTCGATCTTCGCCAAGTCGTCCATCAAGAAGCTGTATTCCCAAGTCGCCGACGCGGATTCGGCCCTGCGGGTCGCGGTCGAAGCGCTCTACGACGCTGCCGACGACGACTCCGCGACGGGCGGTCCGGACCTGGTCCGCGGCATCTATCCCACCGCGGTCACCATCGACGCCGACGGCGCGATGGAGATCCCGGAGCGCCGGATCGCTGAACTCGCGCGCGGTGTCATCGAAAGTCGTTCGCGCGCTGATACTTTCGGCCCCGATGGCGGTGAGAAGTGAGCTTCCCGTATTTCATCTCGCCCGAACAGGCGATGCGCGAGCGCAGCGAGCTCGCCCGCAAGGGCATTGCCCGCGGACGCAGCGTGGTGGCTCTGGCCTACGCCGGTGGCGTGCTGTTCGTCGCGGAGAATCCCTCGCGATCGCTGCAGAAGATCAGCGAGCTGTACGACCGGGTCGGTTTCGCCGCGGCCGGCAAGTTCAACGAGTTCGACAACCTGCGCCGCGGCGGCATCCAATTTGCCGACACCCGCGGCTACGCGTACGACCGTCGCGATGTCACCGGCAGGCAGCTCGCCAACGTCTACGCCCAGACGCTGGGCAGCATCTTCACCGAGCAGGCCAAGCCCTACGAAGTGGAACTGTGCGTGGCTGAAGTCGCCCACTACGGCGAGACGAAGGCCCCGGAGCTCTACCGGATCACCTACGACGGGTCGATCGCCGACGAGCCGCATTTCGTGGTGATGGGCGGCACCACCGAACCGATCATCAACGCACTCAAGGAGTCGTTCGCCGAGGAAGCCGAGCTGCCCGACGCCCTGCGGATGGCGGTGGAAGCGCTGCGCGCCGGCAGTGCCGACTCCAGTAGCAACGGCCAGGCCAGCGTAGGTGTGGCCAGCCTGGAAGTCGCGATCCTCGACGCCAACCGGCCGCGGCGGGCGTTCAAACGCCTCACCCGGTCGACGGTGGAAAGCCTGCTGCAGGACGGCGAGCCGGAATCGGACAGCGCTGCAGAGTCCGAAGGCGAGTCCCCCGAGTAGGCGCGGCATCGGAGTGCGCCGCGGGTCTGCCGGAAACAGGTCCGACGCGTCCGGTCACAGTTGCGGCACAGGCGCGGCTTGCTGACTGCAGCGGTAGGACAGCAAGTACCCTCGATAACGTGCAGCGACGAATCATGGGCATCGAGACCGAGTTCGGTGTCACCTGCACCTTCCACGGGCATCGTCGACTCAGCCCGGACGAGGTGGCCCGCTATCTGTTCCGCCGCGTGGTGTCGTGGGGACGCAGCTCCAACGTGTTCCTGCGCAACGGCGCCCGGCTCTACCTCGACGTGGGCAGTCACCCCGAGTACGCCACCGCCGAATGCGACAGCCTGGTGCAACTAGTCACCCACGACCGCGCCGGCGAATGGGTGCTGGAAGACCTGCTGGTCGACGCCGAACAGCGGCTCGCCGACGAGGGCATCGGCGGCGACATCTACCTGTTCAAGAACAACACCGACTCCGCGGGCAACTCCTACGGCTGCCACGAGAACTACCTGATCGTGCGCGCCGGCGAATTCTCCCGCATCTCCGACGTGCTGCTGCCGTTCCTGGTCACCCGCCAGCTGATCTGCGGGGCCGGCAAGGTGCTGCAGACCCCCAAAGCCGCGACGTTCTGCCTGTCCCAGCGCGCCGAACACATCTGGGAAGGTGTGTCCAGCGCGACCACCCGCAGCCGGCCCATCATCAACACCCGCGACGAACCGCACGCCGACGCCGAGAAGTACCGCCGTCTGCACGTCATCGTGGGTGACTCCAACATGTCCGAGACCACCACCATGCTCAAGGTCGGCACCGCCGCGCTGGTGCTGGAGATGATCGAGGCGGGGGTGGCGTTCCGGGACTTCTCCTTGGACAACCCGATTCGCGCCATCCGCGAAGTCAGCCACGACGTCACCGGTCGCCGCCCGGTCCGGCTGGCCGGCGGCCGTCAGGCCAGCGCGCTGGACATCCAGCGGGAGTACTACAGTCGCGCGGTCGAGCACCTGCAGAACCGTGAACCCAACGCGCAGATCGAGCAGGTCGTCGACCTGTGGGGCCGCCAGCTCGACGCCGTGGAGAGCCAGGACTTCGCCAAGGTGGACACCGAGATCGACTGGGTCATCAAGCGCAAGCTCTTCCAGCGCTACCAGGACCGCTACAACATGGAGTTGTCCGACCCCAAGATCGCGCAGCTCGACCTGGCCTACCACGACATCAAGCGCGGCCGCGGTGTCTTCGACCTGCTGCAACGCAAGGGTCTGGCCACCCGGGTCACCACCGACGAGGAGATCGCCGACGCGGTGGACCACCCGCCGCAAACCACCCGCGCCCGGCTGCGCGGGGAGTTCATCAGCGCAGCCCAGGCTGCCGGTCGTGACTTCACCGTCGACTGGGTGCACCTGAAGCTCAATGACCAGGCGCAGCGCACGGTGCTGTGCAAAGACCCGTTCCGGGCGGTCGACGAGCGGGTGAAACGACTCATCGCGAGTATGTGACCGAACCCGGCGCTACTCGAACCTGCGCATAAGCTCGCGCCCGCGCATGAAAAGGAGTCGAGGCATCTAACCTAGGACGGATGCCCACTTCGAAAGTCGAACGGCTGGTCAACCTCGTGATCGCCCTGCTGTCCACGCGCGGCTACATCACCGCCGAGAAGATCAGGTCCAACGTCGCCGGCTACTCCGAAAGCCCCACCGCCGAAGCGTTCTCGCGGATGTTCGAGCGGGACAAGAACGAGTTGCGCGACTTGGGCATCCCGCTCGAGGTCGGCAGAGTGTCCAATCTGGACCCCACCGAGGGCTACCGCATCAACCGCGAGGCCTACGCGCTGCCGGAGGTCGAGTTGACTGCCGCCGAGGCGGCGGCGGTCGCGGTCGCCACCCAGTTGTGGGAATCGCCGGAGCTGATCACCGCCACTCAGGGCGCCCTGCTCAAGCTGCGCGCGGCCGGTGTGGAGGTCGATTCCGGTGCCCCGGTGGCCATCGCCTCACCGCCCGGTGTTCCCGGCCTGCGGGGCTCGGAAGACATCCTGGGAATCCTGTTGGCGGCCATCCAATCTCGGCAGGCCGTCCAGTTTCCGCACCGCCCGTCGCGCGCCGAACCGTTCACCACCCGCACGGTCGAACCGTGGGGCGTCGTCACCGAGAAAGGCCGCTGGTATCTCGTCGGGCATGACCGGGACCGCAACGCCACCCGCACGTTCCGACTCTCGCGGATCGGTCCCGGCGTCACGCCCATCGGGCAGCCCGGCGCGGTCACCGTGCCCGAGGATGTTGATCTTCCCGGGATCGTGGCCGCCGCCGTCGCCGAAGCGCCGACCGGCGCGCAGGCCAGCGTCTGGGTGGCCGACGGACGCGGCACCGCATTGCGGCGCACCGGCAGGCCGGTCGGCCCGCAGCGACTGGCCGGCCGCGACGGCGACGTGATCGAGATCGACATCGGATTCAGCGACCGACTGGCCCGTGAGATCGCCGGTTATGGCGCCGACGCGATCGTGTTGCAGCCGCAATCGCTGCGCGAGGATGTCCTGGCGCGGCTCCGGGCGGCGGCCGCTGTGGCGGAGGCGCCGGCGTGACCCAACTGTCCAACCGGCTGGTGCGACTGCTGAACATGGTGCCCTACCTGATGTCGAATCCGGCGATCACCAAAGCCGAGGCGGCCGCCGAACTCGGCGTGTCCGACAAGCAGTTCGAAGCCGACCTCAACCAGCTCTGGATGTGCGGTCTGCCGGGCTATTACCCCGGCGACCTGATCGACTTCGAGTTCTCCGGCGACACCGTCAAGGTGACGTTCTCGGCGGGAATCGACCGGCCGCTCAAACTGACGTCGCCGGAGGCAACCGGGCTGTTGGTGGCATTGCGCGCGCTGGCCGACATTCCCGGCGTCGTCGATCCGCAGGCAGCGCGCAGCGCGATCGCCAAGATCGCCGCGGCGGCCGGCGCCGTCGGACATGAGGACACCGTGTCCGCGGTGGAAAAACCAGCGCCGGTGGAGAGCCGCGCCGCAGCGGTCGTACGTGCGGCCATCCGCGACGGACATGCGCTGACCCTCGACTATTACGCCGCCTCGCACGACTCGCTGACCCAGCGGACCGTCGACCCGATCCGGGTGCTGCTGATCGGCGGCCACAGCTACCTGGAAGCGTGGTCGCGCGAGGCCGAGGGGGTCCGACTGTTCCGGTTCGACCGCATCGTCGACGCCACCGACCTGGGTGAACCCGCCTCGCCGCCGGAACCGGCACGGCAATCGCCGCCGGACACCTCGCTGTTCGACGGCGACCCGTCCTTGCCGTCGGCGACGCTGCTGGTGGCGCCGTCCGCGTCGTGGATGTTCGAGTACTACCCGTTGCGGGAGGTACGCGAACACTCCGACGGCTCCTGCGAGGCGACGATGACCTATGCCTCCGACGACTGGATGGCGCGGCTGGTGCTGGGCTTCGGATCCGAGGTCAAGGTGCTGGCGCCAGAGTCGCTCGCGTCCCGGGTCCGATCCGCCGCGGAGGCGGCCATCGCGGCCTACCAGGCCGCTGAACTCGGCTGATGCCGGTCGCGCCGACGGCGCGCAGCGCGCGTGTCCCGGTGCGGCAGCCGTACTGCGGTAACATCAGGGCCAACGTCTGGAGGTAATCAAAGTGGGCAGTCTTCAACCGTGGCACTGGCTAATCCTGGCCGTTGTGGTGATCGTGCTGTTCGGTGCCAAGCGGCTCCCCGATGCAGCGCGCTCGCTGGGCAAGTCGCTGCGGATCTTCAAGTCCGAGGTCCGCGAGATGCAGAGCGAGAACAAGACCGACGCCGCCATCGAAAACCCCACGCCGGTGCAGTCGCAGCGCGTCGAACACCCCGCGCCCGCGGAGCAGGGTCACACCGAGGCGCGGCCGGCCTAGCCCGGCGGCATTCTGACCGAATGTGGTGAAAGGTGCCAGGGCCTCAGCGCGCGCTCTCGGTCCGCTGAGACGGCTGAACCCGCGTAACCGGCGCAGCCGGGTCAATCCCGACGCGACCATGTCGCTGGTCGACCACCTCACCGAACTGCGGGCCCGGCTGCTGGTTTCGCTGGGCGCGATCGTGGTTACCACGGCGTTCGGATTCATCTGGTACTCCCACCCGATCTTCGGGGTGGAGAGCCTGGGCGAATGGCTGCGCCAGCCGTACTGCGCACTGCCGCAATCGGCGCGCGCCAGTATCAGCGCCGACGGGCAATGCCGGCTGCTGGCCACCGCGCCGTTCGACCAGTTCATGCTGCGGCTCAAGGTCGGGATGACGGCCGGAATCGTGGCCGCCTGCCCGGTGTGGTTCTACGAGCTCTGGGCGTTCATCACGCCCGGCCTGTACAAGAAGGAACGCCGGTTCGCGGTGGCGTTCGTGATCCCGGCAGCGTTTCTGTTCGTCGCCGGCGCGTTTCTGGCCTATCTGGTGTTGTCCAAAGCGCTCAGCTTCCTGCTGACGGTCGGCAGCGACGTGCAGGTGACCGCGCTGTCGGGCGACCGGTACTTCGGCTTCCTGATCAATCTGTTGGTCGTATTCGGGGTCAGCTTCGAATTTCCGCTGCTGATCGTGATGCTCAACTTCGCCGGTGTGCTCACTTATGAACGGCTCAAATCCTGGCGGCGCGGCCTGATCTTCACCATGTTCCTGTTCGCCGCGGTGTTCACCCCGGGCTCCGACCCGTTCTCGATGACCGCGCTCGGACTGGCGCTGACCGTGCTGCTGGAGTTCGCCATCCAGATCGCCAGACTGCACGACCGGCGTAAAGCCAAACGCGAAGCCGCCGCCATTCCCGACGACGAGGCATCGCCAATCGACAAGCCCGAGCCGATACCCGCGCCGTCGGTGATCGGCGGAAGTCATGACGACGTCACTTAAGCACCCACGCGCCACCGTTGCGGCGCCCAGCGCCCCTAAATGTGCGACAAAAGGGCATTTTGACCGCCAATTTGGGGACGCTCGCGCAAGCCCGGCAAGGTGGTGGGGTGACTGATCTGCCCGAGTTGGCCCGATTCAGCGCCGAACTGCCCTTTGCCCTCGACGATTTTCAGCGGCGGGCCTGTGGCGCGCTGGAGGGCGGCCACGGCGTGCTGGTCTGCGCGCCGACCGGCGCCGGAAAAACAGTGGTCGGGGAGTTCGCCGTGCACCTGGCGCTGGCCGCCGGCGGCAAATGCTTCTACACCACCCCGCTCAAGGCGCTGAGCAACCAAAAACACTCGGACCTGACGGCCCGCTACGGCAAGGATCGGATCGGGTTGTTGACCGGCGACGTGTCGGTCAACGCCGATGCCCCGGTCGTCATCATGACCACCGAGGTGCTGCGCAACATGCTCTACGCCGATTCGGCTGCGCTGCAGGGGCTTTCCCACGTGGTGATGGACGAGGTGCACTTCCTGGCCGACCGGATGCGCGGGCCGGTGTGGGAGGAAGTCATCCTGCATCTGCCCGACGAGGTGCGGGTGGTGAGCCTCTCCGCGACGGTCAGCAACGCCGAGGAGTTCGGCGGCTGGATTCAGACGGTGCGCGGTGACACCACCGTGGTCGTCGACGAGCACCGGCCGGTCCCGCTGTGGCAGCACGTCCTGGTGGGCAAACGGCTGTTCGACCTGTTCGATTACCGGTCGCAGGGCCCCAAGGACAAGCCGCACGTCAACCCCGAGCTGTTGCAACACATCGCGCATCGCCGCGAGGCCGACCGGATGTCGGACTGGCAGCCGCGCCGGGGCCCACGCGGTGGCCCGGCGCGCGGTGGGGGACGACCCAGGTTCTACCGCCCTCCCGCGCGGCCGGATGTGATCGCGTCCCTGGACTCCGCCGGGCTGCTGCCCGCCATCACTTTTGTCTTCTCCCGGGTCGGCTGCGACGCCGCCGTCCAGCAGTGCCTGCGATCACCGCTCAAGCTGACCACCGAAGCCGAACGGGCCCGCATCGCCGAGGTCATCGACCACCGCTGTGGCGACCTGGCCGACGCCGACCTGGCCGTCCTGGGCTATTACGAGTGGCGCGAAGGTCTGCTGCGCGGCCTGGCCGCCCATCATGCGGGGATGTTGCCCGCCTTCCGCCACACGGTGGAGGAGCTGTTCACCGCTGGCCTGGTCCGGGCCGTCTTCGCGACCGAGACCTTGGCGCTGGGCATCAACATGCCGGCCCGCACGGTCGTGCTGGAGAAACTGGTCAAGTTCAACGGTGAGCAGCACGTACCGCTGACGCCGGGGGAGTACACGCAGCTGACCGGCCGGGCTGGCCGCCGCGGCATCGACGTGGAAGGCCACGCGGTGGTGCTGTGGCACCCGGATGTGGAACCGTCGGAGGTCGCGGGGTTGGCCTCGACCCGTACCTTCCCGCTGCGCAGCTCGTTCGTGCCGTCGTACAACATGACGATCAACCTGGTGCGTCAGCTCGGGCCCGACGAGGCGCATCGGCTGCTGGAGCAGTCGTTCGCCCAGTATCAGGCCGACCGATCGGTGGTCAGCGTGGTGCGCGGCATCGAACGCGGCAAGAGCATGCTCGACGAGATCGCTGCCGAGATCGGCGGTCACGATTCAGCAGTCCTGGATTACGCCCGGTTGCGCGCCCAGATCAGCGAGCTGGAACGTACGGCGGCGCGGGCTTCTCGGCTGCACCGCAGGCAGGCGGCCAGTGATGCGCTGGCCGCGCTGCGTCGCGGCGACATCATCACCATCAACCACGGCCGCCGGGGCGGGCTGGCCGTGGTGCTGGAGTCCGCTCGTGACACCTCCGACCCGCGGCCGCTGGTCCTGACCGAACACCGTTGGGCGGGGCGGATCTCGTCGGCCGACTACACCGGGGCCACGCCCCCGGTCGGTTCCATGACGTTGCCCAAGCGGGTCGAGCACCGCCAGCCGCGGGTACGACGGGATCTTGCGTCCGCGCTGCGGGCCGCCGCCGAGGGGCTGACGGCTCCTTCGGGGCGCCGCGCGAAGGAGAACGCGCATTACGATCCGGAGCTGACGGCGCTGCGCGAGCAGTTGCGCCGCCACCCGCTGCACAGTTCTGCAGGTCTCGAGGAGCAGGTCCGCCAGGCCGAGCGCTACCTCCGGATCGAACGCGACAATGCGCAGTTGCAGCGCAAGGTGGCCGCCGCCACCAATTCGCTGGCCCGCACGTTCGACCGGATTGTCGGACTGCTCACCGAGCGGGAGTTCATCCGCGGCCCGGCAACCGATCCCCAGGTGACCGACGACGGCCGGCTGCTGGCCCGGATCTACAGCGAGAGCGACCTGCTGGTGGCCGAGTGCCTGCGCACGGGTGCCTGGGCCGGCCTGAAGCCGCCCGAGCTCGCTGCGGTGGTGTCGGCAGTGCTGTTTGAAACCCGCGGCGGGGACGGTCCTGGCGCGCCGTTCGGCACGGATGTACCGACCCCGGCGTTGCGCCAGGCGTTGATGCAGACTGCTCGGTTGTCGACGGCGTTGCGGGCCGATGAGCAGACCCACCGGATCGCCCAGAGCCGCGAACCCGACGACGGTTTTGTGCGGGTGATCTACCGCTGGGCGCGCACCGGCGACCTGGCCGCGGCACTGGCCGCCGCCGACGCCGCGGATGCTGGAACACCGTTGTCAGCAGGGGATTTCGTGCGCTGGTGCCGTCAGGTGCTCGACCTGCTGGACCAGGTTCGCAATGCGGCCCCGGACCCCGATGTGCGTGCCGCCGCCAAGCGCGCTATCAATGACGTTCGGCGCGGCGTCGTCGCAGTTGACGCCGGGTAGGCTAGGCCGAGCTACGGTTACATCCGGACGTGATCGACACAGGACTGGACGGCCCAACGCGTGGCCAGGACAAACCGGACTGAGGAGTAACGATGAGTGGACCAGACCCGAGGTGGCAGCAGCCCGGCCAGGGCTCCTCGGACCCGACGGTGGCCGGGTCGCCCTGGCAGCAGCAGCCGGGTCAGGACGCGACCTGGCACGCGCAGTCCTACCCTGCCGCCGAATATCCCGCCGGATACCAGCAGCCGGCCGAGCAGGCCTACCCCCAGCAGCAGTACGCCCAACCCGGGTACGATCCCAACTCGCAGGCCACCCAGTTCGGCGGGACTCCGCAGTACGACCAATCCCAGTACGGGCAGCCCCAGTACGGGCAGGCTGCTCCGTACGGTCAGCCCCAGTACGGCCAGCCGGGTCAGCCCGGCCAATACGGACAACCCGGCCAGTACCCGGGCCAGCCCTCGCCCTACGGCCAGCCCGGCCCCAAGCGTTCCAAAGGCCTCATTTTCGGTGTGGTCGGCGGCATCTTGGCGCTGCTGATCGTGGTCGTCGGCATCCTCGGGTTTGTCGCGCCCGGTTTCTTCGTCACCACCACACTGGACGTCAACAAAGCCAACACTGGCGTGCAGACGATTTTGACCGACGAAACCAATGGTTATGGCGCCAAGAACGTCAAAGACGTCAAGTGCAACGGCGGATCCAACCCGACCGTGAAGAAGGGCGGTACCTTCGACTGCACGGTCAGCATCGACGGCGCATCCAAGCGCGTCACGGTGACCTTCCAGGACGACAAGGGCACCTACGAGGTTGGCCGGCCGCAGTAGCGGCTACGACGGCAGCCCGTCGAGCGCTTTCTGCAACCGGCCCACCGAGGAACCGACGCGGTATTCGGTCGCCAGCTCAGCAGTGCGTTTGGGATCGGCTGCGTGCAGGGGCAGCTTGTCGTTGCGCGTCGACAGTGTGATCGGGGCGTCGGTAGCGACCCGCACCACCTTTTCTGCTGCCGTGATGTAGTCGGTGGCGTCGCGCAGTTTGGTGCGCACTCCCTTGGCCATCTTGGACTTGGGGTCCGCCGCGGCAGCCATGAGTCGCTCAAGTGACCCGTACTGGGCCAGCAGGGTGGCGGCAGTTTTCTCGCCCACCCCGGGCACACCCGGCAGGCCGTCGGATGGGTCCCCACGCAGCAGCGCGAACTCGGCGTAAGCGGGCCCGGCCCGGTCCACCGGAACGCCGTACTGGTCTGCGACCTGTTCGGGCCCGAACAGGGTGGCGTTCTTCAGGCCGCGACCGAGGTAGAGCACCCGCACCGGCACCGGCTCCTCGGACACCACCTGAAGCAGGTCCCGGTCCCCGCTGACCACCACCACTGGATCATTGCGTTCCTTGGCGGCCAAGGTGCCCAGCACGTCGTCGGCCTCGAACCCGGGCGCGCCCGCCGTCGCGATCCCGAACGCGTCCAGCAACTCCATGATCATGTCGACCTGCGGAGTCAGTTCGTCGGGCACTTCCTCGACGTCGGGTTCACCCGCCGGCTCCTCCTGAGCCACCCGATGAGATTTGTACGACGGGATCAAATCCACCCGGAACTGGGGGCGCCAGTCCAGATCGAGGCACACCGCGAGCCGACTCGGCTTCTGTTGGGCGATCACCGCAGCCATCGAATCGATGAAGCCGCGAACGGCGTTGACTGGGCGGCCGTCCGGGGCTTTGATCGACGACGGCAACCCGTAGAAGGAACGAAACCACATGCTGGCGCCGTCCAGCAGCGCTAGGGGGGCGGGCATGCGGATCATCCTGCCAGGTTGCCCGGTTAGCCTGACTGACCATGGACTCTCACCGATTCGACGCCGGGGTGTATGCCCGTCGGCTGGAGGCCGCCGCCGGGTTGGCCGCCCGGGCAGGTCTGGCCGGCCTGGTGATCACTCCGGGTTACGACCTGAGGTATCTGCTGGGCTCGCGCGCAGAGACATTCGAGCGGCTCACCGCCTTGGTGCTGCCCGCGCTCGGTGACCCGACGGTGGTGTTGCCGCGGTTGGAGCTTGCAACGCTGAAGGATTCCGCAGTGCTGGAAATGGGCTTGCGGGTCCAGGACTGGGTCGACGGCGACGACCCGTATCGGTTGGTGAGCGAGGTATTCAACGTCGCTCCCGCCGCGGTGGCGGTCACCGATTCGATGCCCGCATTGCATCTGCTGCCGCTGGCCGGTGCGCTGGGCGTGATGCCGGTGCTGGCCACCGATGTGTTGCGCGAGCTCCGAATGGTCAAGGAAGAGGCCGAGATTGACGCGTTGCGCAAGGCCGGCGCGGCGATCGACCGGGTGCATGCCCGGGTGCCCGACTTCCTGATACCCGGCCGGACCGAAGCCGACGTCGCCGCCGATATTTCCAAAGCGATTGTCGCCGAGGGGCATTCAGATGTGGCGTTTGTCATCGTCGGGTCCGGGCCGCACGGCGCCGATCCCCATCACCGGTATTCGGATCGCGAGTTGGCGGTCGGAGACATCGTGGTCGTCGATATCGGTGGCACCTACGAGCCGGGATACCACTCCGATTCGACGCGAACCTACAGCATCGGAGAGCCCACTTCGGAAGTGGCGGAGCAATATTCGTTGCTCCAGCGAGCTCAGCGTGCGGCTTTCGACGTTGTCCGGCCAGGGGTGACCGCAGCGCAGGTCGATGCGGCAGCGCGTGATGTGCTGGCTGAGGCCGGACTCGCGGAGTATTTCGTGCACCGCACCGGGCACGGTATCGGGCTGTGCGTGCACGAGGAGCCCTACATCGTCGCCGGCAACGATCTGCCGTTGGCCGCGGGGATGGCGTTCTCCATCGAGCCGGGCATCTACTTTCCGGGTCGGTGGGGTGCGCGGGTGGAGGACATCGTGGTGGTCACCGACGACGGTGCGATGTCGGTCAACAACCGTCCGCATGAGTTGATCGTGGTGCCGGTGGACTGACTCGGCGCCCCGGTCGGGCGGTCAACGTCCCTGCGTCGGTGCAGGATTGGCACGGCGGCGCTGATTTTCGCCGGCTAGCCAGGTAGCACAGCAGGGCGAACTTGCGATAGCCGGGACGGAACTCGTCACGGGTCCGACCGGTCCGTGGTTTGGCTGCTAACTGTCGGCGGTCGGTCTGCCGGCCAGGAACCAGGCGAGGTGGTAGTTCGCGATGGTCTTGTTGTCGCTGATGAGCGCTTCGATTGCCGCCAGCAGTTGCCAGTTGCCGACGGCGTGGGCATCGATCTTGTCGGGGTAGCCGTCGAGCACTTGGGAGCTGATGGTGTTCAGGTGCTGGTGTAGCAGGTCAACCTCGGAATCAAGCACACCTGTGCCCGCCGAAGCCGCCTTGGCCAGTGTGTGAGCAAGTCGCGGCAGCCCGTCGCGCCATTGCGTGGCCTGGCACAACTCCCAGCCGAGATCGGTGATGTCGGGCGCAGATCGGGGCCGCGTCGACGTTGCTGGGGGATCGCCGTCGTCGCATGCAACATGATGGATCGGTGTGTAGCTGGCGACGACGGTGACGTCACCGAGCAGGGCTTCCAGGTTGCGGCGGCGCCGGGCCGGAGTCAGCAGCGTCACCGCGGAAGGCAGGTCGATACTCGGCGGGACCCATCCGCTGGCCAAATCCGTTGTCAGCACAGTGGTTTGGTCGGCGCGGTCGCCGGCAGCCCAGGCCAGGCGAGGTTGTTGACGCGCGACCGAGTTGACCAGGCGCTGCAGTCTGGCTCGGGCGGCGGCGTCGGCTGACGCCGCGCCGACGGCAGCTCCGGTGGCGGTGGCAGCGACAGCGTGGGCCGCGACCCCGGTTCCCGGCGACGGCGGGGGAGTCGCTGGGCTGGTGCTTTGGCGTACGACCGCAGGCTGGCCCGCGCCAGACTGGCCCGCCGATGGGTTCACCGGCGCCGAGCTCGGCGTCGCCGGCAACGGTGGCGGCACGCTCGAAGGCGCGGGCGGGGCGAGGTTAGTCGTGACCGGGGGCCGTAGGTCAGCACCGTAGGAGGGAAGTGGCCCGACGGGCTGCGGCGTGACGGCGGGTGCCACCGCAGGTGCGGCGGCGACTATCTGCGGGGCCGGCGAGGGTCCTTCGGAGACGGTCGGGTGGTGAACCGGTGGGGGCGAATCCGTCACTGGAACATGTACCGGCGCGTTGGAGACTGCTGCGGGAGTCGTTGACACGGGATGGGTGAAATGCGACTCCGCTGACGTGGTTGGAGTCGACGGCATCGCGTGTACCGGTGGGGAAATCGGTGCGCCAGTTTCGAGACCCCTATTGAAGCTTTGGGCGAGTTCGGAGGGGGAGAGAGCTGGTGACGGAGTAACGCTGGGCATACGAGAATCGATGACGGCGCTTGGGGTCGGTGTTGAAAGGGGCTGACCCACTAGCAATGGTGTTGAAGACGTAGACGCACGGGGCGCGGGCGTCGCGGCACCACCTGTTGGTCCTGCAGTGGCAGCCGGCGAAGGGGTTGCGAGCCGACCCGATACGGGACTGAACTGGGGTTGCGTCCGAAGGTTTCCGGGCACATTTGTGTGCTCGCTATGCAGCGGTGGGTGGGCGCCGCTGGGAAGATGGCTATCCGCGAGATGACCCGGTAGCCGGACTTCCTCTCGAATCCCGGTCTCGAAAGACGATCCGGGCGGCGCCGTCGGATGGTCTGAAGCATTGCCGGGCAAATTGGAATGGCCGGGTTGTTTGTTAAGCATAGCCCGTACTTGGTCCTCAACCTCTCGATGATCAGTAGGTTGTCGGAACATTTGGCTAACGTCGATTCCTTGAGTTGATGCGAATGCGCGGGCTGATTGATTGGAAGCATCTGCATCTAAGATATGCTGGATTCCCTCCAGTAAGTTGCTACCATATTTGGCTGCTGAGAGATTTGCCTGCTCGCGATATTGCTCAATGATTGCGACGATCGAAGCGAGTTTAATGCCAGTTGGTTCTTTGGACTCTTGGACCTGTTTGATTTCTTTGTTGCCTTCTTCTGCCAAGGTAATTAAAGACTGACGAAGGCTCTGCATACTGTTGTAAGCTGTGCTATACGCCCTTTCCTTCACGGCATTCTTTTCTTCGATGCACCGAGCGTGCATCTCTCCGAGGCGAAATTCTTCGCGTAGGTAATCAATAGTTAAACCGCTTTGCTGCGCTAATGATTCCAGTTGGGCCTTGCGCATCCTATTAGCAAAGTCGGAAAAATTGTTCTTGAGTGTCTGCCGATTAGATCTTGCATTTTGCAACGTTAACATTTCGTGTTCACTAGGCCACTGGTCGCCGACGAGAAGATAAGACCATTCCCCCGGTGGCAAGTCGGTCACTTGCAGAGTCCATCGATCTTCGACGAAAGCCGGTCTACTGATTGGCGCGTCGGCTCGACATCGGAATCGCGAGCGTCTGCAAGATAGCTAATCGCGAGTTCTTGATAAGCCTCCGCAATCGAGTGCATCGCCTCTGCTAGCTCTGCATCTGTGGCGGGCTCTGCTGCGAGCTTCGAAAGGAGGTAGCGACTGCCCACCTCGAGTGCCTGTCGGGAGCTAGTAGCAACCGCGAGGCCAGCGGTAGGGTCATCACCCCCATCGCGTGCACCTACTACCGCAAAAGCTTGATGCACCTTCGCATACGCAGCGCATACCTTCCCCTTCGCATCCGCTACCTGTTGACTCGAATACGTCGGCGCCGGAGGCGGCTTATACGGAGCAGGAATAGGACGCAACCAGGCTGCAATAGCGACCCCGATCGCAACCAGTGCGATCACGAGTGACACCAACGCGGGCCACCGCGACGGCGGACGAAGTGGAGAGGCGACCACGGGCCACGGCGGTGGCACTGGCTGCGGAGGAGGCACATTCGACACGCGTGGATCGTATCGTCCATCAGAAATTCCGCCAGTCAGACTTTGCCCGACCAGACAAAATAAGCCTGTGAACACCGAATCAAGGACCCCGCAGCATTTGCTGAAGAATCTCAGCGGCCGGAATCGGCGCCGTCGTTGCGCTTGTCGTCGGGCAGCAGGATGCGTCGAGTCGGCACCGGCTTGCCTTCGACATGCTTGACCACCGCTGGTCTCGGTGGCGGCGCGGTGATGCGTCCCTGCACGGGCGCCCCGTTTTTCACCGTCGGCCCTACGATGCGTTTGGTATCGGGCTTGGCGTCACTGCCGCTGTTGGCGGCGCCCTGCATGGCGCCCGGCGGCATCATCGGCATCGCGCCCATCCCCCCACGCGGACTTGCCGCAGGTTCGGCCGGGGGCGTCGCCACCGGCGACGCGGCGTGGGAGGACGCCGGCACGGTACCGGCCGACGGTGTTGGCGGTGGGCCGAGCATCGCCGTCGGCGTGGTTCCCTCAAGACCTGCGCCGCCACCTCCGCTGGCGCCACCACCGGCCCCGGCGGATCCACCACTGCCACCGCCGAATTCACCGTCGGCGTCCAGCATGTCGGCGGGCTCGGTCTCGCCCAGATGCGAACCTTGCTGCTGCATCATCCCCATTCCGGCTTGCATGGCCTGCTGGCCAGCCTGGGCGAGCTGGGAGGGAATCTGGCTGAACGGTTGCAGCAAGCCTCCCAGCGCGCCTGCTATACCGCCGGCGATACCGGATGCCATCTGCGGCATCTGCTGCAACATCTGCGACATCTCGCCCTGACCGCCGACGCCGGCCAGCTGCGCAGCCGCCTGTTCTTCATTGGCTGGGAACTTGGCCAGTGCTTCAGATGTCTTTGCCTCGCGCTCGGCGTGCCCGGCCAGAGCTTCACCATTGTCTTCGGCATCACCGGCGTTGGCCGCTGCACCCAATGCGCGTAACAACTGGCTGATTTTCGAGCTCCCACTCGCCAACTGGTCAGGCGTGATCATGGGCGGAGCCGGTATCCCCAGCAGCTGGGAAAGCTGCTCGAGGATGATCCGCAGCTGGTCGTCCCCGCTCATCACGTCCTCCCATTCATGACGCGTCCCTGCGCGACCGGTCCAGCGAGCCGGCCAGGCGACCGGCTCCCGGAGATCGGGTGATGGTATCGCCTGACAGCACGTCGAGTTAGTCAGCTCAGCGTGGAGCTAGCGGGGTCGGTTCGGCGACGACGGCGTTGTAGCGGTTCATCATGTGCTGGTCAGGTACGACGGGCGCGGGCGCCGCCGGGTCGTGACCGAAGCTCTGGTTGAACAAGTTCACCAATGCCTGATTGAGCACGTGGTCGTACTCGTCGGCGCTCAAACCGCCTATCACGCCGGCCAATTCGTCCGGTGTGCCGATATGTCCGTTCACCAGGTATGCGTCTGGAACGGGGACGTGTTGTCCAGAAGCGATGAGAGCGTTGAGAATTTCTCGGTCAGCCCTCCCAATGGACATCAACGGCACCGACGGATTATATGAACTCGATGGCTGGGGTGCCTCACCCAACACATCACCTTCGACTATCCCGCCCAGGATGTTTACCGCAGCACCACCAATCGTTCCGGCGGGCGTCAAACCCACTGCGGTACTCGCAACTTTGAGTCCGGCTTCGTACGCGGTCTTTCTAAAGTTATACTCGGTCCGCTGGGCGGCGTCCTCCGCGATTTGATGATTAACTACTTGGGCCTGAACCGCGTTGTGAATGCCGGTATCCACCAGTCCGCGCAACGCCATCGCCGAGCCCAATTGAGTGTTGTAGCTGTTCATATTCGGTGCATGGCTGACGAGATCTCTGGCGTAGGCAGCTTCGGCCAGCAGCGCGTGCTGTTCGGCGGCACCGTTGAAATAGTTGGAAGCTGTTTGGTCGGTGCTCAACACGGAGAAGATTCCTTTTGCGATCGGCATCCGTCCGTTCTCGATGTCACCGATCGCATCGACAGAATTGCCGAATTCGACCAAACTGCCCGGAATTCCGGCGATATTGTTCACGTAGGGTGCCAGCCCGTGCGCCATGCTCTGCACCAAGTCCGGATTGATCTCGCCGACAGTGTGCCCACCGGCAAGGTGGAGCAAGTCCGTTGAGTGGGTCCCGATATACACGCCGTACGCCCGCGCCGTCTCGCCCGCAAGTCGGGCTTCTGGTCCCTGTGCGGCGCCTTGCACCCATTCGAACAGAGATGCAGCACTTTTGCCGCGGTCCAGCCAGGGGTGGCTGGTGAGGTTGTCGAGAAACACGTTGCCCTCAGGGCTGACCACCATGTTGTGCACTATTTGATGATCCGGCGCGACCAAGGCAAGGATTTTGGTGACGACGACGTCTTCATATTTGTCTAAGCCGTCTCTCATCACCGACGCGGCGTGCTGCAGCATGATTGCGTCAAAGCCCGTGTTCGCCCGTAACTTGGGGTCTCCCGCGCTGGCTATCTTGGTTATCCGCTCCAGCACGAAAGGGTTCCATCGGCCGCGAAGCAGAACGTCAGACGGTAACAGAGCGGTCGGCAGGAGGTCCGTATTGCCTTCGACTATTTCGGTACCCTGCACCGCGCCAGGTTTTAGTTCGGTTCGCGGAAACTTCAACCCAGGCGTGCTCATGAGTTGCCAGGAGTTGGCAATCAGTTTCCCCTGGTCACCGAGGTGGCAGAAGGCAGCGTGAAATGCCTCGATCGTCATCCCATTCTGCTGAGCCTGCAATTGACTGAGCACAGACGCCTGCTCGGGCGTGAGCGGCGCCTTGCCGGCCCGTTGTTCTTCTGTGATCGAGTCCAGGATGTCGTTAATCCGCGTCGCGGCCTGGAGGTCACCGGCTAGGGCGGCGTGAACGTCGCGCTCAGCCTGCTCGGGCGTCTCGATGTCGTGCCCATCCCATGCCGCTACGGGTGCCGCATCGTAGCCATCTTCGGACCGCATCTTGTGGGTCAAGTGTCGCAACACATCTGAGTACCGATCCCGGATGAAGTTAATTTCACGCAGCGCGTTGTTGATGCCGCAGACGGCTTGCCCTATGAGGTCGTTGATGGCGTCAGTAGGCAGCCGCAAATCCCACGGGGGCCAGCGGCCGGTCAACGCATGATTGAGTGTTTCACCAAACTTGGGGTCAATTCTTTCCAACTGCTGCTCCAGTGCGGCGATCCGCGCGGCGGATGCACGCTGCGCTTGAGCTAGAACGGCCGCCAGCTGCTCGAGGTCGACGGCAATCTTGGGTAGTTGCGACGCCTGCAACTTGAGTGACTTGGTGACACGCCGGACCTCGTCCGCGTCGTTGATCGGGTGCTCACCGTTCTTGCGGTTCCAGGCCTCTTCAAAACGTCGCCGCGCTTCTTCGAATGCGGCGTCCGCCTCTTTAGTCGATTGGCCCGCCTCGTGAAATGCCTTTGCCAGATCCGAAATCTGTGCCGGACTACCGCGCTGCAGGGTTTGATCGACCGCCCAGGGATCACCATCGGCTCTGGCAATCAATCCTTGAACGTCTAGGTATCGTAAGTGCACCGCACTGCCCTGATCCGGCTGGCATTGTCGCTATCCATCTCGGCGAACCGGGTCGCGGCGACTCGTGCATTCGTGCCGACTGATGCCAGAGTCTCCCGATGGTTCAACAGCATTCGGCCATGACGATCCTGCGCCGAGGACGCGACGTGATGAAATGCATCCGCAGCGGCAAAATCACCGAACATCAGTGCCGTCAGCGACCCCTGCGCCAGGTGGTTTCCGGCGCGGTGTGCATGCTGACCGGCATGCTGAGATTGGTCGCCCCCGGAGTGCAGTAACCCGTTGTCGACGAACACAGATTCTCCTCTCGGTCCGGTCAGTAGTTCGATATCGCCACGGCAACAACAGATCCGCCTCAGATGCTCGCGACGTTAATGTCGGGCCGACCGGCTCGCAATTCACCTCGGGTCGCTGCCTCGTCACGAGGCGGTTGCAACACTCACACGACTCGACAACATTTCTCGTCCCCTCCAACGCCACCGTGCAAAGGTTGCGCGCATGCCCAGCGCCCCGTGGCTGAAATGTGCGGTCGTGTTGAGTGCGTTGGTGTTGACGTGGGCAAGCACTCCCGCGGTGACAGCTGACGTCAACGACGTCCCTAATCCGCCGTCACCGACTGCACCGTGCAACGCCATCAGCCCGGTTGCGTTTCCGTGCGTGGGGACCGGAAAGTTCGCTGACGCCGTTGCCGCCGAATGCCGTCGCATCGGGGTGTCCGACAATTTGTGCCGAGTTCCGCTCGCCCACAAGGTGACTCAAGCCGCAACGCTCGCCTACCTGCAGTCCTGGGTCCATCGCACCGCGCAGTTTCAGTATGCGTTGGGTGACTCGGTCCCGTTCGGTAGCGCACAGTGGATCGGCACCCACAATTCCTTCAACAGCCTCGCAGATCAGTTCACCCCGTCGCACGCCGACTCCAATCAGCAGCTGTCGATGCCCCAACAGCTCGACATCGACGTCCGGGCAATCGAATTGGACCTGCACTACATCCCCCAGATCAATCAACTCGGCGGTCGTGGCGTGGCCGTCTGCCACGGTCGTCCGGCAAGTCAAGCAAACCTGGGTTGCACCACCGAACCGTTGCTGACCCAGGTGTTGCCAAGCATCACGGCCTGGCTCAATGCCCACCCGAACGAGGTCGTCCTGATCATCGTCGAGGACCAGTTGCAGGACCCGACGGCGTACGCGTCGGCCTTCGACACCCTGGACCGAGAGTTGCGCCGTCCCAACGGAACAAGCCTCATCTATCCGCCGAACCCCGCCGACATCGGTCCCACCGGCTGCGCGCTGCTTCCCCGCTCGATCTCGCGCAACGATGTGCGCGCCGCGGGTGCGCAGGTAGTGCTGGTCAGCGGCGGGGTCTGCGCGCCGGCGCTGGGCACCGTTGTCTTCAACTGGCAAGGCGAAGAGGTCGAGAGCGGCAAGACCTCTCTCTACCAGCCCTACCCGGCGTGCGATGGCACCTATGGGCCGTCGGTCTATGCGAGCAACATCGTGCGCTACTACGAGGACTCGACCTTCATCTCGGCGCTGGTCAACCCGACCACACCGCCTAACAATCCGGAGACGATCACCCCGCTGAAGGCGCAGTCGATGACCAATTGCGGTGTCAACTTATTCGGTTTCGACCAGCTGTTGCCCGAGGACGGACGCATCCAGGCGACGCTGTGGAGCTGGGCCCACGAAGAGCCGCGTGTCGGTGCCGGCCAGTGCACGCTGCAAAGAGCTGACGGGCGCTGGGTTGCAGCACCCTGTACGGACCCGCATCCCGCGGCATGTCGATCCGCAGCGGGCAGTTGGTCGGTGACGGCGACAGTGCCGTTCACCGGTGCCGCGGCAGCCTGCTCCGGGATGAGTTCGACGTTTGCGCTCCCGCGAACCGGAGTGCAGAACTCCCGGCTGCATGCCATAGCCGGATCCGGCGGTGGAGCGTGGGTGAACTACAGCTTCTGAGACTCGCGAGGGCTATTCGCTTCGGTCCAGCAATTCTGAGGAGCCGAGCACTCGCTCCACCTGAACCTCGATGACGACCCGTCGCGGATTGGCCCGCGGGGTGCGATAACGCTGCGCGTAGCGCAACTCGGCGTCGCGAATGGCGTCGATGTCCTTGTTCACGACGGACCGGCCCTCCAAGGACAGCCACCGGGCCCCGTCGACCTGGCTGAGCACGGCTACGCCGCCGCGCTCAGCGTTGACGGCCTTCTGCGAGCCGCCGGTGGTGATGACCCGCGCGATGTGGGTCTTGGGGTCGAACGTGAAGCCCACCGCGACCACATGCGGGGAGTTGTCCGCTCGCAGGGTGGTCAGCATGGCCAGATGACGTTCGGTGAGAAACGCCAGCGCATCATCGGTGAGGCGGGTCGTGGTCTTGGCCATCGCCCTTCACGCTAGCGCAGGCCATAATCACAGCCGTGGACGACACGGGCGTTGGGCCGATAGTAATTTTCGGCGGTCGCAGCGAGATCGGCGCTGAACTCGCGCGGCTGTTGGCCTCCGGCAAGCCCGTAGTGCTGGCCGCTCGCCACGCTGACCAGCTCGCTGAGCAGGTCGCCGCGCTGCGCGACGCCGGCGCCACCGCCGTGCACACCACAGAGTTCGACGCCGACGACCTGACCGCACATGGCCCGCTCGTCGACTCGATCGTCACCGAACACGGCCCCATTGGCACCGCGGTGCTGGCCTTCGGCATCCTCGGGGACCAGTCCCGCGCCGAAATCGACGCGGCGCATGCGGTCGCGATCGCGCACACCGATTACGTCGCCCAGCTCAGTCTGCTCACCCATCTGGCGGTGGCGATGCGTCGCGCCCAGCGCGGGGAGCTGGTGGTGTTCTCCTCGGTGGCCGGGGTGCGGGTCCGGCGCGCCAATTACGTGTACGGGTCGGCCAAGGCCGGCCTGGACGGCTTCGCCAACGGCTTGGCCGACGCCCTGCACGGCACGGGGGTGCGGTTGTTGATCGCGCGGCCGGGCTTCGTCATCGGGCGGATGACGCGGGGGATGACGCCGGCGCCGCTGTCCAGCACCCCCGAACAGGTTGCCGCCGCCACGGCGAAGGCTCTGGCCAAAGGTCGCCGCAGCGTCTGGATCCCGTGGGCGTTGCGTCCGATGTTCTTTGTGATGAAGCTGCTTCCGCAGTCCGTGTGGCGACGGATGCCCCGATGATCACGGTGGTCGGCATCGGCGCCGACGGCATGTCCGGCCTCTCGGCAGCTGCTAAAGCTGAATTGACAAGGGCCACAGTTATTTACGGATCGAAGCGGCAGCTCGATCTGCTCGACGACACCATTGCCGCGGCGCGCCGCGAGTGGCCGTCCCCGATGCTGCCCGCGCTGCGGAGTCTGCCCGTGACCGGACCAGACATTCACGTTGTGGCCAGCGGCGATCCGCTGCTGCACGGCATCGGCGGCACCCTGGTCCGCGTGTTCGGCACCGGCGCAGTCCGCGTGCTGCCGCATGTGTCGTCGGTGACCCTGGCGTGTGCGCGGATGGGTTGGAACGTGCACGAGACGGAAGTGATCAGTCTGGTCACCGCGAAGGCCCACACCGCGGTGCGGCGCGGGGGACAGGCGATCGTGCTGTCCAGCAACCGCGACACTCCCCACGCGCTGGCGGTGCTGCTCGACGTGCACGGGCGCGGCGACTCGCAATTCACTGTGCTGCAACAACTCGGCGCACCGCACGAACACCGCCACGACGGCACCGCCCGGGACTGGGCCCGCAACGCACCCCCCGACGTCGACGATCTCAACGTGATAGCCATCCGCTACCTGCCCGACGAACGGACCGCACTGCTGGCCGATGACGCCTTCACCCATGACGGCCAGATCACCAAGCACGGAATCCGGGTGGTGACCCTGGCTGCGCTGGCCCCGGGCCCGGGACAGCGTCTGTGGGACGTCGGGGCGGGATCGGGGAGCATCGCCGTCGAGTGGTGCCGCAGTGGGCCGGGATGCACCGCGGTAGCCTTCGAACTCGACCAGCAGCGCTGCCGCAACATCGAAGCCAACGTCGCGGCCCACGGCGTGCAGGTCGAGGTACGAGGTGAAGCGCCGGCCGCTTTCGGCGGCGCCCCCGAACCGTCGGCGATCTTCGTCGGCGGCGGGGTGACCCGGCCCGGGCTGCTGAACAGCTGCCTGGACCACCTGCCGGTAGGTGGACGTCTGGTCGCCAACGCCGTCACGGTCGAGTCCGAATCCGCGCTGGCGCAGGCACATTCGCAGCGCGGCGGGGAACTGCGCCGCTTCCAGCACTACCACGGCGAACCGCTGGGCGGTTTCACCGGCTGGCGCCCGCAGTATCCGGTCACCCAGTGGTCGGTGGTCAAACGATGACGGTGTATTTCATCGGCGCCGGCCCGGGCGCCGCCGACCTGATCACGGTCCGTGGCCAACGGCTCCTGCAGCGCTGCCCGGTGTGCCTCTATGCCGGATCGATCATGCCCAAAGACCTACTGGGACACTGTCCTGCGGGTGCCAACGTCATCGATACCGGCCCGCTGACGCTCGATCAGATCATCGGCGAACTCGCCGGGGCCGATGCCGCGGGTCACGATGTGGCCCGGCTGCACTCCGGTGACCCGTCGCTGTACAGCGCGCTGGCCGAGCAGTGCCGCCGTCTCGACGCGCTCGGCATCGATTACGAAATCGTGCCAGGAGTACCAGCTTTCGCCGCTGCCGCCGCCGTGCTCAAACGCGAGTTCACCGTCCCCGGCGTCGCCCAGACCGTGATACTGACCCGGGTGTCCACCCTTTCCACCGCCATGCCACCCGGGGAAGACCTGGCCGGCCTGGCCCGATCCGGTGCCACCCTGGTGCTGCACCTGGCCGCCGCGCAGATCGACGTCATCGTTCCCCAGCTGCTCGACGGCGGATATCGACCTCAAACACCGGTAGCGGTGGTGGCTTTCGCCAGCTGGCCGAAGCAGACCGTGTTGCGCGGCACCCTCGCCGGCATCGCCGGGCAGATGCATCAGGTCGGCATCACCAAGACGGCTGTCATCGTCGTCGGCGACGTCCTGGCGGCCGAAGGGTTCACCGACAGCTACCTGTACTCCCTAGCCCGGCGCGAGACCCATTGATGCGGGTGTTGTTACTCGGCGGCACCGCCGAAGGGCGGGCATTGGCGAAGACGCTGCACCCGCAGGTCGACACCATCAGCTCACTGGCCGGACGGGTGCCCGATCCCGCCCTGCCCGTGGGCCCGGTGCGCATCGGTGGATTCGGCGGCACGGACGGGCTGCGCGCGTGGTTGCGCGAGCAGCGCATCGACGCCGTCGTGGATGCGACTCATCCGTTCGCAGCCACCATGACCGCGCACGCCGCCGCCGTGTGCGACGATCTGGGCGTCCCCCTGCTGGTGCTGGCCCGCCCGCCGTGGGACACCGGTGCAGCCACCGTCGTCAATTCCGATGCCGAAGCAGCTGAAGAGGTTGCTCGACAACGGTATTCGCGGGTCTTCCTGACCAGCGGTCGGTCGGCCATCAACGCCTTCGTCAACAGCGACGCGTGGTTCCTGATCCGCGTGGTCACCGCGCCGGACGCGCTGCCGCGTCACCATCAGCTGCTGCTGTCCCGCGGCCCGTATCATCGCGACGACGAACTCGAGTTGATGACCCGCCACCGCATCGATGCGCTGGTGACCAAGAACAGTGGCGGCGAGATGACCCGCGGCAAAGTCGATGCCGCTGCCGCACTTGATATTCCGGTGGTGATGGTGGCCCGGCCGCCGTTGCCCGACGGGGTGACGACGGTCGCGACCGTCGATGCGGCCGCACACTGGGTGACCGACCTGGCCTCGGCTCTCGGCGCCGGCTAACCCGGGTACCGTCGCAGCGTGAAAACTCGGTCACCGTAATCGGTTGATTGCCAACGTGTTTGCGACGACCCGATGATCAGCAGGCAGCGCATGTCGACATCGGCGGGGTCGAGGTCGGCCAGCCGCACCACGCGCACCTGCTCATCGGCCCCAGCCACGTTGCGGCCGATCACCACTGGCGTGCACGGTTGCCGATGTTCGAGCAACAGGTCCCGCATCGCACCGACCTGCCAGGTCCGCGATTTCGAGGCTGGATTGTAGATCGCCAGCACCAGGTCGGCGGCGGCCGCGGCGCGCAACCGCGCGGCGATCACCTCCCACGGTTTGAGCCGGTCTGACAACGAGATCACCGCATAGTCGTGACCCAGCGGAGCACCCACCCGGCTCGCGACCGCCTGCGCGGCCGTCATCGCCGGAATCACCCGGACGTGCACTCCCGGCCAGTTCTCGGCCTCTTCCAGCACCGCGGTGGCCATCGCGAACACACCCGGATCGCCGGAGGACACCACCGCCACCGCGTGACCCTGCTCCGCCAGCGAGCAGGCCAGCCGGGCGCGCGCGGGTTCGTCGGTGTTGTCGCTGGAGTGGTGGCGCTGCCCGTCGCGGACCGGCACCCGATCCAGATAGGTGCGGTAGCCGATCACGTCGCTCGCCGCGGCCAGTTCGCGGCGGCTCTGCGGCGTCATCCAGTCGGTGTCACCGGGTCCCAGGCCCACCACCGCTACGGAGCCGACGGGGCTGCTACGCCGTCGGCCGCCCGGCAGCATGGCCAGCGAGAAGTACGGCACGCTGGTCTCGTCGACCTCAGCGGCGGGCAGCACGCGTTGCCCCGCGGTGCTGGCTCGCTCCACATAGAACGTGTCGCCGAGCTGACCGGAGGCCGAAAGTGCTTCGCGCACATTGTGATACGAACGTCCGAGCTTCAGAATCACCGCAGCGTCGGCATCGGCGAGACGGCGGGTCAGCTCGCCGACCGGCAACGTGCCCGGCAGGATCGAGAGCACTTCGTCCCCGGCCACCAGCGGCGTCGCGACCGCCGCGGAGGCGGCGCTCACCGACGTCACCCCCGGCACGATCACGGCGTCGAACCGTTGGGTCAGCCGGGTGTGCAGATGCATGTAGGAGCTGTAGAACAGCGGGTCGCCCTCGGCCAGCAGCGCGACGTTGCGGCCGGCGGTCAGGTGCGCGGCGATCCGCTCGGTGGCCGCGACGTAGAAGTCCTCCAGCGCGCCCGCATAACCGCCCGGGTGATCGGTGGTCTCGACGGTCACCGGGTAGACCAGGTGTTCCTCGATCTGGCCCGGCCGCAGATAGGGCTCGGCGATGCCGCGCGCGATGCTGCGACCGTGCCGGGCGCTGTGATAGGCGACCACGTCGGCCGCGCCGATCACCCGGGCCGCTTTGACCGTCACCAGTTCCGGATCGCCCGGACCCAGCCCGACACCCCACAGCGTGCCCCGGCCGGTCATTCGCGTTCGGTCGCGATCGCATTGACCGCAGCAGCGGCCATGGCGCTGCCGCCGCGGCGCCCCCGCACCACCAGATACGACATGCCGCGCGGGTTGTCGATCAGCTCTTGTTTGGACTGTGCGGAGCCGACGAAGCCAACCGGCCCGCCGAGCACCGCGGCGGGAGCGGCGACACCGTCGTCGATCAGCTCGAGCAGCCGGAACAGCGCCGTAGGGGCGTTGCCGATCGCGACGACCGCGCCGGGCAACCGATCGGCCCACAGCTGCACCCCGGCCGCCGATCGCGTGGTCTGTGCCGACGCGGCCAGCCCGCTCGCGCGCGGGTCGGCGACCAGCGAAACCACCTCGTTGCCCGCCGGCAGCCGCGCCCCGGTGATGCCGGCGGCCACCATGGAGGAATCGCACAGCACCGGAGCACCGGCGCGCAGCGCGGCGCCGGCCCGCACCACGACATCGTCGGTGAACGCCACGTGCTCAGCGACGTCGACCTGCCCGCAGGTGTGGATCAGCCGCACCACCACCCGCTCGACGTCGGCGGGAAAACGGGTCAGGTCGGCTTCGGCGCGGATGGTCGCGAACGACTGCCGGTAGATCTCCGCGCCGTCGCGGATGTAGTCGAGCACCCGCTCACCTTAAGACCTCAGGACGCGGTAGCCCGTGCCGGTGGCGACCAGCACCTCACCAGCCGGCGGACTGCCGCAGGCTCGTTCGCATCCGACGAAGTGCCGGTGCACGGTGCACGCCTCGTTCAGCGATCCCGCGGCGTCGGCCCGAACATCAACAGAGGAGTGCGCGCAGCCCGGGCTGCCGGTGCACGCGCTGACATTCAGCCACGGGGAGTGCTCATCGAACACCAGGCCCAGCGGAGCCAGCACGCGAACGGCTACCTCTGCCATATCTTCGCTGAGGTCACACACCAGCACCGACCGCCACGGCGTGATCACCAGGGGCGCCTCGATCGCTCCGAGAAACTCCGCCACCCGGGCGGGCAGCGTCCCGAGCGGCACCCCGGCGCCGAGAGCGACCCGGCCGTCGTCCTGGGGTAGCCAACCCACCGGTGGTCTGGTGACCGGCGCGTGTCCCGCCCCCAGCACGACGCCCGGAACCAGATCGGTGAGGTCATCGAGTTCCGTTACACGCCAAGCTTTTTGGCGGATCTGCACAAATCTCAAAGCCACCTCGATCAGCGCCGCGGTGACATCGTCGACGTACATCCCGGTGTCGCGCCCGGCGACCAGCAGCACCGGTCCGTCCTGGGTGACATGCACGCCGACGTCCGCACGCAGCCCGGACACGTCACCGCGGCCATCGTCGAGGCTGAACAGGAAACGCCCACCCAGCCCGGAGAGCCGCGGCTCAGCGCAGATCGCCGCGTCCAGTTCGGCCACCCATGGGCGCACGTCCGCAGCACCACCGAGCCGTCCCGACAACGGCGACGCCACGATATTGCGGACCCGCTCGTGGGATTCCGACGGCAACAGCCCCACATCGGCCACGGCGCGGGCAACCGCGTCAACGTCGGCGATCGCACGCAACTGCACATTGCCGCGCGCGGTCAACTCCAGCATTCCGGAACCGTGTGCACTCGACAGGGCCGCCAGCGTCGTCAATTGATCGGCGGTGATCATGCCGCCGGGCAACCGCACCCGCACCAGCGCGCCGTCGGCTGCCTGGTGCACCTGCAGCGCACCGGGACAGGCGTCGAAGTCGCGCGACCTGGCCACCCGTCTACGGTACGACTCCGGCCGGACTGCGCTGTGGTTTGGAGTCGATCTTTGCGGGCACCCCGCTTCCTGTGCGAACGGTCGAATACGCCCCCGGACGGCTGGCCGACGTGTTCGGTGATCCAGACCAACCCCTCGTCCTGCTGTGGCACGGCATGCAGACCGACGCCAGGGTGGCGGTCCGGCCGCTGGCGGAACTGATCGCCGGCCATGACGCCGCGGTGGTGGCGCCCGACTGGAACTCACACGCAGCGGACGGCGGCCGCACCGATCTGCTGGGATCACTGGATTTCGCGCGCAATCACGGCAACGACGCCAACGGCATCGTGCTCGTCGGGTGGTCGCTGGGCGGCGCTGCCGCGGCCGGTCTGACGATCGACGCGGAGCGCCACGAAGTCGTTATCGCACATACGGTTTGTCTCGCAGGCGCTTTCATCGCCCGGGATCCGATCACCGGCCGGCGGGCCACCGAGGACTTGCCGACCGACCACGTCGGTGCGCCATTCACGTTGCTGCACGGGCGGTCGGACGACGCGGTGCCGGTGACCGCGAGCCGCGAGTTCGCCGCAGCGCTGCAGCAGATCGGCTGGCCAGTGGAACTGGTGGAGATGGACGCCGATCACGGCTCGATCGCCGGGGCCGAATACGACAGCGCCGCCGACCGTTACGTGCCCGGACACGGCGCAGCGACCCGAGCCACGGCCGCGGAGGTCGCGGCTCGCATCGCGGCGACGTTGCGAATATAGGTAGTCGGCTACTCTACGGCCCGCGTCGGGCGCGGCGGACACTTCGAACAGTCCAGCAACGTTCGAGGGTCAGGGGAAGGCGATGGCACATCGGAGTGGTCATGCGGTGGTGTTGGGCGCCAGCATGGGTGGATTGTTGGCGGCGCGGGTACTGGCCGACTGCTACGACCGGGTGACGGTTGTCGAGCGCGACGTGTTGCCGACGGGTCCGCAGAACCGGCGAGGTGTCCCGCAGGGCAAACAGATTCACGCCTGCCTGGCCCGGCTCACGCAGATCCTCGACGAGCTGTTCCCCGGATTCACCGACGAGTTGGTGGCCGCCGGCGTCAGCTACTGGGACGACGGCGACTTCTCCCGCCTCGACACATCGTTCGGGGGACATCGAATGGTCCGATCGGGCATCGTACCGGATGCACCCCGCATTCTGTCCCCGAGCCGGCCGGTGCTGGAACATCATGTGCGACAACGGGTCCGGGGTATCGGCAACATCGTCTTCCAAGAGGCCCACGACGTCATCGGACTGATCGCAACGCCGGACCGGCGCCGGATCACCGGGGTGCGCGTGGTGGACCGCGCCAGCGATCGCGCGACGACGGTGAGCGCTGACCTCGTCGTCGATGCCACCGGCCGCGGCTCGCGAACGCCGGTCTTCCTCGAGCAACTCGGTTACGGACGTCCCATCGAGGACGAGGTGAAAGTGCATCTGGCCTACGCGGGTCAGCGGCTGCGCATCCCGCCCGGATTGCTGACCGCGAACATGATCATGAGGTTCCCCGAGCCGGGGCAACCGCGGATGTTCGGTCTGGTCAAGTACGAGGACGACACCTGGATGATCGGCGCTGGCACCATGACGGGAGTCGAACCTCCGCGCGATCGCGCCGAGATACTGTGTCTCGTAGCGGAATTGGCGCCGACAACAGTGGTCCAGGCGCTGCACGCCGCGGAGCCGCTCGACGGTGTGGTGCACCACCGGGTCCCGTCCAACCGCTGGCGGCGCTACGACAAGATGCGCCGGCTGCCCGAGGCCCTGCTGGTCGTCGGCGATGCGGTATGCAGTTTCAACCCCATCTACGGTCAGGGCATGACGGTGGCAGCGATCGAGGCGACGGTACTGCGGGATTGCCTGCGCCGCAACAACCGTGGGCTCACGCGGCGCTTCACCCGGCTGTCGGCCAAGACGGTCCGGGTGGCCTGGCAGACTGCCGTCGCCTCCGACTTGGCGCTGCCCGAAGTGCCCGGGCCGCGCCCGCTGTCGATGCGGATCAGCAACGCGTGCTTCGAGCCGGTGATGATTGCGATGGAGACCGATGCTGTGGTCGCCGCGCAGTTCATGCGGATCACCGGGATGCTGGACTCACCGCTTCAGCTGCTGCGGCCGGCCATGATGCGCCGTATCGTGCGGGCCCAGCGCCGCCGGCCGACGAAACAGACGCTGCTGCCCGAACCTGTCGACGCGGCGATTCAACCGGCCTGACGCGCCACCTGATGTCTGCGGGCTGGTCGGGGGTCAGGACGTCCCGGTCCGCTGCGCGTAGCCGGCACGTTTGTCCGGTTGCAGGTCGGTGGTGAAGACCCGTCCGGTACCCAGCAGACGCCCCAACGCTTCGGCCCACTGACGCGGCATGAAGCGCTGCTGCAGCGAGACCGTGGTGCCCAGCGAGGACGGCACGATCACCCGAGACCGCGGCTTGCCCAGCACGTCAACCACTGCCGCCGCGACGTCCTCCGGCTCGGCGTTGTTGAATCCCTTCGCGTGACCGACGCCCAGGACCATGTCGGTGTTCGTCAGGGTCGGCATGATGGCGGTGAAGTGGACACCATTGCCGCGGTTCTCCAGTCGCACCGAATCGGTGTAGCCCAGAACGGCGTGCTTGGTGGCGCAATAGGTGGCGATTCCCTCGGTGGGCAGGATGGAACCGAGGGAGGCGATGTTGATCACGTGACCGCGGCGGCGGCCCCGCATCCGCTGCGTGGCCAGCTTGGTGCCCAGCATCACGCCGAAGACATTGACGTCCAGCAGTCGTCGGGTGACGGCGTCGTCCTCGTCGGCGGCGTCGCCCACCGCGATCACCCCGGCGTTGTTGACCAGGACGTCCACCGGTCCCAGCTCGTTCTCCACCGCATCGAGAAACTCGATGAACGACGCACGGTCGGTGACGTCCAGCGCGCGCGCAATCGCCAACCCCAGACGCTCACCCGATGCCTTGACGGCGGTTTCGTCGATGTCCCCGATGGCCACCTTGGCGCCCAGCCGGTGCAGGGCCGTGGCGATGGCCAGCCCGATTCCGCGGGCACCGCCGGTGATGGCTACGACTTTTTCGGCCACATTCTGAGCAGTCATTGCTACACGGTACGACCTCGCGACGATCCCTCGGTGAAAGACTTGATGCGACATCGGAAGTGGTGATGTGCTGTGGGTAAGCAGTTGTGCCGGATTGGTGATCCGGTGGTGGCTGGTGTTCGGGTGCGCACCCGTCTGCACCTGACCGATCGATGCCGTCAATCAGGAGGATGCGTGCAAGAAGCCACGACGGAGCCATCCGGTGACGACGAGGCTGGCGGCGTCGAACGCAAGGGGCAGCGCCACCGACCGTCTCATTCCGGTCTTCGAGGTTCAGATCACCGGGTGAGCGAGGGAAAGGCAGACGTGGAAGGCGACAACCCGAGCCGTCGGCCCGGATTCACCCGGCGATAGATGATCGTCGGTGGCGCCGCGGCAACAGTCGCGGCCACCTGGTGGGCGAGCAGCCCGGTAGCGCGCGCGGACGACCTCGGCGGGCTGCGATCAGCTGTGCGGGGACGGGTGTGGCTACCGTCGGACCCCGAATTCGAACGCGCGAAGACACCGTGGCTGCTCACCGCGGACCAATCGGTGCGCGCGGTGGTCCACGTCGCAGACGACCAGGACGCGGCGGCGCTCGTCGGCTTCGCGGCCGACCACGGGTTCGCGCTGTCCTGCTTTTGGATCGAAAGCCGGGGCGCAGCTTGCGTGCCGACGTCGACGATCAGCGGGGCATAGGGTCGAGCAGGTCGCGCAGGCGCGCCGTGTCGTTATAGACCCGGCGCGGACCGACCCGGCGAACCGGCAACTCATCGCGAGCGAGCCCAACAACGGTGCCGCGTCGGCAACAGGCAGCAGCGGCAGCGCCTCCCATCGGCGTTCCGCACCGCCGGCAGCCCAGGCTGGCCGGGCTGCTCTCACCCGAACACCCTCGAAACGATGTCCGGTTGTGCGCCAACGCTTTACGGTGAGACCCTCCGGCCCCGACCGCCGGCTCAGTCGTCGATGTGCGACGGCGGGTCTGCCAAGGCGGGATCTCCCGGACGCTGGTCCGGACCCAACACGTCACAGCGTTTGTCCGGCACCAGGTGGGAGCTGGCGCCGTTGGGCACGTAGGACATGAAACCCACGCAACGTTGCCAGGTGCCGTCCGGCTGAATGGGACCGTCGCACCTGCTGATGATCCCCGGACCGCCGTACTGGCAGCCCGCGTTGGCCGGAGGCGACGCAACGATGAGGCCTCCGGCAAGCAGCACCGCGGCGAATCCTGCTCCGACGAGGGAATGCTTCATGGTGATCTCTCCTCGATGGCCGCCGTCTAGCTGGGGGCTACTGGAATACCCAAGTTCGCTGCTCGTCACCCGCGATTCGGCGGCACTGCGACCCTGCGGTACGAATGGGGAGTGGCCGAACCGACCGTCCTGCTGTTGTCGACGTCCGACACCGACCTGATCAGCGCCCGCTCCACCGGAAAGAACTACCGGTGGGCCAACCCCGCGCGGCTGGCGGACGTGGAGCTGCCCGACCTGCTCGTCGGCGCCTCGATTGTGGTGGTGCGGATCCTCGGCGGCTACCGCGCTTGGGAGGACGGCATCGACGCGGTGCTGGCCAGCGGCGTGCCGGTGGTGCTGGTCAGCGGTGAGCAGGCCGCCGATGCCGAGTTGACCGGACTGTCTACGGTCGCCGCGGGGATTGCGGTGCAGACCCACATCTATCTGGCCCACGGCGGCGTCGAGAACCTGCGCCAACTGCACGCCTTCCTGTCCGACACCGTGTTGATGACAGGCTTCGGGTTCACGCCACCGGAGCAGACCCCGACCTGGGGAGTGCTCCAGCGTCGAGACGCCGGCACCGTAACCGGCCCGACGATCGCGGTGCTCTATTACCGTGCCCAGCAGCTGGCCGGCAACACCGCATACGTCGAGGCGTTGTGCGCGGCGATCGAAGAAGCCGGTGGGCGGGCACTGCCGGTGTACTGCGCCTCGTTGCGCACCGCCGAGGCGGAGTTGCTCGACACGCTCGGCACCGCCGACGCCATGGTGGTCACCGTGCTGGCCGCGGGTGGGGCCAAGCCCGCCGCGGCGTCCGCTGGCGGCGACGACGACAGCTGGAATGTGGAACACCTTGCCGCCCTTGATATTCCGATACTGCAGGGGCTGTGTCTGACCAGTCCGCGCGCGCAGTGGTGCGCCAACGACGACGGGCTGTCCCCGCTGGACGTGGCCACCCAGGTCGCGGTGCCCGAGTTCGACGGCCGCATCATCACGGTCCCGTTCTCGTTCAAGGAAATTGACGACGACGGGTTGATCTCCTATGTCGCCGACCGCGAACGGTGCGCACGGGTCGCAGGTCTGGCGATCCGGCACGCGCACCTGCGCCGGGTCGCGCCGGCCGACAAGCGGGTGGCGCTGGTGTTCTCGGCCTATCCCACTAAGCACGCCCGCATCGGCAACGCGGTCGGTCTGGACACTCCGGCCAGCGCGGTGGCCCTGGTGCGGGCCATGGACGAGGCCGGTTATCAGGTGGGCGAACTGCCCGGATTGGCAGCCGGCGACGGCGACGCGCTGATTCACGCGCTGATCGAACGCGGCGGCCAGGACCCGGACTGGCTCACCCGGGGCCAGCTGGAAGGCAACCCGATTCGGGTGTCCGCCAAGGACTATCGCGCCTGGTTCGCCACCCTGCCCGCCGATCTGACCGACGCCGTCGTCCAGCACTGGGGTCCGCCACCCGGCGACCTGTTCGTCGACCGCAGCAACAATCGTGACGGTGAAATCGTCATCGCCGCAATCCAATCCGGCAACCTGGTGTTGATGGTCCAGCCGCCGCGCGGGTTCGGCGAGAAACCGGTGGCGATCTATCACGATCCCGACCTGCCGCCCAGCCACCACTACCTGGCCGCCTACCACTGGCTGGACTCCGGCTTCGGGGCGCACGCCGTCGTACACCTGGGCAAGCACGGCAACCTGGAATGGCTGCCCGGCAAGACACTCGGCATGTCGGCTGCCTGCGGACCCGATGCCGCGCTGGGCAATCTGCCGCTGATCTACCCGTTCCTGGTCAATGACCCCGGCGAGGGCACTCAGGCCAAGCGACGCGCGCACGCAGTGCTCGTCGACCATCTCATCCCGCCGATGGCTCGCGCCGAAACCTACGGCGACATCGCCCGGCTGGAGCAGTTGCTCGACGAACACGCCAACGTCGCCGCCCTGGACCCCGGCAAGCTGCCGGCTATCCGCCAGCAGATCTGGACCCTGATCCGGGCCGCCAAGATGGACCATGATCTGGGTCTGACCGAACGGCCCGAAGAGGACACCTTCGACGACATGCTGCTGCACGTCGACGGCTGGCTGTGTGAGATCAAGGATGTGCAGATCCGCGACGGCCTGCACATTCTCGGCCAGAAACCAACGGGTGCAGGCGAACTCGACTTGGTGCTGGCCATTCTGCGGGCCCGTCAACTCTTCGCCGGACAACAGGCGCTCCCGGGGCTGCGGCAGGCGCTCGGCCTGTCCGAAGACGGCACCGACGAACGCACCTCGGTGGATGCGGCCGAGGCGGCGGCCCGCGAACTGGTCGCCGCGCTGCAGCAGGCCGACTGGGACCCCGCCGTCGTCGAGCGCATCACCGACAACGCCGACGTTGCCGCGGTGTTGCGGTTCGCCGCCACCGAGGTGGTGCCGCGGTTGGCCGGCACCGCCACCGAGATCGAGCAGGTGCTGCGGGCGCTGGACGGCCGGTTCATCGCTGCCGGGCCATCGGGGTCGCCGCTGCGCGGCCTGGTCAACGTGTTGCCCACCGGACGCAACTTCTACTCCGTCGATCCCAAAGCGGTGCCGTCGCGGCTGGCCTGGGAAGCCGGTGTGGCACTGGCGGATTCGTTGCTGGCCCGGTATCGCGCCGACCATGGGGTGTGGCCGCCGTCGGTGGGGTTGTCGGTGTGGGGCACCTCGGCGATGCGCACCGCCGGCGACGACATCGCCGAAGTGCTTGCGCTGCTGGGTGTGCGGCCGGTCTGGGACGACGCGTCGCGCCGCGTCGTGGACCTCACCGCCATCGAGGTGTCCGAACTTGGCCGGCCCCGCATCGACGTGACAGTGCGGATCAGCGGATTCTTCCGCGACGCCTTCCCGCATGTCGTGACGATGCTCGACGACGCGGTCCGCCTGGTCGCCGACCTCGACGAATCCGACGATGACAACTATGTGCGCGCACACGCCAACGCCGATTTCGCCCAGCACGGCGACCAGCGACGCGCCACCACAAGGATTTTCGGGTCCAAGCCGGGGACCTACGGCGCCGGACTGCTGCAGCTGATCGACAGCCGCAACTGGCGGGACGACGCCGACCTGGCTCAGGTGTACACCGCATGGGGCGGATTCGCCTACGGGCGCAACTTGGATGGCTGCGAAGCCGTGGACGACATGAACCGTCAGTACCGGCGGATCGCGGTGGCGGCCAAGAACACCGATACCCGGGAACACGACATCGCCGACTCCGACGACTATTTCCAGTACCACGGCGGCATGGTGGCCACTGTGCGCGCGCTCACGGGACAGGAGCCGGCCGCCTACATCGGCGACAACACCCGGCCCGACGCCATCCGTACCCGCACCCTGTCCGAGGAGACCACCCGGGTGTTCCGGGCCCGGGTGGTCAACCCGCGGTGGATGGCCGCGATGCGTCGTCACGGCTACAAGGGCGCCTTCGAAATGGCCGCGACCGTCGATTATCTGTTCGGCTACGACGCCACCGCCGGTGTGATGGCGGACTGGATGTACGAGCAACTCACCGAGCGCTACGTGATGGACCCGGAGAACCGCAAGTTCATGACCGAGTCCAATCCCTGGGCGCTGCACGGCATGGCCGAGCGGTTGTTGGAGGCCGCCGGCCGGGGGATGTGGGCCGAGCCGCAGCCCGACACCCTCGACGGGTTGCGCCAGACGCTGCTGGAAACCGAGGGTGACCTGGAGGGCTAGGCCCTTTCGCGGCGGTCCTCAGACGAAGTCGCTGCCGCCGTCCACGTTCACCGTGGCGCCAGTGACGTAGCCGTTGCGCTTCGATGCCAGGTACGCGGTGATCGAGGCGATCTCCTCCGGCAAACCCGCGCGACCCAGATCGCAGGGTTGGTGAAAGTTGTTGTCAATCCAGGTCATGACATCGCGCGGATCGGTGGCGTCCAATCCGTCGGCGGCCAGGATGTCCCTGAGGTTTTCGGTGAAACTGGCGGTCACGATGGTGCCCGGGCAGATGCAGTTGACCAGGATATCGTCCTTGGCAAGGCTTTTGGCCAGATTCTTGGTGAGGCTGGCCAGCGCCGCCTTCGAGGCCGTGTAGGCCACGATGCGCGGGTTCTGCCGCTGGATCGAGTGCGCCGCGAACGTCACAACCCGAGCCCATTCCGCTGACCGCAGCATCGGCAGCGCAGCCCGGATCGACCGCACCGCCGCCATGGTGCCCAGCGCGAAAGCGTTGTCCCAGTCGGTATCTGACATCTGCTCGAAGTAGCCGTCGCCCGGGCCGATGGTGTGCACCAGGCTGTTGAGGGCTCCCCACCGTTCCTGCACCGCGGCGAATCCGGCAGCGATCGATTCGGCGTCGGTCATATCCACGCTGACCCCGAGGGCGTCCGGTGCGCCCGCCGACCGTAATGAGCGCACAGCGGCGTCCAGCGCCTCTTGTCCTCTGGCCATCACCGCCACCTTCGCGCCCTCAGCGGCAAGCGTTTCGGCGACGGCCAGTCCCATTCCTTTGCTGCCGCCGGTGACCACCGCTGTAGCGCCGGCATATCCCAGATCCATCGACCATCTCCCTCGTTAGACGTCCACACCCAATGCGCGCAAACAGAACCGCAGAATGTTCTCGCGAAGCTCTGCGCGGTCACAGTCACCGATTGTCCAGTGCCGCTCGATGCCCGCCCACACCACGCCGTGGATGAACTGTGCGTCGGTCGACGGGTCAATGCCTCGGAATGCGCCGCGTTGCAGCCCACGCGTCAGGGTCTCGTGCAGCGGCAACAGCATTTCAGCGTACGCGGGCTGAATCAGGCTGGGGGAGGCCGAAGTCTGGGACTGTGCCTCCAGCGACAGCCGCCGCAGGTCCGAGCGCACGCCGTCGTCGAACGCCAAATCGAGTCGCCCGTCGATCCAGGCCACCACTGCGTCGATTTCCGTTGCAGCACTCAGCATTCGGCGACGCAGACGGCGTGTCTCGGATCGGGCTGATTCCAGGAACACTTCGGCCACCAGTTCATCCTTGGACGCGAAATGCCGGTAGAACGCACGGGTGCCCAGGCCGGCGCGGTCCAGCACCGCGGCGATGCTCAGCCCCCCGACGCCCTGGGCCTGCAGTACCGCCGTTGCCGCCGCCAGGATTTCGCGCCGGACGTCGGGGTCTGGCGCGAGCTTCGCGCGTCGGCGGGTGCGCGGACCGATCGTCTGGTCAGGCTGTTGCGTCATAGGTGGCGAGATAGTCCGCGAACCGTTCCCGAACTCCGTCGGGAGTCAGGCCGTAGTCGGACAGGTCATAGTCGTGCGCGCCGCGGGAGCCCGGCTTGTGCTCCTGCGCCCAGGCTTGCACCGAACCCAGCGTGGCATCGGTGAACGTCAAACCCAGCGTGTCGTAACTCTTCGTCAGCGTGCCCACCGGGTCGGATTGCAGATCGGCGAACGAGACGTCAGCGAAGCGGTCGCTGCCGACCCGGCTGCGGAAATCCATGGCCCGACGCACGCCTTCGGCCCAGCTGTCGACCTGCTCGGCGCCGAGTTCATGGGCGTCGTCGCGGTCGCTGCTCCAGCTGCGCACGTACCGGATCAGACTGCACACCGATCCCATCACCTTGGCCGGATCACGGTGACTCCACAGGAATTTGGCGTTCGGATACGCCTCGACCAGAGCATCCAGAGCGAAGATGTGCACGGGTGTCTTGAGGTGCCACAGGGTGGGCGGGCAGTGCCATTGCAGCAGCTTGAGCACCCGCCGGTGGTAGGTGTAGGTCTCGCGCATGTCGCAGTCCATCAACCAGGCCAGATACTCCGGCGCGCGTACCGCGCCGTCGAAGTGGAACGTCCGGAAGCTCATGCCCATCAAGTCCTGGCACTCGGTGGGCGCCGTCGCCTCGGAGTTATAGAGCGTCTTCATCAACGGAAACATGTCGTCGAGCATCTTCAGACCCGCTTCGGCCTGGGCGATGCGCGGATCGTTGTGCTGCGTGGCGGCTTCGGGCGGCGGCACCGGCGCCTGGGACTCCCACATCCGCAACGAACGAAACTGCGGATCGGCCGCCACCAACTGGCTCAATGCGGTGGTACCGGTGCGGGGCAAACCGATCACGAACACCGGGCCGCCCACCACCTCGTCATCGATCTCGGGATGGCGAGCGTAGGTGTCCTCGACTTTGAGGCGCTGGATCAATGCATTGCTGATGGTGGCGTGCTGGATCACGCTGCCCAGTTCGTTCAGATCGGCGGCCGTGTTCAGCGCGTCGACGATCCGTTCCAGGCCCTCCCGGTAATACGTCGAACCGAAGTCCTCGAGACCTGTTGCGGCGCAGGCGCCTTGCTCCAATTCATCGGCGTTGAACGTCATCGTCGGAACCTTTCGCGTACGGCGCTGCGGCGCGCAGCCAATATCGATGCCCGCTGCTGCGGGGTAACCCAGATGGTGTCGGCCGGCAGTGCCGACTCGATTTCGCCGAAGGACACCACCCGTGTCGTCGGCGTCGGGGCGGTCTCGGTGCGCACGCAGCGCAGAATGATCGGACCGTTGCTGTGGCCTGCGGTGTCCAGCCAGTTCGCTACCCCGGGGTCATCGGCGCTGAGCACCACCCGCACCAGTCCGTCCGAATCCACCACTGCCTGATGGGCGTTCAGGCTGGACTGATGACGGCCATAGTGGATGGTCTCCCACCACGGGTTGCCGATCGAGTAGCTCCAGTAAACTCCTCCGGGCGGCTGGACTTCCACGATCAATGCCTCATCGGGTGCCAGCTCCCAGCGCCCTATCACCGGACGATTCTCTGCGGCGGCTCCCATATCGCTGCGATCGATGGGGGGCAGGAACCCGTTCACCGGCGCCGCGGCCCCGAACTGCATGAAGAACTTGAGGTTTTCTTCGACGAAGTCCCCGAGCGCGACCAGCTGCCGTGCCAACGCGCCGCCCGCATCGGATGGTCCGTCGCCGGCGGCCACCGGGTCGCCGATCCGTTCGATGCGCAGCGAGGACGCCACCTCGGTATCCCAGTCGTAGAAGAAGTGTCGCACCGTCAGCGTCGGATGCTCGCCTTCGATTCGCATCCAGTTTCCGGGCCGCTCGTCACCGGACAGCATCACTTCGAAATTCCCGTCGGCGTCCACCTCCAACTCGTCGACGAGCGCATTGGCTGTGGCCGCAGCGCCATTCATCGTCTGCAGCCCGACGTAGCGTGCCGTACCACGGTTTCCGAACAGCCGGTAGCTTTCACCGCCCCGCAAGACCGCGCGGGTGTAAATGCAGTCCGGGCATTCCATGCCCCAGGTGATCACGTCGTCGGTGCTGGTGGGCTGTACCCGCAGCGGCGGCTCCGGATCGAATCGCAGCACCTCGTCAATGCCCGTGGTCAACAGCACGAGCAGATGGCGCATGCCGGCCGTCAGGTCGGCGCGATTCCGATTGGCCGGGTCGGCTTCCACGGCTTGGGCGGCGGAGCCGAGCCGCTCCAGGAGGTGGGTCCAGGCCTGTCCGAGACCGGGCGTCTGGCTGCTTTCCGACGATGCGGCTTCGGCGATGGAGAACGGCAACCAGGACAACAGCCAACCCCTTAAATGAAAATAGTGTTTTCATTTAACTCCGCTCCGCGAGCAGACGCAAACTCGCACCACAACGGGCCTGCGCGTGCGAGTCTGCGTCTGCTCGGCGAGTAGGTTGGCACCGTGACGCCCTCGTTCGCCGACCTGGCCAAAGCGCAATACCTCCTGCTCACCACGTTCACCAAGGACGGCCGACCCAAGCCCACTCCGATCTGGGCGGCGGCCCAGGGCGACCGGTTGCTGGTCGTCACCCAGGAAAAGTCGTGGAAGGTCAAGCGGATTCGCAACACGCCGCGGGTCACGCTGGCCATCTGCGACATGCGTGGCAATCCGAAGAGCGAGGCGGTCGAGGGCACGGCAGCGCTGCTCGACAAATCGCAGACCGGGGCCGTCTACGACGCGATCGGCAAGCGGTACGGCATCGTCGGCAAGGTCTTCAACGTGTTCAGCAAGCTGCGCGGTGGCATGGCGAACAACATTGGCCTCGAACTCAGGGTCGCCGCAGACAGCTGAGCCGCGCCCGCGCCATCAGCTCAGGTGTTCACCGAAGAACGCGAAGACCCGCTTCCAGGCGTCTTCGGCCACCGCTTCGTCGTACCCGAATCCGGTGATGCGCAGCAGCGGTTGCCCGGGTAGCTGGTTGGCGAAGCTGTGCCCGGCACCGGGGTAGGACTTGATGTCGGCGGTGATCTGTTTGGCATCGGTCACCTTGCGCAGCCGCTTAGGTGCGCCGATGCCCAGCGGGTCCCGGCTGCCGAAGCTGGCCACGATGGGGCAGGCACCGTCCAGGGTCTCGCTGAGGTTGCGTGGCAACGGGGTGCCGTAGAACGGTGCCGAAGCACCAAAACCTCTGGGCGACAGCACAAGTGCGAACTGCCCACCCATGCAGAAACCGGCGATGCCGACCTGTCCGGAGCACTCGGGCATGGCCAGCAGATGTTCGCGGGCGGCAAGCACGTCGTCGATGGAACGGCCCCGCTTGGTCAGCACTTCGCGCATCACTCTGGTGATGCAGCGCGCGCGGCCACCGCGCGCGTACAGGTTGGGTGTGATCGCCAGATAGCCCGCGCGGGCGATTCGCTGCGACACCGCCTCGTTGTCGGGTGCGTAACCGATCGCGTCGTGCACCACGACCACACCCGGCCACGGCCCGTCACCGGCGGGGACATTCAGTAGTGCATCGATCGGTCCGGCCGGGGTGTCGAGTTCAATCGTCGTCATAGCGTCATCTAACTGCAGCCCCGGCGCGACCGTGCGCGGAACTCACACCACACCCGTAGACGTTGAGCTTCACGTGATTGGACGGCTGCTTCTCGGATATGCCGTCGTCGAGCTCGTGGTGACTGTCGGGCTGGCGGCAGCAATCGGTGTCGGTTGGACAGCGGTGGCGTTGACAGCCACGTTCGTCCTGGGTTTGGTGCTGTGGGCGCCGATGGGTGGGGTGCAGCTCAGCCGCCAGTTCAGGCAGCTGCGGACCGGGACCCAAGAGCCGCGTCGCGCGCTGACCGATGGCGCGCTGACCACTCTGGCCACCGCCCTGGTCGTCGTTCCCGGCCTGGCCAGTACCGCGCTGGGCCTGCTGCTGCTCACCCCGCCCATCCGGGCGGCCGCCCGCCCCGCGCTGGCGTCAATCGCCGGGCGGCTGTTCGACCGGCGGACTCCGCTGATCACCACTGTTACCCGGAGTTGCGATTACATCGACGGCGAGGTGATCGACGTCATCGACGCCGAGCCGCCCGCTCTGCCTGTCGCCTACCGGCGGACCGCCCGGCACCCGTAGCTTTGCCGTGTGAGGCAGATCCCGACCCGGTTGCTGCTCAATGGCCGGGTGCACAGCCCGACCCACCCGGATGCCACCGCCCTGGCGGTGCGCGACGGCGTCATCGCATGGCTGGGCAGCGACGACGTCGGTCGCAACCAATTCCCGGACGCCGAGGTGCAGGATCTTGACGGCGCGTTCGTGGCTCCCGGATTCGTCGACAGCCACATCCATCTCAGCGCGACCGGGCTGTCCCTGAGCGGGCTGGACCTGCGCGCGGCCGGATCGAAGGCGCAATGTCTACAGCTGGTGGCCGCCTACGCGGCTGCCCACCCCGGGCGCCCGGTGTGGGGACACGGGTGGGATGAGTCGGCGTGGCCGGAGAACACCCCGCCCAGCACCGCCGACCTGGATGCGGTGCTTGGTGATCGACCTGCCTACCTGGCCCGGGTCGACGTGCACTCGGCGCTGGCGTCCGCTGGTCTGCGACGGCTGCTGCCGGACCTGGCCGCGGCCCCCGGTTTCTCCGCCCAGCAGCCCCTGACCGGCGATGCGCATCACGCGGCCCGAGCGACGGCCCGTGACCTGCTCACCGACGGTCAGCTGGCCGAAGCGCGTGAGGCCGCGTTGGCGGCACTGGCCGCGGCGGGCATCGTCGCGGTGCACGAATGCGCCGGTCCACAGATCGGCGGGCTCGACGACTGGTTGCAGCTGGCGGCGCTGCGCCCGGGTGTCGAGGTGGTCGGTTACTGGGGCGAGGCAGTGACCAGCGCACAGCAGGCCCGCGCGCTGCTGGCCGAGACCGGGGCTCGCGGCCTGGCCGGAGATCTGTTCGTCGACGGTGCGCTGGGGTCGCGCACCGCGTGGCTGCACGAGCCATACGCTGATGCGCCCGGTTGCACCGGCACCCGCCACCTCGAGCCCGCCGCCCTGGAAGCGCATCTGCGGGCCTGCAGCGAGGCCGAGATCACCGCCGGGTTCCACGTGATCGGCGATGCCGCGGTGTCGGCGGTGGTCGACGCCCTGGAACGGGTCGTCGACGACATGGGAGTGGCTGCCGTCGCCCGCTGCGGGCACCGGCTCGAGCACCTTGAAATGGTCACCGCCGAGCAGGCCGGCAAGCTCGGATCGTGGGGAGTCATAGCCAGCGTCCAGCCCAATTTCGACGCGCTGTGGGGCGGTAGCGACGGCATGTACGCGCGGCGACTCGGTGCGAATCGAGGTGGCCGGCTCAACCCGCTGGCGCTGTTAGCATCCCAAGGCGTGCCCCTCGCCCTCGGTTCTGACACGCCTGTCACCGCCTTCGAGCCGTGGGCCGGCGTGCGCGCCGCGATGCATCACCGGACACCGGGCAGCGAGTTGTCGGCGCGCGCGGCATTCGCTGCCGCGACCCGCGGCGGCTGGCGGGCGGCTGGTGTGCGCGACGGGGTGAGCGGCACCCTGGTGCCGGGTGCGCCGGCGTCGTACGCGGTGTGGGAGGCCGGGATTCTGGACGTCAGCGCACCCCGCGACAGCGTCCAGCGCTGGTCCACCGACCCCCGCTCGCGGGTCCCGGCGCTGCCGCGGCTCGATGTGACGGACGCGCTGCCGCGGTGTCGGCAAACCGTGCATCGAGGTGCGGTTATCTATGGCTGAGCAGCCACCCGAAGAGGCCCCGGCGGCGGCCCCAGAGCACACGTCCGCTGATTTGCCGGCAGACGCTGCCGATAGTTTGCCAGCTGATTCCGCGCCGGGTCGGACCCCGGTGCTGTCCCGGCTGCGCAGCGCACTGCGGCCCCGGTTGGCCCGGTTGGTCGCTGCATTGATCGCCGGCAGCCTGATGTACGCCAGTTTCCCGCCGCTGGGCTGGTGGTGGGCCGCGGTCGCCGCCGTCGCGCTGCTGGTGTGGGTGCTGACCCGGCCCGGTACCACTCCCGCCGGCGGTTTCGGCTACGGCTTCCTGTTCGGGCTGGCGTTCTACGTGCCGTTGCTGCCCTGGATCAGCACGCTTGTCGGGCCGATGCCCTGGTTGGTGCTGGCGGCGGTATGCGCGCTGTATCCCGGCCTGTTCGGACTGTGCGCGGTCGTGGTGCGACGGCTCCCGGGTTGGCCGGTGTGGTTCGCGGTGGTGTGGGGCGCGGTGGAGTGGCTGAAATGCAGCTTTCCGTTCGGCGGGTTTCCGTGGGGCGCGGTGGCGTTCGGTCAGACCGGCGGTCCGCTGTTGCCGCTGGTCCAGTGGGGCGGCGTCGCGTTGTTGTCGACCTCGGTGGTGCTCTTAGGTGCCAGCTTGACCGCGATGGTGCTCGAGATCGTGCGCTGGTTGCGAGCCGGGGTGCGGGCCACTGACGGGACCACGCCGCCGGCAGTGCTGTTGCCCGGCGTCGCCATCTGCGTGGTGTTGTTGGCCGCCATCCTCGTCTGGCCGCAGGTGCGCAAAGCGGGCGTCGGGTCGGGCGGGGAGCCCAGCGTCACGGTCGCCGTCGTGCAGGGCAACGTGCCCCGGCTGGGTCTGGGTTTCAACGCGCAACGCCGGGCGGTGCTGGACAACCACGTCAGCGAAACGCTGCAACTGGCCGAGGACGTGCGTCTGGGAACCGCGCCGCAACCTCAGTTCGTCATCTGGCCCGAGGACTCCTCAGACATCGACCCGCTGGTCAACCCGGATGCCGCCCAAGGTATCTCCCGGGCCGCCGACGCTATCGGGGCGCCGATCCTGATCGGCACGGTGATGGAGGTGCCCGGTCGGATGCGGGATACCCCGGCCTACACCAACACGATGATCGTGTGGAATCCAGGCACCGGACCGGCAGAGCGCCACGACAAGGCGATCGTGCAGCCGTTCGGCGAGTACCTGCCGATGGCGTGGCTGTTCCGGCACCTGTCCGGATATGCCGACCAAGCCGGGCATTTCGTCCCGGTCTCCGGCACCGGCGTGGTCCGCCTGGCCGGAGTTCCGGTCGGCGTCGCCACCTGCTGGGAGGTGGTCTTCGATCGGGCACCGCGCAACGCCGTGCGCAACGGCGCACAGCTGCTGACGGTGCCCAGCAACAACGCCACCTTCACCAAGACCATGAGTGAACAACAGCTGGCCTTCGCCAAGGTCCGCGCCGTCGAACACGACCGCTACGTGCTGGTCGCGGGCACCACCGGAATCAGCGCGGTGATCGCACCCGACGGCGGGGAGTTGCTGCGCACCGACTTCTTCGTGCCCGCCTACCTGGATACTGCGGTACGTCTCAAGACGAGGCTGACCCCGGCGACCCGCTGGGCACCGATCGTGCAGTGGACGCTGGTCGGAGCGGCCGTAGTGCTCATTCTCGCCGCGATACGGCAGAATGGTCGGTTCGCGAGCCGTCTCCCGGGTTCGTTTCCGCGGCCGACGCGTCGGCGCTCCGGATCAGTCGATGACGTTGCGGATCCCGCTACGCCCTCGGCTGAACGGGACGACTCGGAAGCTGAGAACGAATCACCTTCGGCACACGTTGAGATTGCGAACGACGCCGCGTCCTCCGACGATGAAGACAGCGGGCGCACCCCTATCGGGCGAAATGAAGGAGCTACATGACCACCGGCCAACCTGTCCCTGCGGTACCGGGCGACAGTCCCAGCCAGCGTGTCCTGGTGATCATCCCCACCTACAACGAACTGGAGAACCTGCCGCTGATCCATCGGCGGGTCAAGGACGCGTGCCCTGACGTACACATCCTGGTCGTCGACGACAACAGTCCGGACGGCACCGGCCGGCTTGCCGACGAGCTGTCCGCCGCAGACGCCGGCCGCACCCACGTCCTGCATCGCACCGCCAAGAACGGCTTGGGCGCCGCATACCTGGAAGGCTTCGGCTGGGGACTGAGCCGGGACTACGCGGTCCTGGTCGAGATGGACGCCGACGGCAGTCACGCGCCCGAGCAATTGCACCGCCTGCTGGAGGCGGTCGACGCCGGCGCGGACCTCGCGATCGGTTCGCGCTACGTGCATGGCGGCACTGTGCGGAACTGGCCGTGGCGCCGTCTGGCGTTGTCCAAGACGGCGAATACCTATTCGCGGCTGGCCCTGGGCGTCGGTGTGCACGACATCACTGCCGGGTACCGCGCCTACCGTCGCGAGGTTCTCGAGACGATCGATCTGGACACCGTCGACTCCAAGGGCTATTGCTTTCAGATCGAGATGACCTGGCGCACCGTCAACGCGGGTTTCGATGTGGCCGAGGTGCCGATCACGTTCACCGAACGCGAGATCGGCGTGTCGAAAATGAGCGGATCCAACATTCGCGAGGCGCTGTTCAAGGTCACGCGGTGGGGCGTGCAGGGTCGCCGAGAGGGCCGCAAGACCAGCCGCGCCCGCAGCCGCGCCTGACGGGTCAGCCGCGCCGGCGCGAGCGGATCAGCTCGAGGCGTTCTTTGAGCAGTTCTTCGAGCTCTTCGACCGAACGCCGCTCCAAGAGCATGTCCCAGTGCGTACGAGGCGGCTTGACCTTCTTCGGCTCCGGCAGGTCGCCCTCGATGAGGGTGCCCTCCATGCCGTTGCGGCACAGCCAGGTGCCGGGGATCTCGGCATCGTCGGCGAACGGCACTTCGAACTCTTCGCCGTTGTCGGTGCGGTACCGCGCAATCTGTCGGGGGGCGAGGTCATGGTTGCGGTCCGTCTCGTAGCTCACGGCGCCGAGGCGACTGCCTCGCAGGACACGATCAGCCATTGCTGCTCCTTTGGGTCCGGTGCGCTTGTGACGCTCCCGTAATGAGATTCTCTCTAAGCAAACGTTAAGACCGTTCACGTAGTTCCCGGCTGTCAGCCGCGGCATATCGCGCGACTCGGCACCCCATGATACCGGGATCGACGGGCGGACCGGACTAAAGTCGGCAGGCGTGAGTCGCCGCACCCGACCCCAGCCCTGTCGGTGGTGTGGTCGTGACGTGACAGAGGTCGGAATGGGACGCCGTCGCCAGTACTGCCGGCAGTCGTGCCGGCAGCGCGCCTACGAGCAGCGGACCATGATCACTCGTGGCGACGCCGCGGCTCTTCCTGCCGATGCGGTGGTGTTGTCGGCCGAGGAGGCCATGGACCTTTCGGATCGCGTCTATCAGGTGCGGTGCGCGGCCGAGGACGTCGCGACTGCCCTGGATGAAGGCGCCGCCGGCGCTGAGTTGCGCGAACTCTGCGACCAGCTGTTGCAGGCTGCCAGAGCGGCCGACGGATGGCGGCGCGTCGGCGTCTAGCTTCGCTTCACCGACGGTCTTGCGGTGGTGCTGAGCGGGGCCGCGGGACGGCGGTGCCCTGACAACGACGCCCGCACAACTATTGGCGGTACAGTTCGCGCCATGGGCCGCGGGCCGGGTGCACAAGGGAGTGCAAGCCTGTCGGTCGATGTGCGGCACGGGCGCCCGAGTGCTTATCGGTGAAGTCGGGAGTGCCCGACGTTTTTGAGATACTGCTGGAGTTGGCGATACTCACCAGCGACATTCTTGGTCGGAGGTCAGCCCGAAGTCGCCGCTTCGTGCAGCCACCTCGATGACTCGGCAGCAGCCGCAACCGACGGTCAACGACGACCAAATTAGGCGAGGGGTTCAGGTAATGGTTGATCAACTCCAGCATGCAACCGAAGCGTTGCGAAAGGCGCTGGTGCAGGTTGAACGCCTGAAGCGCACCAACCGCACGCTGCTGGAGCGGTCGAGCGAGCCGATCGCCATCATCGGAATGTCCTGCCGATTCCCCGGCGGCGTGGATTCCCCGGAGAAGCTGTGGCAGATGGTGGCCGATGGCCGCGACGTGATCTCCGAATTTCCCACCGACCGCGGGTGGGACGTCGGCGCGCTGTTCGACCCTGACCCCGACGCGGCCCACAAGACCTACGCGAACACCGGCGGCTTCGTCGAAGGCGTCGCCGACTTCGATCCCGCCTTCTTCGGAATCGCACCCAGCGAGGCGCTCGCGATGGATCCCCAGCACCGGATGCTGCTAGAGCTGTCCTGGGAGGCTCTCGAACGAGCCGGCATGGATCCGAGCGGACTACGCGGAACCGCGACCGGAGTGTTTGCCGGGATCATCGCACAGGGTTACGGCATGTTTGCCGAGGAGATCGAGGGCTACCGACTGACCGGCATGACATCCAGTGTCGCCTCGGGGCGGGTGTCGTATGTGCTGGGTCTGGAAGGTCCGGCGGTGTCGGTGGATACGGCGTGTTCGTCGTCGTTGGTGGCGTTGCACATGGCGGTGCAGTCGTTGCGGTCGGGGGAGTGCGATCTGGCCCTGGCCGGCGGCGCGACCGTCAACGCCACCCCGACCGTGTTCGTGGAGTTCAGCCGACACCGCGGCCTGGCTCCGGACGGACGCTGCAAGGCCTACGCGGGCGCGGCTGACGGGGTCGGATGGTCCGAGGGCGGCGCCATGCTCGTGGTGGAGCGGCTTTCGGATGCGCGGCGGTTGGGGCATCCGGTGTTGGCGGTGGTGCGGGGTTCGGCGGTCAATCAGGATGGTGCGTCGAATGGTTTGACGGCGCCGAATGGTCCGTCGCAGCAGCGGGTGGTGCGTGCGGCGTTGGCCAATGCGGGGTTGTCGACTGCTGATGTGGATGTGGTGGAGGGTCACGGTACCGGTACCACGTTGGGTGATCCGATCGAGGCGCAGGCGTTGCTGGCGACTTACGGTCAGGGTCGGTCCGGTCAGCCGCTGTGGCTGGGTTCGGTCAAGTCGAATATGGGTCATACGCAGGCTGCTGCCGGGGTGGCCGGTGTGATCAAGATGGTGCAGGCGTTGCGTCATGAGGTGCTGCCGGCGACGTTGCATGTCGATGAGCCGAGCCCGCACGTGGACTGGACGGCGGGATCGGTCGCGCTGCTCAGCGAGCCGCAGCCGTGGCCGGAGCGTGAGCAGGCCCGCCGTGCGGCGGTCTCGTCGTTCGGGATCAGTGGCACCAACGCGCACGTCATCGTCGAATCGGTACCGCCGGCCCCACCCCGGGAGCCCGATCCGGTGCGATCCGCGGTGCCGTGGGCACTGTCGGCCAAATCGGCGGCGGCCCTGCGGGCGCAGGCCGCCCGGCTGGCCGAGCACGTAACCGCCCACTCCGAACTGGATGTCGCCGACATCGGCTGGACGCTGGCGGGACGGACGTCCTTCGAGCACCGGGCGGTGGTGGTCGCCGATGACCGCGCTGGGCTGCTGAGCGGGCTGGCGGAAGTGGTGCAGGGGGACCTGGCCGGCACCGTCACCCAGGGTGTGGCCCGACCCGCCGGCAAGACCGTTTTCGTCTTCCCCGGCCAAGGCTCCCAGTGGGTGGGGATGGGTGTCGACTTACTCGATACGGCACCAGCTTTCGCCCGCCAGATCGAAGCATGCGCCGAGGTTTTCGCCGAATTCGTGGACTGGTCGTTGATCGACGTCCTGCGGGGCGCACCCGGTGCGCCCGGACTGGACCGGGTCGACGTCGTGCAGCCGGTGCTGTTCGCGGTGATGGTGTCATTGGCCGAGCTGTGGAAATCGCTCGGCGTCCGGCCCGACGCCGTGATCGGTCACTCGCAGGGCGAGATCGCCGCGGCCTGCGTTGCGGGCGCATTGTCATTACGGGACGCCGCCCGGGTGGTCACGCTGCGCAGCAAGCTGCTCACCGGTCTGACCGGTCCCAGCGGCATGGTGTCCATCGCGTGCGACCTGGATCAGGTGCGGGAGTTGTTGGCGCCGTTCGGTGATCGAGTCGACGTCGCGGCGGTCAACGGGCCGGCGGCCGTGGTGGTGTCCGGGGACGCCGCCGCGCTCGAGGACCTGATTGCGCTCTGCACGGATCGCGAGCTGCGGGTGCGACGCATCGACGTCGACTACGCGTCGCATTCGGCCGAGGTCGAGGCGATCCGCGAGGAACTCACCACCGCGCTGGCCGGGATCGAGCCTGCCTCGTCGCGCACCACGTTCTTCTCCACCGTCACCGGAAACCGGCTGGACACAGCCGAGTTGGATGCCGACTACTGGTACCGCAACATTCGCCAACCCGTCCAGCTGGACCAAGCGGTACGCAGCGCATCCGAACACGGGTTCCGGGTGTTCATCGAGTCCAGCCCGCACCCGGCGCTGATCGCCGGCATCGAAGGCACCCTCGACGACTGTCTGGCCGGCGACGCGGAGCCGACCGTGGTGCCCACCTTGGGGCGCGAAGACGGTGGGTTGCGGCGGTTCCTGTCCTCGGCGGCGTCCGCCTACGTCGCGGGGGTGGCGGTGGACTGGCGCGGCGCGCTGGACGGTGCCGGTTTCGTGGAGTTGCCGACGTATGCCTTTGACAGGCGGCGGTTCTGGCTGTCCAGCGAGGCCTTTGACGCCGACGCTTCCGGTTTGGGACTGGTCGCCAGCGAACACCCGCTGATGCGCGCGGTGGTCGAGTTGCCGGCCTCGGGTGGGGTGGTCCTGACAGGTCGCCTGTCGCTGACCTCCCAGAGTTGGCTCGCCGATCACGCCGTGTCCGGGATGGTGGTGTTTCCCGGGACCGGATTTGTGGAGTTGGCGATCCGCGCCGGCGACGAAGTCGGCTGTTCGGTGGTCGACGAGCTGACCCTGCGATCGCCGTTGGTGATCCCCGCCGCCAATCCCATTGCGGTGCAGGTGGTTGTGGGTGCCGCCGCCGAAGAAGGCGGGCGGCGCAGCGTCTCGATCTACTCCCACGGCGACGTCGACGGTGCCTGGGTGTGCCACGCCGAGGGAACGCTGAGCGCCGGCGACGCCGAGCCGGGGGCCGATCTGTCGGTGTGGCCGCCGGCGGGTGCCGTCCCGATCGACGTCGCAGACGGCTACGAGCGGCTGGCCGAGCACGGTTACGGCTACGGTCCGGCGTTTCGCGGGTTGACCGCGTTGTGGGCCCGGGGCGAGGAGTTGTTCGCCGAGGTGAGTCTGCCGGAAACGGCGGGTGGTTCAACGGGTTTCGGGGTGCATCCGGCGTTGCTGGACGCCGCCCTGCACGCGGCGGTGCTGGCCAACCCGGCCGCCGAGGTCCTGCTGCCGTTCTCCTGGCAGGGCGTGTCGTTGCACGCCGCGGGTGCTTCTGCGGTGCGGGCCCGGATCGCGCCGGTCGGGCCATCGGCGGTGTCGGTCGAGCTGGCTGACGGGTTGGGTCTACCGGTGTTGTCGGTCGCGGCCATGGCGGCCCGTCCGATCACCGAGCAGCGGCTGCGGGCGGCGGTCGCCGGGGCCGGACCGGACCGGCTGTTCGAAATGGTCTGGGCGCCGGCCGCCTCTGTGGGTGCCGAGGTGCCGACCTTCGAGATCTTTGAATCCATTGCCGAATCCGTTGGCGCAGAAGACGACCCGGTGACTGCAAGCTACGAACGCACCCATCGCGCGTTGGCTGCGGTCCAGGCTTGGCTGACCGACCAAGAATCCGGAACGCTGGTGGTCGCGACCCGACGCGCTGTGGCGTTGCCGGGAGAAGACATCACCGACCTGGCGGGCGCGGCGGTGTGGGGTCTGGTGCGCTCTGCGCAGACGGAGAACCCCGGGCGGCTGGTCTTGGTTGATTCCGATGCGCCGCTTGACGATTCGACGATAGTCACGGCATTGACGGTCGGTGAGCCCCAGGTGGTGCTGCGCGAGGCGCAGGCCTACACGCCGCGGGTGCGCGCCAGTCGTGCCGTCGACGGCATCTTGGAACCGCCCAACGACGGCCCGTGGCGGCTGGGACTCAGCAGTGCCGGCACCTTCGAGAACCTGCGTCTGGAACCGGTGCCGAACGCCGACGCGCCGTTGCAGCCCGGTCACGTCCGGGTCGCCCTGCGCGCCATCGCGGCCAACTTCCGCGACATCATGATCACGTTGGGCATGTTCACCCATGAAGCGCTGCTCGGTGGCGAGGGCGCGGGCGTCGTCGTCGAAATCGGGCCCGGCGTCACCGATTTCGCGGTCGGCGACTCGGTGTACGGATTCTTCCCCGACACCAGTGGCACCCTGGTTCCCGGCGACGTCCGACTCCTGCTGCCGATGCCTTCGGATTGGACATACGCCGAAGCGGCCGCCATCTCCGCCGTCTTCACCACCGCGTGGTTCGCGTTCGTGGACCTCGCCGCTGCCAAGCCCGGGCAGCGGGTCCTGATCCATGCCGCCGCCGGTGGGGTGGGCATGGCTGCCACCCAGCTGGCTCGGCACCTGGGCCTGGAGGTGTTCGGCACCGCCAGCAAGGGCAAGTGGGACACGCTGCGGGCCATGGGTTTTGACGATGATCACATTGGCGATTCGCGCAGCCTGGAGTTCGAGGAGAAGTTCCGCAGCATCACCGGTGCGGCCGGATTCGACATCGTGCTGGACTCGCTGGCCGGCGAATTCGTCGACGCGTCCCTGCGATTGGTGGCCCCCGGCGGTATCTTCCTGGAGATGGGCAAGACCGACATCCGCGACCCGGGTGCGATCGCACAGCAGTATCCGGGTGTGCGCTACCGGGCCTTCGACCTATTCGAGCCCGGCCGTCCTCGTATGCACCAGTACATGCTCGAACTCGCCGAACTCTTCGACGCCGGCGTGCTGCGGCCACTGCCGGTGACGACGTTCGACGTGCGCCGTGCCCCGGCGGCACTGCGTTATCTGAGCCAGGCGCGCCACATCGGCAAGGTCGTCATGATGCTGCCCGATGTGTGGGCGCAGGGCACCGTGCTGATCACCGGCGGCACCGGGATGGCCGGTTCGGCCCTGGCGCGCCACGTCGTGACCCGGCACGGGGTGCGCCATCTGGTGCTGCTCAGCCGGCGCGGCCCGGATGCACCGGGCGCCGCGGAACTCACAGCCGAACTGGAGGCTGCGGGTGCCCAGGTGCAGGTGGTGGCCTGCGATGCTGCCGACCGGCCGGCGCTGGCCAAGGTGATCGCCGACATTCCGGTGCAACGGCCGCTGTCCGCGGTGATCCACGCGACCGGCGTGCTCGACGACGCCGTCGTCACCTCCCTGACACCCGAGCGGATCGATCCGGTGCTGCGTGCCAAGATCGACGCTGCCTGGAACCTGCACGAGCTGACGCGCGACCTCAATGTGGGGGCGTTCGTGATGTTTTCGTCGATGGCGGGCCTGGTGGGCTCGTCGGGGCAGGCCAACTATTCGGCGGCCAACTGCTTCCTGGACGCGTTGGCCGCCCACCGCCGCGCGCACGGACTGCCCGCCATGTCGCTGGGGTGGGGGTTGTGGGAGCAGGCCAGCGCCATGACCGGCGGGCTGGACGCTGCCGACCGGGCGCGCCTGGGCCGCGAAGGCGTGCTGGCGCTGTCCTCCGAGGAGGCGCTGGAGCTGTTCGACACCGCGCTGATCGTCGACGAGCCATTCCTGGCGCCCGCCCGGCTGGATCTGTCCGCACTGCGGGCACACGCGACCGCGGTCCCACCCATGTTCCGCGATCTGGTGCATGCATCGTCCCGCCGTCAGGTCGACGACTCACTGGCCGCCGCCAGGTCGAAATCCGCACTCGCGCAACGGTTGCAAAGCCTGCCCGAGTCTGAACAGCATGCCCTGCTGCTGGACCTGGTGCGATCGCACATCGCCACCGTGCTGGGAAATGTGACCGCCGAGGCCGTCGACCCCGACAAGGCGTTCCAGGAGTTGGGTTTCGACTCACTGACCGCGGTGGAAATGCGCAACCGGCTGAAAACCGCCACCGGGCTCTCGCTGTCGCCCACCCTGATCTTCGACTACCCCACGCCCAACGGCTTGGCCACCTATATCCGCACCGAACTCGCCGGTATGCCCCAGGAAGTCAAACACGTGCCCGCGGTGCGTGCGACGGGGGAGGATCAGATCGCGATCGTGGGCATGTCCTGCCGCTACCCGGGTGGAGTGGCTTCGCCAGAAGAGCTGTGGGACATGCTGATCCAGGGCCGCGACGTGCTCACCGACTTCCCGACCGACCGCGGCTGGGATCTGGCCGGTCTGTACAACCCGGACCCCGACGTCGCGGGCACCTGTTACACCCGCACCGGTGGTTTCGTGGACGGTGTCGCCGACTTCGATCCGGTCTTCTTCGGCATCGGGCCCAGCGAGGCGCTGGCGATGGACCCCCAACAGCGGCTGTTCCTGGAGCTGTCGTGGGAAGCGTTGGAGCGCACCGGGATTGATCCGGCGAAATTGCGGGGCAGCGCTACGGGCGTGTTCGCCGGGGTATACACCCAGGGCTACGGGATCGGCGCGACGCAGACCGCCGAGGGTTTCCGGCTGACCGGCCAGTCTTCCAGTGTCGCCTCGGGGCGGGTGTCGTATGTGCTGGGTCTGGAAGGTCCGGCGGTGTCGGTGGATACGGCGTGTTCGTCGTCGTTGGTGGCGTTGCACATGGCGGTGCAGTCGTTGCGGTCGGGGGAGTGCGATCTGGCCCTGGCCGGCGGGGTCACGGTGAACGCCACACCGGACATCTTCGTCGAGTTCAGCCGGATGCGCGGGTTGTCCGCCGACGGCCGGTGCAAGGCGTTCGCCGGGGCCGCCGATGGCACGGGTTTCTCCGAGGGCGGCGGCATGCTGGTGGTGGAGCGGCTTTCGGATGCGCGGCGGTTGGGGCATCCGGTGTTGGCGGTGGTGCGGGGTTCGGCGGTCAATCAGGATGGTGCGTCGAATGGTTTGACGGCGCCGAATGGTCCGTCGCAGCAGCGGGTGGTGCGTGCGGCGTTGGCCAATGCGGGGTTGTCGGCTGCTGATGTGGATGTGGTGGAGGGTCACGGTACCGGTACCACGTTGGGTGATCCGATCGAGGCGCAGGCGTTGCTGGCGACTTACGGTCAGGGTCGGGCGGGTCGACCGCTGTGGCTGGGTTCGGTCAAGTCGAATATGGGTCATACGCAGGCTGCTGCCGGGGTGGCCGGTGTGATCAAGATGGTGCAGGCGTTGCGTCATGAGGTGCTGCCGGCGACGTTGCATGTCGATGAGCCGAGCCCGCACGTGGACTGGACGGCGGGTTCGGTCGAACTGGTGACCCAGGCGCGGCCGTGGCCGGCCGAACCGGCATCGGGCCGGGTGCGGCGTGCAGGTGTGTCCTCGTTCGGGATCAGTGGCACCAACGCGCACGTGATCATCGAGTCCGCGCCGGCTGTGGAAGTGGTCGACGCGGACGGGCCCAAACCGGCGGTGGTGCCATGGGTGGTGTCGGCGAAGTCGGCCCTAGCGCTGCAGGCGCAGGCCGCTCGCGTGGCCGATTACGTCACCGCCCACGCCGAGCTGGATGTCGCCGACATCGGCTGGAGCCTGGCGGGACGGTCGTCCTTCAAGCACCGGGCGGTGGTGGTCGGCGCCGACCGCGCAACGCTGCTGAACGGGCTCGCCGAGGTAGCGCACGGCGACCCGGCCGGCACTGCCATCCAGGGTGTGGCCCAACCCGGCGGCAAGACCGTCTTCGTCTTCCCCGGCCAAGGCGCCCAGATCCTGGGCATGGGCCGGGAATTGCACGCCACCTACCCGGTGTTCGCCGCGGCGTTCGACACCGTCGTCACCGAGCTGGATCGCCACCTGCTGCGCCCGCTGCGCGAGGTGATGTGGGGCACTGACGAAAACCTGCTGAATACCACGGAATTCGCGCAACCGGCGTTGTTCGCCGTCGAGGTCGCACTGTTCCGGCTGCTGGAATCCTGGGGTGTGCGAGCCGATTTCGTGATGGGCCACTCCGTCGGTGAGCTCTCGGCCGCCCATGTCGCCGAGGTGCTGGCACTGGAGAACGCCGCGGTCCTGGTCGCCGCACGCGGCCGGTTCATGCAGCGCCTCGACGCCGGCGGTGCCATGGTGGCGATCCAGGCCACGGAGGACGAAGTCCGTCCGCGCCTCAGCCCGGAGGTCAGCATCGCCGCCGTCAACGGCCCCGCCTCGGTGGTCGTCTCCGGCGCCGCGGCAGGGGTGGCCGCGGTCACCGAACACTTCCGCGCCGAGGGCCGCCGCGTGCACCAACTCGCGGTGTCGCACGCCTTCCATTCCCCGCTGATGGACCCGATGATCGACGAGTTCGGTGCGGTCGCGGCCGGACTTCCGGTCGGGCCGGCCAAGATCGCGGTCATCTCGAACCTGACCGGAGAACTCGTCGGAGACGACTTCGGCTCCGCTGCCTACTGGAAACGGCATGTCCGCGAATCGGTTCGCTTCGCCGACAGCGTCCGCTTCGCCCAATCGTCCGGCGCGACAAGGTTCCTCGAAGTCGGTCCCACCGGCGGTTTGACGGCCGCCATCCAGGAGTCACTGCCCGACGTCCCCGTCACCACCGTCTGTGCGCTGCGCAAGGACCGGCCCGAGCCGGTGACGCTGACCACTGCGGTGGCACAGGCTTTCGTCGCGGGCTCCCAGGTGGACTGGCAGGCCGTGCTGGGCCGTGCCCACTTCGTCGAACTGCCGACGTACGCTTTCGAGCGGCGCCGATTCTGGTTGTCCAACGGGACCGCCAACGTCGACGCGGCCGGTCTTGGGTTGACCGCCGGTGAACACGCGTTGCTCGGCGCCGTGGTCGACCTGCCGTCGTCGGGCGGAGTGGTGCTCACCGGTCGGCTGTCGTCGGCCACGCACGGCTGGTTGAAAGACCACGCCGTGGGTGGCGTGGTGATCTTCCCCGGCGCCGGTTTCGTGGAGCTGGTCATCCGCGCCGGCGATCAGGTCGGCTGCTCGATGGTCGACGAACTCACTTTGGCCGCACCGCTGCTCGTGCCGGAGGCAGGTTCGGTGGCGGTGCAGGTCGTCGTCGATGCCGCCACCGACACCGGCTCGCGTGCGGTATCGGTGTTCTCCCGCGCGGAGGGATCGGGATGGCTGCTGCACGCTGAGGGAACGGTCAGTTCAACACCCGCGCAGGGCGGTACCGATGTGACGGCGTGGCCGCCGGCCGGGGCCCAGCCGGTGGACATCGCAGGAACCTACGAGCGGCTCGCCGAATGCGGGTACGGCTATGGTCCGGGCTTTCAGGGCCTGACCGCGATGTGGCGTCGCGGTGAGGACCTGTTCGCGGAGGTGACGTTGCCGGACGCGGCCGGGGTGTCGCCGGCAGGCTTCGGGGTGCACCCGGTGCTGCTGGACGCGGCGCTGCACGCGCTGATCGCCGGCGACGACGCCGCACTCGAGCGCAGCGACGGAGTCCTGGTGCCGTTCGCCTGGCAGGGCGTATCCCTGCACGCCGCCGGTGCGTCAGCGGTGCGGGCCCGCATCATACCCACCGGGCCGTCGTCGGTGTCGCTGGAACTGACTGACGCGCTGGGGTTGCCGGTGTTGTCGGTGGCCTCGATGGTGGCCCGCCCGGTGACCGAGCAACAGCTCAAGGCGGCGCTGACGGGTGCCGGCGGCGACCGGCTCTTCGAGGTGGTCTGGTCACCGTCGCCGACGGTCGCGGCGACGAGCATTCCGCCGTACCAGGTCTACGAATCCACCCCCGCCGTTGGTGCCGGCCTCGCCGGTGTCTACCGCGCCACCCACGCGGCGCTGCGCGCCGTCCAATCGTGGCTGGCCGAGCACGAATCGGGGGTGCTGCTCGTGGTCACCCGCGGTGCGGTGGCGGCGCCCGGCGCGGATGTCGAGGATCTGGCCGGTGCCGCCGTCTGGGGCCTGGTGCGTTCGGCCCAGACCGAGAACCCGGGCCGGATCGTGTTGGTGGACACCGATGTACCCATCGGTGACGACGAGGCAGCTGCCGTCCTGGCGGTCGGAGAGCCGCAGGTGTTGCTGCGTGACGGCGTCACCCACATCGCGCGGGTGCACGGCAGTCGCGCGGTGCGCGCGCTGCTGACACCACCTGCCGACGGGCCGTGGCGGTTGGCCATGAGCACCGCGGGCACCTTCGATAACCTGCGCGCCGAACCGCTTCCCGACGTCGGCGACCCGTTGCCGCCGCGTCAGGTGCGGATCGCCACCAGCGCAATGGCCGCCAACTTCCGCGACGTGATGATCGCGCTGGGGCTCTACCCTGACCCGGATGCGGCGATGGGCGTCGAAGCCTCCGGCACGGTGATCGAAACAGGTTCGGATGCAAGCTGTTTCGCTGTCGGTGACCGGGTCGCCGGACTGTTCCCGGAGGGGACCGGAACCGTGGCCACCACCGACGAGCGGCTGTTGATCGGCATACCGGCAGGTTGGTCGGATGTCGAGGCGGCCACCGCCCCGGTCGTCTTCGCGACCGCGTACTACGCACTCAGAGTGCTGGCCGACGTGCAACCCGGCCAGCGGCTGCTGGTGCACGCCGCCGCGGGCGGCGTGGGCATGGCCGCGGTGCAGCTGGCCCGGCACTGGGGCGTGGAGGTCTTCGCCACCGCCAGCCGGGGCAAGTGGGACACCCTGCGCGCGTTGGGCTTCGACGACGATCACATCGCCGATTCGCGCAGCCTGGAGTTCGAGGGCAAGTTCAGTGCTGTCGCTGCCGCGAATGGCAGGGCCGCGGGATTCGACGTCGTGCTGGATTCGCTGTCCGGTGAATTCGTCGACGCCTCCCTGCGACTGGTCGCGGCGGGCGGGATCTTCCTGGAGATGGGCAAGACCGACATCCGCGATGCCGCCACCGTCGCCGAACAGCACCCGGGAGTGCGCTACCGCGCCTTCGACCTGTTCGAAGCCGGACCCGACCACATCCAGCAGCTGCTGGCCCAGCTGGCCGCGCTGTTCCGAGCGGGCGTGCTGAAGCCGTTGCCGGCCACCACGTTCGACGTGCGACGCGCACCCGCGGCGTTGCGCTACCTCAGCCAGGCCCGCCACGTCGGCAAGGTCGTGATGACCATGCAGTCGACCCTGGCAGAAGGCACCATCCTGATCACCGGCGGGACCGGTATGGCGGGTGCTGCGCTGGCCCGCCATCTGGTGCACCGCCACCGCGCAGGTCACCTGCTGTTGGTGAGTCGGCGCGGGCCGGACGCTCCGGGCGCGCTGGAATTGACCGCCGAGTTGACCGCCGCCGGCGCCGACGTGCAGGTAGTGGCCTGCGACGCCGCCGATCGGGACGCGCTGGCCCGGGTCATCGGCGACATCCCGGCACAGCATCCGCTGTCGACGGTGATCCATGCGGCGGGAACATTGGACGATGCGGTGATGACGTCGCTGACACCGGAGCGGGTGGACGCGGCGCTGCGGGCCAAGGTGGACGCGGCCTGGAACCTGCACGAATTGACCCGCGACCTGAAATTGTCGGCGTTCGTGATGTTTTCCTCGATCGCCGGCCTGGCGGGCGCATCCGGGCAGGCCAATTACGCGGCCGGCAATTCGTTCCTGGACGCGCTCGCTGCCCACCGGCACGCGCAGGGCCTGCCCGCCGTCTCCCTCGGCTGGGGGTTGTGGGAACAGTCCGGCGGTTTGGCTGCGGGGTTGGGGCAGGCCGATCTGGCCCGCTTCGCCCGGGACGGAATCGTGGCGATGTCGTCGCAGGAAGCGCTGGAATTGTTCGACACCGCAGTCATTGTCGACGAGCCGTTCCTGCTGCCCGCCCACATCGACCTGGTGGCGCTACGGGCCAAGTTCGATGCGGGAACGCTGCCGCCGATGTTCGTCGACCTGATCAATGCGCCGGCGCGCCGCCAGGTCGACGACTCGCTGGCCGCCGCGAAGTCGAAATCCGCGCTGCTGCAACGGCTGGAGGGACTGGCCGAGGATGAGCAGCATGCCTTACTGCTGGATCTGGTGCGTTCACATATCGCCACCGTGCTCGGTAGCGGCACACCTGAGTCCATCCACCCGGACCGGGCCTTCCAGGAACTGGGCTTCGATTCGCTGACCGCGGTCGAGATGCGCAACCGACTCAAAGCTGCCACCGGTCTGCCGCTTTCGCCGACGCTGATTTTCGACTACCCGAACTCGGCGGCCCTGGCCGGCTACTTCCACCGCGAGCTGCTCGGCACCGACGGGCAGGAGGACCGGGCGACAGCAGCGCCCGGCGAAGAGGAGCTGCAGCGGGTCGTCGCGTCCATCCCCGTCAAACGGCTGCGCCAGGCCGGCGTGTTGGATCTGTTGCTGGCGCTGGCCGACGAAACCGCGAGCGCCGGCAACGGCGCGGTTCAATCCGGCCAGAAGGACATCGCCGAGATGGACCTCGACGACCTGGTCAACGCGGCATTCATGGACGACGACGAATAGTGGCGATTAAGTGAGGATTGCCGTCACCGGGGCCGGCGGAGTGCTGGGCCGCGGCCTGGTGACCGGGTTGCTGAACCAGGGTCACCAGGTCATCGGTATCGACCGCCGGCGGCCCGAGAGCTGGCCCGCCGCAGCTGAATTCGTTACCGCTGAGAGCCGCGACGCCACGGTGCTGCGGCGTGCCGCCGCGGGAGCGGATGTCGTCGTGCTGCTCGAGCTGGCGCCCGAAGGCATCGTCGATGTGGTCGCGGCCGGAGCCCAGCGCATCGTGTTCGTCTCCTCGGCGCAGGTCTACGGCGATGCGACCGGACCGGTGACCGAGGACGCCGCGGTCAATCCGGTAACTCTGGCCGGTTGGCGATCGGCGCAGACCGAGGCGGTGCTTGCCGCGTCCGGCACGCCGTGGGTGGCGATCCGACTGCCGCTGGTGGTGGGCCGCGGCGTCGACGATGAACTGCGCCGGCTCGCCGCGCGCCCGGTGCTGCCCGTCGCCTCGACCGACCGGCGAGTGCAGGTGGTGCACACCGATGATGTGCTGCGGCTGCTGACGCTCGCCGTACTGGGCGACGAAAAGTGCTCCGGCGCAATCCATCTGGCCGCAGTCGGTTCGCTGACGTGGCGTCAGTTCGCGGCGGCGCTGGGACGTCCGGTCCTGCCCGTCGGCGCCAGGCTCGCCGCCCTCGGGCGTCGGGCCATGCTGCCGGACGCGGCGCTGCTGGACACCTCGCGGTTACATGACGCCTGGGGATTCACCCCGGCTTGGACCGCCGAAGAATGCCTGCAGGATTTCGCGCTGGCGGTGCGAGGCCGAGTCGCGGTGGGCCGGCGGGTGTTCGCGCTACCGTGGCGGCTGGCCCCCGTCCAGGACCTGCCCGCCGTCGACACCCCCGCCGACGACGGCGTGGTGCCCCGGCTGGCCGGCCCCGCCGGTGACAACGGCGAATTCGACACCCCGATCGACCCGCGGTTCCCGACCTTCCTGGCCACCAATTTGTCCGAGGCGCTACCCGGTCCGTTCTCGCCGTCGTCGGCATCGGTGACGGTGCGGGGATTGCGTGCCGGCGGGGTGGGCATCGCCGAACGGCTGCGGCCCGGTGGGGTGGTGCAGAAGGAAATCGCGATGCGCACCGTCGCGGTGTTCGCGCACCGGCTGTACGGGGCCATCACGTCGGCGCACTTCATGGCCGAAACAGTGCCGTTCGCCAAGCCCGCCACAATCGTCAGTAACAGCGGATTCTTCGGTCCCAGCATGGCGTCGCTGCCGATCTTCGGTGACGAACGTCCGCCGTCGGAGACGAATCCGGTGCGCCGGCAGCTGCGCACCGTGCGCAATATCGGCGTGTTCGGCGTCAACCTGGTGGGACTGAGCGCCGGTTCGCAGCTGGACACCGATGACTACCTCGCCGACGTGCAGCGACTGGAGCAACTGGTCGGCGACGACGTGACCCGGCTCGGTGATCGCCGGCTGCGCAGCCTGATCCTGCTGGCCCGCGACCACGTGGTGCACGGCTGGCTGCTGGCCTCCGGGTCGTTCATGCTGTGCGCCGCGTTCAACGTCCTGTTGCGGGGGCTGTGCGGTCGGGAGGCCGCGCCGACCGCCGGACCGGAGCTGGTCAGCGCCCGATCCGTCGAAGCGGTGCAGCGGCTGGTGGCGGCCGCGCGGCGTGACCCGACGGTGCTTCGGGTGCTCGCCGAACCCGGTGCGCGGCTGGGCAAGCTGGCCGTCGAGGCGCCGGAGTTTCATGCCGCGGTGTTCGCCGAGCTGGCACTGATGGGCCACCGTGGCCCGGCCGAGGTCGAGATGCTCTCCACGAGCTACGCCGACGATCCCGAGTTGCTGGTCAGGATGGTGACCAAGGCCCTCGACGCCCCGCCCGCTCCCACGCCCGAGCATGCGTCGATCCCGTTGCACGCCAAGCCCGTTGCGGTGTTGGCAGCCCGCCAGCTGCGTGACCGCGAGGTACGGCGGGACAGGATGGTGCGCGCCATCTGGGTCCTTCGTGGGCTGCTGCGCGAGTACGGACGCCGGATGGTCGAGGAGGGTGTGTTCGGATCCGTGGACGATGTGTTCTACCTGTTGGTGGACGAACTCGACGCGTTGCCCGCGAATGTGGGTGATTTGGTGGCCAGGCGCCGCGCCGAGCAACGCCGGCTGGTGGCCGTCGTCCCGCCGACCGTGTTCAGCGGAACCTGGCAGCCCACCACCTCGTCGGCGGCGATGCTGGCCGGCGGGGACACGCTGCGCGGCGTCGGCGTCTGTGGTGGCCGGGTGCGCGGCCGGGTGCGCATCGTCCGTCCGGAGACCATCGACGACCTGCAACCGGGTGAGATCCTGGTCGCCGAGGTCACCGACGTCGGTTACACCGCCGCGTTCTGCTACGCCGCCGCGGTGGTCACCGAGCTCGGCGGCCCCATGTCGCACGCAGCCGTCGTGGCCCGCGAGTTCGGGTTCCCGTGTGTGGTCGACGTGCGGGACGCCACCCGGGTGTTGCCGGCCGGGGCGCTCGTCGAGGTCGACGGCACGACGGGCGAAATCCACCTGCTCGAACTCTGATAGCGCTACTCTGTGCTGCACGTCCGCCGGGATCCGGGGAGGTGCGCCGATGTCGTCCGTGGTTACCATGCCTGAGACGATGGCTGCCGCCGCGGCGCAGTTGACGCGGCTGGGGTCAATGGTCAACGCGGCCAACGCAATTGCCGCGTCCCCGACACTGGAGGTGCTCGCGGCGGGCGCCGATGAGGTGTCTGCCGCCATTGCGGCGGTGTTCGGCCGCCACGCGCTGGGATACCAGTTGGTGAGTGCGCAGGCCGCAGCTTTCCACACCGAGTTCGCGGCGGCGCTCGCCGGGGGTGCCGCGGCGTATGCGGGGGCCGAGGCGGCCGCCGCGGCGCCGCTGACCGACCTGCTGAACCTGATCAACGCGCCGTTCCAGTTGATTTTGGGCCGCCCGTTGATCGGCAACGGCGCCGACGGCGCGGCCGGGACCGGCGCCGACGGTGGGGCCGGCGGATTGTTGTTCGGCAACGGCGGCGCCGGCGGGTCGGGCGGCGGGGTTCATCCCGCCGGTGGCCGGGGTGGTGCGGCGGGTTTGCTCGGCAACGGCGGCACCGGGGGTGCGGGGGCGGTCGGCGCTGTCGGTGGTTCCGGCGGAAACGGTGGCTGGTTGTTCGGTAACGGCGCGACCGGGGGCGCCGGCGGGGACGCTCCCGCCGGGATCGGTGGGCTCGGCGGCGCCGGCGGCCAGGCGATGCTGTTCGGGGCGGGCGGCACCGGCGGTGCCGGCGGCTTGGGTGCCAACGGCGGCGGCAACGGTGGAGCCGGCGGTTGGGGTGGTCTGCTCGTCGGCAACGGAGGCGCCGGCGGCCCGGGCGGACTGGCGACGGCGGCAGGTAACGGCGGGGTGGGCGGCGCCGGCGGCAGCGCCTGGTTGATCGGTGACGGCGGCGCCGGTGGGCACGGCGCCGCGGTCACGGCAGCCGCGGACACCGGCGGGCTCGGTGGTTTCGGCGGCGCCGGCGGTAACGGCGGATTGTTGCTGGGCAACGGCGGCAGTGGAGGCGGCGGCGGGACCAGTGCAGCGGGCGGCGTCGGCGGCGCCGGCGGGCTGGGTGGCAGTGCCGGGTTGATCGGCGCGGGTGGTGCCGGTGGCGGCGGCGGACTGGGCGGCGGGCACTTCAGCGAAAACGGCGGCATCGGGGGCAGCGGCGGTGCCGGTGGCTGGTTGTTCGGCAACGGTGGTGCCGGGGGGTCCGGTGGCGACGCGTTGACCCAGGCGATCGGGGTCGGCGGCAACGGCGGTGCCGGCGGTGCGGGTGGTGCCGCCAGGCTGCTCGGCGAGGGCGGGATCGGCGGGGTGGGCGGTGCCGGCGCGCCCGCTGACAGCACGGGCGGTGCCGGTGCGCGCGGTGGTCGCGGTGGTTCCGGCGGCTGGTTGTTCGGCAATGGTGGGGGCGGTGGCCGCGGCGGTGCCGGGGGGTCGGCCGGTGCCGGTACCGGTGGGCCGGGCGGCAGCGGCGGCGACGGCGGATCCACCACGTTGATCGGTGACGGTGGCGACGGGGGAGCCGGTGCCGGCGGCGGCCCGGGTACGACCGTCGGCGCCAACGGGACCGGCGGGAACGGTGGCGTGGGCGGGTTGCTGTTCGGCAGCGACGGAACCCCCGGCGCATCCGGGTGACGGGTTAGATCGACCAGGTGTTCGGGTCGGGCGCAAAACAGAAGGCGGGGGCAGGCGGCAACGGTCGCCTCGGGTCATTGGAGATCGCGTCGATGACGAGCGCGAGATAGCGTCGCCACCCGTCGCTGGCTGGTTCCATCGTCGACAGCACGCCGTAGAGCATCGCGATCAACCGCGGCAAATCGTCGGCGACGACGTCGGACCGGATGCGGCCGACTCGTTGGCCGCGCCGGACCAGCTCGCCGAGTGCCTCGTTCAGGGTGTCAGAGACGTCCGGTGTCAGTGAGCCGGCCCGCCGCGCTGCGATCAACAGAGATTGTTCGCGGGCGCCGAGGGTGACCGCCGCCTCGATCAGCTGTGTCAGACCGCGCACTGGATCGGCACTGCGAACGGCGGCCTCGATGGCCGGGCCCAGGTTCTCGACGATGCTGTGGTCCAGGGCGGCCCGGACCAATTCGCCCTTGGTGGGAAATCGGCGGTACAGGGTGCGCTCGCCGACGCCAGCTCGACGCGCGACCGCCTCCACCGGCGCGTCCGGCCCGATCTCGCCGTAGACCTCCCGCGCGGCGCGCAGGATCCGCTCGACGTTGCGCGCGGCATCGGCCCGCAGCGTCGGCCGGTCCTGAACGGCTGTCACCGCTACAGGGTAACGGGCTGTTGACTGCCGGTGCGGGCAGCTCTACGCTCGGATAACTGACAGTCAACTGACACTTGTTGGGAATCATCGTTCATGGCAACAACTTCCGATGTCCGATCCGAACCGGACCTTCCGGTCATCCCGGTCCCGCGCTCGCCGCAGTGCCCGCTCACGCCGCCCGCCGAATTCGGCACCTGGCGAGACGAGGCCGGGCTACGCAAAGTCATGTGGCACGGTCAAGAGGCCTGGATGGTCAACCGGTACCAGGACATCCGGGCGGCGCTGGTCGATCCGCGGTTGTCAGCCGACACCATCCCCGATTTCCTCAAACCGCAGCACACCGAGAACGCGCCGATCATGTTCGCCCGGATCGATGATCCCGAGCACCATCGGCTGCGCCGGATGCTGACCAGCAATTTCACCTTCCGGCGCACCGAGGCGATGCGGTCACAGATTCAGCAACTGGTGGACCATTACCTCGACCGGATGATCAGCAACGGACCCCCGGCGGACCTGGTCCGCGACTTCGGGCTGCCGGTCCCCTCGCTGGTGATCGCGCTGCTGCTCGGCGTGCCGCCGGAAGACCTCGAACTGTTCCATCACCACACCACGGTCGGCCTGGACGTCAAGTCCTCCGACGAGGAAAAGGCACAGGCCTTCATGGCCATGTACGCCTACATTCAGGAACTCGTGGACCGCAAGGAACACGAACCCGGTGACGACCTGATCAGCCGCCTGGTCACCGACTACGTCATGACCGGACAGCTCACCCGCGAGACGGCGGGGATGAGCAGCGTCATCATGATGCAGGCCGGTCACGAAACCACGGCCAACATGATTTCGCTGGGAACGGTTGCGCTACTCGAGCATCCCGATGTCTATCGTCGCCTGGGGGAGACCGACGATAAGGCGGTGATCGCCAACATCGTCGAGGAACTCATGCGCTACCTGTCCATCGTGCACAGCCAGGTGGATCGGATCGCGACCGAAGACTTCGAGCTCGGTGGTCAGCTGATCCGCGCCGGAGATGCGTTGCTGATGAACCTGCCCGCCGGGAACTGGGACGAGACGTTCGTCGACCATCCAGACGATCTCGATGTCGATCGAAATACCCGCGGCCACTTGGGCTTTGGTTACGGTGCGCACCAGTGCATCGGAGCGAACCTGGCCCGGGTCGAGATGCAGGTCGCGTTCGCGACGTTGGCGCGCCGACTGCCCGACCTGAAACTTGCGGTGCCGGCAGCAGAACTGCGGTTCAAGGAATCCGACATCTACGGCATGAAAGAGCTACCGGTCAGCTGGTGACGGTCAGGGGCAGTTGAAGGCAACCCCGACACCCTCGGGCGCCGGCACCGAACTCAGGCACCCGAACGGTTCGATCCCCGCGGCGCTGAACCGAGCCGCGGACTGATGGGCGTAGTTCACGCAGAACAAGCCGACTTGGTCTGCGCGGCAACGAAAGTCGTCAAACGCCACCGAGGCTCCGTTGGCCAGTTCGGCTCCGGTACCGTTGAGGAAAGGTCCCGGATCGGCGCGGGCGGAGCCGACCTGCAGGTGGCTGCCGTCGAAATCGACCCAGCCGCCTTTCCACTCACCGTAGGCGGTCTCGGGTCGGGGCGGGGGGTTGGTGAGCTCGACCAGACAGGACAGCAGACCGGCGGTGTGCTTGGCGTCGGTCGTGCATTTCGCTTTGCCCCCCGAGGCACTGAACGCGGTGTCCGCACCGATCTTGTAGCCCGTGGCTTCGGCGGGGCGACCAGCTTCGATCCAGGCGATCACGGCAGCGACCGGAGCGCCGGCAGCAGGTACCGCCGCCGACGGCGGGTTGGCTTGTGACGGAATCTTGGTCACGGTCGAACTGGCCGCGCTGCTGGTCTGCGAAGGACCGGCATGGTCCCCACCGGTCTGCGAGCAGCCGGCAACCAGCAGTGTCACTGCCACCAGCACGGCGTTGCGCATTCCGACAGGTTATCCGCCGCGCCCAGAGATTCGGGCTTCGGTGCGCACTATGTACGTAGTGTCGGATACCGTCGGTCTATGCATGAGCGCACTGTCCGCGCCCGCACCACCGCCGGCACCGTCGAAGGCTTCACCCGCAACGGCGTCAACCGGTGGCGATCCATTCCCTACGCCCGGCCACCGGTAGGCCCGCTGCGCTACCGCGCGCCCCAGCCCGCGCAGCCCTGGTCCGGGGTCCGGCACTGTCACGGGTTCACCAACTGCGCACCGCAGCAGCGTCGCTATACCCTGCTTGGTGTCGGCAGGTACCAGCCGATGAGCGAAGACTGCCTCACCCTCAATGTCGTCACTCCCGAACAGGGGCACGACGAACCGTTGCCGGTCATGGTCTTCGTGCACGGCGGCGGCTACATCCTGGGCAGTTCGGCTACCCCGATCTACGACGGGGCCGCGCTGGCCCGGCGCGGCTGCGTCTACGTGTCGGTCAACTACCGGTTGGGCGCCCTCGGTTGTCTGGACCTGTCGGCGTTGTCCACCGCGGATGTCACCATCGACAGCAACCTCTACCTGCGCGACCTGGTGCTGGCGTTGCGCTGGGTCAAGGACAACATCGCCGGGTTCGGGGGTGACCCGGACAACGTGACGATCTTCGGGGAGAGCGCCGGCGCGCACATCACTGCGACACTGCTAGCCGTTCCCGCCGCCGCGGGACTGTTCCAGCGGGCGATCTCGGAGAGCCCGGCAGCCGGTATGACGCGTTCGCAGGAGGTCGCCGCCGAGTTCGCCGACCGTTTCGCCCAGCTGCTCGGCGCGAACCGCCAGAATGCGGCCGAGGCGGTGATGCGGGCGTCGGCAGCCGAGTTGATCGACACGCAGCACCGGCTCATCGATCAGGGCATGCAACAGCGGCTGGGTGCCTTCCCGATCGGTCCGGTCTTCGGCGACGACGTTGTGCCGGTCGATCCGATCGAGGCGATGCGGTCCGGCCAGGCGCACCAGGTCCCGCTGATCGTGGGCACCAACGCCGACGAGGGACGCCTGTTCACCCGCTTCCTCGGCATGTTGCCGACCAATAAGGCGATGGTCGAAGCGCTGCTCGCCGACTTGGAACCCGCTGCGCGCGAACGCATTACCGCCGCCTACCCCAGGTATCCACATTCCTCGGCCTGCATCCAGCTGGGTGGTGATTTCGCGTTCAGTTCCGCGGCCTGGCAGATCGCCGAGGCGCACGGCGCGCACGCGCCCACGTATCTGTACCGGTACGACTACGCGCCCCGGACGCTGCAGTGGTCGGGGTTCGGCGCCACGCACGCCACCGAACTGTTCGCCGTCTTCGACATCTACCGGACCCGGTTCGGCGCGCTGCTGACCGCCACCGGCGATCGGCGTCCCGCACTCAAAGTCAGCAACCAGGTACAACGGCGCTGGCGGGCGTTCAGCCGTACCGGGGTACCGGGGGACGACTGGCCGGTCTACACCCACGCCGACCGTGCCGTGCTGGTGATCGACCGGAAAACCCGCGTCGAGTTCGATCCGCATCAGCACCGCAGACTGGCCTGGGACGGCTTCTCCCTGGCACGCTGACCGGTATGGCGTCTCCCTACACAGACCAGGCTCTCGAGCGACCCGGCGACCTCACTGCCGAGTGGCTGACCGCGACGCTGCGCGCCGGTACCGTCACCGACTTCACCGTCGAACGCATCGGCACCGGCCAGATGAGCGAGTGCTACCGCATCGCGCTGACGTACGCCACCGACGCCACCCCCGATGTCGACCGCCCGCAATCGGTGGTGCTCAAAGTCGCCGCCACCGACCCGGTGAGCCGGCAGACCGGCCTGGCGATGGGACTCTACGAGCGCGAAGTCCGGTTCTATCGCAGCATCGCACCGCGCCTGGGTGGGGCGATCGCGCCGTGCTACCACGCCGCTGTCGACGTCTCGACCGGGATCTTCGATCTGTTGCTCGACGATGCTGGTCCCGCCACTGCGGGTGATGAAACCGCCGGTGCCACAACCGATCAGGCGTTGCTGGGGGTCACTGAGCTGGGCCGGTTGCAGGGCCCCCTGCTGGGGGATGCGACCCTGGCTGACGCGCAGTGGCTCGACCGGGATTCGCCGCTCAACCAGGCCATGGTCAGCGCGTTGTACGCCGACTTCGTCACCCGGTACGGCGACCAGATCGCACCGGAACATCGTGAGGTCTGCGAGCGCCTGGTGGGATCGTTCGACGGATATGTGGCCGAAGAAGCCGCCCGCGGCGGAATTCAGGGCCTGGTGCACGGTGACTACCGGCTGGACAACATGCTGTTCGGCGCCCCGGGCGCCAACCGGGCGCTCACTGTCGTCGACTGGCAGACCGTCTCCTGGGGTCCGGCGCAGACCGATCTGGCCTACTTCCTGGGCTGCGCCCTGCCGGTGGCGGACCGTCGCGCCCAGTATGAGGACCTGCTGCAGGCCTACCATCAGGCGCTGGGGCCGCAGTCACCCATCACCTTGGCAGAAGTCCGGGAAGGTGTGCGCCGGCAGAGTTTCTTCGGCGTGATGATGGCGATCGTCTCGTCCATGCTGGTCGTGCAGACCGAACGCGGCGACCGCATGTTCATGACGCTGCTGCAGCGGCACTGCCAGCACGTGTTGGATACCGACGCGCTGGCCACCCTGCCCGCCGCGGCGGTGCCGGAACCGCTACGACCTTCGCCGCAGGACGAACTCGCCCACGCCCCCACCGACGAACCGTTGTGGAGCGAGAGCTGGTACGCCGATTTCGTCTGCGCGGCAGAAGGATTGGGGGGCTGGTTTCGTCTCGGCCGGATAGCCAACGAACAGCAGGCCTGGATACAGGCACTGCTGTGTGGGCCTGAGCTGCCTACCGTCGCCGTCGACTGCACAGTACCGCTACCGCAAGACCCGTGGCGGGCGCGAACCGAGACCCTCGAACTCACCCACGCAGCCGACGAGCACCTGCAGACCTACCGGGTCGACCTGCGTGCACAAGGGCAGTCCTATGCCGACCCGTCGGCGTTGCTGCGCGGCGAGCCGGGCGAGCCGGTCGAGGTCGCGATGGACCTGGTCTGGACGACCGTCGGAATCCCCTACCAATACCGGCTGACCGCCCGATATGAGATCCCGTGCACCGTCACAGGTGCCGTCACCGTCAAACATGCTCGCTACCAGCTGGATTCGGTGCCAGGACAACGCGACCACTCCTGGGGGGTGCGCGATTGGTGGAGCATGGACTGGATGTGGAGCGCGATACACCTGCAGGACGGCACCCACCTGCACGGCTTGAGTCTGCAGATACCGAACACGCCGCACATCAGTATCGGCTACGCCCAGGACGCAGCGGGCGGCATTGTCGAGCTGAGCACCGTGACAATTCGAGAAGCGTTCGGCGTCAACGGTTTACCGGAGGACACCACGTTGACGCTGGAACCGGTTGGGATCACCGCGGCCGTTTCGGTGCGCGCGCACGCACCGGTACGGCTGACCGCCGTCAACGGACGAGTGAGCCAGTTCCCGCGGGCCTGGGTCGAGGTCACCACCGCCGACGGCCGCAGCGGCGTCGGCTGGATGGAATGGAACCGCAGCCGCGTCGAACCGGCTCCGTGAGCCGCGTACGCGGTCCGATAGTCGTGATGGGCGTATCCGGATCGGGCAAGACGACCGTGGGCGCCGCGCTGGCGCAGCGAATGGCGGTGCCGTTCCTGGACGCCGACACCCTGCACCCGCCGGCCAACATCGCGAAGATGCGTGCGGGTGAACCGCTGACCGACGCCGACCGGCACCCCTGGCTGGAACGCGTCGGCGCCTGGCTCGCCGAACACGGCGACGGCGTGGCCGGCTGCTCGTCGCTCAAACGCAGCTACCGCGACCAACTACGCAAACACAACGACACGGCACGGTTTCTGCACCTGCACGGCACACCCGAGCTGATCGCCGCACGCCTGCAGGCCCGGTCCGCCCACTTCATGCCGGCCGCATTACTGCAGTCGCAATTCGACGCCCTGGAGCCGCTGGCCCCGGACGAAAGCGGTGTCGTGGTGGAACTCAGCGAGCACCAGGACGTCGAGACGATCGTGACTGCGTTCCTTGCTAACGACGCCAGCGCTTGCGACGACTGCTGAGCTCGTCGTCGATCCGGTCCCGCGCCGTCTCTGCGAGTTCGTTGCCGCGCGCGACCGCCCGATCGGCGAGTTCGCTGCCCCGGTGCGCGGCACGGTCGGCGAGTTCGCTGCCCCGGTGCGCGGCGCGGTCGGCGAGTTCGCTGCTGCGTGCCGCCGCCCGGTCGGCGATCTCGGCACCGCGGTGCCGGGCGGTCTCGGCGAGCTCGAGACTGCGCGCCTGCGCGGTGTCGGCCAGTTTCTTGCTGCGCTTGCGGGCCTTCTTGGCATACGGCGCGCTCTTCTCGACCGCAGTGCTGGCCAGCTCTTCACTTCGTTTGCGCGCTTTCTTCGCATACGGTGCGCTCTTCTCGGCGGCGGTGCTGGCCAGTTCGCGGCTGCGCTCCAGCGCGGCTTCGGCGAGCGGTGCGCTCTTCTCCGCGGCGGTGCTGGCCAGTTCGCGGCCCCGCTCCAATGCGGCTTCGGCGTACGGTGCGCTCTTCTCGGCGGCGGTGCTGGCCAGTTCGCGGCTGCGCTCCGCCCCGACCTGCAGGCCGTGCACGATGCGCTCGGCCACGTCGGAGTCGAGCAGCGAGTCACTCGACCCGGACACCCGCTCGGAGAGTCGCTCGGCCGCCCGTCGGCCCCGCCAACCCAACGACGGCTTACCCGCGGTGTCGGCGGAGGCGATGATCAGCCCGCCCAGCAGGCTCACGTCGCCCAGGAAGGCACGCCGCTTCTCGGCCTTGCGCTCGGGGTCGGTTTCGGTCCAGAACTGGTGTGTCCCAAGGTTGCCCGGAATGACTGTCAGAGCCAGCGCCGCCGACGCCAACCGCGGCAGCCGACCTGCGGCGAGCAGCACCCCGCCGCCGATCTGTACCGCCGCGTTGATCTGAGCGAACGTCTCGGGGTCAGACGGGATGTTGGCACTCACTGACTCGGGCAGCGCCTGCAAACCGTCGACGGTCGGTTGTGCGGCTTGAGCTGCGGGTTTCGGGTTAAGCAACGCCTCCACCCCTTGGCCGATGAAGACAGCTGACAACATGGGTCGCGCGATTCGTCGGATCAACATGGCCGCTGTGTTCCCCGGCCGGACAGCCCACAAACCGCCGGATTCATGCCAATCCACCCCGACTCCCGAGCACCTACCAGCACCAGTCCGACGACGCTAAGGTTTACTCGTGCGGGCGCTCATCATCGTCGACATGCAGAACGATTTCTGCGAGGGCGGAGCTGTTGCGGTCACCGGTGCACATGCGCTGAGCCTGGCGATCAACGAGTACCTCACCGCCCATTGCGATTACGACCACGTCGTCGCCACCAAGGACTTTCACATCGACCCCGGCGACCATTTCTCCGACCATCCTGATTACGCCTCGTCCTGGCCGCCGCACTGCCGCGCGGGCAGCCTGGGCGCGGAATTCGACGCCGCCCTCGACACCGGCCCCATCGAGGCGGTCTTCCGCAAAGGCGCCTACGCGGCGGCGTACAGCGGATTCGAAGGCGTCGACGAAATCGGGACCGCACTGCTGGATTGGCTGCGCCTGCGCGACGTCGACGCGGTCGACGTGGTCGGTGTCGCCACCGATCACTGTGTGCGGCACACCGCCTGCGACGCGGCCAGGTCCGGCTTGACCACCACGGTGCTGCTGGGTCTGACTGCCGGCGTATCGGCGGACGCCACCGCCCGCGCGCTGGCCGAGATGCGCACTGCCAGCATCGAGTTGGTCGGGAGCCGCTGATGGCCACGCCGGACCGAGCTGAACTGCTGGCCACTGTCGAGCGGTCGCCGCAGGCGGTGGCTGCGCACGACCGCGCCTCCTGGGTGCAGGTTTTCGCCGCCGACGGTCGCATCGAGGACCCGGTGGGATCGACTCCGCACGTCGGGCACGACCAGATCTATCGTTTCTACGACACCTTCATCGGTCCGCGGGACATCACGTTTCATCGCGACCTGGACATCGTGGTGGGCCACACCGTTCTGCGCGATCTCGAACTCGAAGTCGGGATGGGACCGGCGGTCACCATGCGCATTCCGGCCTTCCTGCGTTACGACCTGCGCAAGGTCGGCGATCAGTGGCAGGTGGCCCGGCTGCGGGCGTACTGGGAGTTGCCGGCAATGATGCTGCAGTTCCTCAAGTCAGGGACGCGCGCCCTGCCACCGGGTGTGAACCTGGCCCGGGGATTGCTCGGCAATCAGGGTCCGCTCGGCACCGTCGGCTTCATGGCGGGTTTCCGTCGGGTCGGCGCGCGGCACAAGAAGTTGCTGGAGAACTTCCTCGGTGCGCTGGCACGGGGTGAGCAGGGCGTCGCGTCCCGGGCGTTGGCGGCCACGGCCACCATCACGCTGGGTGACGAGGAGGGCATCGACCTCGCCCAACTCGTCGACCAACTGCGGGATGCCAAGTGGACCAAGGTGATCGGGGCCGGGCCAACCGTGGCGGTGTCGATCGACACCCGCCGCGGACGCGGCATCTTGTTCGCCGACGTGGCATGGCGCGGCGACCGGATCAATCAGATCCGTTACTTTGCAGCTTGATTCACCGTGTCCGGCCACTCATTCGCGCGGCGCCGACTGTCGACACCTCTGCCGCGAGGGTGAAAGCGGCGACGCGCCCACGGCGTGTCCCGTCGTGAAATTCACGATCGGCAAGAACTATTGCCGGGTGATGGATCGCTATGGAACCGATGTCCTGGCCGGAGGTGCGCGGCGCAAACCCCGCTCTGTAGAACACCCCGTCGAGACGGGCATGGTCGTCGAGGACGCCCAGACCGGCTACGTCGGCGCGGTGGTCCGCGTCGAGTACGGCCGCGTCGACCTCGAGGACCGGCACGGCAAGACCCGCGGTTTCCCACTGGGTCCGGGTTTCCTGCTGGACGGCCAACCGGTGATCCTCACCGCACCGCGCCGGGCAGCACCGGCCCCGCCTGCGCGGACGGCGTCCGGGTCGGTCGCCGTGCCGGGCGCGCGGGCCCGGGTGGCGCGTGCCAGCCGCATCTACGTGGAAGGCCGCCACGACGCGGAGCTGGTCGCCCAGGTGTGGGGTGCGGACCTGAAACTCGAAGGTGTGGTCGTCGAATATCTGGGCGGGGTCGACGATTTGGTAGGGGTCGTAGCCAAGTTCCGGCCAGGTCCCGGGCGCCGGTTGGGGGTGCTGGTCGATCACCTGGTCGCCGGGTCGAAAGAGTCGCGCATCGCCGAGGCTGTGCGACAAGGCCCCGGCGGCGCCGACACCCTGGTGGTCGGGCATCCCTTCGTTGACATCTGGCAGGCCGTCAAACCGCAGCGGCTGGGCCTGGAGTCCTGGCCGACGGTGCCGCGGACCATCGAGTGGAAGTGCGGGGTCTGTCAGGCGCTCGGCTGGCCGCACGCCAACCAGGCCGACATTGCCCGGGCCTGGCAGCGGATCAGGTCCAGGGTGCGCGACTGGAACGACTTGGAGCCGGCGCTGATCGGCCGCGTCGAAGAGCTCATCGACTTTGTGACGTAGCTCACCGTCACGTTCTCCGGTCGGGCCGGCACTAACGCTTCGAACAGCACATCGCCTGCAGAAGTGGAGGACGTCATGACCAACGCGCTCGTCATCGATGCTCAAGGTCTGGACCGCCTGTCGTGCAACGCCAAGGCCGACCCCAGCACGGGCCGAAAGACCCTGAAAGCCAAGACGGTCTGCGAGTCCGGGTTCCGCAACATGACCTACGTGCGCGATCTGGCGCCGATGCTGGTCGGCGAACCGCCGGCGCTGCTGGGCGACGATTCGGCGCCCAACCCGTCCGAGGCCTGCCTGGCGGCGCTCGGCTCGTGCATCTCGGTCGGATTGCTGGCCAATGCCACCCACCGCGGGGTGACCCTGACCAAGATCGAGGTCGAGATGGAGGGCGACATCGACATCTCCGCCGTGTGGGGCGTCGGTGACACTCCGGACGGCAAAGTGCTGGGCATCACCGACGTGCGCTGCACGGTGACATTGGCCGGCGACGCCGACGATGCAACGCTGCAAGAGATCCACGACAACGCCATCGCCTGGTCGCCCGTGGTGAATACATTCAGGCGTCCCGTAACTGTCGACTCGGAACTTTCGATCGGCTAGGCAGACAGAGTGACAACCACGATCGACGCCACGACCGGCCTGCTCGACCCCGATCTGTTGGCAGACATCCGTGCCCGGGCCGACGCATTGGACCGCGGTGCGGACACTGCGCGCCGCAGCTTCGCCGGCCTGGGTGCCGCGGGTCTGCTCGGGGCGGGAGCACCGGGCAATGCGGACGGCAAGCTGGGCCGGATGGCCGAGGTGATCAAGGCGATCTCCGGGGAGTGCATGAGCACCGGGTTCTCGGTGTGGGCCAACCGCATGACGGTGGAGTACCTGCTTACGGCGGCAACGCCATTCAGCCTCGCAGCGGTGCAGCCGCTGCTGGCCGGCACCGCACTGGGGGTGACCGGCATGGCCGCCGCCTTCAAGGAGTCGGCCGGGTGCGGCAACCTCGAACTCACCGCCACAGCGGTCGACGGCGGCTACCGGGTGAGCGGTCCGATCCGGTGGGCGTCGAACTTGTACGAGGACTCGCTGCTGGTGACCGCGGCACGTACCGACCGAGGCGAGCAACTGATCGTTGCGCTGCCGCTGCGGACCGCAGGTGTCACGGTAGGAGACCGGTTCACGTTGCTGGCGATGGACAGCACGGCGTCGTCGTATCTCAACTTGTCCGACGTGCACGTCCCCGCCGAACAGGTGTTGTCCACCGATTTCGAGGAGTTCCTTGCCGCGGTGCGGCCGACCTTCCTGGTGCTGCAGTCCGCCATGTGCATCGGTTTGGCGAAAACCGCTGTGGCCCAAGCCAGGTCGGGGTTGTCCGGGGTGAATGCGGTATACACCGACGAGGTCGACACGCTGGGTCACCAGCTCGTTGCAGCAGAGACGCGGCTGACCGAAATGGCCGATGCGGTCGGGGGAGAACGGGCGCCCGGCAAGAGGGAACTGCTGAAATTGCGCCTCGATTCTGCCCAAATGGCCAGTGCCGGAGCAGCTTTGGAGGTCCGCACTGCCGGCGGCAAAGGCTACGCGAGCAGGACGCCCGCCAGCCGCCGCTACCGGGAGGCCGCGTTCATCCCGGTGCAGTCGCCGTCGGAGGCTCAGTTGCGCTGGGAACTGGGCCGCTGCCCTTGAGATGGCGCTGAGCGAGCACTCGGTCGGCGGATTCTCGCTGGCCGGCCTGGTACGCGACTATCACCGGCCGATGGTGAAGTTCGCCTGCACGATGGTCAGTTCACCCGCGATGGCCGAAGAGGTGGTGCAGGAGGCCTGGATCCAGGTGCTCAGGTCAGCGGAGTCGTTCGAGGGCCGCTCCTCGATCGCCACCTGGTTGTTCGGAATCGTCAAGCACACCGCGTTGCGGCACCGTCGTCGGGAAACCCGGATCCGCGAACACGAGGTGCTCTCCGAGGACGACGATCCGCTGTCGGGCCGGATGCACCCGGCGGGTCACCCCGACGCCGGGCACTGGAGCCTGCCGCCGTCGAGACGGTTCCTGCCGGAAGACCGGACCGTGCAACGCGAACTCGTCGGATTCGTGCGGGCGGCACTGGACACGCTGCCGGTGCGGCAGCGCCAGCTGATCATCCTGCGCGACCTGGTCGGCACGTCGTCGGAGGAAGCCGCCGAGATCCTGGAACTGTCGGCCGACGCGCAGCGCGCGCTGCTGTATCGCGCCCGAGGGAACCTTCGCAACGAACTGGAAAGGCGGTATCAACGATGACCGTCTACGACGACTCCGTGCCCGCCATCGACTGCGTCGAACTCGTCCGGCTCGTCGACGACCTGGTCGACTCCGACCCGCGCCAGTGGGACGCGATCGTGGCCAGGCATCTGGCCGACTGCCCACCGTGCCTGGTCTATCTGCAGCAGATGCTGGACCTCAAGGCGCTGCTCAGAATCGTCTCGGACGGTCAGCACCTGAGCGACACCGACGTGCTGGGCATCATCGACACACTGCTTCGCGACGGCCGCTAGAACCCGAGTCTCAACGTCAGCCCAGGCCCAACGCCCGGCGGCAGGGGTCTCGTAGTATCGGGCCTTGTGGCGAAATACGGGATCCTGGTCGCGGTCGACGGTTCGGCCGAGTCCGACGCGGCCCTGGCATGGGCGACCCGCGAAGCCGCCCTGCGCGATGTGCAGCTCACCCTGCTGCACGCGGTCGCACCCGTCGTCGTCGGCTGGCCGGTGGGTCAGCTCTATACCGAGATGCCGGCGTGGCAGAAGGACAACGCCGACGAGGTCGTCGCGCACGCTCGCAAGACAGTGTCCGAAACCGGGACCGAACCGCCCGAAGTCCACGTGGAGGTGGTCTACGCCAACGCGGTTCCGTCGCTGATCGAAGCATCCGAACAGGCCCAGCTGGTGGTGGTGGGCAGCCAGGGGATGGGTGCGTTGGGCCGGATGCTGCTGGGTTCGGTCACGGCGGCGCTGCTCCAGCACGCGCATTGCCCGGTCGCGGTCATTCGGTGCGGCGACGGCATCGTTGCCCCGGACCCGCACGCACCCGTGCTGGTGGGTATCGACGGTTCGCCGGCGTCGGAGGCCGCGACGGCGTTCGCGTTCGACGAAGCCTCCCGCCGCGGCGTCGACCTGGTCGCGCTGCACGCGTGGAGCGATGTCGGGGTCTTCCCGGCGCTGGGCATGGATTGGCACGAGCGCGAGGGCGAGGGACAACAGGTGCTCGCCGAACGATTGGCCGGCTGGCAGGAGCGGTATCCCGACGTCCACGTGCAGCGATCGCTGGTCTGCGACACGCCCGCGAAGTGGCTGCTGGATGCGGCCGAGCGGGCCCAGTTGGTCGTCGTCGGAAGCCGCGGCCGCGGCGGATTCACCGGGATGCTGCTGGGCTCGGTCAGTTCGAGGGTCGCGCACGCCGCGCGGGTGCCAGTGGTTGTGGTCCCCTCCTGAAAAGGGGTCTTTGGTCCTTCTCGTTGAGGGCCTTGGATAGGCGCGGGGGCTGACGGTTGCCGCATACCGTGACACCATGACCTATGTAATCGGCAAGGAATGCCTGGACGTGGCCGAGAAGTCCTGCGTGCAGGAATGCCCCGTTGACTGCATCTATGAAGGCGCCCGAACGATGTACATCAATCCCGACGAGTGTGTCGACTGCGGAGCCTGTAAGCCGGCCTGCCGGGTGGATGCCATCTATTGGGAAGGCGATCTTCCGGAGGACGAGTTGATCCACCTCGACGACAACGCGGCGTTCTTCCGCCAGATCCTGCCCGGTCGCAGCGCCGCGCTCGGATCACCAGGCGGTAGCGCGGTGGTGGGTCGGGTGGGTGTCGACACGCCACTGATCGCAGCCATGCCGGCCAACAACACCTGATCGGAGGGCCGCGAGATGACGGCAGCCGGGAACATCAAGGCCGACGGGGTCGTGGTCGGCGCCGACGGTTCGCCTGCATCGAACGCGGCTGTCGTATGGGCGGCCCGCGATGCGGCCCTCAAGAACATCCCGTTGACCGTCGTGCACGTGGTCAACACCGACGTGTCGACCTGGCCGCCGATGCCCTACCCGGATACCTGGACGGTCTGGCAGGAAGACGGCGGACGCAAGATCGTCGCCGAGGCGGTCCAGCTCGCCGAGAAATCCGTCCCACCGGACCGCAAGCTGACCGTCAACAGCGAACTGATCTTTGCCACCCCGGTGGCCACGATGATCGAAATCTCAACACACGCAAATCTTTTGGTGGTGGGATCGTCTGGTCGGGGAGCCGTGGCCCGGTTGTTGCTCGGTTCGGTCAGTTCCAGCGTGGTGCGGCACGCCAAGTGCCCGGTCGCTGTCATCCACGACGAAGATCCGCTGATGCCCAATCCGCTCGGTGCGCCGGTGCTGCTGGGTATCGACGGGTCGCCGGCATCGGAAGCGGCGACCGCGCTGGCTTTCGACCAGGCCTCGCGCCGGGGCGTCGAACTCATCGCGCTGCACGCCTGGAGCGACCGGGAAGTGATCGAGCTGCCGGGACTGGACTGGTCGCAGGTCAAGGTTGAAGCCGAGCTCAGTCTGGCCGAACGGCTGGCCGGTTGGCGGGAGCGGTATCCAGACGTCACCGTTTCCCCGGTCGTGGTGTCCGATCGTCCGGCCCACCAACTCGTCGCGCGATCGGAATCGGCTCAACTCGTCGTCGTGGGCAGTCACGGGCGAGGTGCCATCGCCGGGGCGTTGCTGGGTTCGGTGAGCAACGCGGTGGTGCACTCAGCGCGGATGCCGGTGATCGTCGCCCGGTGATCACCCGGGTTGAAACCCGGCCCCGTGGGAACCCCTGTGGCATGGCTGAATTCAGAGTTATGGACCCGCACGGTGAAGTCGTCGCGACCAAGGAGATCGAAAGCGCCGAAGATGCCCACGCCTGGTTCGTCGACCAGGTCGCCGACAACTCCGAGCTGGGCTGGCGTCTGGAGGTCAACGCAGACGGAGAATGGTCGTTCTTCGACGACACCGAGGGCGCATCGAACTGAAGGGCTGAAACCTCAGGTAGTGGTGCGGCCGACCCGCCGGTGTGCGGTCAGCAGCAGCTGGTCGAAGTCATTCTTCGGGGCAACTGCGGGCGTTACGGTGCGGAAGTCCCTGACGATCTGTTCGGCCAGCGCCCGCAGCTTGATGTTGGATTCCTGGGACAGCCACTTCAGTAGATCGAACGCCGCATCGTCGTCGATGCCGTAGATCAGCATCAACATGCCTTTGGCTTGTTCGATGGCGGCGCGGTTCTCGGCGATCTCCGCCAACTTCGCGGTGACCAGTGCTTCTTGCGCCCGGCCGGCGATGGGGGAGACGTCGACATAGAAGCCATGGGTGCCGATCACCTCTCCGTGATCGTCGAGGAGCTGGTCGCTCACCACGACGACGTGGTGCACCTGTCCGGTGGCGTCGATGATGCGGTGACGCGTGCGCCACGCTCTGCCGGTTTTCACCGTGTCCGCGATGGCTGCGGCGACCTTGTCGCGATCGTCGGGATGTTTGTGCGACAGCACCAGTTCGGTGGTGGGTTTGATGCTGCCCGGTTGGTAGCCGTGCATCAGCTGCAGTTGGTCTGACCATTCCCAGCGCTGGTCGGCGATGAAGAACCGAAACGAACCCTGTCGCTGGGACGCCCCCTCGGACGCGGCCTGTCCCGGTGGTGTCGTCGGACCCTCGAGATCTCTGGACATCGCGGACGCCGCCTTCCCTAGATTCAGTTGCACAGCTGCACCGGCCGGTGCCGCTTGACGCGGTGCGGGCGCGGCCGTAGCGCCGGCCACGGCCGCGGCCCGAACCAGTGCGTAATCAGGCGTTTATCACCTCCCGGCTGTTCTCCTCGGCGATCGACTTGTGGCCATTGCGGAGACCGACGGAAATCTTGCGCGGTTTTGCCCGCTCGGCGACCGGAATGCGCAGCCGCAGCACACCTCCGTCGTAGGAGGCCTCGATCTTTTCGGTGTCGAGGTTGTCACCAAGGACCAGTTGGCGGCTGAAAACTCCGCGCGGCCGCTCGGTGGCGAGCATTTCGCGGTCGGGGTCGAGGCTGGGACGTTCCGCACGCACGGTCACCACGTTGCGTTCGATGTCGATGTCGAGCGAGTCGGCGCTGACGCCGGGAAGGTCGAACTCGACGACGAACTCCTCACCCTCGCGCCAGGCGTCCATCGGCATCACTGCTGGTCGCGCCGCTGTTCCTAGCACCTGCTGGGCGAATCGGTCCAGTTCACGGAACGGGTCAGTACGCATCAGCATGGCGGTCACTCCTTACTCCTGTCTGCTCTGAGCGACTTCACTATCTATGCCAACTGGCATAGATTTTTTATAACACTCTCGATAGTTGTTCGCAAGTATGGTAAACAGGTTTTCTGTGGCGCATGTGAGGGGGATTGTGAATGGCCGATCGTGTCGACGTACCGGCACCCGATCACGGTGTATACGGGATATCGGTCGCCGCGGAACTGTCCGGTATCGCCGTGCAGTCGCTGCGCCTCTACGAGCGGTATGGGCTGGTCACGCCCGCCCGCAGCGAGGGCGGAACCCGTCGGTACAGCGGCGCGGACCTGGCCCGACTCAAGCGGATCAGTGCGCTGGTCGAGGCCGGTGTCAATCTGGCCGGTATTGCGCGGATCCTGAGTCTGGAGGACCACAACGCCGAATTGACTGCCGCCAACACGGACTTGCGGTCGGCCAACCGCACGTTGGGCGGCACCGAGTAGAGCGCTCAGGCGACCACACGGAACTCCTTGGCGCTTGAATCGGTGGCATCAGGCAGGTTCATGCCGGCCGCGGCGCCCGAACGCAGGTAGTCGACAACGGCTTCGTTGAGACGTTCGCCGGGCACGACCGCCGGAATGCCCGGCGGGTAAGGGGTGATCTGCTCGGCGGCGATCCGCCCGGCCGCTCTGGCCGCCGGTACCATCTCGGCCGGGCCGAAGAATGCGTCGCGCGGCAGGTGGACCGACTCCAGCTGCAGCTCGTCCGGTGCGGGCAGCCGAATCTGCGGCGGTTCGTCGAAATCAGCTGCGGCGCTGCGCCATTGGGTCATCGCCTGCACAAGTCGCGCAACGGTCCGGTGGTCGTCGGCAAAAGACATGGTGGCCAGAATCCGACGGTGATCGCTCATCCCGACGTCGAGGTGGCAGTTTTCCCGCAGCCAGTCGGCGGCCTGATATCCCGATGTCCGAGTTGCGGACACGTCCATCAGCACCTGGGTGGTGTCCAGGTCGTGGGACGCCTCCTTGCCCAGCAACTCGTCCTGGAGCACAGCGAGGTCGGCAATTTCCGACAGCCTGGTCCGCAACACCCGGGCCAGTTCGAGCTCCGCGCTCAACAACTCATGGCCGTGCTCCACCATCTGGCGGCGCCAGCCGTCCAGGGCGGCGTAGACCATCACATTCGGGCTGGTGGTCATCAGCAGGTCGGCGCAGGCCGACAGATGTTTGGCGTCCACCAGGTCGCCCTGCACATGAAAGACCGACCCCTGTTCGAATCCCGCTCCCATCTTGTGCACGCTGACCACACAGACGTCGGCACCGGCGTCCATCGCCCAGGTCGGCAGGTCCTCGTGAAACGGCAGATGAGCCCCCCACGCCTCGTCAACGATCAGCGGCTTGCCGCGGCTGTGGCAGACCTCGGCGATACCGGCGATGTCGGCACAGGTGCCGTACGGACTGGGGCTGACGATCAGCGCGCCGGCGGCATCAGGATGCTGGTCCCAGGCTTCCCGCACCTGTTCCGGCGACGGCGGATGGGACAAGTGGTGGTCGCTGTCCCACCGCGGCGCGATCCACTGCGGCCGGACACCGGAGAAGATCAGGCCCGCAACGATCGACTTGTGACTGTCCCGGGCCACCAGCAAGCCACCGTCGGCACCCCCGGCCACCGCCAGCATCGCCGCCTTCACCGACAGTGAACTGCCGCACGTCGAGAAGAACGCCGAGTCGGCACCCACCGCATCGGCCATCAATTCTTCTGCGCGGCTGAGGTATTTCCCGCGGCTCAGCCGATCGTCGAGGCCGCCGCTGGCCAGGACGTCGTTGCGGAACGGGTCTTTGCCCATGATCGCCAACACCCGGTCGTCGGCGCCGGCGCCCTGCCGGTGGCCCGGCGGGGTGAAGCCGTAGCGGTGGTAGCGGTGGTAATCATTCAGCGCTTCGAGCAACGGCGCCTGCGACTGATCCATCCCGGCCGGTTACCCGGTGGCGACGATGGCAACTCATCGCGTTTTGCCACCCGACTAGCGGGTATCTGCCCAGGGTGACTGACTCCTTGCCGCCGCTGCGCGCCCTGGGTCTGGTATGCAGCCTCAAACCCAGTCCGGCGGCCTCGAGCAGCGAACTCATCGCCGAACATGTCAGCACGGAATTGGGCGGTGCCGGGGTCGAATGTGAGCTCATTCGTTGTGTCGACCACAACATCGCACCCGGTGTCGAAAGCGACATGGGCGACGGTGACGAGTGGCCGGACATCCGCAAAAAAATTCTGGCCGCCGACATCCTGCTCATCAGCACACCGGTCTGGCTGGGGCATCCGTCAAGCATCACGCAACGCGTGCTGGAGCGGCTCGACGCCGAACTGTCCAATACTGACGACGACGGGACGCCGGCGATGGTCGGCAAAGTGGCGCTGGTCAGCGTGGTCGGCAACGAGGACGGGGCCCACAAGGTCATCGCCGATGTGTTCCAGGGGCTCAACGACATTGGCTTCAGCTTGCCGGCGCAGGCCAGCACCTATTGGAACGGTCGCGCGATGGAAACCGTCGATTACAACGATCTCGACGAGGTGCCCGAAGCGGTGGCGTCGGCCACCGCAGCAGCGGCGCGCAATGCAGTTCATCTGGCGCGGATCCTGAAGCAGCACAACTATCCGTCGTACGGTTCATGACTGGAATGGGTGACGCGGCGGAAGCGTCAAAGGGAGCGAAATGGCTGAGATAACCGAGGCAGGCGTTGCCGTCGTCGACAAGGTGCGCCAGGAAGCCGATGCCTATCGTGGCGCCGAATCCCGGCCGATGGCCGGGTACGTCGCATCGATGGCGCTGTACTGCCTGGTGGTGAGCGTGGCGACGGTGGCGGCCAGGGTGACTGGCCGGGGGTTGCCGAAGCGTTGGCATCCGCAAGACCTGGTGCTGGTGACGATCGGTACCCACAAGCTGTCCAGGACAATCGCCAAAGACGCGGTGACGAGCCCGCTCCGGGCGCCGTTCACCCGCTACCAGGGCGCCGCAGGCCCGGCTGAGGTGAAAGAAGAAGCGCGGCACGACAGCACTTTTCGGCACACCATGGGCGAATTGCTGACCTGCCCGTTCTGCCTCGACATGTGGGTCGCCACCGGCTTCGCGTTCGGTCTGGTGTTTGCGCCCAGGTTCACCCGCCTGATGGCCGGCACGTTCACCGCGCTGGCGGGAGCCGATTTTCTGCAGCTTGGCTACGCTGCCGCCCAGCAGCGTGCTGAGAGTTCTTGAGCCGGAACAGATTTGGAGCGCTGAGATGCCGAAGACCACCAAGGGCGGCGCGGCGAAGAAAGACGAACTGCCCGCGACGTTGCGCCGGTCGAGCGCGAAGGCGCAGCGCACCTTCGCCAAGGCCCACGACGCGGCCGCCGAACAGTACGACAGCGCTGAGCGAGCCCACCGGGTCGCCTACGCCGCGGTCAAGCACAGCTACGAAAAGGTCGGCGACCATTGGGAAGCCAAAGATCAACGGGGTCCGTCCGACGACCGCGCCGAGCGCGGGGGGCTCGACAACCCGCTGCCCTCAGACGAGGGTGTGGACGCCAACGCCAGCAAGAAGCACCTGCTCGATATCGCCCGTCGTCTCGACGTGCCCGGCCGGTCCCGGATGACGAAAGCCGAACTGGTGGAAGCGATCAAGAAGGCGAATCGCCGCGCCACTTCGCGCCGGTGAGGCCGCCGGACGATGGCGGCGCCGGCTGCGTCGGGCGGCCGAGCTGGCGTGCCGGGTCTGAGCGCGCAGGTTTCGGTCCAACCAGCCTGGGTAGTCGAAAAATGTGACCCACCAAGGAGCGCCCATGAGTCTGCAACAACGCGAGGCGACCCACCACGTCGCTGACCCGCCCGTTTCTCCGTCGGACGGCAACCGTTCGCGTCGCGGGTTGGTGAACTGGGTGCTGGCGTTGCTGACCGTGCCCGCGGCGGCTCTGATCATGATCTTCGCGGTCGGTGCGGCAATGAGCGTGGCCGCCTGCAGCGCGGCGCACTGCCCGAATCTGGGACCCAGCGGACTGCTGTACGGCGTGCTGTTCTACGGCGCGCCGGTGGTGGCCGCGCTGACGGTCGTCGTCTCCTTCTTCACCGCATTCCGCCGGCGTGGCCACCTGGTTCCGCTGGCCGGACTCGCGTTGCTACTCATCGACTTCGCCGCCATCGCGATCATCTTCTGATCACCTTGTCCAGCAACGAGAATCAGGCAAATCCCGCCGTCCTGTTCGATATCGACGGCACCCTGGTGGACTCCAACTACCTGCATGTACAAGCCTGGCAGCGGGCTTTCGCCGAACTCGGCGTCGATGCCGAGATGTGGCGCGTGCACCGGTCCATCGGGATGGACGGCACGACTCTGGTGAAGTCGTTCTCCGAGGGCGAGTCAGATGATGTGCAGTCGAAATTGAAGGATCTCCACTCTCAGTACTACAAAGAGTCTGCATCACTGCTGCAGCCACTACCGGGGGCCCGCGAACTGCTACAACGGGTGGCTGACCTGGGCTTGCAAGTGGTTCTGGCGACGTCAGCGCCGCCGGACGAGCTGTCGCTACTCCGCGAGGTGCTCGACTGCGACGACGTGGTCGCCGCAGTCACCTCCGCAGATGATGTCGACACCGCCAAACCCAAACCCGACATTGTCAACGTGGCACTCGACAAGGCCGGCGTTACCGCCGAACGCGCTGTCTTCGTCGGAGACGCCGTCTGGGATGCCGAGGCGTGCGTACGCGCCGAAGTGCCGATCATCGGCGTACTCAGCGGGGGTGTGTCCCGAGGCGAGCTTGAAAATGCCGGTGCGATAGCAGTTTTCGAGAATGCTGCCGAGCTGCTGGAACATCTCGACGACACTCCGATAGGACGGCTCGGCACACGCCGGTCCTAGCGGTCCCGGGAATGATCATACGAGAATGGGCCCAGTCGTGGACTGGGCCCATTCCCGTAAGAGAAAACTACTGGTTGGCCTTCTGGCGCTGCTCTGCAGCCTCGGCACCACCGCGGGCGGCTTCGGCCTCGGCCTCTTTCTTCGCGGCGTCGCGCTGGGCGTCGGCTTTGTCCTGCTGAGCCTGGCCTTCACGCTTGACGTCGTCGCGGCCGGTGACGGCGCCGATGACTTCCTTCGCCTTGCCCTTTACGCCCTCGACGACACCCTCGACGGCCTCTTGGGGTCCACTCTTCTCGGCCATGTATTCCTCCTGTTGCTCACTTGCGTGCATGGCGACTTCGCGCTGATCGTCGATTGCGCTCGGTCAACAGGTTCCGGACCGCGTGCTCTCCCGCACTTGTCTGTCCGATTTCTTCCCCTGCATCAAGGGGTGTTTCCGCGTGCCGGAGGTATCAAACCTGTGGCCTGTGTCACCCACGCGTGCAACGCGTCGCAGGACCGCAGGTCCACGCGCTCCGTGCGGGCCTGACCAGGCGGTGTCGGCCAGGCGCGCGTCTGCGCGAATTACTCTCTGCCTGAGCGGAATATACGCGTCACTGTTTCCGAGTGCTCCGGTGTGGCAGGAACTCCTGTGCTTTGATCTTGATGCCTTCTTTGATGATGCCGATGGCGTCCTCGTCGCCGCGCAACACCGCGCCGGCGGCGCTCTTCATCTGCTCGAAGGTCGCGTGCGGCGGCACCGGCGGGATGTCCGGGTCGCAGTGCACGTCCAGTACGGTAGGGCGGTCGGAGTGCAGCGCCCTATCCCAAGCGGCGGAAATCTGCTCCGGATCGGTCAGGGTGGCATGGCCCAACCCCAGACTCGCGGCGAAGCCGGCATAGTCGACGTCGGGAAGTGTCTGGGATTCCGGGAACTTCGGCGCGCCGCCCATGGCGCGCATCTCCCAGGTCACCTGGTTCAGGTCGTTGTTGTGCAGCACCGCGATCACCAGTCGCGGGTCCTGCCACTGGCGCCAGTAGTGCGCGATCGTGATCAGTTCGCCCATCCCGTTCATCTGCATGGCGCCGTCGCCGGCGAACGCAATCACCGGCCGGTCCGGCTGACAGAATTTTGCACCGATGGCGTAGGGGACCGCCGGGCCCATGGTGGCTAGTGTGCCGGACAACGATCCACGCATCGTGCCGCGCAACTTCAGTTGGCGCGCATACCAATTCGCTGCGGAGCCGGAGTCCGCGGTGACGATCGCATCGTCGGGCAGCAGCGGGGACAGCTCGGCGAACAGCCGCATCGGGTTGATCGGATCGGCGGCGACATCGGCTTCCATCGCCATGGTTTCCCACCACCGCGCCACATTGCGCTCGATCGTGTCCCGCCAGGTCCGGTCGGATTTGCGTCGCAGCAGCGGCAACAGCGCGCGGACCGTGGCGGCGGCGTCACCGACCAGGTTCACCTCGTTGGGATAGCGCATTCCGATCAACGTCGGATCGATGTCGATCTGCACGCCACGCGCTTTGCCGTACTCCGGCAGGAACTGCGAGTAGGGGAAGCTCGACCCGATGGTGATCAGGGTGTCGCAGTCCCGCATCATCTCATAGCTCGGGCGGGTGCCCAGCAGGCCGATCGCCCCAGTCACCCAAGGCAATTCGTCGGAAAGTACGTCCTTGCCCAGCAGTGCCTTAGCAACCCCGGCGCCCAGCACGTCGGCGAGCTCGGTGACCTCTGCCACCGCATCGCGTGCACCGCAACCGATCAACATCGCCACCCGCTCGCCCGCGTTCAACACGTCGGCAGCTTGCCGCAGGCCCTCGTGCGACGGTTCGACCACGGGTTGCTCGAATCCCAGACTGGACGGCACCATCTTGAACTCGTGGGTCGGCGCCGAATACTCGAGCTCCTGCACGTCGGCGGGAATGATCAGCGCGGTCGGCGTCCGGCGGGTCAGGGCGGTACGGATAGCGCGGTCCAGCACGTTGGGCAATTGCTCGGGCACCGTGACCATCTGCACGTAATCACTGGCAACGTCCTTGAAGAGGCTCATCAAGTCAACCTCTTGCTGATAAGAACCCCCGATCGCCGAGCGGTTGGTCTGACCGACGATGGCCAGCACCGGCACCCGGTCGAGCTTCGCGTCGTAGAGGCCGTTGAGCAGGTGGATCGCGCCGGGCCCGGAGGTGGCCGCGCACACCCCCAGCCCACCACCGAATTTCGCGTACCCGACCGCCTCGAACGCGGCCATCTCCTCATGTCGGGCCTGGATGAAAGCCGGATCGTTCTTGGCGCGCCCCCAGGCCGCGAGCAGACCGTTGATGCCGTCACCGGGGTAGCCGAAGACCTTGGTGACACCCCATTCCCGCAGACGCTGCAGCAGATAATCGCCTACTTCCGTGGCAGCCATCGACGGCCCTCCCTCGTTCGCATTGTGGTCGCGGTTACCCACTTGGCGACGTTGTAGACGCGCCCGGGTTGTTTCGACCCACGGATTGGCGGGAAATCACTGGCCTCTCCGGGCCACGAAAGTGAAGAACATGGTTGTAATCGACGCCGTCGCGAAGTTCGTGAATTTCTTGCGGGCCGGCTACCCCACAGGAGTGCCGGCAACCGACACGTTCCCGGTATTGGCGGTACTGCCGCACCGACCGGCCTATCCGGAGTTGGCGCGACTCGGCTCAGCAGATCGCACCACCGCGGCCACCGCATAGGGACGCCACCCCGCGCCGGTCGGCGATCGAGCTGTCAGCGGTCGCCGGCAGACTCGTTCTGCAGACCTGAATCCTGAGGCACGGCCGCGCGACTCGCCGTCGCCGGACACAACGCGACCAGGGTCAACCCGCAGGCGAATACGAGCACGGTCAGCCCGGGGAGATGGCCGTCGGGTGCAAAGCCCAAGGCGGCCAGGAACGCCAGGGCGTACGCCGCGGCCGCGGTGCCGGTGAACATCGTCGCTTCGGTCCACCGTGGCGCGACCGGCAGCCCGAAGCTGGGCAACGGCGCGGCGAAAACCTGCCGGCCCCACCACAACACGAGCAGCTCTAGGGCGGTGACCAGGCCGAGCACGGCCCACCATTCCAGCCGCGCCAACCACCACCCGGCGGTTCCTTCAGGCGGCTGGGGCAACAACCCCGCCGGGTAGGCGATGACCGCCACGATCACCACGGGCAGCATGTGCCACAGGTACAGGGCCATCACGTTGGTGTTGGCCACCGCCAGGGCGCGGTGTACGAACCGTCCCCCCAGCACGCGGTTCAGCGCCGGCGCCACCGCCACCGCGATCCCGGCCTGCATGCACCCGAACGCCAGCATCGCCATCGATGGGGGTGTGGTGTTCTGGATGGCCTGACCCGGAACGCCGATCATGCTCACCGGGTACGGGCCGGGCCAGATCAGCAACATCAGCGCCACCGCCGACCCGACGGCCAGCAGTATCGCGCGGCGGCCGCTCAATGACCTGGCACGCCAAGCTATTCCGAGCTGGTACAGCGCGGCCCAGCACAGCAGGTAATTCAGCCAGCCCAGCCAGGACACCTGCCCGGCGAGCGAGATCACGTCGACGAGCACCACCGCTACGCCCAGGATGGCCGGGGCCCACAGGCCGCAACGTCGCTGGGCGGCAATCGCAATCGGCGTCAGCGACACCACCACCACGTAGACCGCGAGGAACCACAGGTGCATGGCCACCGCCCAGCCGGCGTACTCCAGCACCGCCCCGGCGACACCGGTGTAATCCAGGATCGCCACCGCGGTGGACACCAGCGCGACGTACACGGCGGTCGGTCCGAGGACGCGCGCCAGCCGACGCCGCAGCCACACCTGACGCGACATGCTGTCCCCGTCGTAACGGTGTTTCCAGGACACCGCGCCGGCGTAACCGGCCACCAGGAAGAACACCGGGACCGCCTGGAAGATCCAGGTCAGCCATTGCGTCCAGGGCAGGTCGAGAAGTGGATTCTGCCGACCGAACTGGCCGTCGTGGTAGGTGATCGCCGCGGCGAGCCAGTGCCCCAGCACGATGAGGACCACACCGGACACGCGGTAGTAGTCCACTGCCAGGTCGCGCGCTTTGTCGTCGTGCATTAGCGCGAGAGTACGCGTCTGGGGTTGCCGCAACGGCACGCAGCCAACGATCGCGCGGCACAGCTGAAGTGCTTCGGCGGCGACTAGATTCTGCGCACCAGAGCCGCTGCGCGCACGTCGTCACCCACGGTGAAATGCATGCGCACGGTGTCGCCGCTGGGCTGCCAGCGGATGATCAAGTTCTCGCCGTACTTGATGGGGCGGCGGTATTCGAGCACCGCGCGGTAAGGTCGCTGCTCCAGTTCGGGTACGCGGCCGAGTATTTCGTGTACGCCGTGCCAGTAGACTGTGTTGTTGACGTGCTCGAAGAGGTCGATGTCGGTGCGGCGCAACGGAAACGGGACTTCCCGCGCATCCTCGATCGGTGCGGTGAGCCACGGCCGCCACTTGAGTCGGTGCTCATCTGTGGTGCTGCCGAACCGCTGAACGGCGCCGTCGCTGAGCCGCGAGGGGGTCAGAGTGTCCTTGTTCATGCAGATCCAGAAGCCCGTGGTCTCGATGCGACCGCGCTCGGCGCCCAGCAGCTGCACCCGCATGTCGCACCATCTGCTGGAGAGTCCCGCACACCACCGGCGGAAGGTGATGTCGCTGGGTATCTCGAAGGGCTCGAACACGTCGATCACCGTGCGCAGCACGATCCAGTGCGGGTGGACTTCGGCCAGCTGCGCATCGGCGAGATGCTCGGCACCGACCTCCTGGATGTAGCGCGCGACGCCGTCCAGACGCAGCCTGCGGTGCTCGTCGATGTCGGATGTGCCCAGCCGCCAGCCGGTGCGATACACGTATCCCTGTTCGGGCACGTCGACCAGCGGTGCGTCCAGCTCGGCGTTGTCGGGCACGGCTGCTCCGCTAGGCATCGCTGAGCAGCTTCTCCAACTGCTCAGCGGCCGTGTTGAGTTTCGACTGGAACATCGACACCACCCGATCGCGTACCCGTGGCTTGTGCGACAACGGCGGCAGCAGCTCGGCGAGCAGATTCAGTCGCGCGGCACTCAGCCAATCGGTCAGGTCCGGATCGTCGAGCCAGCGGGCGAAATTACGCAGATCGGAACGGGTCAGACGCAGCCAGTCCACATCGCGGTCCGGATGCGGAATCGGTTCGCACAGCTCGTTTTTCACCGCATCCTCGGCGTAGGCGACCTCGACATGGGCGGTGAACGCGGCACTGAACACCTGCTGGCACCCGCGCACCGCCTGCAGCGTCACCTGACTGCCGTCGAAAACCGCGGTGGCGGGCCGCTCGGGCGCACCGTCGGCCGTGCAGTCGATGTAGAGCGTCGACGGTGTCGAGGTGACGGAACCCTGGTCCAGCACGATTTCGGTCGGCTCGATGCGTTGGACGTGCCCCAGCCTGACCACGTCCTCGATCCGGCGGAGTTGCTCGAACTCCGGCTGCGACACCGTCGCGCAGCGGTACATCCGCGGGCGTACCGCAGCGTCGAGTCGCAGCAGGGTACCGGCCGCCTCCAGCCTGTCGAACAGATCCTCGATCGATGTCGCGGCCTCGATCGCTTCCAGTTGTGCGCCGTAGTTGTCCCGGAACTGCTTGATGAACGACGGTCCCGGTTGCAGCGTGGCCCGGTCCATCAGCCAGGAGTCGCGGGGCTTGATCCAGGTCAGCCGCTCGGCGCCGATACCGTGCCGCAGCAGCCACAAACAGACGTCCATGCCGGTCTTGCCGGCGCCGACGATCACGTACCGGTCCCGGGCGCCGAACCGGGGCAACTCGTTGGGCGGCACACAGTCGATGCCCGGAGCCACGGCGTAGGGCGCCGGGCGCATGGATGGCACCACCGCGCGCAGGTAGGTGGCATCCACGACACGCCGCGTCACGTTGACGCTGTACTCAACACCCGCCAGGGTGCGGAAACGGTTGTCGCCCAGATATTCGCTCATCGGGAAGTACTCGACCCGCCCGGTAGGCAGGAACTGCTGTTGCATCACGGCATCGAAATACGCGCAGACTTCGCCAACGGGGGCAAGCTCATTAAGTCCCTGATTCCACCCGACACCGTCGATGGTGTTGTTGCCCAACGTCCTTGAATTCACCCCGTAGTAGGCCGACGGCTGGTGCAGGCGCACGAAGGGATACGCGGTAGTCCAGTGCCCGCCCGGCTGGTGTGCTTTGTCGACGATGACCACGCGGGCCTGCGACTCGTTGATCAGCGTGTCGGTGAACGCCATTCCCATAGCTCCGGCACCGATCACCAGGTAGTCGGTGTCCAGAGTCTGGACAGTCACTGGGTGCCTTCTTCTCTCATCGGTTCTCCTGTTGCCGCACGGTCAAGATGGCCGTTGCGCCACGATAGCGTGGCCACCGGGTAGGTTTGCGCAGATGGGCGCCGATCTCACCGTCGCAATCGCAGACGGCGTCGCGCTGCTGACCCTGAACCGACCGGAACGCCGCAACGCCTATACCGCGGAGATGGGTGCATTGCTCAACCAGGCGTACCGGCAGTGCGACGACGACGACGCGGTACGCGCGATCGTGCTGACCGGGGCCGGGGAGGCCTTTTGCGCCGGTGCCGACTTCGCCGCCGAAGCAGATCCGTTCAACGCGCCGTCCGGCCAGGCGTTCACCGCGTCACCGACCGACCCCGCCGCCTTCGAACTGCGCACCCCGGTGATCGCTGCGGTCAACGGGCACGCGATCGGAATCGGCCTCACCATTGCGCTGCAGACCGACATCCGGATCGTGGCCGAAGACGCCAAATATGCTGTGGCACAGGTACGTCGCGGCGTCATACCGGATTGCATGGCGCACTGGACACTGCCGCACCTGGTGGGTGGGGCAGTGGCGGCGGATCTGTTGCTGACCGGACGGAGCTTCGGCGGGGCCGAGGCGGTGGCGATGGGACTCGCCGTACGCGCGCTGCCGAGCGAACAGGTGCTCGACAATGCCATGGCGGTGGCCTATGACATCGCCGTCAATGTGGCGCCGATGTCGGCCGCGCTGAGCAAGCGACTGCTGTGGGACACCATGATCAACGGCTATCCACCCCGCCGGGTGGCGGACCTGGAAACGCGCCTGCATCACCGGGTGATGGGCAGCGCGGACTCCCGCGAGGGCGTAGCGGCGTTTCTGGGACGCCGCGCCCCGCACTGGACGACTTCGGTAGCGGGGCAGTGGCAGCCGTTGCCGGCGGAGGGCGAAGGGATGAACCGTTGACAAGTCTGCGGAGTCGGGCGCTGCCGGCGCTGCTTCGCTGGACGGGTCGGACGCGCGCCTATGCGAGCGTGGCGGCGGCGCACGCGCATATCGAACACTGCGCCCAGCACCGGCAGCTCTTCGGTCCGCCGCCGCGGTTGCGGCGCGATGTGGCGTTGGCGTTCGAGCGTGGGACGGGTTGGCCGATCTACACGCTGACGCCCAAGAAGCGCAAGACCGGCCCGCCCGAACGGACCGTCGTCTATCTGCACGGTGGCGCCTGGGTGAACGAAATCGCAAGCCAGCATTGGCGATTGGCCGCACAGATCGCCGCCGAATCCGAGGCGGAAGTGATCGTTCCCATCTACCCGCTGGTGCCGTTCGCCACCGCCGGCGACGTGGTACCAGTGATTGTGGACATGGTGCGCACGAGTGTTGCGCGGGGACGGAGCGTAGGGCTGGCCGGCGACTCCGCGGGCGGGCAGATCGCGTTGTCGACGGCGCTGTCACTGCGTGACGATCACGATGTCGTCGTCCCGCAGACGGTGCTGATCTCACCGGTGGTCGACCTGTCACTGTCCAATCCGCTCATCGATTCGGTCGACGACCCGTGGTTGCGTCGCGATGCCCTGCACGTGTTCGCTGAGCGGTGGCGTGGCGAGCTGCCGGTGGATGATCCGCGGGTCAGTCCGCTGGCGGCCGACCTCAGCGGACTGGGACCGCTGACGATTTTCAGCGGCACCCGCGACATCCTGCACCCCGACGCCCGAGCTTTGGTCGACAAGGCCACCGCCGCAGGCATATCCGTCGACTACCACGAACAAGACGGGTTACTGCACGTCTACCCGCTGACACCGACGCCCGAAGGTCGCACCGCGCGGGCCGTCATCGTGGAGCGGCTGGGGCGAACGTGAGCGCCGACGAGCAGTACTACGACCTCGGTTCCTACCGCCGCCCGGTCGAGACCGCATCTCCGTCCGCGCAGCTCTGGTTCGATCGTGGCCTGGTGTGGGCCTACGCGTTCAACCATGAGGAGGCCATTGCCTGCTTCGAACGCGCCCTGCACGCAGACCCGGATCTGGCCATCGCCCGGTGGGGCATCGCCTACGCGGTGGGCCCCAACTACAACAAAGCTTGGGCGGCTTTCGATCCCGTCGATCTGACCTCCTCGCTGGCCCGCGCCCGCGCTGAACTTGCGCTGGCCGCCGCCGGTCGCGGCAGCCCCGTCGAGCAGGACCTGATCGCCGCACTGCGGACCCGATTTCCCGTCGAGGACCACGCGGACACCGCACTGCTGGACGCTGCTCTCGATGCGTACGCCGATGCGATGACAGCGCTGGCCGCGAGCTACCCCGACGACCTCGACGTGCAGGCCCTCGCCGCCGACGCACTGCTCAACGTCACTGCATGGGCGTTATGGGACACCGCTTCCGGTGAGCCGGCCGCCGGTTCGCGGGTGGTCGAGGCCCGAGCGATCCTCGAACGGGCAATGGCCGAGCCGGCAGGCCGTACCCACCCCGGCATCCTGCACCTGTATCTGCACGCGATGGAGATGTCGGCGACGCCGGAGGTGGCGCTGCCGGCCGCCGACGCGTTGCGCGGCCTGGTGCCCGATGCCGGACATCTGCAGCACATGCCCAGCCACATCGACGTGCTGTGCGGTGACTACGGCAGTTCGATCGACGCCAACCGTGCTGCGGTGCAGGCGGATCGACGTTTCCTCGACCGCGCGGGCCCGCTGAATTTCTACTCGTTGTACCGTGCGCACGATCTGCACTTCATCGTGTATTCCGCGATGTTCCAGGGACAGTCGCGCATCGCGCTGCAAGCCGCCGACGAGCTCGCCGGGCAGCTGACACCCGAGCTGCTGTCGATCCAGTCCCCGCCGATGGCCGACTGGCTGGAGGCATTCGTGCCGCTGCGCACTCATGTCCTGGTCCGATTCGGTCGCTGGGCGGAGTTGGCCGCGCAGCCGCTACCGCCGGACCCGCAGCTGTACTGCACCACCGCCGCAACCGTGCACTACGGTCGCGGTGTCGCGCTGGCCGCCACCGGCCAGATCGCACAGGCCGAGAAGGCGCGCGTGGCCTTCGCCGATGCGTATCAGCGCATACCGGAAACGCGGTACTTGTTCAACAACACCAGCCGCGACATCCTCGCGGTGGCCGCCGCCATGCTTGACGGTGAAATCGCCTATCGGGCAGGCTCTTTCGACGAGGCTTTCGCACACCTGAGACGCGCCGTCGAACTCGATGACGCACTACCCTACGACGAGCCGTGGGGCTGGATGCAGCCCACCCGGCACGCCTATGGGGCACTGCTGTTGGAGCAGGACCACGTGGCCGAGGCGGCCGCGGTGTACGCCGCTGATCTGGGCTTCGACCCGACGTTGGCCCGGTGTTGTCAGCATCCCGGCAACGTGTGGAGCCTGCACGGTTACCACGAATGCCTGAAACGGTTGGGGCGCAACGACGAAGCCGTCATCGTCGGTCAGCAACTCAGGCTCGCCGCGGCGCGCGCCGACGTACCGATTCGCGCGTCGTGCGCGTGCCGACTCGACACTAGCAGCGTGACAGGGCGACACCGTCGTTGATCATGGATCGCGCACCCGTGCCGACGGTTGCCGGCCCAACGTCGTGTGGTTCTGGATGTCGCCGACGCAGCGTTCCACGCCCACGTAGGTAGAACTCATCGCCGGGGTCTGCGAAAGCGGATCGACCGGTTCGCCGTCGATCAGCAGGTTGCGGTTCACCCCGAATGATTGCGGCGCGTCGCGGCCGTGCGGGTCGAAGACCCGCGAACCCCAGCCGTGGTCTAGCACAATCAGGCCGCGCCGCGGCCGATCGCTCAGCGACGCGGTGGCCCGCACCTCGCCGACCGGCGAATACACCCGCACCAGGTCGCCGTCGCGGACACCGAGGACGGCCGCGTCGGCCGGGTGGATGAGCACTGCGCTGCCCTTGCCGCCGGGATGCAGGCCGGGCAGGTCGTTGAGAAACGAGTTCATGGAGTGCCGGTGCCGGCGGTTACCCAGCTGGAACGGGTAGTCGGACGGCGCCTCGGGTGGCGGACTGGCCAGCAACTCGCGGGTGCGGGTTACGAACTCCGGTGGCGCCACCTGGACACGGTTGTCGGCGGTGCGCAAGGCAGCCGAGAAGTGGCCGTACTCCCGCGGACCGAGCACCATGCCATGCGGGTGAGCCAGCAAGTCGCGCCATTTCAGCTTGCGGCCGTTCACCTTTCGCGACATCGCGACGATCAGCCGGTTGATCCAGTGCGGGGAGAAGGCCAGCGTGGGCCGTCGGACGGTGCGGGCCAGCCGTCGGCTGGTCTTGACGAACGCGTTGACGCCCTTGACGCCGAACAGGGGGACGTCCATGGCCAGCGCCAGGTCGACGAAGACGCGCCACTCCTCCCGTGCGGCCGGGGGCGGATCGACCGCACGCACGCCGTACTGCACGTAGGGCTCGTCGTGCAGATTGCTGGTCAACGCCAGCAGGTCGTCGCGCTCCAGCCAGTGCACCGCGGGCAGTAACCAGTGCGCGTGCCGGTGACTTTCGCGCTGCACAAAGTCGATCGCCACCAAGAGGTCGAGTTGAGCCAGCGCCTGGTCGAGCGCCGCACCGTCGGGACCGGAGACCACCGGATTGCCCGAATTGATCACCAGGGCGCGGATCTGCCCGGGCCCCGGGGTGGTGATCTCGGCCGGCAGTTCGCTCAGCGCGTGCGCCCCGGCCACCATGGCGCGACCGGCCAGTCGACTGCGGTGCCCCGAGGGTTTGGCGGTGGCGGCCAGCTGCAACGCGTCGATGTAACCCGGTTCGAAACGCCGGCCACCCGGCCGGTCCATCCGCCCGGTGATCACGTTGAGCACCTGGCCCAGCCATTCACCGACGGTGCCGGACACGTGCAGCGAGATCCCGGTGCGCGTCACCGCCATCGCCGCGGCGGCTCCCGCGAATTCCCTTGCCGTGCACTCGATCTGCATGCGCGGTATGCCGCAGCGTTGAGCCAGGTCGTCGAGGTCTGCCTCAGTCACCAGTGCCCGCAGCGCGGGCAACCCGCTGGTGATTCGTGCGCAGTCGAGGCAGTGGTGCAGATCCTCCTCCAGGATCACCTTCACCATGCCCAGCAGCAGTGCCCAGTCCTGGCCGGGACGCACGGCGAGATGGACGTCGGCCTTATCGGCGGACTCGGTGCGCAACGGATCGACGACGACGATCTTGGCGCCCGACCGTTGGCGTGCCAGCGCGCGCTTCCAGCCGCCGGGGGCGCTTTCCACCCAATTCCACGCGCTCACTGCGGGATTGGCGCCGACGAGCAGGAAGTAGTCGCAGTGGTCGATATCGGAGACCGGCACCATGATCGACGAGCCGTACATCGCCTCGGCCACCACGTGCAGCGCATTCTGGTCGACCGAGCCCACCGCGTAGCGATTCTGGGTGCCGACGGCGTCCAGCCAGCCGTTCATGAAGATCAGATTCGACGACGAGTATCCGGCGGGGTTGCCGTAGTACGCGCCGATGGCGTCGGGTCCGTCGGCGTCGATCAGCGCGGTCATCCGGGTCGCGATGTCGGCGATGGCCTCGTCCCAGGAGGCCGCCACATATCGGTCGCCCACGCGTCGCATCGGAGCGAGGATCCGGCGCGGGTGTTCGACGAGTTGGGCGGCGTTGCGACCCTTGGCGCAGAAGTCCTGCCAACTATGCGGATTCTGCTTGTCGGCCGCGATCTTGACCACCCGGTTGTCCTCGACGCTGACCTCGATCCCGCACGAGGCCAGGCAATACCGGCAGAAGGTGAAGACGGTCCGCGTACCGGCAGTTCGGTCGGGCGGATCCATCGTTTGAGCGTGACACTTCAGCCCGATTTTGTATAGTTCGGCGCTGTACAGTCGCTCAGCATTGCTGTTACAGTCCGCAGCCAGGAGAGGCGGAAGACCATGACTGAGCGACTACGGGACATCCGGGAGCTGGCCGACGACTCCGACGCTTACCGCGACGAGCTGTACCGGCGCTGGACCGGCCTGCTCAGTTACCGCTACATCGGGCGCAAGCACTCCTCCATGGACCTCGGCGAGGTCGACAACACGGTCACCATCCGCCGCGACATGCGCAATGAGGCGGGCGGCATTCTCGTTGCGCCGCTTGCTATCTCGTCGCCGGAGGGGTGTCAGACCGACATGGTGGCGGTGCCCAACCCAGTGATCGCCTCGGTGCAGATCGTCGATCCCGGCTTCGATGTGTCCCGCATCGAGATCGTCGATTCGGGCATCGTGCACCAGGGGCGCACCATGGGTTACGGCCGGTGCAAAATCGTCGATGCCGACAACCCCGACCGGGTGATCGCGTTCAACGAGGGGCAGGGCGCGATCATCGGTATTCCGCCGAAAGGCCTTGACCGGATGGATGTTTCGGGCACCGAGTTGGTTATCGAGGACTCACCCGACCTGCCGCCGCTGTGGGATGCGTTCGGCGCCGGCAAGCGTCCCGACGGTCACTGGGTGCTTCCCGCCCTCAGCGCCGAATTCGCCTCGCCCGATGCGGCGCTGCACATCGGGCCTCAACATGTCGTCCTCGAGACCGCAGCGACCGACCTCGCTGCCGAGGTTGCCGGTACGCGGAGACTTCAGGTCGTCAGCTGGCACGTGATGTTCATGTCGCGGGGCAAAGTAGGGCCATTCCGGGTCGACGGCAGCGCGCACCCGGGCGGACCCGGACGAGTCGGTGTGCGGATGTTGCTGCACGACGAGGGGAACGGGGATAGGGCCGTCACCTCGGCCGCAGCGGTCTTCGACGTACTCGGCTGTGCCGATTCCGCGGAAACGAGCCGCATAGCTCCGTGATGTTCTAGGGTCCGGTGATGCCGCGCGAAGGTGACCTACCGAGCGCCGACCACGAACTGTCATTGGGGGAGACGACCTGATGGACTTTCCGATGTTGCCACCGGAAGTCAACTCGCTGCGCATGTTTCTCGGAGCCGGGTCCGAGCCGCTGCTGGCCGCGGCGGCGGCTTGGGACGGTCTGGCCGAGGAGCTCAGCGCTGCGGCCACGTCGTTCGGTTCGGTGACTGCCGGACTCGTCGATTCGGCGTGGCAAGGTCCGGCCGCCGCGGCGATGACGGCTGCGGCGTCGCCGTATGCAGGATGGCTGAGCGCGGCGGCGGCCCATGCGCAGGGTGCGGGCGGACAGGCCAGGGCGATCGCCACCGCGTTCGAGGCCGCTCGGTCGGCCATTGTGCATCCGGCGGAGATCGCGCTCAACCGCTCGCAGCTGGTGGCGCTGGTGCGCTCAAACCTGTTCGGCCTCAACGCTCCTGCGATTGCGGCGGCCGAGGCGGTCTATGAGCAGATGTGGGCTCGCGACGTCAGCGCCATGGTGAGCTACTACGGCGGAGCGGCGTCGGCAGCGGCGCAGTTGACCCCCTGGCAGCTGCTCCAAGAGGCCCCGGCCATCAATCTCGGCATCGGCAACCTCGGCAAACTCAACCTCGGCAACGGCAACAACGGTTTGGCCAACCTCGGCAACGGCAACCTCGGCAACCAAAACGTCGGCAGCGGCAACTACGGAGATTCCAACCTCGGCGGCGGCAACAGCGGCGATCAGAACATCGGCGGCGGCAACCTCGGCAACCAGAATTTCGGCGTCGGAAACCGCGGCAACGCCAACCTCGGCGCGGGGAACTACGGTAACGAAAACCTCGGAAACGGCAACCGCGGCATCGGAAATCACGGGCTGGCCAACATCGGCAACCACAATGTGGGGTTGGCGAACACCGGCAGCGGCAACCAGGGCCTGGCGAACACCGGGAATGGCAACGTGGGGCTGTGGAACACCGGTAACGGCAACATCGGCATCGGGCTCACCGGTGACAACCAGATCGGCATCGGCGGATTGAACTCCGGCAGCGGCAATGTCGGATTGTTCAGTTCGGGCACGTCGAACGCGGGGTTCTTCAATTCGGGCACCGAGAACGCCGGTTTGTTCAACGCCGGTTCCAAGAACTGGGGCCTGGCCAACAGCGGCGAGGTGAACACCGGCTTCGGCAACTCCGGCGCGTCATCGACCGGCTTTTTCAATTCCGCCACCTCGAACACCGGCTTCGCAAACTCCGACAATTTCAACACCGGGAACTTCAATTCCGGCATCGGCAACACCGGAAGCTTCAACGCGGGCAGCTATAACACGGGTAGCTCCAACGCCGCCGGCTTCAACACCGGCTTCGGCAACTCCGGTGCCAGCAACACCGGGCTGTGGAACTCGGGCAGTGTGCAGACCGGCGTCGGATCGACGGTGGCCGGCACCGGCTCCAGCTCCGGCTGGTTCAACAGCGGGGTCGGCAGCTCCGGCTTCTACAACTCCGGCAACGGTGCCTCAGGGTTCCAGAACACCGACTCCAATGCATCGGGAGTGCGCAACACGGCCCCGGCGTCGGGCTACCAGAACGACAGCGGTTCGTCCTCGGGTGTGTTGAACACCGGCTTCCTGTTCATGTCCGGCTTGGGCAATTCGGGCTTCGGCAACTCCGGTGTCTACAACGTGGGTACCTTCGTGGCCGGTTTGTTCCGCCGGTAGCTCCCGTCCGATCAGACGCCCGCCAAGGCGTCCTGTTCGGTCCGCTCTCCAGACTTCTTTGGCCAGGGCGCGGGCACCGGGCGCTGGCGGACTCGTTGCGGCCACCAGAACCATTTGCCCAGCAGCGCAGCGATCGACGGGGTCATCAGCGACCGAACGATCAACGTGTCGAACAACAAACCGAGCCCGATGGTCGTGCCGACCTGGCCGATCACCGTGAGCTCGCTGACCGCCATCGTCATCATCGTGAACGCGAACACCAACCCCGCCGAGGTGACCACCGAACCGGTGCCGCCCATCGCCCGGATGATCCCGGTGTTCAGACCGGCATGGATCTCTTCTTTGAAACGCGACACCAGCAGCAGGTTGTAGTCGGCTCCCACGGCCAGCAGGATGATCACCGACATCGCCAGCACCATCCAGTGCAGTTCGATGCCGAGCAGGTGCTGCCAGATGAGCACTGACAGCCCGAACGACGCGCCGAGAGAAAGCAATACGGTGCCCACGATGACCGCTGAGGCCACCACGCTGCGGGTCAGGATCAGCATGATGATGAAAATCAGGCACATGGACGCGATTCCGGCGATCAGCAGGTCGTAGTTGCTGCCGTCCCGCATGTCCTTGAAGGTGGCCGCGGTGCCACCGAGCATGATCTTGGAGCCCTCCATCGGGGTGCCCTTGAGCGCCTCGTAGGCGGCCTTCTTGATCGTGTCGATGTGCGAAATGCCTTCCGCGGACATCGGATCGCCGTCGTGACTGATGATGAAGCGCACGGCGTGGCCGTCGGGGGAGATGAAGTTCTTCATGCCCTTCTTGAACTCGGGGTTGTCGAACGTCTCCGGCGGCAGGTAGAAGGAGTCGTCGTTCTTCGACGCATCGAAGGCCCGGCCCATGGCGGACGAGTCGCGCTGTGCCCGCTGCTGCTGCTCCAGCAGACCTTTCTGGGTCGAATACATGGTCAGCATCATGGTTTTCATGTTCTTCATGTTCTGGATCATCTCGGGCATCAGCGCGTTCATCCGCGGCATCAGTGTGTCCAGATGTTCCATGACCGGGATCAGGCTCTGGATGTCATCGGTCATCGTGTCGATGCCGTCCAGGGCGTCGAACACCGACCGCAACGAGAAGCACACCGGAATGTCGTAGCAGTGTTTCTCCCAGTAGAAGTACGAGCGGATGGGTCGGAAGAAGTCCTCGAAATTGGCCATGTGGTCGCGTAATTCGGCGACGTCCATGGTCATGCTCTTCATCTTGGCGACCATCACGTGCATGTCGTTGGTCATCTGCTGGGTGATGTCCTGCATCTGCACCATGCTGTTGATGGTCGTCTGCATCTCCTCGGACTGCTTGAGCATGTCCGCGATCTGATCTTCTTGGTACTTCTGGGTCATCTGCTGGCTGACGCCCTGCATGCTGATCTGGAACGGGATCGAGGTGTGCTCGATCGGGGTTCCCTCGGGGCGGGTAATGGCCTGGACCCGGCTGATGCCGGGTACCCGGAAGATCGACTTGGCGATCTTGTCGATGACCAGGAAGTCCGCGGAATTGCGCAGATCGTGGTCACTTTCGATCATCAGCAACTCGGGATTCATCCGGGCCTTGGAGAAGTGCCGATCGGCGGCCGCATAGCCCGCATTCGCCGGCAGGTCGGCGGGCAGGTAATTGCGGTCGTTGTAGTTGGTCCGGTAGCCGGGCAGGGTGAGCAGACCGACCAGCGCGACGCCGATCGTCACGACCAGGACCGGGCCGGGCCAGCGGACGACGAGCGCGCCGATCTTGCGCCAACCGCGAATACGCTGGGCGCGTTTGGGTTCCAGGGTCTGCCGGAAGCGCGACGCCACCGATATGACGGCGGGACCCAGGGTCAACGCCGCCAACACCACCACGACCATGCCGATGGCCAGCGGGACGCCCAGGGTCTGGAAGTAGGGCAGATTGGTGAAGTGCAGGCAGAACGTCGCGCCGGCAATGGTCAGGCCGGAGCCGAGCACCACGTGTGCGGTGCCGTGAAACATGGTGTAGTAGGCGTCTTCTCGTGATTCACCGACTGCTCTGGCTTCTTGATATCGCCCGATCAGGAAGATCGCATAGTCAGTGGCCGCCGCGATCGCCAACGTCACCAGCAGGTTGCACGCGAATGTGGACAGCCCGATGATCTTGTAGTAGCCCAAAAATGCGACCGCGCCGCGAGCGGCGGCCAACTCGAAGACCACCATCATCAACGTGAGCAGAACCGTGACGATGGAGCGGTAGACCATCAACAGCATGGCGATGATGACGACGAAGGTCGCCATGGTGATCACCTGCAGGCTGCGGTCGCCGGCGAGGTGTTGGTCGGCTTCCAACGCCGATGGCCCGGTCACGTAGGCCTTGACCCCCTGGGGTGGGGTGGTGTGCTTGACGATGGTCTGGACGGCCTCGACGGAGTCGTTGGCCTTGGTCTCACCCATGTTCCCGACGAGGTAGACCTGGACGTAGGCGGCCTTCCCGTCGTTGCTCTGTGCGCCGGCACCGGTGAGCGGATCGCTCCAGAAGTCTTGAACGTGCTCGACGTGCGCGGTGTCGGCCTCGAGCTTTTTGACTATCTGGTCGTAGTAGGCGTGCGCTTCGGCGCCCAGCGCGTTCTGGCCCTCCAGGACGATCATCACCGAACTGTTGGACTTGTACTCCTTGAACACCTCGCCGACGCGCTTGGTCGCGATCACCGATTGCGCGTCGTCCGGGCTCATCGAGACCGAACGCAGCTTGCCGACCTCGTCGAGCTGGGGGACGACGACGTTGAGCAGCGCGATCAGCGCGATCCACCCCAGGATGATCAGCACGGCGAATTTGCGGATGAAGTGCGGAATCGCCTCGCGGGCCGCGTGTTTGGCGACGGGGAACGAATCGGTGGGCGCGTCTTGCAGAGTAGTGCTCATGCTGATTTCACCAAGCAGGAAGTCAGGGCGTGCACGCCGTTGGATGTTTGTTCGTCTTTGACTTCGTCGTCGACGGTGATACGACAGCCCAGGAAATCACCGTCACTTTGCGCCGAGATGTTCGGAAAGACCGAGGGTGCGGTGGTGCTGAGCACCAGTGTCCAGGGCAGGGGAGCGCCGTCCAGCCGCTGCGGCTCGGCGCTGAGATCGAGGTAGTTGACGTTGGCGCGGGTCGCCGAGCCGAAGATCTCGTACTTGACGACCTTGGGCTTGAAGGGCTTGGAGTCGTCAACCTTTGCGCTGGTCAGGTCATTTTGCTGGTCGGCGGTGTAGAACGACTTGACCCGGGTCACCGCGAAGCCCCCGATGGCCACGACTGCCACGATCAGCAGCGGCAACCAGGCGTTGCGCACGATCTTTGCCATCTGCACCTACGTGAGCCTTTCCTGGTCGCACGACGAATTGCCTTGCATCACAAGCGATTATGGGTCGCGCGAGTTACGCAGCCCGAGGTGGCCCGATGCGATAGTAAGACGAGCTAACCGGACCACCTGTACATCATCTGCATATTTTGCAGAGTATGCAACTTTCTGTAATCCCGGTCACGCTCTCACTGCGTGAAGATGCTGTTGACCAGCGCGGCAGCACGTTCGACATAGGGCATCGGCGTGTCACCGGCGTCCTCGGGTTCGCTGCTCGACCACCTCTCGATGCCCGAGCGCACCGCCGTCAACGCTAGCGCGGAGATCAGGGCGGAGACTTCGTCGTCGGAGGGCATGCCTTGGCGTTTGGCGACGATCTCGGTCAATTGCGTCTGGAAACGCTCCAGGTCGGCAAGGAACGCCGCCAGCACCGCGGGGGTGGTTTTTGCCAGGTCGAGCATGCAGACGGCCTGCTCACGCTCCGGTGGCATGTCGCGAAGATGGTGGGCCGCCAGAGTGATCAGTTCGGCCAGCACCACGTGGAGGGGCGCGGGTCCGGCTGCGACGAACTCGTCGGCCAATTCCGGCGGCAGGTCGGACGGGCCGTAGGCGATCGCGGCTTCCTTATTGGGGAAGTAGTTGAAGAAGGTGCGGGTGGAAATTCCGGCCTGAGTGCAGATTTCCTCGATGGTGACCCGGTCCCAGCCGCGGACCTGCGCCAAGCGCACCGCAGCACCGCGGATGTCCGCGCTGGTCTGTCGGCGTCGTCGCTCGCGGAGGCTCAACTGATTGGCCATAACTTCCAATAGTTGCACGTTCTGCACACTTTGCACACTCGACGCCGCGGGCTCACCGCTTGCCCCAATCCCACGGCGGCGTCGTCAGCAGGCTCTGACCGGCGATGCGGGTCTCGCCGAAATCCTTGTGCAGTTCGATTTCGACTCCGCTGTCGAGGGCGTCGAGCAGCGAACGGGAATGGGTGACCACCACCACCTGCGTGTGGGTGGCTGCCGTGTGAATCAGTGCCGCCAATGGGCCGATGAGACTGGGGTGCAGCGAGGTCTCTGGTTCGTTGAGCACCATCAGCGAGGGTGGTTGCGGGCTCAGCAGTGCCGCGGCCCACAGCACGAATCGTAAAGTGCCGTCCGACAATTCGGCTGTGCGCAGCGGTCGCAGCATCCCGCGCTGCTGCAGGCGAAGATCGAAAAGGCCGTTGCTGACGTCGACGTCGAGGGTGGCGCCGTCGAATGCGTCGGCGACCGCGCGGGCCAAGTCGTCCAAGCCGGCCTCGATGATCGTCTGGACCGCTGCCGCAAGGTCTCTGCCGTCGTCGGAGAGCACCGGAGTGCGCGTGCCCACCTGCGGCTGTCGGGCGGGAGCGGCGGCATCGACCCGGAAGCCGTCGTAGAAGCGCCAACTGCGCAGCCGTTCGCGCACCGCCGCGAGCTCGGGAAGTGCTTGCGGATAGGCGTATTCGGTCAACACGCTGCGGTAGGGCGGCAGGTTTCGGGACAATTCGTCGAATCCGTCTGCATCGCCGCTGATTTCAGCTAGTTGACGGGTACGGCGCACCAAAGTGGTCGCGCGGCGCAGTACCGGCCCGGCGAACAACGCCTCGCGTTTGATCTCCGGGTCGCGTGCGAACGCACTACGGTGGCCGGCCATCTGCGGAATGCCGAGATCGACGAAATAACCGAAATCATCTGCGGCAAAGCCGAGTTCGAGTGACAACGGTCGGGTGCGGGTGGTGCCCTGGGCGTTGCCTTCCCGACGGGCGCCACGGAGCTGCTCGGGTCCGGCCCACAGCACCGATTCCAATCCACCTTCGCGGGCGAGCGAGCCGATCACCTCACCACGGCCGCAGTCGGCCAGCAGGCGAAGCGCCCGGTACACCGACGACTTACCAGTTCCGTTGGCGCCGGTGACAATTGACAGCCGGCTCAGCGGCAGGACCACCTCGCGCAGCGAGCGGTAGCCGCGGACAGCGATCGTTTGAAGCATGAAGGCGACTCTAGCGTCGGGCGCCGACAGCGTCGGAACACTCAGCCCAACACAGTGATTCGACTAGGGCACAGGATAAAGGATTGTCGTCCCGACTCCGGCCGGGTTGTAGTCGACGTGCACCGGGCCCAGACTGAACGGCAGGTAACCCGTGTTCATCAGGCCAGAGGAGATAACGGTGGGCGCGTAGTCGTTCGTGTTGAACGAGTACAGCTTCGTCATGCCACCTGAATCGGCGTACACCGTGATCATGGTGCCCGCCGGCAATGTCGAGGAGCCGATCACCGAGGAGGGCATGGTCCCATAGACGCCCCCGGAGTCCACGATGGACGGCACCATCTGGAGGGGTCCGCTACCTACCCTGACGTAAAGGTTGGTGATGGGGGACCCGTTCAGCGAGACAGTCGGGCCGCCCAGATCGTTGGGGCCGAAACGCAACTCCTGCGCCGGCATGTTGATGGTGACGCCCTGGTTGAGATCACCCGGCAGCGCCTGCGTCGGGATACTCGGTCCCGGCCCCACCGCGTTAGGTCCCAGGCCCAGCACGCCGTCAACGCCTGCCGAGGCGAAATACGCGTCGAACGGGGTGACGAACGGGTTCCTGATGACATTGGACAGGTATGCCTGGATCGCGAACGGCGAGGTCGGTAGCGACAACAGGACGACATTGACACTGGTGGGCGCGGTGACGATGCCGTTGCCGAAGTCCACCGTGGTGGGGAAGGTGGCGTAGAGATACGTCAGGCCACCGCTGTACGCGCTGATGTTGAGGCCCGTGGGCAGGCCCATCTTGAGCAGGCCGGGCAGTCCGCCGATGTCCTTGATCTGCATGACCAGACCTTCGGACCCGGTGTCCACGAGGATCGGCGCGTTGCCGCCGCCGTTCACTGAAATGTTCACCACCGGCTCGGTATTGGCGACGGTGGGCATGGGGATCGTTCTGCCGTCCAGACCCGCACCGCTGACGCCGGCCCCACCCCAGACCATGCCACCAACGCCGCCGGTGCCGCCCATCCCACGGATGGCGTGCGACGGATCGCTGGGGCTGTTGAATCCACCCGCACCACCGTTTGCGCCCGACCCCAGCAGGTAAGCTCGCCCGCCGGCTCCACCGGCTCCGCCGAAGGCCACCGTAGGCGAAGCGCCACCGGTTCCCCCCGCGCCGCCATTGCCGTACAGCCAGCCGCCGTTGCCGCCCGCCCCGCCCGCGGCGTTGAGGCCGCCGTTACCGCCGGCGCCGCCGTTGCCGATCAGGCCTGCCGAGCCGCCGTTACCGCCGGCCAGACCGCCTGTGGTCTGCGAATATCCGGCGCCGCCGTTGCCCCACAGGATGCCGCCGGCCCCGCCGTTCGGGCTGGCGGCAGTGCCGTTGGCCCCGTCGCCGATCAGGGGCCGCCCCAGCAGGAGCTGGGTCGGTGCGTTGATCGCGTTGACGAACGGGTCCAGCACAGTGGCCGCGGTCGCCTCGGCCGAGGCGTAGGACCCGGCCGCTGCCCCCAGCGTCTGCAAGAACTGCGCGTGATAGGCGCTGACCTGCGAATTTATCGCCTGAAACTCGTCGCCGAAATCGGCGAACAGCGCCGCTACTGCGGCCGACACCTCGTCCGCGGCGGCAGCGGCCACTCCGGTGGTGGGGAGGGCGGCGGCCGCGCTCGCCGAGTGCAGCGACGTGCCGATGTTTTCCAGATCGGCTGCCGCAGCGGTCAGCCAGTCTGGCGACACGGTTAGCAACGACACGTCGCCCCCTTAACGTCCATCTCCGGTGTGAGCGCTAAGCCTATCCAGATCCCGCCGAGACATCGCGGCTTTGCGCAACACCGGCCGCGGCTCATCCGATACTCACACAAATAACCTGTCGGGGCCTGTCGAAAGGCCGACGGGGTCCGTCGTCCCTGCCACCCGCCTGCGGCCGAGTCAGTCCAACGACGGGACACGGGTCGCAGTCGGCAGGTGAGAGACCCGTCCGAGATCCGGACACTGGGTTGACAAGTGCGCTCCACCTGCGCATTAAGAATTCGTCAAGGGCGATGTTGGACCTTCTACGGCATGAACACCATCGACCTTGCCGTTGTAGGCATCGGCTGTGGAATCTTCGCTTGGGCCTTGGCGCGGTACGCCCCGAGAACAGTGTCGGGCGCAGGCCTGGCCGCTCAGGGCGTGCTCGGCGTCTACACCGGGCTCATGGTCCGCAACGTATCGTTCGCCGCCCTGGGTTCGCACTGGCCGATCGTCATCGCCATCACCGTCAGCACCCTGATCGTCAGCGTCGCGGGCGGCGCGCTGCTCGGTCTGCACAAGGACGTCAGTCCGCTGACCGGGGGTCTGGCCCTGGTGGCCGGCGGCTCGTGCGGCCTCGTCGCCATCGCACGCGACCTCGGCGGCGATGACCGGGTGGTCGCGGCCGTTCAATACCTGCGCGTGGCGCTCATCACCGCGTCCATGCCCGTCGTCGTCGCAGTCTTCTTCCACGGCACCGCCGCCGAGGGCGCACATGCCGACGACACGTCTTCCCGATCGATGATCGTCACGCTGCCGCTGATCGCGGCTATCGTGCTGGTGGGCAGCTTCGCCGGTCGGTCGATGCGGCTGCCCGGCGCGGGATTGCTGGGACCGATGGCCATCACGATTGCGCTGGAGTTCTCCGGGCTGGTACAGGGTTTCGCCGTTCCGATGCTGCTGGTCCAGGCCGGGATCATGATGATCGTCTGGCAGACGCTGCTGTCGTTCGACCGGCAATCGCTGCGCGCCATCCGACGGATCCTGCCCGGCGCGTTCGCGCTGATCGTGATCCTGAACCTCGCCGCGGCCGGCTTGGGTGTGGTGCTGGCCGACGAGGCCGGCCTGAGCTCGCTGGATGGTTACCTGGCGACGAGCCCCGGCGGTATCTACGCCGTACTCGGCACCGCCGCGGGATCGGGTTCCAACGTCACGTTCGTGATGGCGGCCCAAGTGATCCGGGTGGTCCTGATGCTGTTCGCCGCGCCGTTCATCGCGAAAATGTTCATCCGGTTCAGTGCCCCCGCCGCGGCGCCGCACTCGTCGCGCCGGGAACTGATCCCCGTCGCCGCGTAACTCACCCGCCGGACCTCGTTGTGGCTGATCAGTGCCCCGCTGATCGGCCACGACTGGTTTTAGCGGCCGTCCAGAAATCGTCAAGAATCCGCCAAGTGCAGCAAGCCAAACTCATAGAAAGCGCCAAAGTTTCAGAAAGGGGATGAGATCATGGGGGCTGTCACCGACACTCGCACCAGGGACGAACTCTTGGGCAAGAACGCGGCACACCCATCCCGGGGCACTCGGCGCCGGCCGATTTCCGGACCGTCGGTGTGGAACCGCGACAGCTTGCACGCATGGGACTACCTGATCGGGGTGGGACCACGCCAGGTGGCGGCATGCCTGCGCATCCGCGACAACCTGCGCCGCCGCGGCCGCAGGCTGGAGACGATCGTGGCAGCGGACTTCCGGGAGCCCGAGCTCGTCGAGATCGCCCGCGCCATGCGGCACTGCCTGCGGCTGGGGCCCGGATTCTGTGTGCTGCGCGGCCTGCCGCTGGACGGCTGGACGGACGAGGAAGCCTCGATGTTGTACTGGGGCCTGGGTACCTACCTGGGTGAGCCGCAGCCGCAGAACAAGCAGGGCGACCGTGTGTACCTGGTTCAGGACACCGGGCAATCGGTGGCCGAGGCCCGCGGCTCCAAGACCAACTCCGCGCTGATCTACCACACGGATTCGGCCTGCGCCTACGCCGGCAGCCGGCCCGACATCCTGGGGCTGCTGTGTCTGCGCAAGGCAGTGTCCGGCGGTGAGTCGCTGATGGTCAGTGCGCACACCGCCTACAACGCGATGCTGGCCGCCCACCCCGAGTTGGTCGACGAGCTCTACGGGCAGTTCTGCTTCGACCGTTCGCACGAGACCGAGCCGGGCGAAAACCCGTTCACCGATGGCGCTATCTTCACCGACACCACCGACGGTGTCCGGATCCGCTACAACCGGTTGCACATCGAACTCGGCCACTACCGCAGCGGTCGGCCGCTCACCGACCGGCAGCGCCAGGCACTCGACGCCTTCGACCGTGCACTGGGCGACGCCGCCAGTGCCGTCGAGTTCACGCTGCACCCGGGTGACGTGCTGTTCGCCGACAACTACACGACCCTGCACAATCGCCGCGCTTTCATCGATTCGCCCGACGTGCACGCCCGACGCTGCCTGGTGCGCCTGTGGCTCGCCGGCGAGCCGCGTAACTGACCGTCGACACGACTGTCGGTGCGGGCCTAGATTTCACGCTGACATCCCAATTCGGAGAGCGCCCAGGCCCGCACGACAAAGCCACCGCGAGCAGCACGAAGTTCACTGGGGAGAGGCAGACATGTTGAGGCGACTGGCCGCGTTCACCGTCAAGCGCCCGAAATCGGTGCTGGCGGCCGTTCTGGTCCTGCTGGGGATCAGTGTCGTGCTCGGCGGATCGGTGTCGGACAAGCTGGGCACCGGCGGAAACACCGACCCGGCATCGGAATCCTCGAAGGCCGACGAGTTTCTGGACCAGCACTTCGGCACCACCGCGAATCTCGTCGTTCAACTGCTGCCGCGGGACGGCACCATCGACAGTCCCGAGGTCGCGGCCATCCGGGATCGAGTGCTCAAAGTCGTCGCGGCCGAGCCCAAGGCCAAGATCACCAGATCCTTCGGCGACGAGGGAGCCGCCGACCTACGCAGCAAGGACAGTCGTTCCGGCCTGATGCTCGTCCACGTCGGGGGAACCGCCGACGAAGCCGCCGAGACGGCCAAGCGGATCATCGCGAATCTGCCCCACGACACCAGCGTCACGGTGCGTGCGGGTGGCGCGCTCGGCGTGCAGCAGGAGATTCGCGACAAGGTCAAAGGCGACCTCAAGACCAGTGAGAGCATTGCGGTGCCTATCTCGTTGGCGGTGCTGGTCATCGTGTTCGGCGGACTGATAGCGGCCGTACTGCCGGTGGTGGTCGGAGTCGTGTCCATCGTGTCCACCCTGTCGGTGTTGCTGCTGATGACAGCGGTCACCGATGTGTCAGTGCACGCCCTGACCGTCACGACGGCATTCGGCCTCGGGTTGTCCATCGACTTCGGCCTATTGATGGTGTCGCGGTTCCGGGAGGAACTGGCCAACGGCAAAGACCACCACCCGGCCGTCATCGCCACGGTCAACACCGCCGGGCGCACCATCTTGTTCAGCGCGGCGACTGTCACCTTGGCGATGACCAGCCTGTTGGTGTTTCCCACCTATTTCCTGCGGTCGGTCGGTCTCGCTGCGACGGCCACCGTGCTGCTCTCGGCGTTCGCCGCGATCATCGTCCTGCCCGCACTGCTGGCGTTGCTCGGCAAGCGCGTGGACTCGCTCTCCGTCATCCGCCGTAAGGTGCCACCCTCGGCCGACTCCCTGTTCTGGCGGCGGTTCGCCGAGGTGGTCACGCACCGGCCGCTGCTCTACGCACTGCCCGTGGTGGTCCTGCTGTTGGGTTTGGGCATTCCATTTCTCAACGTCCAATTCGCCACGCCCGATGAGCGAGCCCTGCCGACGGACTCCAGTGCGCGGCTGGTAGCCGAATCGCTGCAGCGGGACTTCACGCTGGATCCGTCGCAGGCGATCACCCTGGTGACCCGCAACGATGCCACCGTGCTGCAGAACCTGGCCCCGGACATCTCGCGCATGAACGGCGTCGTGCTGGTCACGGGCCCCATCGGCCGGTTCGAGAACGGTCAGGCGGCCGGGCCGACGCCCGCGGTGTCGGGTTCCAGCTACGCGATCGTCTACCTCTCGGTTCAGGCCGACTCCGATACCGCCCAACACATCGTCCGCGACATCCGGGCCAAGATCACCAACCGCCAGGTGGAAGTGGGCGGACCGACCGCCACGCTCATCGACAGTCAAGCCGCGATCGGGGGCAAGCTCCCGTTGGCGATCGGGCTCATCGCCGGCGCCACCTTCATCCTGTTGTTCCTGTTCACCGGCAGTGTCGTGGTGCCGGTCAAGGCACTCGTGCTCAACCTCCTGGTTCTGAGCGGGGTGCTGGGCATCATGGTGTGGGTATTCCAGGAGGGCCATCTCGCCGGCCTGCTGGGCATCACGCCTGCGCCGCTGAATCTCTCGATGGTGGTGCTGTTGTGTGCCATCGCCTTCAGCTTGTCCGTCGATTACGAGATCTTCCTGCTCAGCCGCATCAAGGAGGCCCGCGACTCCGGTCTGTCGAACACCGCGTCGACGGTCATCGGGCTGGGGCGCGTGGGCCGGATCGTCACCAGCGCGGCGCTGTTGCTGACGATCACGTTGATCTCGTTCGCCAACGGTCTGTCATTCATGAAGATGTTCGGCATCGGCACCGCGCTGGCCGTCGTGATCGACGCCTCTATCATCCGCGGCATCGTGGTCCCCGCCTTCTTGCAGCTTGCCGGCGACTGGAACTGGTGGGCGCCAAAGCCGTTGCGGTGGCTGCACTCTCGAGTCGGTATCAGTGAAGCGCCGGCCGACGAGGTGCCGGAGGTTCCGGTCGCGGCAGCACCGGCTGCCCCGATGCCCGAGGAGACGCCGGTGCCGGTCGCCGTCCCCCCGGTCCCCGTGGCCGTCGACCACGCCCCGGTCCGGCCGCCGAGCGATGTCGAGGTCATCCCCGGACACCACCTGGTGGCCAACGTCAACGGCACCGTGATCGTGGTGGCCCACCGCGAGCGCTCGGAGTTGTCGGCGCACTCGCTGGCGGCGCAGCAGATGACTGCCCTGTCCGACATGGTCCGGCGCTCCAGCCCGCAGAAGCTCGTCGCCGCCTTCCAGCAGCTCGCGCGCGAGCCGTGGGATCGCACGCTGGTCGACATCGGCATCGTCATGCCGACACCGACGGGCCTGGAGATTCTGCTGTGCGGCAGCGTCACCGTTGCTCTCGACGAGGGCACCGGGCAGACCATGTTGCGCGGCCGCGGACGTTTGGTCCACCGGTCGCTGCCGGCGCCGGCCGTCGCGGCGGTCATCACCGTCGACGAGTTCGACCCGCGGCCGCGGCCGGTGGCCCAGGGCCAAGGCGTGTACCGGCTCTCCGACGGAACCGTGCCGGGCCAGGGCGCCGTCATCTGGTCGACCCGCACACCGTCGTCGCGCGGGCAGGCGCCGGCGATGTCGGGAGACCAGCCGCTGTACCGGTCGGAACCCGCAGGCAGCGGGAGGATTGCCGCTGCGCCGCCGGCTGGTGCGCCGCAGCCCAAGCGCTGGGTTTCCCTGGACGACGGGTCGCGGATCGAGCTCGAACGCGACTGCGTCATCGGCCGGGATCCGAACGGATCCGATGCGGCCCAACAGGGTCTTCGTCCCGTGCGCATCGATGACCATTCCGGTGAAATGTCCCGGGCCCACGCCGAAGTCCGCATCGTCGATGCGTCGGTGGTCATCATCGACCGCAACTCGACCAACGGCGTGTTCGTGCGCGAACCGCACCAGCTGCGCTGGTCCAGGCTCACTGCCTGGGAGCCGGCGGTGTGGCGGCCCAATGCCTATGTCCAGATCGGCGGGCGGATTCTGCGGCTGCACGAGACGACCGCCGACGCGTTGCAGCGCGGTCCACGGGTCAATGTGCACCACGGCGTACCGCGCTACCCGCACCCGGGACCGGGCCACGCCGCCGATATCGAGAGATAGTCGGGCGGGCAATTAACTGGACGCGCCTCGAAGCGGGTGCGCGTGGGCCGCCCGCGCGGCACTGTCTCGGCAACCACAGTTGAGCTAACGTCTAGTGCGGCAGGCATGCCGCTGTCGTCGGAGAAAGAGGGTGAGCGCGTTGGCCATCCGCATGATCGCCGCCTCGACCATGGTGATGGCGTCCTGTGCATTGCCCCTCGCGCCGACGGCGAGCGGGGACATCGGTCGCCTTCCCATCCCGCAGCTTCCCTGCAACCTGCCTTCGGCGCGAAGCTTCATCATCTGGCATCACGCGCCGAGAGCCGAGGACACCGCCGAATTCGCCCCGGAGTCCGACATGTACAGCTGCAAAATCACGCTCGAAACGTGGCGTGCGGGCCAGCCGGCAGGACCTGGTTACTGTTCCAAGATCGCGTGGGCGATCGACAATCCCAATTACACCCCCAATGTCTACCCCGCCCCGCCGTTGAAGAAGGTCATCGACCAGGTAGGCGACTGCTGACTTGGCACATCCGGAGCCACCGCGTTGACCGCGATACCGGTCATCGCGCTCACCGGCCACCTGGGTGCGGGCAAGACGACACTACTCAACCATCTGCTCCGTAGTCCCGATACACGAATCGGCGTGGTGGTCAACGACTTTGGCGACCTGAACGTCGACGCCGCGCTGGTGGCCGGCCAGGTCGACGAGCCGGCGTCAATCGCTGGAGGCTGCATCTGCTGCCTGCCCGACGACGGCGGTCTCGACGAGGCGCTGGTCAAACTCGCCGACCCGGCGCGCCGCCTGGATGCCATCGTCGTCGAGGCCAGTGGCCTGGCGGATCCGGTGGCGATCGCCCGGATTATCGGCTTTTCCAAGTTGTCGCGAGTGCGCCCCGGTGGTCTTGTCGACGTCGTCGACGCGGTGAACCATTTCGACACCGTCGACTGCAGCGTGTTGCCGCCGGTGCGTTACGGCGTCGCTTCACTGATCGTGGTCAACAAGCTCGACCAGATTCGGGACAGCGAGCGCCCGGTGCTGCTGCGGCGCATCGAAGAGCGGGTGGCACAACGTAATCCCAGAGTCCAGGTGGTGGGCACCACGGGCGGACGGATCGATCCCGCATTGCTGTTCGACCCCGCCGAAGGACCCGGCGAGCAGTCGGGGCAGCTGTCGTTTCGGGAGTTGTGGGCCGACTCCGCGCATGCGCACGACCATGTTCATGCCGACGCTGTCACTGTCCGCAGCACCGGTTGTGTCAATCCCGACGCACTCTTCGATCTGCTCGAACTGCCGCCCTCCGGGGTCTTCCGGCTCAAAGGAATTGTCGCCGTGCGGCATTCCGCCGCTGTCAGAACCTACGTCGTCAACGTCGTGGGTAGCGCAGTTCACGTGAGAAAGGCACCGCCGCGGGCCGTCGGGAATTGTCTGGTCGCCATCGGGATGGATTTCGACGTCGGCACTGTCCGCGCCCGACTCGACGAGGCGGTGCAACCCGTTGCCGGGACGGCGTCGGCGACGGGGCGGCGGCGGCTGCAACGCTATCTGCGACTCAGTGTGTGAAGATACGTCCCGATGTCATCCTCGCTCACCGACGTGCTGCTCACCATGGATCTGCGCCGGGTCGGCGAATGGTCTTTCGTCGGACAGCAGTTGCCCGCGCCGGCCCATCACATTCTCGGTGGGCACATCTCGGCCCAAGCTCTGTTGGCGGCGAGTCACACGGCGCCGGGACGGGCGCCGCACAGTGTGCACACCTATTTTCTGCGCCCGGGTGATTCCCGGCGGCCGGTGGACTTCGAGGTCGTCAACCTGCAAGAGGGACGGACCTTTTCAGCACGCCGGGTCACCGCCCGTCAGGACGACAGAATCCTGATGGAAGCGATGTCGTCGTTCAAAATCACCGGCCGCACAGCCGCGCGGTTCGAGTACCAGCCGCCGATTCCCCAGGTGCCCGCACCCGAGACGCTGCCGTGGGTGCCACCGCACCTGGCCGAGGCCGAGTCGGGCACCGGGCGGTATGCAAGCCTGTGCTGGTTCGAGCGCCGCATCGTCGACGTATCCACCGAGCCCCCGGCTCGGTCGGCGATGTGGTGGCGACCGGACGGGGAGGTCCCTGACGATCCGGTACTCACCGCCGGTCTGGTGGCCTATCTGTCGGCGGTGACGTTGACCGAGCCGGCGTTCGCCGCGCGCGGGGGAGTAGGTGAATCGGCGCAGCGTGACCATTCGGTGTGGTTCCACGCTCCTGCGGTGTTGTCGGAATGGCTTCTTTACCGACGGTCTTCGCCGAGCAGCGCGGATTCACTGGCGCTGGCCAGTGGGACGATGTTCAACCGCAACGGCGATCTGGTGTGCAGCGTGCGTCAAGAGATGTATTTCCCGCCCGCCCGCTGAATGCGCCCAACCAGTGGGATCCGAACAGCGTCAACCGGTTACGCCTCCGGCGCGGATCGCTTCAGTAGGCGAGACCAGCGAGCAGCGGCACCAGCGTCAACGCGAGCGAGCGGGGCGAATCGTCACCAAATACCGCGCTGTATTGGGTGACCCGTCGAATACCGAGATGCAACCCCCGGTTGTAGGTGGCTTCAGACATCGCCCACTGCGGATCCACCCAGGTGTACCAGCGGGGCGACAGGGATGGCCCGGGCGCGCCAGCGAGCAGTTCTCCGACGGCTTCGCCGGCTTTGTTTCGGAGCTGCCAGGGGCTGTCGGCCTCGCAGTCGATCTCGGCGCACACGCGATCATCGGCATCATGGACGGTGAGTTTGTCCGGATGCTTGACCCTCAGCAGAGCCGTCTTGGGACGTGCGCTTCGCGCGAGCTGACCGCCGGTGACACCGGTGACCGTGACTTCCGCGGGCGCGTCGTTGCTCGAACTGATCTTCGCGAGCAGCCGGCCGTCGGCGCCGAGTAGTTCGACGTGGATGTCGTTGCCCGCGTCCATTCCGGTGGCAGACACCAACTTCCACATCCGTTGTGCCATTCGACCGCCGCTGTGCACACGCCTGGTGACGGCAAGCACGTCACCGCCGGACGTTCGCAGCTCCCATCGATGATCATTGGTGGTGAGTCCGGCGACGAACGCCGCCGAGATCTCGCCGCAGCGGCTGATGTCATCCAATGACTGGGCGATGGGATGCTTGGGCACTACGTCCATCGCCGAATTGTCGCGTGCGTTGTTCTGGCCGTGGCGGCCGGTACCTCCGACTCGTTGCGGCGACTCGGAAATTGACACCGGACCTGTGCCGATGGACGGGCACCGGATGTGCTGCGCGAAGGTTCGCCGCACTGACGCGGACAGCCATCTGCTTGCTCCTACGAAATGCCGTGCACAGCAACATAATTCGTCACCGTGACGAATCGTGCTGGGTTAAGCCACCCCAGGCGCCCAGCTCATCGGGCAGTCGCTGACCAGTGGTGATCAGCCACGCTGAACTTCCCGGGCTGAACTCTCCGGCACGGGAAAGTCGGGTATCGGGGACAACAGGCGGACCCTAGGTCTGTACTGAGGGTCACGCGCGGTTAGCCGAGAATTTGCGGAGGCGAGCATGACGACGTCGGGCGGTCCGGCGGGTCAACTTATGACGCTCGAAGAGCGAGCGCAGGCCGGACCGGGCGCTGACCTTGTTTCGAGGGCGGGGGAGTCAAGGGGATCGGCCTCGTCGGAGCCGCAGCTAGCTCCTGCCCCGACGCCAACAGCTTGTTGCCCTCGGCCAGCTTGCGGATGATCTGATCCGGCGTATGCCGCCGGCGCTTGTTCGATGCCAGGTCGTTGGTAATTCTTCCTAGCCCACAAGCCGGGCCACAGAGTCCCACAACGACTGGACCACTACGACGGGCTCACCTCACCCCAGCTTCCTACTCGGCGACGGAGCTGGCGGTGACATGCACAATGCCGAAGCCGGTGCCTTCGCTCGACCGATGAGCCCATAGCTAGTAGCGCCCCGCGGCGAGAAGACGGGCGGGCGGTAGGGTGTCGGTCCCAATCAATAACCTGTTTCCGGTGTGAGATACCGAGAGCTCGAAAGGTGCGGGTTTATGTCCTATAGCGATTCCCGAGACAGGTATGCGAGGCCGAGTGCGGCTAGGTATGTCAGCAGCGTAGGAAGCATCCACGATCGCGAGGGGGTGGCCGTCGCGGCCCATCGGCGAACGCGCACGCTGCGGAGAACTCCCTTTCGGCGTGCAGTCCCTGCGGAGCCCGTGGACGGATTATGAGACTGGAGCACATGTCGTTAGCAAATTTCCGCAGTTGCGAGGATGTCGAAGTGGAATTTGCCGATGACCTCACCGTGTTTGCCGGAGAAAATGCAGCGGGCAAGAGCGCCGTGATCGACGCACTCAGGTTGGCGACCACTCCGGCAATCGAGGGAAGTGGGCTAAGTTTCATCGCCGAGTCAGACCCGACTCGCGGCACTGACGAGACCACTGAGGTCAGGATTGCGGCTTCTTACAGTGGACTCACCAGCAGCGAAAAAGCGATCTTTGGCCGAACTGGTCGATGGCGACGATACGTTGACTTACGGCACCTCATATTCGCGTGACCCCGATCTCCCCTACTGGCGATCTGCCCGGCACTCGGTGGGGCGACTTGGCGTCGATGATCCGGAGCCCATCAATCGAAAACGGATCGCCCACGTCTATCTGCCACCGCTACGTGACGCGATCCGCGAATTGGACTCCCGAGGGGAACGCATAGCCGAGGTCTTGAAGGTTTTGACGTCAAGCACAGAAGAAAAGCCAAAGCGCGAGAGATTTACGGCCGATGCCAACGCAGCGCTGAGTTCAATCGCGTCGATGGATCTACCGAAGGCAGCGCGTGACCGGATCGCCGACCATATGGACCGGATCACCCCGCCGTCGCGACACCACGATGTGCAGCTTGTAGGCAAAGACCAGGACCTCCGCCGGCTTGCTGGGCTGCTCCGTGTACAGCTCGCCGACGAGCACATTGATCCGATCCGGTTGGCTTCGTCCGGCCTTGGTTACGCGAACCTGGCTTATATCGCCACCATCATCGTGCAATTGGTCAACGCCAAGGATTACGACTTGACCTTACTTCTGGTGGAAGAGCCTGAGGCGCATCTGCATCCACAGCTGCAGGCCGTATTGCTGAAGTACCTTGAGGATCAAGCCGCACAGTCGCGGCGCAGGGCTGAAGCTGACCACACGCTTGAACCCGCTGGACGTGTGCAGGTGGTGGTGTCTACGCACTCACCCAACATAGCCAGCGCGGTGTCGGTGGCCAAACTCGTTGTCACCTCACGCGCCAGAGCCGTCGAAGCGACGCCTAGCGGCGGGTGGCGAACGGAGGCCACGGCGTTGAAGAAGCTCGGCTTGTCACCTCCAGAGGTACGCAAGCTCGATCGCTATCTGTCGGTGACTCGGTCAGCACTGTTGTTTGCCCGACACGCTGTGCTGGTCGAGGGCATCGCCGAAGCGATTATCATTCCCGAACTCGCCCGTCTCGCGTGCGCCGGCGATGAGGTGAAGCTGCGCCACCTAGCAGCCACGTCGTTCATCGCCATAGACGGGGTGGACTTCGAGCCGTACCTGAACCTTCTGCTCAAGGGTTCAGCACACCGCGTCGACCAGGTCATCGTTGTCACCGACGGTGACCCGGTTGACAAGCCGGCGCCGTGCAAGCTTGGAGAACAGCGCCGGCAACGGTACCTGACAGCGTTCCCCGACGAGCCCCGCCTCGAAATATTCGTTGGCGGAACAACTCTGGAGGCCGAACTGTTCTCGATGGTCGCTAATGAGGCCCTGCTCAAACAGGCCTACCTCGCGATGCACCCGCGATCGGAGGACAAGTGGGAGCAGTTGTTCAGTAAGCTCGGCGAAGATCCCGCAATCCGGGCGAAGGCCTTCGCCGACGCGATCAAGACCAAAACCGGTGAGATCGACTTAGGCAAAGGCGATTTCGCCCAGCTAGTATGCGAGGCCATCGCACAAAGCCGCGGGGAGGACGCTGAGGCAACCTTCACCCCGCCTTCCTACCTCGCGAGCGTCATCAGCGCATTAATGAATGGCGTCGCCGACACGCCCGGTCCCGGAGACTCGGATGCCGACGGAACTTAGCGGTGCGCAACAAGCCGTGCTAAACCCCGAGATTCATCTCGTGGAAGCATGCCCCGGCGCGGGCAAAACACGAGCGATCGTGGCGCGGTACATCGCGAGAGCAACGTCGAAAGGCACAGCTGCCGCACTGCTTTCGTTCACCAACGCCGCAGTCGATGAAGCAGCGCGCCGTTGCGCAAACGTTCCCCAAGCGACTCAAGCACCAAACTTCATGGGCACTTTCGACAGTTTTCTTCGCCGATACCTCGTCACACCGGTTTTCACCCGCCAAAATGAGAAGCCGCCCCGTTACGTCGACACATGGAATGACCTGCCTGCCAACGTGTTTGGCACCCGCCTGCGATTCGCAGGCGTGAACGGAACAGGACTTGCTCTGGCACACTTCCACACCGACATTAGCGGCAGCTTGCACTATCCATCCGGGGACGCCGCCGCGGCACCCGCGGACGATCGCCCATACGCGATCGAGCTTGCCAAGGCCGGCTACAAACCCTCGGATCTGCGCAAACTTGCTGAAGCCAAAGTCAGACAGCTCACCTCATCAGGTATCTACGACTGCGAGCAGACACGCCTCAAGGCTCTTAGCGTGCTGCGCGAACCAGGCATGGCATGGCTACATGACCGGCTGGCTTCCCGGTTCAGCGAAATAATCGTTGACGAATTTCAAGACTGCTCGGTGATCGAACACGAGATCTTGCGATCACTGCGCTCGTTAGGCATCGGTGTCGTCACTGTCGCGGACCCCGACCAGGCCATTTATGAGTTCCGCCAAGCCGAGCCAAGCAGCTACGTCGACTATAGGAGCGCTCTCGACGTCGATCAGGTGGTCTACTTGGACGAAAATTGGCGATCATCGCCCGCGATCTGCGCTCTAGCCTCAAGCCTGCGGTCCATCAGTAATCGACCGATTGTCTCGCGCCGCGACGCATCCCAATCACCGCACGCCGACATGATCTACGTGACGGTAGGAAGGCCGAAGTTTGCTCGCGCTGAATTCAACAGGCTCGCTGATGAATTGGACGTCGAGGCCGGGCAGAGGCTCATCCTGGCGGCTACCCGCAGAGCAGCCGCCACCTTGTCGGGACGGATCGATAACGTTGGCACCGCGACTACCAAGACCGGCCGAGTCATCAGAAGTGTAGCCACTTTACGGTATTCACGGAGCGCCCGCGAGCGCCTCAGCGCTATGTCCACGATCGAAGACGAGCTCCTGAAACTCATCAAACTGCCGGACAACCTGCAGGGGTCCGTCCGCCAAGAGCAACTCGACGCCGCAGCACTGAGCCAGTCGCAGTTACGGGTCATGGTCTCGCGACTCGTCGACGCTTCCGCACAGTGGACCGACGCCGACGCCGCAACAGAATCGATCCGTGCGACAATCACCGTGCTACTTGCCAACATCGCCCTCGGCCATAAGCCGGTCAAGCAACAGTTCAAATCGGCGAAGTCCGCGGACTTCAAGGCTTACACGAAGGCAGCATCGACTACCGGACCGCAGACCGAAGTGGCTGGTGCACATATCCATTCGGTCAAGGGCGGTGAACGGGATGCCATCCTGCTGCACATCGAGGACGAGCCGGTCGGCACCCGTCCGCATATCCTAGATTTGTGGGCGTCGGACAATACTCACGAGGCGCGACGTGTACTTTATGTCGGAGCGAGCCGGGCGCGCAGGCTCCTTGTCCTGGCGGTTAGCCCGCAACACTTGGATGCTCTTCGAGCCGTACTAAGAAGCACCGGAGTCGCCACGGTATATCTTGAGGAGGTTTAACGCCGCCCCCGTCGCACGCCGCCAGCCGTATCCGAGGTGCTATCTGCGATGTGCGCGAAATCCTCGATAGATGCCGCATACGAGGCCCGTCGGGTGAATACCTACGGCCTGTTGGCCCAAAAGGCACAAGACCACTGCGCCCGCACGAGATTCCGTTTGCCGCGGCGACCCGGCCGAGGCAGCAGGCGGATTGTTCATGCATAATATCAGTTATGCATGAACGGTATGCATCTGGATTGCGTCGGGATGCTTTGACGTTGATTTGCCACCGTGGGGCGGCCCCTATCTGCCATTCGGGGCGTAAATAGATTGCGAGGCAACATGTCTCGCAGTCACCGGCCCCCCGCCGTGCTTGGCGTTACTCCCACGGGTCCAGACATCGCACTCCGAGTGGTTCGAAGTGTCGGGTGTTGCGGGTGATGACAATCTTGTTGGTGGCCGCAGCGACGGCCGCGATCAACGCATCGTCGTAGGGTGCGTGCTCTGGCACACGGTAGGTGGCCAGGATGCGGGCCGCGGCGAAGTCGAAAGCCAGTGTCCGGGAGGCAAATACGGGCAGCACCTTGCCGTCGAACCAGCGCCGCAGGTGTTGTGCCTGGATCGGGTCGGTGCGTTCCTTGACGATTACGCCGCGTTCAATCTCGGCCAGTGTCGTAGCCGCGATGAACTGTTCGGAGACTTCTACCGAGTCTGCCCATGCTGCCACGGCCGGGTTGCGTCCCGGCACGCGCAACGCCGACACCACGTTGGTGTCGAGCAGGTAGGTCACAGTTCTGGGGTGCGGGCGCGCAGTCCCAGACGTTCGGGTTCGAACTCGATCTCAGCGCCGGAATCGGCGGCCAGCAGCACTGACATGGGGACCTCTTCACCCGACAGTCCCGCGGCGAGGATCGCGCGGGCTTCTGCCTCGACGGAGTGGTGATGACGAGCAGCGCGGACTCGCAGCGCCGCCTTGGTCCCCTCGGGAAGGTTGCGAATAACTATCTGCTCCATAGCTCGATGATATCAGCTATTTGATATCATCACGGTTACTTCTCATTGGCTGCGCGACTGCAGGAACGGGTCAAATTCCCGCGGCGGAAGCCGCGGTTGATGAACGCGGCGTCACGGCCGGAGCCGGAGGAAGTGCTCGTGATCAAATCACCCGATCTTGTCGGGGGCAGGAGACGCGGCCTTTATGAAGGTTGCGTGTGGCGCTCGATCGCAGCGCCGAGCGACACCGTCGACATCGTCGATGAGTGCAGCTGGACTGAGGCGGACCGGCTCACCACCGGTCAGCAGATTGGCAATGGCGGCGATAGGCCTTCATCGTGTGCGCCGAAGGTTTACTCGCCTGCCGATGATCCAAGAACTGCTGGAACTACTCGGGGATCTCACCGACGGCCGGCACGACGGCAGCAGCTTCAACAACGCCTTCGGCGACGGAGTAGCCAAGATCGGTCTCGTTCGGCGCAGCAGCAGCCCGACAGACAAACGATGGATAATCAACGTTACCCATATTATTGGGCTCTGCGCAGCTCAGGACCTGTGCGAACAGGAGACGCGGCATCACCTACATAACGTCACAGTGACGAATTAAGCAGTCACGCCGGACTTCGAAGGCGCGGAGCGTCCGCCGCTGTTAAGTATTTCTGGACTGTCGATGGCCATGTCCGGCGCTGTCAGATAGTCCTGGATTCAGACTCAGCGCCGCCGGCCGAAGATCCGCAGGCATGGGCAGGGACCTGGGCGGGTGTCACTGCCAGACATTTCTGGAACGGAGGGAGAGAAATCGGACAGCTACCAGGAATGCCCGGATTACTCCCAGGTAGTTCCGGATGGGACAGTTAGACCGAAAGAACCGCCCTCTTCCCAAAAGCGGTCCCACGGTATTGCCGATAAGCGACATTATGTCAAGTAAACCACTGCATTTTCATCGGATGAATCATGCAACGTTTGTGTGATCCTCACCCGTCGAGGCGGTGCCGATCGTCGTAACTCCTGGACGCCAGGGGTTTTCGGTTGATTGCACTGAAGGGGCGCACTGATCAGATCAACTGTAAGCGTGCGCATCTACGAACTGTTCACACTCCACGACACAATTCGACCAGACTTGATACCGCAGGTATCCAGTAAACCAGTGCATATTGCATCAGATGAATCATCGCGCTCCTCCCATCGTCTTCGGCTGCGGTGCAGGACTTTCCGCCCGTCATGCCTACGGTGCAGACTCGCGCGCTCGTAGAGACGAATGCATCCGCGCGCCCTTCCCCGCGTGGATCGCCGAGAAATCGGCTGCCGTGCGGCAAGGCTCCGTAACACCCGTGAAGGTGCGCGTAGATGGCGGCACCAAGCCCACGCAGAAGCCGACCTTGCCCTCGGCGGCGACGCGGCGCCTGAGTAATGCTGCATATTGCGATATCCCGCTTCGGGACAACGGTTTCAATCGCCCTCCACGCCCTGCCCGGGCCTAACTGATGGCGCCCCGTTCCAACGCCCACCGATGCTGGAAGGTCAATACTTCGGCAGCGATCTCGAAATCGGCGTCGTAGTGGAGCAGTGTCACATCATGGGCATTGGCAAGGGTGGCGACCAGGAGGTCGGCCATGCCGACGGCGCGATGGCGACCCTTGCTGGCCAGCGACCGCTGCGCATCCAGCGCCACCTGCCAGTGCTCATCGTTTGTCGGCAGGTACTCGTATGCGAGGCGGCGATCTGACCACAGCTGTGTGTACTCCGCGGCGGTCCGGGCGCTGTAAAGCGCTTCGGCATCGAGCTGGGCGGTGGTTGCGACCAATCCTGCCTCGATGAGCGGGGCAAGTCGGTCGGCGACGGTGGGGTGTGTCATGCGCGCCGCAGCACTGGTGTCGATGAGATACCGAGCTACTACCGCCACACATCACCTCGTTGACCAGGGTCAGCCATCTCCCTCATACCGCCAGCCTTCAGCCATGCGACTTGGCGTGCGCGAGCAGACGCCGCCGCAGCCTGCTGCAAGGCGATCCGGACCGTATCTGATACGCCGGACGTCTTTAGTTCCTTCTGCGCGGCCGCCAACAGGTCATCATCGAGGTCAATCAAGCGCTTTGTCATCTGGCTGCCCCACCTGGATATATACGAAACCTTGATCAAGTATATACACCTGCGGCGTCGGGCGGCTACACCATGCCGCGGACGGAGAATATGCAGCAATCGAATACGCAGGGTTACCAGTAAATGTCGCTGTGTTCATCCTGCGCGAGCGGGCGCGGCACCTCAACAGCAGCGGCCTGTTCTCCCTCACACGCCTTCGCCACTTCAGCCATCACAGGGGGTTCGATAAGCAGCCGCAACTCCACCAATTCGTCGAGTTCGGTACCAGACAGCTGCGTCACCCGGAAGCCGGTGTTGGGAACCACTTCCACCATGCCCTTGCACCAGATCCAGCATCGCCTCACGCACGAGAGTGGCCGAAACTCCAAGCAAGTCGGCGAGATACGGTGCCGGATAGACGTGTCCGGGCTGCATCTGACCGGTGATCAGGGCCGACCGTAGCACCTCGGTGACCGGACCGCGAAGGGTAGTCGGAGGTGGAGACGGCGGGGGTGTTCATGTGAAATGTCCTCTGCTCGGTGGTGTCTTAGAACCGGACGGCGTCGACGAAGTTGGTCCGAGGCTGTCCGACGCTCATAGATCGAGGACGATGCGTAGTGCCGCATCAACACGGCGCATCTCATCGAAGGTTAGGAACCCGACGCTCTTGCCGAGTCGGCCCGGGTCGACTGCGGCCGCCTGTTCGGCAAGCACGCGGGTGTTCCCGCCGCCGATTTCAACTTCGGGACGAAAGCTGGCGGCACGAGCCGACGTGGATGTTGGTGCAACCAGCCACGTCGACAGGGGCAGTTGATCTGACTGGACTACTACGGCGTAGCGGGAACCGGACTGCTCGTGACCGCGACTCCCCCGCGGGGCACGCAGCTGAAAGACCTCACCACGCACGCAACGTCTCCATGTCGCGCAGCACCTGGATGGCCTCAGCGCGGTCGGACTCGTCTTCGGCAAGCCTTTCCGCCTCGGCACGAATCGCCGCGCCGGCCTTCCGTCGTGCGGCATCGATAAGAGCAGATCGAACGGCTACGGACACGGCGGTTCCGTCTTTGGTCAAGACCTCCAGCGCCATCAATGTGTCTTCGTCGGGCCTGAAGGTGATTGTGTCAGCCATTACAACAGTGTACGACGTTTTGTAAGACGACCGCTGGATCCAAATGAGCGCTTTTTCACCCAGCAGCGGCAACTCCAGCAGCGCTTATTCGCCGACAACCGGTGTGGCCGGTAGCAGACAGAACATGCACGTCTAGATCGTCTCGGCCATTGCTATCCAGCAGCCCCCGCCCCGGGGCTTCCGTCACAGCGACGGGTCGATCAGGTTGTCGAGGTTGCGCCGGGTTTACCTGCGAGAGATTCTTACGGCGACGAATCAGCTCCGCTGGGCCGATGCCGGAACGAGGCAGCGGTCGAAGCTCTGCCACCGGCGTGCCGTCCCGGTTCTCACTCGTTCGTTCGGTGCCTGCGTTTCAGGTGGAAGCTTCGGCATCCAAGCGAGCGAGGGTGTCGCTCAGCTGATCTTTCGTCACCAGCGGGAACTTCACTTTTTCCAGCAATTTCTTGTCAGTGACCTTCGACCAGTCATAGGTGTGCCGGACCAGGGTCTCGTTGGGCCCCTGCGCCTCCAACTCCCACAGCCACTCCCAGCCGGGCGGCTCAGTGCCCGCCGGCGCGGTCTTCCACGCCACCAATTTGTCCTTCACATAACCGGATACGTGGTTGTCCGTTTTGTATTCGCCGCCCATGTGGTCGCCCTGCATGTTCATGGTGAACACGTCGCCGACGCGCTGGATCCGGTCGGCCTGGTCCACGCTGCGGACGAACCCAGACCCATCGAGAGCCGGGTGTCGATTGGGGTTGGTGAGGACGTCGAAGACCGCATCGACGGGCGCGGCGATTGTTCTTTCGACGGTGACCATCTCGTTATTGCTCATACCCTGACACTGCCCAAACTTTCTCGGGGTGAAACGTTGCCGCGTCCGTGTCACACCGTGGCCCGCTCCCCAGTCTCTCGATCATTTGGCGAAATCGCGCAGCACCTCTGCCATCGCCTGCGGCTGATCCTCGGGGATCAGCGTCCAGGAGTCGTCGATAATCACCTTCCTCGCGTCGGGATAGAGCTCGACGAGGCGGTCGGCATGTGACAGCGGCATCATCCTGTCTTCCCTGGCCCAAACCACCAGCACCGGCCGGTGGAAACTGTTCATTCGGTCGGACAGTTCGATCAGCCGCCGGCGCGACGGCGCCCCGGTGGCGAACTTCACCAGATCCCTTCGCACAGCCCGGTTTTCGACGGCGGGGCGAAACCACTCGTCGAACAGCGCGTCGGGTATCGGTGATTTGCTCAGAGCGCCGTAGGCCCGAGTGCTGTGGCGGAAGAACTGGGTTCCCAGCATCTTGCTGAGGATCCAGCCACCGCCCGGCAATCGGCACAACATCGCTGCGGGCCTGGCGGGTTTGGGCGGGTAGTTGTCGAACGCGGTGCACGATGCCAGCACCATCCGTCCGATGCGTGTGTCCCGACCTTCGGTAATGACGAATTGTCCACCGCCCCAGTCGTTGAGGACGAGAGTCACGTCATCGAGTGCGAGAGCGTCGAGGAAATCGGCAAGGATTGCGGCCACACCCATTTCGGAGAGATCCGCGTCGTGGTTCATCGGTGTGGTGTGGGCGCCCAGCGGAAGTGTCGGCGTGATACAGCGGTACTCCGGCAGCAGTGGCAGGACTTTGCGCCACTGCCGGCCGTCCATCAGCAGACCGTGGCCGAATACCAGGATCGGGCCGTCGCCGCCGGTGTCGTCGTAGTAGATCCGGCCGGACGGCAGCTCGACAGACGGCACATCTGCTCCTAGATAGATCGTTCTAATCAGACTCAGGATATGATGCCGACGAGCAGCGCGCAAGAAGGGAAGCGTCATGGCGGATGCCAACACTCGCAGCCGGATTCTGGCCGCGACGGCCGAGCTCTACCGACGCCAGGGCATGCCCGCCACCGGCCTCAAACAGATTTCGGCAGCCGCGGGCGCTCCCTTCGGCTCGATCTACCACCACTTCCCAGGCGGCAAAGAGGAGATCAGCGTCGAAGTCATACGGCTCGAAGGGATCCGCTACGGCGAGTTCGTCGGCGCGCAGTTGGCGGAGACCGACCCACTAGACGGCATCCCGACGTTGTTCGAACACGCCGGCAAACTGCTGGAGTCCCAGGACTACAGCGAAGCGTGCTCCATCGAAACCATCGCCCTGGAAGTCGCCAGCACCAACGAGCGGTTACGACTCGAGGCCGCTGAAGTCTTCGATAATTGGCTGACCCGCCTTGCCGAGTGGTTCAACCAGCTCGACATCACCGACGAGGACAGCCGGCGCTTGGCGACGATCACCCTGACTGCCCTCGAAGGCGCCTTCGTCCTCTGCCGTACCATGCGCTCGATCGAACCAATCATGTTCGCAGGGTACGGAGTTCAAGCGGCAGTGCGAGCGGCTGTCCACTCCGGCCCGGCCACCTGAGCTAGGTTGGTTCTGACACCTCAGCCTGCCACCGACCGCGCCGTTGCTCGTCGGTCTGCTCCCACCACGGCGGCGAACCACGTTCACCCAGAGCGACTTTCGCGGCCTGCACACCCGCCCGGGAAGCCGATTCCTGCGGTGTTCCCTTGGTGCGGCGCACTTCTCGACGCCAAGCCATCAATATCCGGACCAGCTCGACCCGGCGCTCCTCGGGAATTGACGGATCGGTGGCCCGCCAGCGCCGACCGTCGACCATGATGTAGCGTCCGTCGTCGGTCGTCTCCGGTCCGTCCACCAAACGATGATATTCGCGCCACATGTCGATCCGATACGAATGGCCCGGCGCCATGCCGCACACTGAGGAGATGAACGTGAGTCTCCCGAGCCCGGCTGCGCCGAGCGCAGCGCCCTCGCCCGCACCGCGAATCCAGGTGCCGACGTCACTGCGGCCGGCATGAGCGGGCCCGCACCGCGCCGATTGGATGGCCTGTCCGACGTACGCGCGTTTTTCCACAACAATGTCGTGCCGCTGTACTTCATCTCGCCGACCCCATTCAATCTGCTGGGGATCGACCGCTGGATCCGAAATTTCTTCTACCTGACCTACTTTGATTCGTTCGAAGGCACGCATTCGCGCGTGTTCGTCCCCCGCCGCCGCGACCGCCGCGACTTCGATTCCATGGGCGACGTCTGCAACCATCTGCTGTCCGATCCCGAGACGCTGGAGTTCATCGCCGGCCGCGGCCCCGGCGGCAAGTCCTGCTTCGTGATGATGGACAGCGAAACCCAGTCCCTGGCACGCCAAGCGGGCCTGGAGATCATGCATCCGCCGGTGGAGCTGCGCGAGCGCCTGGGATCGAAGATCGTCATGACGCGTCTGGCGAACGAGGCTGGCGTGCCGAGTGTGCCGCACGCCATCGGGCGGGTTGGCTCCTTCGACGAACTGCAGGCGCTCGCCCAGAACGCTGGCCTGGGAGATGACCTGGTCATCTCCATCGCGTACGGCGCCGCCGGCAGCGGGACATTTTTCGTGCACGGTCAGCGTGACTGGGATCAGCACGCGGCCAACCTGATCGGTCAACAAGAAGTCAAGGTCATGAAGCGCATCCGCAACGTGGAGGTGTGCATCGAAGGAGCCGTGACCCGTCACGGCACGGTGATCGGTCCCGCGATGACGAGTCTCGTCGGTTATTCGGAGCTGACTCCCACCCGCGGCAGCTGGTGCGGCAACGACATCTGGCGCGAAGTGCTGCCGCCCGACCAGACCCACGCCGCCCGCGAGATGGTGCGAAAGCTGGGTGACGTCCTGAGCCACGAAGGCTACCGCGGCTACTTCGAGGTGGACCTCCTGCATGACCTGGACTCCGGCGAGCTCTACCTCGGCGAGGTGAACCCGCGGCTCAGTGGCGCAAGCCCGATGACGAACCTGACGACAGAGGCCTACGCCGACATGCCCCTGTTCCTGTTCCACTTGCTCGAATACATGGACGTGGAGTATGACCTCGACATCGAGGAGATCAACACGCGCTGGGAGCGGGGCTACGGCGAGAACGAGGTCTGGGGTCAGGTGATCCTCACCGAGACCTCACCGGACGTCGAGATTTTCACCGCGACGCCGCGCACCGGCGTGTGGCGGATCGACGACGACGGTCGCGTCTCGTTTGCGCGGTCGGCCAACGACTGGGCCACGCTGCTCGACGGGTCCGAGGCCTTCTACATGCGGGTCGCGTCGCCGGGCGACTTGCGTTCGGAGGGTGCACAACTCGGCGTGCTGGTCACCCGCGGGCATCTGCAGACCGACGATTATCAGCTCACCGAACGCTGCAAGCGCTGGGTCAAGGGCATGAAGGCCAAGTTCGTCTCCACTCCCCTGGCCCCGGCCTCGCCCATCGTCTCGCGCCTGGTCGCGCGGGCCTGAGCAACGCCTCCATGAGTCGCGTCCCGGCCGGGGTGTCGTTGGCAAACTGGCTGTCAGCGCCCTACGCGCAGTGGTCTTTTCAGCACGTCGAGGACATGGTGCCGACCGTGGCGATATCGCGCGGCAACGGGCCGGTCGCGTCGTTGCCGGTATCCCGCACAGCGGTGGCGGACATTGAGGTGACCAGAACCGGTGGGACCGCAACAACTGTCGGCGCGGTGATGGCAGCCACCGCTACCGACGGATGGGCTGTGTGCCACCGCGGGATGATGCTGGCCGAGGAATATTGCACCGACCTGAAACCCGAGACCAGACACCTGTTGTTCTCGGTGAGCAAGTCTCTGGTGGCAACCGTCGTCGGGGTGCTGCAGGAATCGGGCGCCATCGAAATCGACGCGCCAGTGACGACATATGTTCCCGCCCTGTCGAATTGCGGTTACCAGGGTGCGACGGTGCGCAATCTGCTGGACATGAGATCAGGTATCGCGTTTTCCGAGAACTACGACGACCCGGACGCCGAGATACACCTGCTCGACCAGGCGATCGGGTGGGCGCCCAGAAGCAGTCCGGCCGCCGTCCCCACACTCAAAGAATTCCTGCTGACCCTGCGGCGGAAAACCGTGCACGGCGGCGCCTTTCAATATCGCTCGTGTGAAACCGACGTACTCGGCTGGATCTGCGAAGTGGCCGGGACCCAACGCATGCCCGAACTCATGTCAGAGTTGTTATGGAGCCGTATCGGTGCGCAGAGTGATGCCACCATCGGCGTAGACAGTTCAGGCACCGGCTTTTTCGACGGTGGCATCAACGCCACTCTCACTGACATGATCCGGTTCGGCTCGCTGTTCCTGCGCGACGGTGTCTCGTTGACGGGGCAACAGGTGGTGCCTTCAGCCTGGATCGCCGACACCCTCAACGGCGGACCCGACTCCCGCCATGCGTTCGCCACCAGCCCCGACGACAACGAAATGCCCGGCGGGATGTATCGCAACCAGATGTGGTTTCCCTACCCGGGCAACAACGTCGTGTTGTGTCAGGGCATGTGCGGCCAGATGATCTACATCAACCGCAGCGCAGAAGTGGTCGCGGCCAAGCTGTCCGCGCAGTCGAACTCCCACGAGCCGCACATGGTGGATACGCTGCGCGCGTTCGACGCGGTCGCCCGCGAATTGGTCTGAACGCCTGAGCCGTTGGCGTCGGCCCGGATGAACAGGGTCGAGAAGCCTTAGATGAACGGGTTCAATATCGGCGGGATGATCTGGTTACCGGTCACCCCGGTGAACCGGACGTAGATCTGGGCGGGGATGTTCAGCGTCTGATAGACGCCGGCACCGACCCATGACACCGGTAGCCGTAGGAAGTCGGGTACCGAATCGACGATCCCTTGAATCGGGTCGTACACGTAGTACGGAATCGTGGCTGCGACGGTTCGCGAGCCGAGACTCAAGTTCGTCAAGACGTCCGGGTAACCCTGGGCGGCGAAGTCGGCGCTGATCACGCTGTACAGGTTGGTCTCAAACGGAGTGGTGCTGATAGTGGGATTCACATAGGTGCCATCGAAGACGCTCGACGTCAGAGGCGCGCCCTGCATGTATGCCGGCGGCGCAATGTTGAAGGTATCCATGACTGTCGGCGTGGTGCTGACGATCTGCCAGGAATTATTGATCCACCCGTCGTGGACATCGTTGTACGCCTGGTCCCACATGAGGAAAGACGCTGTCTCCACGGGAGATTGGAAGCCGTGACCGATGCCGGCGATGTTCGTATCGGTGTGACCGTGATCGGTGACGATGAGGACGTTCCATTCCTCGCCACCGTTGGCTGGGTTAGCCTCCCACGCGCTGACTGCCCCGAGCAGGCCAGTGCCAGTGCCGGGTCCAGTGGTGTCGTAATGACCCAGAAGGCTGTCCATCTGTCGAACGGCCGCGGCGTACTCCGGGGAGGCACCACCGTATGCGTGCCCCATTTCATCGACACCGACGTAGTACGAGAAGATAAGATTGCCCTGATCGCTATCGGCGGCCTGAATTGCGGCAATCGTCTTGCTTTGGACTTCTGCCTGCGACGCCGTCCAGTACGGGTCATTGGCACCCTGCGGAACAAATGTGATGTTGTCCGCGCGGATCGAGCCGGCGCCCGCGATATCGGTGATCACCGGCCAGTTCCCGATGACCGTGGTTTCGATACCTTCCCCATAGGCACCCTCGAGCTGGTTGTAAATGGTCGGCCAGTTGTCGTAGGTCCAGGGGGTGAAGACATTGTTGGTCACACCCGCGGTCTCGCTCCACACGCCGGTGTTAATGGTCGTCCACGACGGGTTGGAGACGCTGGTATGCCCGACGACAGTGGAGGCGGAAGTAGTGCTGTTCAGCATGAACTGGCGGAAGTTCACGTTCGCCGGGTCGGCCAGGATTCTGGCCAGGTTGGTGCCGTCCGTGCCGATCAACAGGAAGTTCGCATCGGGTGTCGCCATAGCGAATTCCTTGGCGGTTTGGAGATCGAAAACGGTGATCACGGACCCCGGGTTGCCGGTCGCGCCCGGCGAGCCGAACAAGAAAGATCCGCTGCCGCCGGGTCCACCGGCGCCGGGGGAAATGGTTGTCGGAGTTGCCGAGCCGAAAACGGCGCCGCCGAACCCGCCCGTACCGCCCGCTCCACCATTGCCCCAGAACAACCCGCCGGTCCCGCCGGCGCCGCCCACACCGCCGCGCAATCCACCGGTGCCGCCCGCTCCCCCGTTACCAAAGAACCCGGCATTGCCGCCGCGACCGCCGGCCTGCCCCGGCGTACCTGACCCGCCCCGTCCCCCGTTTCCCCAGAGGATCCCGCCGTCTCCACCGGCTTGCCCGGTGCCGTTGACACCGTTGTAGCCGTCACCGATCAACGGGCGGCCCAGGAAGAAGTTCGTCGGCCCGTTGATCACGTCGAGTGCCATCTGCCCGACGTTGGCGGCCTCGGCGGTGGCGTAGGCGTTGGCGCTGGTGGTCAGCGTCCGCAGGAACTGCTCGCCGAATGCCGCCGCCTGGGCGTTGATGGCCTGGTACGCCTGCCCGTGCGTCGAGAACAACGCCGCGATCGACTCGGACACTTCATCGCCGGCGGCGCTCAGCAGCTGTGTGGTGGAGGCCGCCGCCGCCTGGTTCGCGGTCTGAACGGCCGATCCGACCCCGGCCAAATTAGTGACTGCGGTGGCAAACAGGTCTGGTGATGCGAAGACATAGGACACCGGCGTGTCTCCCTCTCGGTACAAAACGCTGCGTTGCTGAGTCGTCCGACTTCCGGAGCGTATCGCTGCTCTGCACCGAACGGGACGTTTTGTTGACATTTGACCTACGTGTCATGGCGGACATCGAATAACGCCGAATTGGGCTCTGCGTCAGCCGCTTTTGACACAGCGGGGTCAGGTCGCGGACTGCTGAGCGGGCCGCAGCGACTCGTCGCGCAGGACCACGGTGACCGAGGCGGTAACGTGACCGCCGTGAAATCCTCCCCGGCGTATTACGCCGTCGCGCTCGCAATCGCATGCTTCCTCGCAGCTGTTGTCCTGCCCTCAGGCACGGCGACCGCCGCCGACTCCTGCCCCACCGCAGCCCCACCGGCCGGAGCGGCGCCCGACTGGACGCTGGCCGGAACCACCGGCAGCATCGCCGTCACCGGACCGACGGATGCGACTGCTCCGCGGGTGACCGTGACCGGGCCGTTCAGCGTCGCCCAAACCCAGGTGCACACCCTGCGGGCCGGGGACGGACCGGTGGCCTCGGCCACCGCGCGGGTCTCAGTCTGCTACCTGGGCGTCAACGGACGTGACGGATCGGTCTTCGACAGCAGCTACGACCGGGGCGCCCCGGTCAGCTTCTCGCTGCTAGGAGTCATCCCCGGCTTTCAGAAGGCCATTACCGGACAGAAGGTCGGTTCCACCGTCGCCGTCGCAGCGACCCCGGCGGACGGCTACCCCGAGGGTCAGCCCAGCGCTGGAATCCGTCCGGGCGACTCACTCATCTTCGTCATCAAGATCCTCAGCGCCGCCGGCTGAGCCGCGGGCGACCGCGAGCACCCGCTTGCGCACACCTCCGGTCGCCGATTGCATCAACCAATTGGTTCCTTTGCGGACCAGAAAACCCGGCACCGGCGCCGAAAGATCGACCATGAGCTCCAAGCGCAGTCGAGTGGAGTCACCTTCGGGCGTCAGGACGTAGCGGCCTTCTTGGGCGCGTAAGTAGTTGCCGCTCAACAATGTCCAGCTCAAACCGTCGTCGTGAAAGCGGTAGGCCATCACGTGCTCGTCACTGGCACCCAACACCTTGACGGTCTGACGGACCTTGCTGGGCAGGCCTTTCTCGTCCCGCTCCAGGATCTCGACCTTGTCGTGCAGTGCCGACCAGGACGGCAACGCCTCGAGATCCATCAACACGTCCATGACCTGATTCGGCGACGCTGGAATTACGACTTCGCGGGATTCGGTGATTGCCATCGGCACAGCCTGTCATCTCACCGGATGAGCGTCAGCGTAGCTCGGCGCGCTGATGGTGAATGCCCCGCGCGTCGGCATTTATTCTTGACCGGTGTCCTGGCAAGCGGACCCGCAGCCGTCAGCGCGACGATGGCATCTGATCGGCCTGGCCGGCTACCTCGGCATGCTCGGTATCTATGCTGCCGCGGCGTCGCGGGTCACCGCGGACCACAACGACGATCGTTTGCACTGGCTGCTGGGCGCCGCAGCGTTGATGGGCATCGCCGGTGCGCTGCTCGGCTGGCTGCGGGGGTGGCAGGAGCGACGAACGATGCTGGTGGCATGGCCGGTGGCGGGGATGATTGTCACCATTCTGGCCGGCTGGTTGGAGCCGCACGCCACCCGTGATTTTCCGGGCACCATCACGATTGCATTCGCCTATATCGGCCTGACCCGGCCGCGTTGGACCTCGTTGAAAATTGTCCCGCTCGGCATTGTGGCGTTCCTCGCTGGGGGCGGCAAAGCCTTCCCCGGCGCGCTGCCCGCAGCGATCCCCCCGGCGATCATGTGGATGCTGGTCGCCGAGGTCCCGGCCTGGCTCATCGACCGGCTGGAACAACAGAGCAAACTGCTGCGCAAGATCGCGCAGACCGATGCCCTCACCCAACTACTCGATCGCAGCACGCTGGGACCCCGGTTGTCGATGCACGCCAGCGAATCGGCGGTGGTCCTGCTCGACCTCGACAACTTCAAGCGCTACAACGACCGTCACGGCCACGAAGCCGGCGACGAACTTCTGGTGTCCTTCGCCGACGCGCTGCGCTGGTCGGTGCGCAAGGACGACGTCGTCTTCCGCATCGGCGGCGACGAATTCCTGATCATGCTCCTCGGGGCCGATCGTGCCCAGGCTGAGCAGGTCGTTGACCGGCTTCGCAGCCATTGGTCCGAGGTGGGCGGCCAGGTCGGGTTCAGCGCCGGGATCGCTGCTGGGGAGCAGGATCTGCTGCGACTGGCCGACGAGCACATGTACGCTGCCAAACGCTCCCGCGGCCTGCCCACGGAGTGAGCGGCGGGCGCCCGACGGCGATTAGGCTGGCGAAGTATTCCATAGCCCGCGACGGGAGAAAACGTATGTCGTCTATTGGTTCGGCACGCTCTGATGGGGACAGTTGGGACCTGGCTTCCAGTGTCGGCGCGACTGCGACGATGGTGGCCGCCGCCCGCGCGCTGGCTTCCGCCGACCCGGATCCGCTGCTCGACGATCGCTTCGCCGAGCCGCTGGTGCGTGCGGTCGGGCACCCTTTCTTCACCCGGATGTTGGACGGTGAGATCCCGCTCGACGACGTCGACATGCCGATGGACTTTCAGCAGCGGCGCGAGCAGATGACGGTGCGGACCAGGTTCTTCGACGACTTCTTCAGCGCCGCAACCGCTGCCGGCATCCGTCAGGCGGTGATTCTGGCGGCTGGGCTTGACGCCCGGGCCTACCGGTTGTCCTGGCCGATGGGAACAGTGGTTTTCGAAGTCGACCAGCCCGATGTCATCACCTTCAAGAGCGTCACCCTGGCTCAGATCGGCGCTGAACCAACGGTGGAACGCCGTCCGGTGGGGATCGATCTGCGCGAAGACTGGCCTACCGCATTGGCGGACAACATGTTCGACGCCTCTCAGCCGACAGCCTGGATCGCCGAGGGGCTGCTCCCCTACTTGCCGCCCGACGCTCAGGACCGGCTACTGGACAACATCACCGCGCTCAGCGCCCCCGGCAGCCGGCTGGCGACCGAAAACATCAAAGACATGAGCGTTTTCACCGACGAGCGGGCCCGCGCCATGCGCAGCAGCTGGCGCAAACACGGACTCGACATCGACGTCGCCGAATTGGTGTGGCTCGGCCCGCGACGGCAGGCCGGTGAGCATCTGGCGGCCACCGGTTGGACGGTCACCCACCACTCCACCGAGCAGGTGTATGCCGAATACGGTTTCGTGGTGCCGGACAACGAGATTCTTGCGGAGTTCCGTCAGGCCGTTGGTTATGTCAGCGCGGAGTTGGGCTGACGGGTGCTCGTCGCACGCCGGTGTTGTGATTCGCGCTGAAGTGGGCATCCCGTCCTCAACCGCACTAGGAGGATCCAGCACATGAGCCATGTCCCGTCCATCAACCTCAACGACGGGCACACGATCCCGCAACTGGGTTTCGGCGTCTTCCAGATCGAGCCGCAGGAGACGGCGGCCGCGGTCCGCTCCGCCCTGGAGGTGGGATACCGCCACATCGACACCGCGCAGATGTACGGCAACGAAAAAGAAGTGGGCCAAGGCATTCGCGATGCGGGCCTGGACCGCAGCGAGGTGTTCGTCACGAGCAAACTCAACAACGGCTATCACCGACCCGACGACGCACGCCGCGCCTTCGACGAAACGCTGTTGGCACTGGGCTCGGACTACGTCGATCTGTTCCTCATCCACTGGCCGCTGCCGATGCTGTACGACGGTGATTTCCTGGCCACCTGGACCACGCTCGAAGAGTTCGCCCGGGACGGGCGCGCCCGTAGCATCGGTGTGTCGAACTTCCAGCCGAATCATCTGGACCAGTTGGCCGCCGGATCGCAGACCGTACCCGCGGTGAACCAGATCGAGGTGCACCCCTACTTCACCAACGACCAGGTCCGCGCCTACGACCTGGAGCACGAGATCGCCACTGAGGCCTGGTCACCGATTGCTCAGGGCAAGGTCCTCGACGATCAGGCGATCGTCGGAGTCGCTCGCGCAGTTGGCAAATCGCCCGCGCAGGTGGTGTTGCGCTGGCACATCCAGCGCGGCGACATCGTATTCCCGAAGTCGGTCAACATCGACCGGATGAAGTCGAACTTCGACATCTTCGACTTCGAACTGAGCGGTGACGACATGACCGTGATCAGCGGGCTGGATCGCGGCGAGGACGGCCGCACCGGGGCGCACCCCGACGAGTTCGACTACATCCCGGACTGAGCGGTTCCCGGACGCCTCAGCTCTGCGGGCCCACCGAGGGCGGCCAGTGCGTGCCCGGCGAGGCGTCGCCGGGTTCGGCGTGCTCACCCCGCGACAAGGGCACCCACTGCTCGCTCGGCGCAGGTTGCTTCGACGACGGGAAGTCGCGCAGTTTGCCCGACGGCTTGGCGTCCCACTGGGCGAAGGTCAACGGCGTCTGCAGCCAGGCGTGCAGCAGGTTGTACACCGCCTCCAGGGAGTCCATGTGGGTTCGCTCCCAGCCGTGGCTGCCGTCCAGGCCGAAGCCGACGAGCGCGGCCCGGGTGCCGGCTCCCGCCTCGATCGCCGCGGCGGCGTCTGATCGGTAGTAGCGGAACACGTCTCGCGCGTACGGTATCTCGCAGCTCTCGGCGAGCCGGCACAGTTTGCGGGTCAGGTGATAGTCGAACGGTCCGTGCATGTCGGCCATCGGGATCGTCACGCCGTCCTCGAGGGAATGCTGGCCGGGCGCGCACACCGCGTTGTCGACGGACACCAGTTCGGCGGCGTCGGCGGGCAGGCCGTGACTGGCGCCGTGGCCGACCTCCTCGGTGATGGTGACCATGATGGTGGTGCGGTGCGGCAGCACCACCTCGTTCTCAGCGAAGTTCTTGGCCAGCGCGAGCGCGACTGCGACGCCCGCCTTCCCGTCGAGGTGACGGGACACGATGAAGCCGTCGGCGGTGAGTTCGGGACTGGTGATCATGGCGACGAAATCGCCGACGTGCAGGCCGAGCCGGACCAGGTCTTCGCGCGAGGACACCTTGCGATCCACGCGGACCTCGACGTGCTCCCAGTCGGTCGGCTGGGTGTCGATCTCGTCGCCGAACGCGTGCCCGCTGGCTTTCAACGGCAGCACCGTGCCGGTGATGAACTCGTCGGGATCGTCGATGAAGATGCGGACCCGGGCACCGGCGGCGAACCGCGCGGAGAACGTGCCGACCGGGACCAGCTCCAGGCGACCGTTGTCCTTGAGCCTGCGGACCATGCAGCCGATGGTGTCGGCGTGCACCACCAACGCCCGGTCGGTGGTCTTGGACTTCCCGGCCAGTTCCGCGGTGAGCGCTCCGCGCCGCGTCAGGGAGAAGGGCACCCCGAATTCGTCGAGGATGCCGCCGATCAGTTGCATCACCGCGTCGGTACGTCCCGACGGGCTCGGTGTCTGCAGCAGCGCGAGCAGCGTGTCGATCATCCACGCGCGATCGGCTTCGGCCATGGCCGCCTTGTGGACCACGCCGCCTCCTTCCAGATTGTTTGGACTCGTGTTCAACCTAGCGGTGTTTCGCATCGGCCGATTGCCGAGGGCGGGCACCGCGACTCGGCGCGGCGTGCCGCGCTACGTCTGTGCGCGGGTTGGTGGCCGCGGCTCCACCAGAAAGTCCACGACGATGGCGGCCATGTCTTCAATTGCGTTGCGCGCCATGACTTCGAAGCCGTGAGTGCTCAGCGTGGGCAGGCACAGCAGCCCGGCGCGCGGAGTCAGGCCGTAGGCCTTGGCGTGGGAGGCGTCGGACTCGAACGCCCCGAGCGCGGCCGCCTGGGGCGTCAATCCGTGGTCGGCGGCGATCGCCATCAGCCGGTCGGCGACGTCCTTGTCGTAGACGCACAGCGCGTCGCTGTAGCCGACAATCGGGCCGCCGGTGACGCTGGTCCCGTATTCCGCTTCGGTGGGTCCGACCTCCAGCGCGAGGGTGAGCGTGCCAGGCAGTGTGGCGCTGGCGTAGGACCCGCCCACGCCGCCGATCTCCTCGTTGGTGGTGAATACCAGATAGACGTCCGCAGCGGGCCGTTGCCCGTCGGAGTCGAGTCGGCGCGCGGCGAGCAGGAGCGCGGTCACCGCCGCGCGGTCGTCGAGGAAATAGGAGCCGAGGTAATCGCCGACGTCGACCAGGGTTCGCTTGCTGCGGTCGACGCAGATCCGGGTGCCGGGGTGTACGCCGGCGTCGGCGAGTTCGGCCGGACTTCGGCCGGTGAAGACATAAACGTGCTGCCAGTCCAGCGCCCGGTCGCCCTGATCGGGTTTGGTCTCCCAGATTCGCCGGCTTTCCTTGGTGGTGTGCTCGGAACCGAGGGTGAGCACCGCGGTGAACGTCTCGTTGTCGCCGAGCACCGCGACCGGACCGAGCCCGAAGTTGCCCGGATACATCGTCCCTAACTGCGTCAGGTGCAGGGAGCCGTCGGGTTCGACGCGCTTGACCAGCATGGAGAGTTCGTCCATGTGGGCCATCACCTTCGTGGCGGGTGCCCCGCCTCCGGCGAGGTAGCCGACCAGGTTGCCGGCGTCGTCGGTCCACATGTCGTCGACGTGGGGTTGCAGCTCACGGGCACAGATCGTCCGTACTGCTTCTTCCTGACCGCACGGCCCGTACGCCCACAGGAGTTCCTGCAGCAGTTCGGCGGTCGAGTCGGGCACCTACGTCCCCTTGCGTTCGCGCCATTCCCGTTCGAACGGCAACCGCCACGCGTTGGGTGCGATCAACTGGTGAATGGCGTTTGGTCCCCACGTGCCGGCCTGGTACATCTTTGCCGGCGGTGGGTCGTCGAGCAGATCCTGCGAACGCTCCCACAACGATTCGATGCCTTCGGCGGTGGTGAACAAGGTGTGATCGCCGCGCATCGCGTCGAGGATCAGCCGCTCGTAGGCCTCCAGCACGTCCACCACGGTGTCCACCTCCTGGGAGGAGAATTGCATGGACAGCTTGTCCAGCTTCATCCCCGGCCCGGGCCGCTTGCCGTAGAAGGACAGCGAGACCTTGGAGTTGTCGGCCAGATCGAAGGTCAGGTGATCGGGACCCTGGGTTCCCACGCCCGAGCCGGGCGGGAACATGGTGCGGGGAGCTTCTTTGAAGGCGATCGAGATGATGCGGATGCCTTCGGCCAGCTTCTTGCCGGTCCGCAAATAGATCGGCACCCCGGCCCAGCGCCAGTTGTCGATGCCGACCTTGAGGGCGATGAACGTCTCGGTGTCGGAGTCCTTGGCCACCCCCTTCTCTTTGCGGTAACCCGCGTACTGCCCGCGGACCACGTTGGACGTCTTGACCGGCAGCATCGACCGGAACACCTTGTTCTTCTCTTCGCTGATCGCGTACGGTTCCAGCGCCGTCGGCGGTTCCATCACCACGAACGCCATCACCTGGAACAGGTGGGTGACGACCATGTCCTTGTAGGCGCCGGTGTTCTCGTAGAAATTCGCGCGCTCATCCAACCCGAGGGTTTCGGGGATGTCGATCTGGATGTGGTCGATGAAGTTGCGGTTCCAGATCGGCTCGAACAGGCCGTTGGCGAAGCGGAACGCCAGAATGTTCTGTGCGGCCTCCTTGCCCAGGAAGTGGTCGATCCGGAAGATCTGCGATTCCTCGAACGTCTCGTGCACGAAGTCGTTGAGGGCTACGGCGCTGGCCAGGTCGGTGCCGAACGGTTTTTCCATCACCACCCGGGACCGGTCGACGAGATCGGCTTCCCGCAGCGTCGAGATAACGTCGCGCGCCGCCTTCGGCGGGACCGACAGATAGTGCAACCGGCGCACGCCTGCACCCAGGTTCTGTTCGGCACGCGCTACTGCGTCGGCGAGCGCCTCGGCGCCCGCACCCTGCGGCACATACGTGACGATGCGGGCGAAGTCCTCCCACTGTTCGGTGTTGAGTTTGTGGGTACCGAACGAGTCGATCGCGTCCTTGGCGATCTTGCGAAACTCGTCGTCGGTGAGGTCCTCCATGGACGTGGCGACGATCTGGATGTCCGGTGCGAGGTCGGACTGGTCCAGGTAGGCCAGGCCGGGCAACAGCTTGCGCTTGGCCAGATCCCCTGTAGCGCCGAACAACACGATGACATGCGGGTCCAGCGGGTCGGATTCGTGGCGGTGTGGGCGTGCGTCGGCCGCCGGATAGGAGATCGTCTGCGGTTTCTTGGTGGACACCATGGCGATACTTCCATCGCCGCGCTGGCTGCGCAGCAAGCAGGTCAAAAATGGTCCCGCGCGGCGTCGATCGCCCGCAGGATGCGCTGTTCGCTCACCGGGCGGGGCGTGCCGAGTTGCTGGGCCCACAGGCTCACCCGGAGTTCCTCGATCTGGTAGGCGATGTCGCGGACGTCGGCCGCCGCGGCGCGCTCCGGCGGCAGCGTGTGCAGCAGGTCGTCATAGGCGTCTTGCACGGTATGCACCCGTCGCATCCGCTCCTGGTCGGCCTGCACGGCGTGTGGCAACCGGTCGAGACGACGGCTCACCGCGGTCAGGTAGCGAGTCAGGGCACCAAGACGCGAGCGCCCGGTTGCGGTGACGAATCCGGGCGGCAGCAATCGGTCGAGCTGGGCTCGCACGTCGGTGATGGCCGCGGCCTGGGTTGCCGGTGGTTCAGCGGGCAGCGCGAGTTCGACCTGTCGCGCCGCGGACAGGACCGTCTCCACCTCCCGGACGACATCGAGGGTGGCCGTGGCGAGAGTCTGGGAAAGCCGGTCACGCAGTGCCGCGAACGCGGTGCGCGTCCACACCGGCTGGGTGGCCAGTGCGTCGGTGGCGGCGTCGGCGCAGTCGTCGAGCAGTGCGCTCAGCGAACCGTCGGGATTGCTGCCCAGGGTCAGCCGAGTACGTGGATTCAGTTGTCGTTCAACAGTTTTCGCTGGCGATGGGATGCTCAGCCGCAACAGTCGACGTACTCCGGGGCCCAGTGCGGCGCGTTGTTCGACGGCGGTCGGGAAGACGCGTAGCTCGACCGTCGTGCCGGCGTCGACGAACGCAGGAAAGCCTCGCACGGTCCGGCCGCTCACCGCCCGTTCGACGACGGACGGCAATTCGTCGAGGTCGTCGGGCCAGGTACGCAACGCGGTCCGTTCCAACTCGCCTGCGACGGCCCGGGCGACAGCCTGTCGCGCCGGGGCCGCCAACTTGTCCTGCAGCGCCTGGAGGTCCTTGCCGCGGGCCACCTCGGAACCGTCTGCGGACTCGACGGCGAACGTCACCCGCAGGTGCGACGGCAGCGAGCCCACATCGAAGGCATCCACAGGTACCACCACCCCGGTGCGACGACGAAGTTCGCGCTGCAACGCCGGCAGCAGCGGCTCGGTGCCGGCCTCGATACCGGCCAGCACCGCCCGCGCGGTGTCGGGTACCGGGACGAAGTTGCGCCGCAGGTCTTTCGGCAGCGAACGGATCAGTGCGGTGACGAGCTCTTCGCGCAGGGCCGGCACCTGCCAGGCGAACTCGTCGCCACCCAGGCGGGCCAGCACGTCGATCGGCACGTGCACGGTGACACCGTCATCGGCGGCGCCGGGCTCGAACCGGTAGGTCAGCGGCAGCGTCGCATCGCCGGTCCGCCAGGTGCCGGGCCGATCGGCGTCGGCATCGGTCTTGTCGGCGTGCAGCAATTCGTCGCGGGTGAAGGTCAGCAGCTCCGGGGTGCGGTGGCGCTGCTTTTTCCACCACCCGTCGAAATGCCGCGCCGAGACGACGTCGGCGGGAATGCGAGCGTCATACAGCGCGTAGATGTCGTCGTCGCCGACCAGCAGGTCGCGACGGCGTGCGCGCTCCTCGAGCTCCGCCAGCTCAGCCCGCAGCCGGGCGTTGTTGGCGAAGAAGTGATGGCGGGTCTGCCAGTCCCCCTCTACCAGCGCGTGACGGATGAACATTTCGCGTGCCACCGCCGGTTCGACCCGCGCATAGCCGACTCGACGGCGAGCGACGAGCGGCAGCCCATACAGCGTCACCCGCTCGAAGGCCAGCACCTCTCCGCGCTGGGCGTCCCAATGCGGTTCGCTGTAGGTGCGCTGCACCAGATCGCCCGCGACCCGCTCGACCATCTCGGGCTGGATCCGCGCGGCGGTCCGCCCGTACAGGCGGCTGGTCTCGACCAGCTCGGCCACCACCACCCAACGCGGCGGCCGTTTGGCAAGCATCGAACCGGGGGCGAGGACGAACCGGGCGTTGCGCGCGCCCAGATATTCGCGTGCGTCCTCCCGGCGCATCCCCACATGGGACAGCAGACCGGCGAGCAGGGCCGCGTGGATCTGTGCCGACTCCGCCGGCTCGTCGGATTCGGTGATGCCCAGGTCGCGGGCGATGCTGCGCAGCTGCCCGGTCAGATCCTGCCACTCCCGGATCCGCAGGTAGTGCAGGAAATCCTCGCGGCACATGCGTCGGAAAGCATTGCCGGACAGTGTTTTTCGTTGGGCACGCAGATGGTTCCAGAGGTTCAGGTAGGCCATGAAGTCCGAGTGTTCGTCGGCGAACCGGGCGTGCTTCTGACGGGCGGCCTCCGCGCGGTCCGCGGGTCGCTCCCGTGGGTCGGGAATGGTCAGTGCCGCAGCCAGCACCAGCACCTCCCGCACGCACCCCTCGGTCTGAGCCTGCAGAATCATCCGGCCCAGCCGCGGATCGACGGGCAACCGTGCCAGGCGCCGGCCCAGTTCGGTGATCGCACCCTGCTGATCGAACGCGCCGAGTTCCTGCAGCAACTGCACGCCGTCGCGGACACTGCGCCGGTCCGGCGGGTCCAGAAAGGGGAAGTTCTCCACGTCCCCGAGTTGCAGCGCCGCCATCTGCAGGATCACCGCGGCAAGGTTGGTCCGCAGGATCTCCGGTTCGGTGTAGCGGGGGCGGGCCTGGAAATCCTGCTCGGAGTAGAGGCGGATACACACCCCGGGCGCCACCCGGCCGCACCGGCCGGCGCGTTGCGCCGCCGAAGCCTGCGAGATCGGCTCGATCGGTAGCCGCTGTACCTTCAGCCGGCGGCTGTAGCGCGAGATGCGGGCGTTGCCAGGGTCCACGACGTAGCGGATCCCCGGGACGGTCAACGAGGTCTCGGCGACATTGGTGGCCAACACCACCCGCCGACCGGTGTGGGGTGCGAACACCTTGTGCTGTTCGGCGGTGGGCAGCCGTGCGTACAGCGGCAGCACCTCGGTATGACGCAGTCCACCCAAAGCCTCTGCGGTGTCGCGGATTTCGCGCTCACCGGAGAGGAACACCAGCACATCCCCCGGTGGCTCGGTCGCAAGTTCGTCGATCGCATCGAGGATCGCCTCGACCTCGTCGCGGGTCTCGGTCCGCACGATCTCCTGGTCAGGATCATCCGGATCAGCGGCATCTTCGGCGGGCGCTGCGGCGATCTCCAACGGGCGGTAGCGGATCTGCACCGGATAGGTCCGCCCGGACACCTCGACAATCGGCGCAGCGCCACGGGCATCGCCGGCCACGCTGAAATGCGCGGCGAAGCGCTGCGGTTCGATGGTCGCCGAGGTGACGATCACTTTCAGATCAGGCCGGCGCGGCAGCAGCTCACGCAGGTATCCCAGCAGGAAGTCGATGTTGAGGCTGCGCTCGTGGGCTTCGTCGAGGATCAGGGTGTCGTAGCGCAGTAGGCGCCGGTCGCGCTGGATCTCCGCCAGCAGGATGCCGTCGGTCATCACCTTCACCAGAGTGCGGTCGCTGACCTGATCGGTGAACCGGACGGTATAGCCGACCACATCGCCGAGCGGGCTGTGCAGTTCATCGGCGATGCGCTGTGCGACAGTGCGCGCGGCCAACCGTCGGGGCTGGGTGTGTCCGACCGTGCCGCGGACGCCGCGGCCGAGTTCCAGGCAGATCTTGGGTAGCTGAGTGGTCTTGCCGGAGCCGGTCTCGCCGGCGACGACCACCACCTGGTGCTGCCGAATCGCCTCGGAGATTTCCTGGCGCCGGTCACTGACCGGCAGGTCGGGATAGGTGATCGCGGGGACCGCATCCCGACGGGCCGCCACCAGCGCTTCCGCCGCGACCACCTGACTGGCCAGCGCTCGCAGCGCTGCGGGGTTCGCGCCGCGCGAGTTCCGTAACCGTCTGCCCAGGCGCGCCGCGTCGCGGATGGTCAACTCGTCGATTCGGCGGCGTAACTCCGCGGACGTCGGGTCGGCCACTCCGCAGAGGATAGGCCGTCCGGCTCCCCTAGCCCTCCGGCAGCACCGGCCGGCACATATTCATGCCCGGATCCCACCACTCCCCGCTGGCGCACGCGAGCGGCTGCGGTCCCACGCCCAAAGGCCGACACACATTGGCCGTGGGGTCCCACCACTCGCCGTCCGCGCAGGCCAGGGGCTGTGGTCCCACGCCCAGGGGTCGGCACACCTTGCCGGTGGGATCGAACCATTCACCGTCGGCGCACTGCGCCGAGCTGACCGCCGGTGACACGACAGTTACCACCGCCCACGGCGCTGCCACCATGGCGGCGACGGCGACCAGACGACCGAGATTTGTCCACATTGCGCACCTCACATCGCGCTGTTCAGGGTGAATGACGGGATTTTTCCCGTCGCTGCCGAATTCCAAACTCTGCAGCCGCCGACAACTCCTGCGTCGGCGGTATGCCAGGATCGTGGCATGACTGCACGCAGCCTCGCCCGCATCCTCGGTGTCTTCGTCATGGCGACGTGGGCGTTGCTGAGCGTGCCGATCGCCGACCCGACCGCCACCGCCGACCCTTGCGCCGACGTCTCGATCGTCTTCGCCCGCGGAACGCACCAGGAGCCCGGCCTGGGCAACATCGGACAGGCCTTCACCGACTCGCTGACCACGCAGATCGCGGGACGTTCGGTCGAGGTCTACCCGGTGAACTACCCGGCCAATGACGACTACCACACCAGCGCACCGGCCGGCGCCGACGACGCGAGCGCCCACATCCAGGGCACCGTCGACAGCTGCCCGAATACCAAAATCGTGCTGGGTGGTTACTCCCAGGGCGCCACCGTGATCAATCTGGCCAGCAACCAACTGCCGCCCGCGGCGGCGAATCGGGTGGCGGCGATCGCCTACTTCGGCGAGCCGTCCAGCGGATTCTCGTCGGCGTTGTGGGGCGGCCCGTTGCCCACCCTCAACCCCGCCTACAGCGGCAAGTTGATCAGCCTGTGCGCCGCCGACGATCCGATCTGCACCGGGGGCGGCAACATCATCGCCCATGTCTCCTACATCGAGAACGGCATGACCAACCAGGCCGCCACGTTCGCCGCCAACCGGGTGAAGTAACCGGTCCTCAGTGCGCCAGCAGGCGCCGCTTCTGGTCGGTGAATTCGTCGTCGGTCAGAATTCCCGCGTCACGCAGCGACGCCAGCTCGCGCAGCTCGGCGGCGATGCTGGTGATCGGGCCGCCCGCCGGCACCGGCGCCGCGGTCCCCTCCGTCGCGTCCTGGGCTGACACCGCCCCGACCCGCTTGGTCACGCCGCCGACCCGCTCCCGGACGCGCGTTCCCGTCCCGCCCCCGGATCCGGTGGTGGCGGCCATCGCTCGCCCGGCCATCCCGGCCAGGGCCATCTGGCTGAACAAACTTCCGGCGCCGCCGGCCGCCCCCTCGGCCGCCGCGGCGGTCGCCGGTATCGACAGCGTGGCCAGGCGGATTGCCGGCGCGGCCGTGGTCCAGCCCGCCGGCACCGTCAACGCTCCGACCGTCGATGCCTCGCCGATCCCCGCCGCGATGGTCGAACCTGCGACGGGCGGCAGCGGCACCGGGCCCGAGTAGCTCGGTATCCGCGCCGCGCTGCTGACCACGTCGTCGGTGTGCAAACCGACGTAGTAGCCGTCGATGTCGTACGGCAACGCAGCGCCCCCCAGGATTCCGTCCAGGGTCAGACCCGACAGACCGATTTCGGGGTCCACGAAGATGCCACTGAGATCACCGAGGAGGTCGAGCACATCGAGCAGCGACGTCGGGTCGGCGGCCGCGGCGGGACTGGCCAGGCCGGTCAACGCATTGGGCACGGCGGAGAATGCCTGGGCCGCGTTGGACACCGTGTTCTGCACGTTGCCGGCCGAGATTCCGCCGGCCTGGGTGACCGCGGCGGCCTGGGCCGGTAACCCGCCGGGACTGGTGCTGGACTCCGGCCCGCTGAAGGGCTCCAGCATGGTCGCTGCCGCGGCGGCTGCCGCATACCCGAGCATGGCGCCGGTGTCCTGCGCCCACATCTCGGCGTACGCGATTTCGGTGGCGGCGATGGCGGGCAGGTTCTGTCCGAAGAAGTTGGTCGCGATCAGCGACGTCAGCTGGGTGCGGTTGGCGGTGACCACCGGTGGTGGCACCGTCTCGGCAAATGCCGTTTCGTAGGCGACGGCTGCTGCCGTGGCCTGGTTGGCCGTTTGCTCCGCCTGCCGCGCGGTGACCTGTAGCCAGGCCAGGTAGGGGGCGGCCGCGGCCGTCATCGACGCCGACGCCTGCCCCACCCAGGGTCCGGCAGTCAGGCTGGTGAGCACCGACTGGTAGGCGCTCGCCGTCGACTGCAGACCGGCCGCCAAATCGTCCCAGGCCGCGGCGGCTCCCAGCAGCGATCCCGAACCTGGACCGGCGTACATCAGCGCGGAGTTGATCTCCGGCGGCAGCAAGGCGAAATACATGGCGTCCTCCCGGTCGGTGCCGTCGGGTGCCCGCTGAGTGCTTGAGCCGGCGCAAGAATGCAACCACTCAGCGTGTTGTCCGAACACCCAGCAGGTCGCCTGTTGGTCGCACAGGCTTCACCAATAAACCACACAATTGTCCGCCAGCTACTATTGCCAGCGGAAAGTGTTTATTCTCACCTGGGCCGCTGCTCAGGGCCCCTCAGCTATCTGTCGAACTCGAGATGGTGCCGAATCTCCTCGGCCGCGGCCTCCAGATTCCGGTTGACCAGTCCCCGGCCCAGCCACTCGCTGATCCGGGCCACGCCCAATCCGGTGGCGGAGAAGGTCAGGGTCAGAGTCAAGCGGCTCCCGTCGTCTTCCGGCTCGACCAGCGCTGCGAAGGTATGCCGCGTCCCCTGCACCGATCGCCACTTGAGCAGACTGCCCTGGGGCGGGGTGATGAGCACCCGCCCGCCGAGCTGGATGGTGCCGCCGTCCATGAAGACGTCCCACAGTTCGCCGTCGTCGCGCGACTTGATGAAGCTGCAACGGCTGAACGTAGACACTTCCGGGAACAGGCGGCGCGGGTCGGTGACGAAAGCTCCGCTTTCCTCCAGCGGGCACCGGACATGGCGGGCAACCGTGATCGTCTGCGTCATGTCAGCGGACTAACGGCACGATGGTCTTGCTGGCCAATTTGGACAGACCCACCTGCATGACGCTGGTGACGTAGTCGTAGGCGCGGTCCCAATCCGGCTCCTCCCCGAACCGCTTGCGAAGGTCGATCGGGTCCAGCGCCTGCATCCGGATTTTTGCCGGCAGCGGGAAGTGCGGCAGCGGCAGCGGCGACAAACCCCATGGGATGCTCAGCGTCAGTGGCAAGCTCTTCACGCGGGCCAACTTGTCCAGCCGCAGCAGCTGAGCGGTGCGGCGTCCGTCATTGAGTACGAACAACGTGTCGTGGCCGCCCGTCGCGATCACCGGCACGATTTTGACGTTGCACTTGTGCGCCAACCGCAGGAAGCCCTTGCGTCCGGAAAAGACGATCTTGTTGCGATCACGCCAGGGGCGCAGCGCCTCGACGTCGCCGCCGGGATAGACCAGCGCGGAGCCGCCGCTGGTGAAGACCTGCTCGGCGAAAGAGTTGGCCGCCGGAACCACGCCGAGCTTGCGGGTCAGTCCCCCGATGCCGGGGGCGCCGGCGACCGTGTCGTGCGCCAGCGCATAGAGCGGGCGGCCCTCGATGGTGAAGTAGGTGTTGTAGGCGAGCAGGAAGACGAAGGTGTCCGGCGTCGCGCCGCCGCCGCTGTGATTGCCGACGAACAACACCGGCTCGTCGGGGACCTTGTCGAAGCCATGCACCTCGGCGCGGAACCACACCGTCGCGGCCAGCCACAGCGGCGGTAGCACGGCACGGATGAACTCCGGGTCGCGGTGGCGGAGTTCCTCGGGAAGGCGTGGCCGGCTCATCTCGATGAGATTAACCGCGGCGACGGATTCCACGCCCGGTGGTCACCAGTTCCCGGTGCGATGTTCGCACGTCGACGTGGAATGCTGGAAGCGACGCGTGGCATGGCCGCCCTGTGGCCACCCCGCCATGTGATGACATGCGTACGGGACGGCGGATTCCGGAAGGTGGGCAGGTGCGTTTGCGTCGTTTAGCTGACCGAACTATCATCTGGACACATGTCCAGTTTGCTGTCGTGCCGGCCGCGGGTTCGTTGACTGCAATGGGACTGGTGCCCTTCCGTGGCTGGTCGTTGACGGTGAAGGGTTGAGTATGCGAATTGCTCTATTGTCCTACCGCAGTAAGGATCACTGCGGCGGACAAGGCGTCTATGTGCGGCACCTCAGCCGCGGCCTGGTAGACCTCGGCCATCAGGTCGAGGTGTTCTCCGGCCAGCCCTATCCGGAACTGCTGGATCCCCGGGTGCGGTTGACCAAGGTGCCGAGCCTGGATCTGTATCGCGAACCCGATCCGTTCCGGGTGCCGCGGCCCAGCGAGATTCGCGACTCGATCGACCTGCTAGAACTGGCCACCATGTGGACCGCGGGCTTCCCCGAACCCCGGACGTTCACGCTGCGGGTGGCCCGGTTACTGGCCGAGCGGGCCGGCGAATTCGACGTCGTCCACGACAATCAGAGCCTGGGCACCGGTCTGCTCACCATCGCCGAGACGGGGATGCCGGTGGTGGCGACCGTGCACCATCCCATCACCCGCGATCGGGTACTGGATCTCAACGCCGCCAAATGGTGGCGAAAACCGTTGGTGCACAGGTGGTATGGCTTCTCAAGCATGCAGAAGCAGGTAGCGGCCCAGATCCCGGACCTGCTGACCGTGTCGTCGTCGTCGGCGCAGGACATCGTCACCGATTTCGGTGTCTCCCCGGATCAACTGCACGTGGTGCCGCTGGGTGTGAATACCGACCTGTTCAAACCGGTTTCGCTACCACGCCAACCTGGCCGGGTGATGGCGATCGCAAGTGCTGACACCCCGCTGAAAGGTGTCAGCACGCTGCTGCACGCGGTCGCGAAGTTGCGGACGAGTCGCGACCTCGAGTTGCGGCTGGTCGCCAAGGTGGAAACCAACGGCCCGACCCACAAACTGATCGCCGAGTTGGGGATCTCCGATATCGTCCACATCGCCAGTGGGCTGTCCGACGCCGACCTCGCGGCGTTGTTCGCCTCGGCTGAGGTGGCGTGTATTCCCTCGCTCTACGAAGGGTTTTCGCTGCCAGCCGTGGAAGCGATGGCAAGCGGCACTCCGATCGTGGCCAGCCGGGTCGGGGCGTTGCCTGAGGTGCTCGGGACCGACGGCGCGTGCGCGGAGTTGGTGGCTCCGGCCGACGTCGATGCGCTGACTCACGCACTGGGTAGGCTGCTCGATTCACCGGAGCGGCGCCGCGAACTCGGACGAGCGGGACGGGCGCGCGCGGTCAGCGTGTTCAGCTGGGAGGCGGTCGCCGCCCAGACCGTGCGGATCTACGAGCGGGCGATCGCGCGCTCAGCGGTCGCCGGAGGCAGCCCGCAATGCTGACGGTGGATTTCGACCGCCTGGGCATCGGGCCCGCGACGAAGGTCATCGACGTGGGTTGCGGTGCCGGACGGCACGCGTTCGAGGCGTACCGGCGGGGCGCTGACGTGGTGGCCTTCGACCAGAACGAAAACGACCTCCGCGATGTGGACACCATCCTGCGTGCGATGGAGGCGAACGGCGAAGTGCCCGAAGGCGCCTCAGCCAAGGTGGTGCGCGGCGACGCGCTGCACCTGCCGTACGCCGACGGCACGTTCGACTGCGTCATCGCCTCAGAGATCCTGGAACACATTCCCGAGGACGACGGTGCGATCTCCGAACTGGTCCGGGTGCTCAAAGTCGGCGGCACGTTGGCGGTCAGCGTGCCGCGGTGGCTCCCCGAGCAGGTCTGCTGGTGGTTGTCGACGGAATACCACAGCAACGAAGGCGGCCATATTCGGATCTACCGGGCAAGTGCGCTGCGCGACAAGATCATTGGCCGCGGACTGAAGTTGACACATGCACACCACGCGCACGCCTTACACGCGCCGTTCTGGTGGCTCAAATGTGCAGTCGGCGTCTCGAATACCGATCACCCCGCGGTGTCGGCGTACCACAAACTGCTGGTGTGGGACTTGATGCAACGGCCCAAGGTCACCCAGCTGGCCGAAACGGTGCTCAACCCGCTGGTCGGCAAGAGTGTCGCCATGTATTTCAGCAAGCCGCCGGAAGCGGAAAGCGAAGCAGCGCCGAGGTATTCAATTGCGTCGGGATAATCCGCCGGCCGTCGCCGGAATCCTCACCGCCGAGCAGTGCCTGCAGACGGCTGCCTCGATCGCGGCCGCGCAGGAACCCTCAGGCGCCATCCCGTGGTTCGCCGGCGGCCACACCGATCCGTGGGACCACGTGGAGAACGCTATGGCGCTCACCGTGGCCGGACTGCTGGAACCGGCCCGCGCGGCGTTCGACTGGTGTGGTCGCATGCAGCGCCCGGACGGGTCGTGGCCTATTCAGATTCGATCGGGTCACATCGAAGATGCCAACAGCGACAGCAATTTCTGTGCCTATGTCGCCACGGGTGTCTGGCACCACGTGCTGGTCACCGGCGACGAGAAGTTCGCCGCGACGATGTGGCCGGTCGTGCGGAAAGCGATTGACTTCGTCATCGACCTTCAAATCGGGTACGGCGAAATCTGTTGGGCCCGAAGTGAAAACGGTCCCATCCCGGAAGCTCTGCTGACCGGTTGCGCAAGTATCTACCACAGCATCCGCTGCGCGCTGGCACTTGCGGGTTTCATCGGCGACCCGCAACCGGAATGGGAACTCGCGGTCGGCCGGCTGGGACACGCGATCACCGCGCATCCCGAGGCGTTCACTGAGAAAGACCGCTACTCGATGGACTGGTACTACCCCATCCTCGGCGGTGCGTTGCGGGGTCCGGCAGCCGCCCTTCGAATCAGACAACGCTGGGACGACTTCGTGGTGGGGGGCCTGGGAATCCGCTGCGTGCTGGACCGCCCGTGGGTCACCGGCGCCGAGACGTGCGAACTGGTCATGGCCCTGGATGCCATCGGCCACCGGTCGGCGGCGCACCGCCAATTCGGCGCGATGCAACACCTGCGCGAAGCAGACGGCTCCTACTGGACCGGCCTGGTTTTCGCCGACGGCAAGCGGTGGCCCGAGGAGCGGACCACCTGGACGGGTGCGGCGATGATCCTTGCCGCCGATGCGCTTTCCGACACCACACCGGGCAGCGGGATCTTCCGCGGCGATGCCCTGCCGATGGGTTTGCAGACCGATTTCGACTGCGAGTGCGTCGCGACCGGACGGTAGTCAGACCTGCTCGCCGGCTCGACCGCCGATCCGCTCGAGCACCCGCAGCGAGCCCAGCGCACTGATCTCCTTGAACTGGCCGGAATCCAAAGCACGGCAATAGATCTGGTAAGGAGCGCGACCTCCGTCGTTGGGGTCGGGAAATACGTCGTGGATGACCAGGGCCCCACCGGGAGCCACCCACCTGGCCCAACCGTCGAAGTCGCGGGCCGCGGCGGCTTCGGTGTGCCCGCCGTCGATGAACAGTAACTGCACCGGGGCGCGCCACCCGCGCGCGACCACCGGGGATTTGCCGACTACGGCAACCACGTGGTCGTCGAGCCCGGCCGCGTCCAGGGTGCGGCGGAAGGTGGGCAGGGTGTCGAACAGTCCGGTGACCTCGTCGACCAGCGAGGCGTCGTGGTACTCCCAGCCGGCTTGGTGCTCTTCCGATCCGTGGTGATGGTCGATCGTGTAGAGCACGCTGTCCGTCTGTAGGGCCGCTGCGCCCAGCAGCAGCGCGGACTTGCCGCAGTAGGTGCCGATCTCCACGCCCACACCGCCGTCGAGGTAACGCAGAGCGGCGTCGTACAGGGCGCGGCCCTCGTCGGCGGGCATGAAGCCCGGCACCTGGTCGGCAAGGGCGAACAACCGCTGGCGTGCGTCGTCATCACTCATCAGCTGAACCTATCGGTCGCCGGCCGAGTGCTGACGTCGTGGTCGCTTGCTGGCGTGCCGCTATCGGCGCATCGCCTGGACAGCAGTCCGGCGATCAGCCGTGCGGGGCCTCGGAGATCTTGCTGTCCGGCTTGCCCAGCGTCTGGCACCAGGCCTGCGCCGCGGTGCGGGTGGCGGTGATCTCGATGGAGGCCGGCTCGGTGCCGTTCTTGTCCTTCAGCATCTTGCTGACCTCTTCGCTCTGCTTCTTCTCGTCCTGGGAGACGAAGTCCTTGCACTTGGTGTCGCCACCGGTGTTGATCACTTGCGAGGGCGAACAACCGCTGAACATAAGCGCGGCGATGACGAACACAGCAGGTGCGAAGCGCTTCATCTCTGGCCTCTCCGGAGTCGGGGTCGTAGCTACCTATTACACCGGCGCATCCATTTCCAAACGCCGCCCGGTGGTCGCGTCCGCGCGGCAGCGGCCGCGCCGGGCGCTACTTCTCCAGCGTGAACTGGTTGACGTCGATGTAGCCGGTGCGGAAGTTGTCGGCGCAGCCGGTCAGGTACTTCATGTACCGGTCGTAGACCTCTTGGGACTGGATGGCGATTGCCTCGTCCCGGCGTGCCTGCAGTGCCTGTGCCCAGACGTCGAGAGTCTTGGCGTAGTGCTGTTGCAGGGACTGCTGGCGGGTCAGCTGGAATCCCGCCTTGGCCGAATGATCGGCCACCTTGTCGGTGGACGGCAACCGCCCGCCGGGAAATATCTCGGTCACGATGAACTTGGCGAACCGGACGATGTCCATCGTGACGGGCAGGCCGGTGCTGTCGAACTGCTCTTTGTTCAGCGCGGTGATCGTGTGCAGCAGCATCACCCCGTCGCTGGGCAGCAGTTTGTACGCGGTGCTGAAGAAGTCGTCGTAGCGGTCGTAGCCGAAATGCTCGAACGCGCCGATGGATACGATGCGGTCGATGGGCTCGGTGAATTCTTCCCAGCCCTGCAGCAACACCCGCCGGGTGCGCGGCGAATCCATCTCGTCGAATTTCTGCTGCACGTACGCGGCCTGATTCTTGGACAGCGTGAGTCCGACGACGTCGACGTCGTACTTCTCGATGGCGCGGCGCATGGTGGCACCCCAGCCGCACCCGACGTCCAGCAGCGTCATGCCGGGTTGCAGACCGAGCTTGCCCAGCGAAAGGTCGATCTTGGCGATCTGCGCTTCTTCCAGCGTCATGTCGTCGCGTTCGAAATACGCGCAGCTGTAGGTCCGCGTCGAATCGAGGAACAGCTGGAAGAACTCGTCGGACAGGTCGTAGTGTGCCTGCACGTCGTCGAAGTGGGGCGTCAATCGATCGGTCATGGAATCGGGATGCCTTTCAGGCCTGTGCATCGCTCGTGAGGCCGGCAGAGCCCACCGCCGGCTGGCAAAGTGTTCCCACTCGCCATCTGGTCAAACCGGACTCCCTGCCTCGTTTCAATCAGTCACCCTACCGCGCATCGTCGGCCACCGGACTTGACGCGCTGGCCCGACCCGTCGCGACAGCAGCCGACAAACTCTTGACTCAATCCAGATGAGCGCGAAATATGGGCGCTGTGTCCTCAGCCCAGGATTACGCCGAGCAGTTGCGGCGGGCGGATCTGCGCGTGACACGACCCCGTATCGCGGTACTCGAGGCGGTGCGTGACCGTCCGCATGCCGACACCGAAACCATTTTCGCGGCGGTGCGGCGGGGTCTGCCCGATGTTTCCCGGCAAGCGGTGTACGACGTCCTTGGTGCGCTGACCGACGCGGGTTTGGTGCGCAAGATTCAGCCGTCGGGTTTGGTGGCCCGATACGAGTCCCGCGTCGGCGACAACCACCACCACGTGGTCTGCCGGTCCTGCGGGGTGATTGCCGACATCGACTGCGCGGTGGGTCAAGCCCCGTGTCTGACACCGGCTGAGGACAAAGTCTTGGATGGTTTCGTTCTCGACGAGGCCGAAGTCATCTATTGGGGCCTGTGCCCCGACTGTTCGAGTAATTCCTGATCGCAGCCCGATTTATCTAACACGGAAGGAATGTTGTGTCATCCGATACGTCCGATAGCCGTCCACCCCACGCCAGCGACAGCGCCAGCAACAGCGAGAGCGAAAACCCGGCGATCCCCTCGCCCACGCCCAAGTCGGACGCGCCCCGCACCAATCAGGACTGGTGGCCCAACCAGATAGACGTGTCGCGGCTGCACCCGCACTCGCCGCAGGCCAACCCGCTGGGTGAGGATTTCGACTACGCCGCGGAGTTCGCCAAGCTCGACGTCGAGCAGCTCAAGGCGGACCTGATCTCGGTGATGACCACCTCGCAGGACTGGTGGCCCGCCGACTACGGCCACTACGGCGGCTTCTTCATCCGGATGAGTTGGCACGCGGCGGGCACCTACCGCATCTATGACGGCCGCGGCGGCGGCGGTCAGGGACTGCAGCGGTTCGCTCCGCTGAACAGCTGGCCCGACAATGCCAGCCTGGACAAGGCGCGCAGGCTGCTGTGGCCGGTCAAGAAGAAGCACGGCAACAAGATCTCCTGGGCCGACCTGCTGGTCTTCGCCGGCAATGTGGCGCTGGAGTCGATGGGATTCCAGACCTTCGGCTTCGGGTTCGGTCGTCCGGACGTGTGGGAGCCCGAAGAAGTGCTCTTCGGCGAAGAGGACGAATGGTTGGGAACCAACAAGCGCTACTCGGGTGAGCGCAAGCTCGCAGAGCCCTACGGCGCGACGACCATGGGTCTGATCTACGTCAACCCGGAAGGCCCGGAGGGCAAGCCGGATCCGATCGCCGCGGCGCACGACATCCGCGAAACGTTCGGCCGCATGGCGATGAACGACGAAGAGACCGCGGCACTCATCGTCGGTGGGCACAGTTTCGGCAAGACGCACGGTGCCGGCGACGCAGCGCTGGTCGGCCCCGAGCCCGAAGCCGCCCCGATCGAGCAACAGGGCTTGGGCTGGGCCAGCTCCTACGGTAGCGGCGTCGGTAAGGACGCGATCACCAGCGGCCTGGAGGTGGTCTGGACGCCCACCCCGACCAAATGGGACAACAGTTTCCTCGAGACGCTGTACGGCTTCGAGTGGGAGCTGACCAAGAGCCCGGCCGGCGCATGGCAGTTCACCGCCAAGGACGGCGCCGGCGCGGGCACCATCCCCGACCCGTTCGGCGGTCCCGGGCGCAACCCGACGATGCTGGTCACCGACGTTTCGCTGCGCGAGGACCCGATCTACCGGGAGATCACCCAACGGTGGCTGAAGAACCCAGACCAGCTGTCTGAGGCATTCGCCAAGGCGTGGTACAAGCTGCTACACCGTGACCTGGGACCGATCTCGCGCTATCTCGGTCCATGGGTCGCCGAACCGCAGCTCTGGCAGGACCCCGTCCCAGCCGTCGACCATGAACTGGTCGACGAGGATGACATCGCTGCGTTGAAGAGCAAGGTGCTCGGATCTGGACTGTCGGTCCCGCAACTGGTGAAGGCGGCCTGGTCGGCGGCGGGCAGTTACCGCAACACCGACAAGCGCGGGGGCGCCAACGGCGCACGGATCCGACTGGAACCGCAGAAGAGTTGGCAGGTCAACGAGCCGTCCGAGCTGAACGGGACATTGTCCGTCCTCGAACAGATTCAGCAGGACTTCAACTCCTCCGCCACCGGCGGCAAGAAGATTTCGTTGGCCGACCTGATCGTGCTGGCCGGCTCCGCCGCGGTGGAGAAGGCGGCCAAGGACGGCGGTTACGAGATCTCGGTGCACTTCACCCCGGGCCGCACCGACGCCACCCAGGAGGACACCGACGTGGAGTCCTTCGCGGTGCTGGAGCCGCGAGCCGACGGGTTCCGCAACTACGCACGTCCCGGTGAGAAGGTGCCGCTCGAGCAACTCCTCTTGGACCGCGCCTATCTGTTGGGGGTGACCGCACCGGAACTGACGGTGCTCATCGGCGGTCTGCGTGCGCTCGGCGCCAACCACGGCGGCAACAAGCACGGCGTGTTCACCGATAAAACGGGCGTGTTGACCAACGACTTCTTCGTGAACCTGCTCGACATGGGCACCGTGTGGAAGCCGTCGGAAGCCACCGAGAACGTCTACGAGGGGCGCGACCGGTCGACCGGGGAGCTGAAGTGGACGGCGACCGCGAACGACCTGGTGTTCGGCTCGAACTCGATATTGCGTGCGCTCGTCGAGGTCTACGCGCAGGACGACAACGAGGGCAAGTTCGTCGAGGACTTCGTCGCGGCCTGGGTCAAGGTGATGAACAACGATCGGTTCGACGTGAAGTAGCGTCCCCGTTCGGCAACGCAGTGCGGCACCCCGCGGAAAGTCCGCGGGGTGCCGTATTGCGCTCAGCGGTTCATGTCCCATTGCCCGTAGTCGGCCGCCAGGATGTCGTCCACGTCGACCTTGATTCCGCCCATCACCGGTCCATCGAGGATCCGCTGATACAGCACCGCCGCGGGCTCGCGTTGTCCGTGCGACCAGCCGATCGTCTGCCATGCCCATTTGTGGCCCGGGGTGGACGAGTTCCCGATGACGCCGTCGGCGATGGCCCATCCGCAGGTCTGGTAACTGCCGTAGATGCCGCTGCGGCCGACGCCGAGAACGGAGTTGATCCCCCGGAACCACTGCAGTGCAACGGTATTCCAGGTGTTCTGGTCGATGTCCTCGTCCACGCTGAAGAAGATCGGGGCCGACGGCGGGCCGCCCGCGGCGGCATGCAGGCTCTGCGCCGTCTTGGCGTCCGCCACGCCGCCGTCGTACCCGCGGGTGTAGTCCGAAGGCGAGTCGGGCCAGCCCGGCTTGCCGTATTGGTAGTTGCTGACGATGTGCAGGCCGGCCGCCCGCAGCGAGTCGGCGTATTGGCGGGTGATCGGTTTGGCCTCGAAGTGCGCGCCCGGCCGCTCCATGGAGACGTAGTTGACCACTCCCTCGTAGCCGGCCGCTTTGATCTCCTCCGGCGGGACCCGGCGCTCGGCGAAGTCGATCAATTGACCGCCCGCGGCCGACGCTTCGGGTATCCCTTGCGCGGCGGCCCACGTGCTCAGGCCGACGAGGACCGGTGCGGCTGCGTACTTGAAGGCGTCGCGGCGGGTGAGGTGTCTACCAGGTGATTCAGCCGACTCGTGCACCGCGCGATGGTAACAAAACGCGCCGCGCGCGCGGCCTTCATTGTCCGGTGAAATTTGGCCGCCTCTTGGCGGCGAAGGCCGACAAGCCCTCCTGCGCGTCGTGCGAACGCATCACCTCCCGGACGAAGCGTCGTTCGATCCGTCGGGCATCCGCGTCGTCGATCCATCCGCTGGCCAGGATGGAGGCTTTGGCGTTGCGCACCGCCAGCGGGCCGTTGGCGGCAATCCGGGCGGCGATCGCGCGGGCTTTGGCCAGCGACTGCCCAGTCGGCACGACGTGCCCCACCAGGCCGAAATGGTAGGCCTCGTCGGCGCTGAGCGGGTCGCCGGTCAGGATCATTTCCATCGCCTTGGTGTAGGGGATCTGGCGCTTGAGTCGGACGGTGGAACCAGCGCCCGCGATCATCCCGAATTTGGCTTCGGGCAACCCGAACACGGCGTGCCGTTCGGCGATTCGGATATCGGTCTGCTGCAACATCTCGCATCCGCCACCCAGACAGGGGCCGTTGACTGCGGCGATCAGCGGCTTGGCCAGCGATCGGCTCAGCAGCAGACCTTCGCTGATGATTGTTCCGGCCTCTTTGCGAGGCGCCGAGTCCGGATCGGACGGCTTGGCCGCGTTGACCATCCACCCGTCGGCCAAATCGCCGCCGACACAGTAGGAGTCACCGGCCCCGGTGAGGATCGCCGCCCGCACGCCGTCGTCAGCGTCGATCTCGTCCCAGGCCTGGGCCATCAAGGTGAGCATCGACGGCGTGAGGGCGTTCTTGCGCCGCGGATTGTTCATGGTCAGGATCACGACATCGCCGTCGCGTTCGTAGATCAGCTGCGGTTCGGTCATCGCGATGCCTTTCTTCCGTCGCCAGAGTTGGCCGACGGACCCGCTACACATGTGAAATCGGTTGTGGCGGTTGGATTTCGCCCGTCAGCACCCAGGCCATCCGCATCGGGTGTGCCGTTGTCGACCATCAGCCAAGTATCGTCCCCCGTCCCGGAAACACCAGTGCGTCCGGTTTGTCGACTAGTCGCGCGCCACCCGCGGGTGAGTCGCTACCATCTTGCTGTGCGCCGTCTATTTGCTCGCGAACCCTTTGCTAGGGCCTTGGCCGTTGTCGCGGTCGCGGTCGGGCTGCTGGTGGCGGGTGCCGTTCTGCCGGTCGGTACCCCGGGAGCGCCGCGATCCGCGTTTGCCGCGAATTGTTCGCAGGTGGAGGTGGTCTTCGCCCGCGGCCGACTCGAATCGCCGGGTCCCGGCGTCCTTGGCAACGCCTTCATCAACTCGCTCCGTTCCAAGATCGGAGGCCGCAGCATGGGCACCTATGCCGTCAGGTACCCGGCGGATACCGAAATCGACATCGGCGCCAACGACATGAGTCGCCATATTCAGAACACGATCAGCACTTGTCCGAACACGCGGGTGGTGCTGGGCGGCTACTCGCTGGGCGCTGCGGTCACCGACATCGTGCTCGCGGTGCCGATGAGCGCCTTCGGCTTCGACAGTCCCCTGCCGCCCGGCGCCGACGAGCACATTGCGGCGGTGGCCCTGTTCGGTAATGGCAGCCAGTGGGCCGGGCCGATCACGAACTTCAACCCGATCTACAACGACCGCACCATCGAGTTGTGCCACGGAGCGGATCCGATCTGCAACCCGGCCGACCCCAACACCTGGCAACAGAACTGGCCCGCGCACCTTGCAAGCGCGTACGTGGCGGACGGCATGGCCAACCAGGCCGCCGATTTCGTCGCCGGCAAGCTGTAGCCCGGCGGGGATGTCTGCGGCGCTACCGGCGTGCGGTGCGTCGTCGGGGCAAGGCGTCCCACCCACCGATGACTGCCCGCCGGAGACTAGTGCTCTGTTGGACTCGGCGGGCCAGGACTAGCACCGCAAGACCCGCCGCCGCCCTGCCCAGGGCCAATCGGCTGGTGCGCTTGTGCCAGGGCCGTTTCCCTCGCGTGCCGGCGCGCCGGCCGAACCGGTACCCGGTACCCAGCGCCGTCATCAGCGCGAAGCCAATCAGGAGCGCCGCCATGTTGATAGAGCGTCCACGGTTGCGATCGCGGCCTGATCTCAAACCAGGCACGCCTCGGCCACCAATTTCGTGGCGTCCAGCTAACGCAAAGCCACACGCCCGTGGGAGCTTTTAATAAAATCAGCCTGAGATAAAGATCCCGGTCGGCCGACTACGCTGGCGACCACGCTATACATAAACTCCTACTGAATTTATCCCTTGCGGATGCTATTTCATATGCGCGTGCTGCGCACTTCTATTAACATTTCGCGATTGCTGTGGTAAAACCTGGCGCGGCTGCGACAGGGAGCAGCCCAGTTCACTTTTCCGCCGCGCCGATGTCGCCAATCTGCCGCGAGCATGCGCACCGCGACAATCTTTCATGCCTGACGAGTTGTCCTGCGCGGGCCTAGTTACGACACCAAAACCGATGTAGGACAAGGTGACTGATCGAGCCGTTGCGCGGGCGTCGGCTGCGGGTTTGCGAGTGCCCCGGCAGCGGCCCGAGCAGCCCGGCACCCGCTGGGGCGCCCACTGGGGCTGCGCCCCGCGATTCTGCCATGCGAAACCGAGTATCGGCCGGACGAATCCTATGAAGTGTCTGTGACTAAAAATCAACATGAATGCTAGCTAAACGACAAGATCAGCGTCCGATTTCGAAATGGATACGTAGCTCCGGTCGGCACCAAGTCAATAGCGTGTCGTTTAACGACGCGACGACACACAGGCGTGTTTGCGTTCGATTTTTCCCAATGCCAGTTGGAGGAATTCTATGTCTTTCGTTCGCACTTATCCAGAGCACCTGACCGCTGCGGCCAGCAACCTGCAGTCGCTCGGCGCGGCATTGAACGTGGGCACCGCAGCGGCTGCGGCTCCCACCACGGGGGTGGTGCCCGCGGCCGCCGACGAGGTGTCGATCTTGACCGCAGCTCAATTCGCCACCCACGGTCAGCGATTCCAGGAGCTCAGTGCACAAGCAGCCCGGATCCAGGCGGCACTGGCTGCGACGCTGGGCACCAGCGGAAATTCCTACGCCGAGACCGAAGCGGCCAATGCCGCTGCGGCTGGCTGAGCGCGCCGAAGCACCAGGGGGTTACTGACGATGTTCGACTACGGATTGTTGCCGCCCGAGATCAACTCCGGGCGCATCTACGCAGGCCCGGGCGCGGGTTCGTTGGCCGCGGCCGCGGTGGCCTGGAGCGACTTGGCCGCCGACCTGCAGGCTGCGGCTACCGGGCATCGCTCGGTGATCGAAAGTCTGACCAGCGGCCCGTGGCTCGGGCCCGCCGCAGCGCACCTCGCGTCCGCCGTCTCGCCGTTCATCGCGTGGTTGAGCAACAGTGCTGATCAGGCGGCTGAGGCGGCAAGCCAGGCGAGCGCCGCCGTGGCCTCCTACGAGGCGGCATTCGCAGCCAGCGTCCCGCCACCATTGATCACGGCAAATCGCACCCTGGTCCAGGAGTTGATCACCTCGAACCTGCTGGGTCAGAACAGCGCCGCGATTTCGCAACTCGAAGCCCAGTACGCCGAGTTCTGGGCGCAGGATTCCCAGGCGATGTACTCCTATGCCACCAGGGCGGCCGCGGCCACGCAGTTGACCGAGTTGGCTGCGCCGGCCGAAGTCGCTGACCCGACCGGCCTCGTCGACCAGGCCATCGCGGTATTGAAAGCCGAGGGTCAAGCGGTCCAAACCCAGCTCAACGAGGTGGGCTCGTATGTGAGTCCACGTGTCGGCGACATCCTGAAGACACTGTCGGCACCGCTGAACGGCAACGGCGCCGCGATCGATCAGTGGTTGGTGGCCAATACGCCTCTCGATGACATACTCACGATTTTCAACAAGTATCTGCAGCCGTACGTCAGTTCGCTGGCTGCGATGATTCAGTCGACGCAGTCCTTCGGTCAGGTCAGCAACGGCCTGACCGCGATGGCGAACTTTGCCAAACCCGCGGCATCGGCGGCCAAGGCAGCCGAAGGCGCAGCCTCCGCAGCCGGCGCCGCCGCATCCGGAGCCGGTCAGGCCGCCGCCAGCGCCGCGGGCAACGCCGCCGGGGTGGCCGCGGGTCTGGGCAAGGCGATTCCGATCGGGGGGCTCTCCGCGCCGGCCAACTGGGTGCCGTGGCATGCCACCACCAACCCGGGGGTCGCCTCGGCGATCCCGGCTGCCGCCGAAGGCAACAGCTTTCCGATGGCTCCGCCATTCGGGCAGTTCGTCAACGGCGGCTACGGCCGGAACCAGCCGACCTACGGGTTCAAGCCGTCGGTCATGGCCAAGCCCCCCGCCGCCGGCTGACGCCCGGATTCACCGGACGAAGCCATGTTCGACTTTGGCCTTTTGCCGCCCGAAATCAATTCCGGGCGCATCTATACCGGGCCGGGCTCCGGCCCGTTGCTGGCCGCCGCGGCGGCGTGGAGTGGTCTGTCCGCTGACCTGCAAAGCGCCGCGGCGGGTCATCGGGCTGTCATCACCGGGCTGACCAGCAGCCCGTGGTTGGGGCCGGCCTCCGAGGCGCTGGTTGCGGCGGTGACGCCGTTCATCGCCTGGCTGGATCTGAGCGCCGACGAGTCCGCGCTGGCCGCCAGCCAGTCCTATGCCGCCGCAGCGGCATACGAAGCGGCGTTCACCGCGTCGGTGCCGCCGCCGGTCATCGCGGCCAACCGCGCGTTACTCGCTCTGTTGGTGGCGACGAATTTCTTCGGGCAGAACACCCCGGCGATCGCGGCGACCGAGGCGCTCTACCTGGAATTCTGGGCGCAGGATGCGGCGGCGATGTACACCTACGCCGGCAGCTCGGCGGCGGCGACCGAGTTGGCGGAGCTACCGGCACCTGCTGAAGTGGTGGACCCCACGGGGTTGGTCGACCAGGCCATCGCGGTCGTCAAGTCCGAGGGACAACTGATTCAGACTCAACTCGACAACCTGGGATCGCAGTTGAGCCCGCGGGTCGCCGACGTGCTCAAGACGCTTTCGGCGCCCCTGAACGGCAACGGCACCACCATCGACCAGTGGCTGATAGCCAACACGCCGTTGGACGACATCGTCCCGCTGTATTCCAAGTACGTCACCCCGTACGTCTCGTCGATCACCGCGGTTTTCCAGTCCGGTCAGGCCCTCGGCCAGGCCAGCAGCGGTTCTATCGCGATCACCAATTTCCTGGGCCCCGCGGCCAAGGCAGCCGAAGGTGCCGCCAAGGCCGCGGGTGCAGCCGCTGCGAATATCGGTACGAAGGTCAGCAGCGTGACGGCAAGTCTGGGCAGGTCGGTTCCGCTCAGCGGGTTGTCGGTGCCGGCGAGCTGGACCACCGCCACCGGCGCTTCGGGTGCGACGGCTGCCGGGAACGCAGTCCCGGCCGCCTTGGAGACGACGCCCGTGGGTGCCGCCGTCGGCAGCGGTCCGATGGCGCCGCCGTTCGGCCAGTTCTTCAATGCCGGCAACGGCCGCAAGACGCCGACATACGGGCACCGATTGACGTTCATGACCCGGCCGCCGGCGGCCGGCTGACGATCCGGTGGGCTGCCCGTGAACTTTCACCACGCTCGTCGTGGCTGCTAGGGTGCCTTGCTAATGCCTGGAATGGATCGTCGCCACATGCTCAAGATGGCGGGCCTGCTGACCGGTGCCGCGCTGAGCGCGGTACCCGCTCCGAAGGTCGCGGCAGCGCCCAGCGGTGCCGGGACCTACCTCTTCCACGACGAGTTCGACGGTCCGGCCGGCTCAGCTCCCGATCCGGCCAAGTGGACGGTGTCCAAAGCTCGCGAGACGATGAAGGACCCGACGTACTGGGAGTTGCCCGAGCATGTCGGGCAATACCGCGATGACCGACAGAACGTATTCATCGACGGCAACTCCAATCTCGTCATTCGTGCGGCCAAGGACGGCAATACCTACTACGGCGGCAAGATCTTCAGCCCCTGGCAGGGCGGCATCGGGCACACCTGGGAAGCCCGGATCAAATTCGACTGCCTGACTCCTGGTGCGTGGCCCGCGTTCTGGCTGTCCAGTGACGCCGAGGGTGAGATCGACATCGTCGAGTGGTACGGCAACGGCAAGTGGCCGGCGGCTACCACCGTGCACGCGAAAGCGAACGGCTCGGAGTGGAAAACGCACAATCTCGCGCTGGACAGCGCATGGCACACCTGGCGAGTCCAGTGGGACGACACCGGAATGCGGTTCTGGCAGGACTACAGCGATGGTGCGGCGCCGTACTTCACGGTGCCGGCGAACTCCCTGGCTGACTGGCCGTTCAACAACCCCGGCTACCAGGTGTTCCCGATCCTGAACCTGGCTGTCGCCGGTTCGGGTGGTGGCGATCCGGGGCCGGGCACCTACCCCGCGCAGATGCTCGTCGACTACGTGCGCGTCTGGTAGCTGTCGGCGGTTCAGGTGCCTGGTTTCTGCCGCCACTCGTTGATCTTGCGGCCCAAGGAATCAGCCGCGCTGGTCGCAGCCCGGCCCACGCCGTCGACGATGCCGCCGAGACCGTCGCGGATGCCTTTGATCAGCGGGTCGTCGGACTGGTCGAAACCGTCCTTGTATTGGCGGGCCGCCTCGCCGAGGTCCTCAGCGAACGAGGCGTTGTCGTCGTCGACCCTGCGGGGATAGTCGCCGGCCAGTATCTTGGCGTAGCCGCCGGTGTCGACCCACTGAGTCAAGGCGGCGGCGCGCAGTACCGAGAACGGGTGGGTCTGCAACTCCAAGTTGAGCAGTTTGAGCACCCCGTCGCGCATCTCGCCGGCCTTTTCGTACTCGCGTGCCTGGGCCAGGAAAGCCTGCGAGTCCAGTTTGTCCAGTCGATTTCCGCCGGCGAGCTTCATTTGGACGCGGATCGCGGTGTCCAGGTCCTGGCTGCACAACAGCCCGGCACGGTCGCCGGACAGCTCGGACTTGCGCTGCCATTCCAGTAGCGCCGCGACGATCGCCCTTAGCGCCCAACCGCCGATCGGCATGAAGCCGAAGGACCGCGTCAGCCGCATCAGATGCATCATCATCGTGCGGTACACCGCGTGACCGGACAATGCGTGGCCGAGTTCGTGGCCGATGACGAAGCGCAGCTCGTCGTGGGTCATCAACTCGTACAGCCCAGAGGTGAGCACGATGAACGGCTCGTCCATCCCGATCGTGTAGGCGTTGGCCTCGGGTGACTGGATCACGAATAGCTCCGGCTTGCCGGGCGCGTCGAGGACGTCAGTGCACTGTTCGAGCAATACGTCGAGGTCGGCGAACTGGCGGGATTCCACTCGGGCGGCGCTGGCCAGGTACAACAGCCGGTGTTGTCGTTCCCTCAGCGCGCTGGACAGCAGCTTGAGTATCTGGTCGAAACCCTTGAGCCGTCGCAGCGCCGACAAGGCAGCTCGGTCGGCGGGATGCTCCCAGGCCCGGGAACTGATCCCGGTAAATGCGGCGCGCATGGTGGCCGGCGTATCGGGCATGCTGGTCTCCCCTGGTTGTCCGCAACAGGATAGAGGGGTGACGCGCTGCGAATTCCGCAGCAAATCCGTATGTGCGGCGGTGAGCCGTCCCGCCGAAGGAGATACAGTTCGTCAGATGGTGCGCAGAAGTGCGCGCGATGTCGAGCGCGGGTACTAAGCGGGCTCGTTGGCGGTGCGGTAGCGCCGAGCGCCGTGGCCGTCGGCCTGTGGAATCTGCCCCGCGGCGAGCGCGCGCTGCCTGCCGATATAAGCCGGGTGGCGACGCATCGCGTCTTGGAGCTGGCGCTCCCGACGCTGAGCTGCAGTCCAGAGCGGGTGCGATTGGAGGTCGATCACCGTCGCACCTGATGCATTCGCCACGATTGTCAACTCCTTCTAGATTCCCCGAGCGATGATTTGACTTGCCTCTTGTTGCTCTGCTACGCAAGCATGCCCAGCAAAGCTGTGACCTAACCGTGTCAGAAGATGAGAATTTGCCGTGAATTTGCAATCGGGCAGTTATCTGCATCACTCATGGCACGTTGCCGTGCGCTGATTTGAGCCGGTTTCTGACATAGCTCACGTTGTAGCACTCACCGGTGACAAGTCCCCGAGCTGCGATGGGTACCGTTTCGCTCATGGCCAACCGACGTTTTCTGCTGCGCGAACGCCCCACCGGACGCATCGGACCGGACACCTTCGAGCTCAGTGAGCAACCGGTCCCCGACATCACCGACGGGGAGGCGCTGGTCCGGGTCGACTGGATTTCACTCGACCCGACCAACCGCATGTGGATCACTGACACTCCGACCTACCTTCCTCCGGTCGGCATCGGCGAAGTCATGCGGGCCGGCGGCATCGGCGAGGTCGTCGCGTCGAACAACCCCAACTATTCGGTCGGCCAGATCGTGCAGGGGCTGGTCGGCTGGCAGGAGTACGTGGTCGCGTCCGACACCACGCCGTTGATGCCGGTCGAGGTTGCCGACGGCGTCTCCCCCAGCGCCTACATGGGCGCGCTCGGGATGACCGGGCTGACCGCCTGGATCGGCATCCGGGACATCGGCAAGCCGAAGCCCGGTGAGACGGTGGTGGTATCGGCGGCCGCCGGTGCGGTGGGTTCGGTGGCCGGCCAACTCGCCAAGGCGGACGGTGCTCGCGTCGTCGGGATTGCCGGCGGCCCGGAGAAGTGCGCGCTGTTGACCGACCAACTGGGCTTCGACGCCGCTGTCGACTACAAAGCCGACGACTGGAACGCCCAGTTGGCCGCGGCGACGCCCGACGGCATCGACATCGACTTCGAGAATGTCGGCGGCGACATCATGGACGCCATCTTCGCGCGCCTGAATATCGGTGCGCGGGTTGCGTTGTGCGGCCTGATATCGGGGTATAACGATGCCTCACCACCGCCCGGGCCGCGTGCGTTCGGCAACTTGCTCATCCAGCGCGCGACCGTGCAGGGTTTCATCGTCCTGGACCACTTCGGCCGCGCACCCGAGGCGATCAGTGAGATCGCCGGATTGATCGCCGATGGCAAACTCACCCCGCTGGAGACGGTGGTGGAAGGCTTCGAGCAGTTGCCGACAGCGATCAACATGCTCTTCGACGGCAAGAACGTCGGCAAGCTTATGGTGAAAATCACCTAGAGGCGTCCTGGATGCCCATTTCCGAGGTGTACCGCACCCCCGACGCGAGGTTTGAGGGCCTGCCCGGATACGACTTCGCGCCGAACTACTGCGATGTCGACGGTCTGCGGTTGCACTATCTCGACGAAGGTCCGCGCGACGGGTCGCCGATCGTGTGCTTCCACGGCGAGCCGAGTTGGGCGTTCCTGTATCGCACGATGCTTCCGCCGCTGGTCGCTGCCGGGCACCGGGTGATCGTGCCCGATCTCGTCGGATTCGGACGCTCCGACAAGCCCACCGACCGCCGTTGGTATACCTACGACCGGCACAGCGAGTGCATCGCCACAGTGCTCGGCGCACTTGATATCGACGATGCCACCGTGGTCGTTCAGGACTGGGGCGGTCCGATCGGGTTGCGGTGGGCGGTGCAGAACGCGGCCAGGGTCCGCGCGCTCATGATCATGAACACCGGCCTGTTCACCGGCCGGGTCTCGAAAGGATTCATGGCCTGGCGCGACTTTGCCGAGAAGAACTCGGATCTGCCGGTCGGCTTCGTCATTCAGACCGGCACCACAACCGAGTTGCCCGACGATGTGGTTGCCGCATATGACGCGCCGTTTCCGACCGTCGAGTCGAAAGCGGGTGCCGCCCAGTTCCCGCTGCTGGTCCCAATTACTGACGATGCGCCCGGCGTCGAGCAGATGCGGATGGTCACCGACGAGCTGTCGCGCTGGAATAAGCCTGCACTGGTAGCGTTTTCGGATACCGACCCGGTCTTCCCCTACCCCAGATCGGGACAACTGTTCTGCGATCTGATTCCTAGTGTTGACGAACAGGTACGCATCGAGGGTGCGGCGCACTTCCTGCAGGAGGACCGCGGGGAGCAACTCGCCGACGTTCTGTCGAGCTTCATCGTTGAAAACGGTTGATCAAGCAGATCGAGATGGCAGATAAGCCCGAGGTGTCAGGAAACGCTGACATCATCAAGGAGTTCCGCGCAAACGGGGGCAAGGTCGGCGGGCCGTTCGAAGGAGCCACGTTGCTACTTCTGCACACCACCGGGGCCAAATCCGGCGCGGAGCGCGTCAACCCGGTGATGACGTTCGACATCGACGGCAAACGCTTCATCGTCGGCTCGTACGCCGGCGCCGACGTGGATCCCGCCTGGCTACACAACCTGCGGGCACACCCGCAGGCGCACATCGAAATCGGCACCGACGCCTACGACGTGCAGGCCCGCGAATTGCCGCGTGACGAGCGTGACGACATCTACCCGCGCATCGTCGAGCAGGCGCCGGGCTTCGGCGGGTACCAGCACCAGACCGACCGCGTCATCCCGGTCATCGAATTGCAGCGGATCTGACTCTCCGTGGGATCGGCTCATTCTGCACCCAACCCTGGGCTGCTTCGATCTACTGACGAAAGCGGGCCTGCATTGCCGATGAGCGACGCGCGAACAGCCGAATACGTTCGGCTGCAGCGGAGTCGGAGTCCCACACTCGGTACAGGTACGAGTCCCCTATGCCTCAACGAGATCCGGATGGAACTTGGCCGCCATGCGACGCAAGCCGTCGTGCCAGTCCACCGTGCTGCCGGTGCCGGTCAGCTCGTGCAGGAAGGTCACGTCCACGGGGTTGCCGCGGAGTGCCTGGTCGCTCTCGTGGAACGTCGGCTCGCGACCGACGAGCGTGCCGAGGTAGCCGCACCAGTCCTGGATGCTGACCATCTGGTCGCCGGCCCAGTTCACCGTGATGGCCGGAACCGATGCCGCAGCAAGCAGTTTCGGGATGGTGGCGATGATGTCATCCTGGTGGATCGGGTTGTAGAGTGCCGGGCCGCCGGGCGGGACCGGGATCGGGATGCCGCCCAGCATCATCTCCATGTGGTAGAACGGCCAGCCACCGTTGTCGCCGTACGGAACGTTGAGGCGGGCGATCGTGGTCGGCACTCCGAGGATGCGCGCGGTGGTGCGCGCGACGGCCTCACCGGCGATCTTGGAGATCGAATAGGTGGGGAACAGAGGTTTGTGGTTGTCGCCCAGGGCCGCGCGCTCGGTGCGTACTTCGTCGTCGGGCGGGTCGTAGACAGCCGCAGAAGAGCAGTGCAGGAACGCTTTTGCGGTGCGGCAGTGGGCCATCAACAGGCCGACGGATTCAGCGTTGGCGCCCAGATCCTTATCCCACCGTCCGCTCTTGGCCACCGCCAGATTGAGCACATAGTCGAAGTCTGAGGGCAGCGCGGTGAAATCTCCGGCGGCCAGATTGACTGTCTCGCAGCGCACGCCGGCCTGCTCGAGGCGGGTGCGCGCGACCGGGTCGGTGAACCGGGCGATGCCCCACACCTCGTTGTCGGCCGCCAGGGCCTGGGCGATCGGGGCGGCAACCTGGCCGGTGGCCCCGGTGATCAGGATCTTCGAGTCACGCATGGGCCGATCGTAGGGCAGCCGCCGGTATCGAATTCATGGACGCCCGCCGGGACCAGACCTATCCCGAAGGGTCCTGACATCTCTAGCAGCCAGCGACTTTTGCGCATTCTGCTCAGCTAACGTGGTAGCGTCCCCTCATGCCCACCCGGGGGCGCATCGACCTGCGGCTCGCCAGCCGCATCCTGCTGCTGCAACTGGTCCTGGTCACCCTGACCCTGATCGTCGCGTTCGTGTTGTTCGCTCAGTTCAACCGGCACCGCCTGGACCTTCAATACGGGGTTCACGCAATGGATATCGCCCGCGTCGTGGCGTCATCCCCGACCGTGCTGAATACGATCTCGCGCTACGACGCCACCCCGGTGTCCGCCGACCCTGCGACCGTCGACGAACTCGCAGCCGGTCCGCTGCAGACCGTCGCTTCCCGGGTCCAGCAGCGCACCCACGTCTTGTTCGTCGTCATCAGCAACGCCGACGGCATCCGGCTGGCGCACCCCCACCGCGACGAACTGGCCCGCCGGGTCAGCACAGATCCCGGCCAGGCGCTCGCGGGACACGAACAGGTTGTTCATGAGTCAGGCACGCTCGGACGTTCCATCGTCGCCAAAGTGCCGGTGGTGGAACCGGGCAGCACTCGAGTGCTGGGCATGGTCAGCGTCGGTATCTCCACCAAGGCTTTCGACGAGCAGTTTTCCAAGAACCTGCGCGTACTCGCGCCGCTGGGCGGCGCGGCCCTGCTGATCGGCGTCGTCGGCTCGGTGGCCCTGGCGCGGCGATGGCGTGGGCTCACCCTGGGTCTGCGGCCGGCGGAAATGGCGGAGCTGGTCCGTACCCAGGCGGCCGTGTTGCACGGCATCGGTGAGGGGGTGCTGGCCACCGACCAGGGCGGCAGCATCACGTTCGTCAATGACGAGGCCTGCCGACTGCTGCAGATCGGGAACGAACTCGGGAGGAATATCGTCGAAATCGGTTTGACACCACGTGTTCTCGACGTGTTCAAAGCTGCCTCGGAGCAGGCCGCGACCGCGCCGACTCTGGCCACCGTCGGTCAGCGCATCGTCGTTGTCTCGGCGCGGAAGGTGCAGCGCGATGGCCGCGAGTTGGGAACCGTGCTGGTGGTACGCGACCGCACCGATGTCGAGTCGCTCACCCGGCAACTCGACGCGGTGCAGGTGATGAGCACCGCGTTGCGGGCACAGCGCCACGAATTCGCCAACCGGCTCCATCTGCTGAACGGACTGCTGCACACCGGCCATGTCCAGGAGGGTCTGCAATATTTGGAGGAATTGCTCGGTTCTGGTCCGCTCGGTTCGGCGGTTCCCGGCCTCGAAGCGATTCACGACACGCATCTGCAGGCATTTCTGGCGGCGAAGGCGGCGACCGCGCGCGAGGCCGGTGTCACGCTGGTGATCGGCGAGAACACCTGGGTATCGGGCCGGCTGGAACTGCCGGTGGACGTGACCACCGTGGTGGGCAACCTGGTGGACAACGCCATCGACGCTGCCCGTGCCGGCAACAACGCCCGCAAGGAAGTGGAAGTCGAGCTGCTGCAGGAAGATTCGACGCTGCACATTACGGTCGCCGATAGCGGTGACGGGGTGGCCGGCGACTTCGTCGAACAGCTTTTCACCGAGGGCACCTCAACGAAGCCGGACTCCGGGATACCGGGTGGGCGCGGCATCGGACTGGCGTTGTCGCGGCAGATCAGCCGCGCGCTGGGTGGCGACCTGTGGCTGGCGAGTCCGGGGAATCCGGTTGCCGGACAACGGCTCAACGGGGCCGAGTTCATCGCCCGGCTTCCGGGTGTGATGACTGAGGAGGAGCAGTGGGCAGCGCAGACCTGACCGTGTTGGTGGTCGACGACGACTTCCGGGTCGCCAACATGCATGCCGGAATCGTCGATGCCATGCCAGGTTTCACGGTGGTCGCCAGTGCCAACACGCTCGCGGCGGCTCGCGAGGCGGCAGCCGTCGACCTGGCACTGGTCGATGTGTACCTGCCTGACGGCTCCGGCGTCGACTTCGTGCGCGAATTGAGCAGCGACGCAATGATGTTGACGGCGGCTACCGAGGCCAAGACGATCCGCGCCGCGTTGGCCGCCGGCGCGCTGACGTATCTGGTCAAGCCGTTCCCTACCACTGAATTGGCCGCCCGGCTCGCCGGCTATGCCCGCTACCGGAAGATCCTGTCCAGCCCCAATCTGGGTGCCAGTGACGTCGATGCCGCGCTGGAGGCGTTGCGGCCCAGGGTTGCCGCGGTCCAGTCGTCCACCGCTGTGGCCTCCCCCACCAAGAAACTGGTGGTGCAAGCGCTGCAAGCTGCGTCCACGCCGATGTCGGCGGCCGAGGTGTCCGCGGCGATCGGCATCTCGAGGGCTACCGCCCAGCGGTACCTGGCCTCGCTGGCCACCACCGGGGAGGTCTCCGTCGGGCTGCGCTACGGAACCACCGGTCGTCCCGAGCAGGAATTCTCTGCGAATGCCAACCGCGCGGCTCGGATTCCGCACTGAGAATTGCGGGCAGTCACCACCGGCTCGGCAATTATTCGCCGATCCAGGGATTCGACATCGGAATGGCCACAGAATTGGCGGCCATTTGGTCGACGGCGGTGTAGGTCTGCGCGATCTGGGTCAATGCCGCACCGGCCCGGATGAGTTCTTGCTGGGCCGCCCGGTGCAAGTCCAACATCGCAGCGGCCTCGGCGTGAAATGCCATGACTGCCTGCACCGACACCTCGTCGGCGCCGGCCGGGGCGAGCCCGGTCACCGACATGCCCGCCCGGTCCCCGGCCTGCAGGGAACTGATGCCGATCTGGACCACCTGGCCGCCAATGTCGCCGACGACCGGATGAAATGTCATGGTCTGCATGTGTGTACTCCTGATTTCCTGCAGTGCAGAATTTCCTCCGCGTTTTGAAATCGGCGACTCTGCCATTCGGCACCGCGACAATTGCGATGCGTGCTGAGATCGAAACTAGGGGGCCGATACCGACATGTCCCGCTTGTGGGCGATAGTCGGAATAAGCGACGATTCTGCGGTTTTGCGCATTGTGCTCATGGTCTCGAAAAGGTGCATCCGGGTGGCCAGGAGCACCTTAGAATTGATGTGTTATAGCGCGGTGACCTGATGAGGGTGACCCGTCACGCGCGGCCCCGCCGCGCTTGCGATCACCATGTCGGAGTCGCCTACAGAACACAGGAGCAGCACGCAATGGCAATGGATTCCCTGTCCCACAATCCTGCCGCCGGTGATATCGGTTCGCAGCTGGTCGACATCGGTAGCCAGGGCATCAGCGCCGCCTCGACCGCAGCCATGTCGGTGCTGAGCGGGCTCATCCCCGCCGGCGGTGAAGAGGTGTCAGCGCAAGCGGTGCTCGCCTTCGCGCAGGAAGCTGCCACCATGCTGGCCTCCAACACCGCCGCTCAGGAAGAGTTGATGCGCACCGGGACTGCGCTGACCGATATCGCGCGCATGTACGGCGAGTCCGACGACGTCGCTGCGGGCGCGCTGGCGTTCAGTTCGACGCCGATGTCCAGGTTGGCCTCGATGAGCGGTGTGAGCGGCAGCGGAGTGGCCAGCGCAGCGGCGTTGCAGAGCCCGCTGAGCGCGGCCGCCGGGAGCCCGGTGGTTGCCGGCGTCGCTGAAGCAGCGTCGTCGCCGATGACATCGGCGGTGGCCGGCGCGGGCTCGTCGGCGATGGGTGGGGGTGCCCCCCTGGGAAGCGGAATGGGTGCCGGCGCACCCGCCGGTGGCGCCTCGAAAGCGGGATTGGCGTCCGCCAACGGGCCGAATGAGAATCAGGACGACGACCGTCGGGAGGTTACCGACGACGCCGCTGAGCGCCTGCTCTGAGCGTGACGGCGGTCTCCTACGCTGGGGGGCTGACACTCGATCGCGAAGGAGCGATGTTGTGACCGACGAACCTGACATGGTTTCCATCCTGCGGAACATGAAGGTCCCCGAGCGGATGACCGGCAGCCAGGCGTTGCGCAACTTTCTGCTTGTCTACGTCGACGACGAAGAGTCGATCGAAAACAACCCGGAACGACTCAAACAGCTCAACGGACTGATGATTCTGTCTCAACTGGAAGTCATCAATGCCTTGGGCGTCATGGAGGAGAACGTCCAGGCTCAAGTCGCCCAGCGGTCCCGCAAACGCAGGTGGTTATAAGCGTCTCGTACCGTGAGGTGTGCGCTGGATCATCGACGGGATGAATGTGATCGGCTGTCGCCCCGACGGATGGTGGAAAGACCGCCAGCGCGCCATGACCGTGCTGGTGCAGCGACTCGAGAAGTGGGCGCCGCCGGCAGACCGGGTGACGGTGGTCTTCGAACGCCCGCCGGCCACCGCGATCGGGTCCTCGGTGATCGATGTGGCGCATGCACCCAGGGCGGCGAACTCAGCCGACGACGAGATAGTCCGGCTGGTGCAGGCAGCCGCCCGACCCGGCGAGATTCGTGTCGTGACATCGGACAAGGGGCTGGCCGACCGCGTCCGCAGTCTCGGTGCGTCCGTGCACCGAGCGGAGAGTTTTCGCGACCTCATCGATCCACGCGGCGCCGAATCCGGAGGCTCACATCGTGATTGACAGGGCCCGGACTACGAACCGGGTCGCGGCGCTCGCGCGGATCGCTATCCCGATCATGCAGGCGCCGATGACCTACATCGCCGGTGCGCAACTGGCCGCGGCGGTGTCCAACGCCGGTGGTCTCGGCATCATCGAGACCACCTCCGAGCAGGGCCGGGCCGATCTGCGCCGGGTGCGCGACCTCACCGACCGGCCGGTCGGGGCCAACATCGCGCTGCTGTTCAACCGCGACCCGGCCATGGTAGATCTGTTGGTAGACAACGGAATCGCTTCGTGACCACTTCAGCCGGGGGCCCCGCGCTGTTCACTGCTCGCCTGCACGACGCGGGTATCACCGTCTTTCACGTGGTGGGTACCCTGGCTGCCGCCCGGAAAGCCGTCGACGCCGGCGTGGACGGCCTCATCGTCGAAGGTGTCGAGGGCGGTGGCTTCAAGAACCGGTTCGGCGCCTCGACCATGGTGCTGTTGCCGTTGGTCGCGGCCCACGTCGACATCCCGATCGTGGCGGCGGGAGGCATCTGCGATGCGCGGTCGATGGCCGCCGCGCTCGTCCTCGGGGCGGAAGGCGTGCAGATGGGCACCCGGTTACTGGCCTCGGCGGACTCGCCGGTGCACGGCAACCTCAAGGAGGCGGTGGTGCGCGCCGACGAGACGGGCACCGTGCTGCTCCCCCTGGACGGCAGAAGAATGATGCGGGTCATCCGCACCGCTGCTGCCGAAAAGCTGGACGCTTCAGCGTCTTTGGCCGAGGGCAGTGCCGCCCTGCAGCGGGTGCAACGGCTTTACTTCGACGGCGACATGGACGCCAGTGTCGCCAACACCGGTCAGGTCGCCGGCCGTATCGAGGATCTGCCGTCGGCCGCCGACATCATCACCGCGATGTGGGCCGGCTGCCGGGAGGTGCTGACCGCGACCGCAGACCGGCTGGACAGGTCCTCGCGGGGTTAGGCCGGATTACCCGCCCAACGCGGCCAGCGCCGCGTCGTAGTCGGGCTCCTGCGCGATCTCAGGCACCAACTCGGTGTAGGCGACCTTGCCGTCGGCACCGATCACCACGACGGCGCGGGCCAGCAGTCCGGCCATCGGACCATCGGCGATGGTGACGCCGTAGTCCTCGCCGAAACTGTCCCGGAACGCCGATCCTGTCGTCACGTTCTCGGTGCCCTCGGCACCGCAGAACCGCTTCTGCGCGAACGGCAGGTCCTTGGATACGCACACCACCGATGCCCCGGTGGCGCCGGCGCGCTCATTGAACGTCTTCACGCTCTTGGCGCAGACCGGTGTGTCGACCGAGGGAAAGATGTTGAGCAGCACGGATTTACCGTTGAACTGATCGCTGCTGACCGGGCCCAGATCGCCACCGGTCAGGGTGAAGTCAGGTGCCGGGGACCCGACGGCGGGAAGCTCGCCGACGGTGTTGATCGCATTTCCGCGCAAGGTTATCTGTGCCATGCCCACAGTCTGCCAAGGTGCCGGCCCGGGGCTGTGCCCGGGTCCGCATGTCTTATTTTGTTGGCACCATGGCGTAGACGACATGGTTTTGTTGGCCAAGACTGAGGCCATGGCACGAAAAATCGTGATCGTCGGCTTCCCGGGGGTGCAGGCGCTCGATGTGATCGGGCCCTACGAAGTGTTCACCGGCGCTTCGTTGCTGACCGAAGGCGGATACGACGTCGTGGTGGCCGCGGCCAATGGACAACCGGTCACCACGGCCACCGGGCTGGGCTTCACCGCCGCGCCCCTTCCCGCCCCGCGCGAACGCATCGACACCGTGGTGCTGCCCGGTGGTGGCGGCGTCGACGCCGCACGGGCCGACGCCGGATTCGTGGACTGGATCAAAGCAGTGGCCCGGACCGCACGACGCGTCGTCACCGTCTGCACGGGAGCATTCCTGGCCGCCGAAGCCGGATTGTTGGACGGGCATCGGGCCACCACACACTGGGCGTTCGCCGACCGGTTGGCCACAGAGTTCCCGAACATCGAGGTCGATCCCGACCCGATCTTCGTGCGCAGCAGCGAACGGATATGGACAGCCGCCGGTGTCGCCGCGGGCATCGACCTGGCGCTGTCGCTGGTCGAGGACGACCACGGCACCGAGATTGCGCAGACGGTGGCCCGCTGGCTGGTGCTCTATCTGCGCCGGCCCGGGGGCCAGACCCAGTTCGCCGCACCGGTGTGGATGCCGCGCGCGAAACGGACGTCGATCCGCGACGTGCAGGAGGCCATCGAGTCCGAGCCCGGCGCATCGCACAGCGTCGAGGATCTGGCCCGGCGGGCGGCGATGAGCCCTCGGCATTTCACCCGGGTGTTCACCGAGGAAATCGGTGAGGCGCCCGGGCAGTACGTCGAGCGGATCCGCACCGAGGCCGCGCGTCGTCAGTTGGAGGAGACCGACGACACCGTCGTGGCAATCGCTTCGCGCTGCGGATTCGGGACGGCGGAAACCATGCGGCGCAACTTCATTCGCCGGGTCGGCATCCCGCCCGACCAGTACCGCAAAGCGTTTGTCTGACCCGTAACCACACGCTAGGAGAATCCCGATGACCCAGATCGCCTTCGTGGCCTACCCGGATTTCACCGCACTCGACATGATCGGGCCCTACGAGATCCTGCGCCAGCTGCCGCACACCGAGGTGCGCTTCGTCTGGCACGACGTCGGGCCGGTCACCGCCGACTCCGGAGTGCTGGTGATCGGCGCCACGCACTCGCTGGCCGAAACGCCCTCCCCCGACGTGATTCTGGTGCCGGGCGGGCCCGGGACACCGGTGCACGCCCGCGATGAGAAGCTGCTCGAGTGGCTGCGCCAAGCACATCGGACGGCGAGCTGGACCACGTCGGTGTGCTCTGGATCGGTGATTCTGGCGGCCGCCGGCCTGCTCAAGGGCCGGCGCGCGACGTCGCACTGGCTGACCATCCCGGCACTGAAAGCGTTTGGCGCGATTCCCGTCACCGATGAACGAATTGTGCACGAGGACAACATCATCACCAGCGCGGGAGTTTCCGCGGGTCTCGACCTCGGCCTGTGGCTGGCCGGTCAGATGGGCGGGGAAGGCCGCGCCAAGGCGATCCAGCTGGCCCTCGAGTACGACCCGCAGCCACCGTTCGACAGCGGCCATCTGTCCAAGGCATCGGCCACCACCAAAGCCGCCGCCACCGCGCTGCTGTCCAGGGACAGCGCCCGGCCGGCCATGCTCAAAGCCGCGACAATGTTGGCCTGGCAGCAGGCGCTGAACGCTGCCCGCTCGCGCCGGCGCAAGCGGTCGTCGGCCTCGAGCTAGGCCTTGGGTTCGGGGAACTTCGTGGACGCGAACCGGCCGCCGGCCTCCAGCCAGGCGCCGACGACGCCGGGCGCGTCACGGTTGGGGTTGTAGATGTCCTCTTCGCTGCTGAACAGACCGTCGCCGGCGTAGACCAGCCGGGTCCAGTTCGGGAACCAGAACGGCTCTCCGTCGGGGTCGGTGGGGTGATCGAGCAGGTTCCTGATCATGATCACCACGGCATCGTTGTCTTCGTCGTAGGCGGTCCAGTCCGAGGGAAACCGCATGTGCGGGAACGGCGCCATCACGGAGACGATCCATTCGCGCACCTCCTCGCGACCGTGGAAGGTCCCGTAGTGATGCTCGGTGTAGACCACGTCCTCGGTGAACAGATCCGCGAAGGGACGCCAATCGCCCGACGCGGAGCATCCTTCGACGACGGTCGTGTAGTGGCGGACGGCTTCCTCGATCTCTGCTTTGGCGAACTTGCCCATACCGGACAGACTAGATCCCATGACGGTGTTGGATCTGTTCGACTTGCACGGCAAGACGGCTTTGGTGACCGGAGCCTCCAGCGGTATCGGTAAGCAGGTGGCTCTGGCCTACGTCGAAGCCGGAGCCGAAGTGGCGATTGCCGCAAGGCATTTGGATGCTCTGACGGAGTTGGCCGAGCAGATCGCCGCGATGGGAGGCCGGGCGGTGCCCATCGTGTGCGACGTGACCCGGCAAGATCAGGTGACCGCCATGGTGGATCAGCTCACTGAGCACCTGGGCGGCATCGACATCGCGGTGTGCAATGCCGGCATCGTCTCGGACACCCCGATGCTGGAGATGTCGCTGCAGGAGTTTCAACGGATCCAGGACACCAACGTGACCGGGGTCTTCCTCACCGCCCAGGCCGCCGCCAAGGCAATGGTGCGGCAGGGCCGCGGCGGGTCCATCATCACCACCGCGTCGATGTCAGGTCATATCATCAACGTCCCGCAGCAGGTGGGTCACTACTGCACCACCAAGGCGGCGGTCATCCACCTCACCAAAGCGATGGCGGTCGAATTCGCGCCATACGAGATCCGGGTCAACAGCATCAGTCCCGGGTACATCCGTACCGAGCTGGTCGAGCCGCTCGCCGACTATCACCGCGTGTGGGAGCCGAAGATCCCGATGGGACGGATCGGCCGGCCCGAAGAACTCACCGGCCTGTACCTCTACCTGGCCAGCGCGGCTTCCAGCTATATGACCGGATCCGACCTGATCATCGACGGCGGATACACCTGTCCGTGAGCCGGATTGCTACGCAACCAGGCAGGGCCGGCCGAACTGGGTCCGTACCCCTGGGGAGAACAGCGCGCGCAGCCGGTCGCCGCTGGGCGTGATTCCGGCAGCCGCCACCAGCTCGTCGTGCAGTTCCACGATCTCGGCGGCCTGCACCGTCCATTCCGCGTGTTGGTTCGGAACCCACCAGGTGCGTCCGGCCTTGCGGGTGTGCGCGCCCCAGCGGGCGGTGAGCCACACCTCGAGCGGTGTCGGGGTGATCGGCTCGCCGACGGTGACTGTCACCAGGCTGCGCAGCCCGCGCCGCGGCCAGCGCCGAACGCTGTGATAACTGATCTGGTTGCCGGACCGGGCGATGCGCATCTTGGCCCAGGTGTAGGGGACGCCCAGACCGATCCGGGTGACCGGCACGACTGCTAGACGCGCTGTCTCCAGCGACCGGAACAGCACTCCGTGGCGTCCGGCATCGTCGACCGAGTACAGCCGCACATTGGTCTCGTGGAACGTACCGAAGTATGGAAGTGGCAGCGCTGCAACAAGTTTGGTGCTGGTCATGGTGAACGGCACCAGCCCGACGTAGGTCAGGCCGTCGGCGAAGACGTCGGGCCGGGTGCCGGGCGGGTACAGATGCGCGATGCTGGCAGGCGTCACCGGCCAGTGCAGGAACGTCAGATCGGCCCAGTGCTGGTCGAAGGTGACCGGACGGATCAGGGGCGGCGGTCTCACCGGGAACCCCGCCAGCTCCGGGACCCGATCGGATCCCTCGGCCGACGGGTCGGTGGTCATCGGATCATGGTGACACGGCGTCGTGCCCGCCGAACGCGCCGCTCAGATACTGGACGCGGCAGGCCACCCGCGCGAGCTTGCCGCTGGTGGTACGCGGGATGGCCCCGGCCGGCAGGAACCGCACATCGGCGACCGACAACCGGTGGCGGGCCGCCACGGCCGCGCGGATCGCGTCGAGCGCAGGTGCCGGGTCAGCCCGCCCGGTGCCGGTGGCGCGCTCGGCGATGATGACCAGAGCGTGGCGGCCCTCGCGGGGCACCGTGAACGCCGTCGCGTAGCCCCGGCGCACCATCGGCGATGCTTCCGCGACGGTCGCCTCGATGTCCTGCGGGTAGTGGTGTGTGTCGTCGATGGTGATCAGATCGGCGATCCGGCCGGTGACGTAGAGTTCGCCGTCGACGTACACGGCCAGATCCCCGGTCCGCAGCCAGTCACCACCGATATCTGATCCGGCGGCGTGGCTACCCGTTCGGAGGGTGGCCCCCAGTTTGGCTCCGAAGGTCAGCCGCGTCTGTTCCGGCCGACGCCAGTAACCGCGGCCGACGTTGTCACCTTGCAGCCACGGTTCGCCGACCTGGCCATCCGGCAGTTCTGCTCCGGTCTCCGGATCCACGATCACCGCCCACAGGCTGCGGGCCACCTGCCCGCAGGACACCTGTGCGACGGCGGTGGGAGCGTCGGCAGCTACCTGGACCGCCCGGCCCGCACCGAGCTGCTCGCGGTCCAGATAGATCACCGACGTCTCGGCGGCGTGGTCGATGGTCGCGATCATCAGGGTCGCCTCGGCGATACCGTAGGACGGTTTGAATGCCTTGCGCGGCAACCCATATGAGGAGAACGCCTTATTGAATGCGGTCACCGCCTCGATGCTGACCGGTTCGGAACCGATGATCAGCACGACGTTGGCGAGGTCGATATCTTCACCGGGTGCGGGAAGTCCGCGCTGCGCGGCCCATTCGTAGGCGAAGTTCGGCGCCGCGGTGACGACGCGACCGGTGCGTGATCCCGCCGAGAGAGCCTGGATCCAGCGCTGCGGCCGGCGCACGAACGCCGTCGGGGACATCAGGGTGGTGTGGCCTCCGTAGACGGTGGGGAAGCCGATCATCGACAGGCCCATGTCGTGATACAGCGGCAGCCAGCTCACGCCGTGGGTGTTGCGGTTGAGCAGGTCGATCGACAGGATCATCTGCACCAGGTTGGTGGCCACCGCGCGGTGGGTGATCTCCACGCCGACAGGGGCCCGGGTGGCACCTGAGGTGTATTGCAGGTATGAGACCGCGTCCATGTCCAGCGCGACCGGAGCAAACCGGTCCTGGTCCGAGTCGGGAATTTCGTCGATGACCAGCACGCGCGGTGCCTGCAACCGGCTGACGTTTGCCAGAAACTGCTGCACCCCGTCGCGCGCCGCGGTCGTGGTGAGCACGACTTTCGGGGTCGAATCCAGTAGGGCTGTTTCCAGCCGCTCGGCGTGGCCCGGCAGTTCCGGTGCGAACAGTGGCACCGCGATGGTTCCCGCTTTGATTGCGGCGTAGTAGCCGGCGACCCAGTCGATGCTCTGGGGTGCCAGGATCGCGACCCGGTCGCCGGGTCCCGCGTGCTGCTGGATGTGCGCGCTGATGGCGCGCAGGCGCACCCCGAACTGAGTCCAGGTCACTTCCAGCGCGCGCCCGGCGCCCAGGCCGCTGTGGTCGAGGTAGCGGTATGCGATCTCGTCGCCGACGTACCTGATGTTGCGGTCGATCAACGAGATCAGCGTGGTGTCCGGCGGAAGGGCGATGTTGCCGTCCGTGGCCAGGCAATCCTCGATCTGCAGTAGCCCATCACGCACTGCAGGCTCCGGTCGGACACCGCCATCCATAACCGAAGTCTATAAATCGTCCTTGGCGCCCTCGGGCGGTGCGGGCGCTACTGCCCCGCGGCCGGCTCGTGCTCGCCGGGATCGTGATACGTCGCACCGAGACGCGGCACCTCCAACGGTCCGTCTTTGCGCGCCGCATCGACGGCGTTGGTGAGCAGCGGGGCCAACCCCGCGAACGAACCCACGTCGAACAGCAGCAGCGTCAGCAGACGGTTGTGCACGTATCCGAACGAGCTGCCCGTCTCCGGATCGGCCCATCCCACGGTGCCGCCCAGACCGATGTGGCCGTAACCTTCCAAAAAGCCTGGGACAGGCGATGATTGATAACCCTGGTGATAGGTGAAGGGCAGTCCCAGATTCAGGTCCGGCCACAACTCGGCTTTGCCTTTCATGCCTGATACCGCCTCGGACGACAACAGTCGCGTGCCGTCGATGACACCGTCGTTGGCCAGCACCGCGTACGTTTTTGCCAGGGCACGCGCGGTCACCACACCGTTGACCGCGGGCAGCTCGCCGTCCAGGAACGGCATGTCGTCCTGCAGCATCGACATGATGCCCGGGAAGTAGATCGAGCCCAGCAACCCGGAAAAGGACAGTCCGGCAACCTTGGGTGCGATGAAGTCCAGCAGCGGCGTCGGGATCTTGGCCTGGGGCAACAACGTCTGCGCCGCTTTGGTCGGGCAGTCCGCGGGTGGCCGGCCGAGGTGCAGGCCGTCGGTGTCCAGCGGTCGGGCGAGTTCCTCGCGGAACAGTTCCCGCATGCCCTTGCCGGTCACCGCACGGGCCAGGCCCGACAACAGCCAGCCGTAGGTGATCGCGTGGTAGGCCATCTTGCCGTGCGCACGGTCCACCGGCGCGGCGGCCAGCCGCTCCTCCATCAACAGGTGATCCATGATCGTGTCCTTGTCCACACCCTTCAGGTGTGACAGTCCGGCGCGGTGTCGCAGCATGTCGCTCACGGTGATCTCGGATTTGCCGTTCGCGCCGAACTCGGGCCAGTAGTCGGCGACCGGTGCGTCATAGCACAACAGGCCGCGGTCGACGAGGAGATGAATAATGGTGGCGGCTAACCCTTTTGTCGCGGAGAACACCATGGCCCCGGTGTCGGCGGTCCACGGTTCGTTGCCCTTGCGGTCCGAGTAGCCTGTCCAGACATCGACCACCTGCCGGCCGTCGATGAAGACCGAGAGCGCACCGCCGCCGAATATGCGCCCGGGATACAACCCGGCGAATGCCCGGATGACATTGAGAAAGCGGGAGTCGCAGGCACCCTGCACGCTCGACGGTAAGCCGTTGTCGGTGGTGAGAATCGACGGTTGCGCCATACCGTGAATCATGGCAGCCGCGCCGCGCGCCGTATAGGAATTGCGCGCTGTCGCGAACGGACTTATGACCCCGGCATCCAGATGCTTCCCAGCGACTCGACCATGGCGCCCGGATCCTGACTGTCGACGTTGCAGCTGACGGCGATCGCAGTGCGACGGTCGCTGCTGACCCGGAATGCCGTGAGGAAACCGGCCCAGGTGCCCGGGTGGTCGAGCATGCCGTTGGCGAGCGACTGGATTCCGGCGCCGTAGCGGTCGCCGCCGCCGGGGTCGGTTTCCACGGCTCCGGCCAGCTGTGCGTCGAGTAGAGTCGGGCCGCCGACCTTACCGGTGCGGTAGTTGTCGGCCCACCGGACCAACTGGCTCATGGTGGTCTGGATTCCGCGGTCGCCTACTTGTTCCCACTTGAAATCTGTGGCCTGAAAGTCGTTGTCGCCCTTGCTGTATGCCACTGCTTTATTGGGAACGCCCGCCACCGGTTCGAGCACCATGGTCAGGCCGAGCGGACGGAAGATCTCCGTGCTGAGGAAGTCCGCGAGGGACCGGCCGGAGACGCGGTGCACAATCTCGCCGAGCAACAGGTAGTTGGAATTGACGTACTCGTAGCGCGCGCCGGGCTTAGAGGTCAACTCCGGTACCGCGACCAGGGTCTGCAGGGCCTGGGCCTCGGTGGTGCGGTCGCTGAAGTTCAACCCCTGCTCTTGAAGCAGGCTGGTGTATTCGGGGATCCCACTGGTGTGATGCATCAGTTGCGCGAGGCTGACGTTTGCGGCCCACGGCGGCATTTCAGTGATGTACTTGGACAGCGGATCGTCCAAGGTCAGCTTGCCTGCCTGAACCAGGAGCAGGATTGCGGTGGCGGTGAATTGCTTTGAGACCGAAGCGATATCGAAAACCGTGTCCGCGGTGATCTTGGCTTTGTTGCTCAGGTTGGCAAGTCCGGCAACCCCGGTCCACGCCACCCGGCCCTCGATCCCGACGGCCGCCGAGCAGCCTGGCCCGTCGGCCTTGACCGCAGAGTCCAGCACATTCTGGCTAGCACCCGCCTGGGCGCCGGAGGCTGCCGCGGTGCTGCCGGTGCTGGATTGAGTGGCGGGCGTGCGGGCTGGGCTGCTGCACCCGCCGAGAAGCAGCGCTGCCACCAGCAACGCGCCGCTGCGGCGATAAGGTAGTGAGGATCTCATATGTTGTCCCGCAATCTCATTGGCCATATTCCCGGTCAGGTGTCGGTTTGGAGAAGCCGTCCGACAACCGATCGGGTCGGGTCGGCTTCGCGCTCGGCGATCATCAATTCGATGCCGGTTTCAATCGCCGCCGCGGTGCGTTCACGGACCTTGCGCGCTGCGTGGCCGTCGGCTTCCCGGCCCTTGAACGTTCAGCCTGCGCAGCGGCTTCAGCAACGTGAGCATCGCAGCGATGTCGGCCTGGTGTGGGTGCCATCTCAACGGCATCGGCGTTCGGCACACCGTGAGTATGCCCCGGCAGCGGCGCCGCGTGGACGATTCCGCGACCTGCGGTACGTGACCCGCCCGGATCGGTGGTGCGCGGGTGCGCGATAGGGTACGCGGCAGCATCATTCCAGGTCGGATACCTCAGGAGTCAGCCATGTCGGGTCGGAAGTTCACGTTCGAGGTCAACAAGACCACCAGCGCGCCCCCCGCGACGGTATTCCAGCTGGTGGCCGACGGTGGCAACTGGTCCAGCTGGGCGAAACCGATCGTCGTGTCGTCGAGCTGGGTCCGCCAGGGCGACCCGGCTCCCGGGGGCGTAGGGGCGGTCCGCAAGCTGGGGATGTGGCCGGTGTTCGTGCAGGAGGAAACCACTGCCTATGAGCAGGATCGGCGGCACGCCTACAAGCTGGTGGGTCCGCGGCAGCCGGTCACCGACTATGTCGCCGAAGTGGTCCTCACACCGAACTCGTCGGGTGGCACCGACATCCGTTGGAGTGGCTCGTTCATCGAGAAGGCCCGGGGTACCGGACCAGCCGCCCGCGCGGCGATGGGCGGCGCAGTCAAATTCTTCGCAGGCCAGCTGGTAAAGGCTGCCGAGCGGCAATCTGGCGCTCAGTAGTCCTGCCGCGCAACACTTTTCGCCGTTCCTGGACGGTTTGGCCAAGGTAGCGGGTGGCGGCGAAATCCGTCCGGCGGCTGCCGTCCTGGCGGCTATCCGACCTCGTCCTGGTACTTCTTGGTCATGTGCTCGATGGCCTGCAACTGCGTCTGAGCCAGGCTGTCGCGCATCTGTCCGGCTCGCGCGGCGGCGTCTAAGGTGGGTTGGGCCTGTCCCTGGAAGTGCGGCATCACTTCGGCGGCGAACAACTCGGCTGACCGCCTGGTCGCTGCCGGGTTGGCCCACTCATGACCCATCTGCAGCATGCAGCCGAATCCGCCCGATTGGTCCCATAACCGCTGGATCTGTTCGCGGGCGCGTTCGGGCGTGCCGATCACGCCGGCGCCGTTGCCGTTGATCATGTCGATCATCTCGTCGAGCCGGTCGCCCGGCATCGTCATCTGCGGGAATGCGGCGACCTTCTGGAAGTAGCGGAACCAGGGCTCGATGCCGAATTTTACGTCGGCACGGGCCTGTTCGTCGGTCTCGGCGATGTGCATCGGTCCGACCAGGCTCCAGTTGCTGCGGTCGACGTGGGCACCGAATTTGGCGGCGCGCTCCTCGACGATGCCCCAGTGGTAGGCCAGCGCGTCGAACCCTTCGATGGTCAGGGTCGCTCCGATCGACAACAGCCCGATGCCGTGCTTGCCGGCCAACCGCGCTCCCGTCGGCGACGCGACCGCGGCCACCGCCAAGGGAATCCCGCTGGCCGAGTAGGGAGCGAGCTGCAATTTGGCGTCGAACAATTGGTGGGTGGCGGTCTTGGCGGTCACCGTCTCCCCCGCCAGCAGACGCACCACGATGTCGAGATTGGACTCGAGTAGCTCGCGTGTGTCTGTCGGGGTCAGCCCGATCATGGCGGAGTCGGTCGGCAGTGATCCGGGGCCAACTCCGCCGATGATGCGTCCGTGGGTGAGATGGTCGAGCAGCATCAGCCGGTCCGCGACCCACAGCGGGTTGTGATAGGACAGCGAAATCACTCCGGTGCCGAATCGTATCCGCTTGGCGCGCTGAGCCGCTGCTCCGATGAAAACCTCTGGCGAGCTGATGATCTCGCTGCCTGCCGAGTGGTGTTCGCCGATCCACGCCTCGTCGAAACCGAGGGAGTCGAGGTGCTCGACGAACTCCAAGTCACGTTGCAGCGCAAGCGTGGGATTGGTGCCGGCGCGGTGGAATGGCGCGATGAAGTATCCGAACCTGAGCTTCTCCATCGGGGCTCCCTTGCGATCGGCCTGGACGAACTTTAGCCCGACGACAATGCCCGCCGGGATGGCGGGTTGAGGAGTCGGGCGGTCGGGTCGGGCCGACGACAATGCCCGCCGGGATGGCGGGTTGAGGGTCGGGCAGTCGGGTCGGGCCGACGACGATGCCCGCCGGGATGGCGGGTTGAGGGTCGGGCAGTCGGGTCGGGCCGACAACGCAAACGAGGACCGGTAGTTACCGGTCCTCGTTCGTCTCCGTCAACGACGTCGGATGATCACGGGAAGCCCCCGCAGAGGTTGCCGACGCAACCGCCGCCGCCACCCGGTCCGCCGCCGCCACCGCCGACCCCGGGAATGGTGCCGCTACCGCCGCCCGGCCCGCCGCCACCGGTCGGCCCGCCAGGCACGCTGCCGCCGCCGCCGTCGGGTCCACCACCGCCGCCGGGGCCGCCGGGTACCGTGCCGCCGCCACCGCCGGGCCCGCCGCCACCGGTGGGGCCGCCCGGGACGCTGCCGCCGCCACCGCCGGGACCACCGGTACCACCGGGCGAAGTTTCGGTCGGTGCGCCGGACGGGGCCGTGGTGCTGGTGGCCGGGGTTGTCGTCGGCGTAGTGCTGCTACTCGGGGACTTGTTGTCGCCGCCACCGCAGGCCACTGCCATAAGAAGCATGGCGCCACCGCCGAAGGCGGCAAACGCCGTCTTGACTTGAGATCTCATCAGACTCACCAATCTTCACTCTTGTCGCGCATGTGCCGGGGTCGCATACCCCCTAATCTGACGCCGGAAACTCGGGGGCGGCGCCCTCGGTTTCCGGCCTGCCTGCCGTGGTCGTATGAGTCACATTGTCTGGACTTGGGTTTCGGCGCGGGTCGTGAGCTGCGCGTGCGCAGGTCCGTTGCCACGGGTTTCTGCGGGAAATTCGGCGCTCACGTGGCTTGACGCAAGTCAATTCGGTTCACACCGGCGCGGTGTCCATTAAGCGCAATTAATCGCATTTTTCCATTGTGTCAATTTGCAGTGTATTTGAGTCACATATGTGGCGCTATGTTGCGTAGCCCTGCCCACTTCGCGGCACACGCAGGGTGACTGCTGGTGGCTGAGTTCCGTTGGGGTGCTTGAAGGCCCACCGCACGCGGCAGCTCTCGCCGTTGACATCAGGGGGTGGAACTTCTGCTCCAATGTCGATTTGTAAAGCAGATTGTCACTGAGACCGTAAGATAATCACATTTAGATAACGGTTGAATAGCGATTTGATAAATAAGACTCCTCGGCCTGGGGGTCGCCCGTAGCTTGTCGGCTACGACACAGCTTGCTGGCGACTGTGGGTCGGGGGGCCCGTATCCGGTTGTCACAAACTGCGATTGGCGCTTGTCCCCTGAGAGAGGTTGAGACGATGAACTATTCAGTGCTGCCGCCCGAGGTCAACTCGGCACTGATATTCGCCGGCGCGGGAACCGAGCCGATGCTGGCGGCTGCGGCAGCCTGGGAGGGTCTTGCAGATGAATTGTCCTCTGCCGCAGCGACCTTCGAATCAGTAACGGCCGGATTGGTCGATGGAGCTTGGCAGGGATCGGCGGCCGCGGCGATGATGGCTGCCGCAGCCCCCTATGCCGGCTGGCTCAGTGCCACGGCATCGCATGCCGGACAAGCCGCGGCGCAGGCAGGTGCCATGGCGGCCGAGTTCGAGGCCGTCGCGTCGGCGATCGTGCATCCGGAGCTGATTGCAGCTAATCGCAACGCCTTTGTGTCACTGGTGTTGTCCAACATCTTCGGACAGAACGCTCCCGCGATCGCGTCCGCGGAAGCGCTCTACGAGGAGATGTGGGCGCTGGACGTCTCGGTGATGTCCGCCTACCACGTCGGCGCCTCCGCTGCGGTATCCGCGCTGACGCCGTTCGTGCAACCGCTACAGAGTCTGGTCGGAGGCATGAGCGCTGGAGCGGCAATGGTAGGTCCACTGGCAGCCGCCGCGGTACCGGAGCGATCCCTCAATCTGAGCCTGATCCCGCCCATCGCAGGCATTGGAAATCTCGGTTTCGGGAATGTCGGACTGACTAATTTCGGCAACGCAAACTTCGGCGACTTCAACCTCGGTTCCGGGAACCTCGGTAGCTCGAACTTCGGCTGGGGAAACCTGGGCGGCAATAACTTCGGGCTCGGCAACCTCGGTAGCGGCAATATCGGCTTCGGCAACATCGGCGTCGGTAACTTCGGCTTCGGAAACACGGGTAACGGCAACATCGGTATCGGGCTGGCCGGCAACGGTCAGATCGGCATCGGCGGTCTCAACTCCGGCTCTGGCAACTTCGGGTTGTTCAACTCGGGGAACGGCAATATCGGCTTCTTCAACTCCGGAAGCGGCAACTTCGGCATCGGCAACTCCGGCGACTTCAACACCGGTTTGTGGAACTCCGGCCGGGCCAACACCGGCTTTTTGAATGCGGGATCGTTCAACACCGGGTTCCTGGACGTCGGCAACGCGAATACCGGCACCTACAACGTCGGCAACTTCAACATGGGGGACTTCAACACCGCCTCCTCGAACACAGGTTCCTTCAACAACGGTGCGTCTAACACCGGCTTCTTCAACCAAGGAAACCTGAACACCGGGTTCCTGAACCTCGGGGACATGAACAACGGCCTGTTCAACACCGGCCAATTGAACAACGGCGTCTTCTACCAGGGCACCGGCCAGGGCAACCTGTTCTTCTCGATCGCAACTCCCGACATCACGTTGCCGCCGTTGGAGATACAGGCGATCACCGTCCCCGCCTTTGAGCTGCCGGCACTGCACATTCCGGGAATTTACGTTCCGCCCTTTGTCATCCCCGCCGGCACGACGTTGGCCGCATTCAATCTCCCGCGGTTGACCATCCCGGATTTGACTATTCCGCCGATTTCGATTGCGGCGGGTACGACGTTGGCCGCCTTCAATCTGCCTAGTTTGACGATTCCGGATTTGACTATTCCGCCGATTTCGATTGCGCCGGGTACGGCGTTGGGTGCGTTTGATCTGCCGAGTTTGACCATTCCGGATTTGACTATTCCGCCGATTTCGATTGCGGCGGGTACGACGTTGGCCGCCTTCAATCTGCCTAGTTTGACG
>NZ_JBVAXK010000001.1:59475-60415 GCF_055419285.1 Mycobacterium sp. IDUB_28 | reverse complement strand
CTATTCCGCCGATTTCGATTGCGGCGGGTACGACGTTGGCCGCCTTCAATCTGCCTAGTTTGACGATTCCGGATTTGACGATTCCGCCGATTTCGATTGCGCCGGGTACGGCGTTGGGTGCGTTTGATCTGCCGAGTTTGACGATTCCGGATTTGACTATTCCGCCGATTTCGATTGCGGCGGGTACGACGTTGGCCGCCTTCAATCTGCCGAGTTTGACGATTCCGGATTTGACGATTCCGCCGATTTCGATTGCGCCGGGTACGGCGTTGGGTGCGTTTGATCTGCCGAGTTTGACGATTCCGGACTTGACGATTCCGCCGATTTCGATTGCGGCGGGTACGACGTTGGCCGCCTTCAACCTGCCGAGTTTGACGATTCCGAACCTGACGATCCCGGGGATCTCTATCCCCGCCGGTAGCCAAATCGGTGGATTCTTCCTGCCCGGAATCGAGACACCACAGATTTTTGTGCCGGGCATCGAGACGGACCCGTTCTACACCCCGACGATTTCTACCCCTTACATCAACGGGCCCCGGTTAGATTTCCCGGGGATCAGCATCCCGATCCGGTTATTCCTGCCGAATAACATCATTGCCCTGCAAACGGGTGTTGCTGGTCAATATCCGGCCATTGGCACGTTCTACGGGATGCCGGGCGCCTTCCTTGAAACCGGAAGCTTCTCAGTCGGCCCCATCGGACTCTCCGCCTTCAGCATTTCCCCCATCGGGATCTCTGGCTTCTCCCTTCCCAGCTTGACCATCCCAGGCATCAATGTGGATCCGATCGAGGTCAAGCCCTTCCAGCTGCCCGCGATTGGTACGCAGCCAATATCCATTCCTGGGTTCACGATCGATCCGATCGGGTTGAGTAATTTGGTGTTGCCGAATATCACGACGGCGCCGGTGTCGATTCCTGGGTTCACGATCGATCCGATCGG
>NZ_JBVAXK010000001.1:0-59378 GCF_055419285.1 Mycobacterium sp. IDUB_28 | reverse complement strand
CGGGCTCAGTGATCTGGTGTTGCCGAATATCACGACGGCGCCGGTGTCGATTCCTGGGTTCACGATCGATCCGATCGGGCTCAGTGATCTGGTGTTGCCGAATATCACGACGGCGCCGGTGTCGATTCCTGGGTTCACGATCGATCCGATCGGGCTCAGTGATCTGGTGTTGCCGAACCTCACCACAGTGGGTTTCACCACCCCGGCGCTCGACATCCCACCGTTCGGTCTGGCGGAATTCACCCTGCCGCCGCTGGTCATCCCGAGCATCCACCTACCCGCACAGGTCCTGGCCACTTTCCCCGTCCCCGGCGGCCCCGGTTACCTCAACACAACGATCAACCCGTCATCCGGCTTCTTCAACACCGGGATCGGTGGCAACTCAGGATTCGGCAACAACGGTGCGGGACTGTCGGGTTGGTACAACTCAAACGGTCCCGGGCTGCTGGGCGGCTCCGGCTACCAGAACTTCGGCGGCCTGATTTCGGGCTTCAACAACGTCGGCAGCGGCGTTTCCGGTCTTGCCAACGCCGGCGTTCTGGACCTGGCTCTGACCAGTCTCGTCTCCGGCATCGGCAACCTCGGCAACAACCTGTCGGGCCTGTTCTTCAGGGGCACCACATAACCAGGCCCGACCCCCGAATTAGTCAGTTCTCTTTGAGAATCAACTTTTTCAACGCCGCGCGGTCGGTGGTCAACAGCTCCTCGATGCGGGGCTTGTTGACCTCGGCGACGATGATCTCACCGACTTCCTGATAGACCTCGCTGAAGATGCCGTGCGACTTCATCTTCTCGGTCTGGTACTGGTTGTCCTCGGTCGGCGTCACGTAGTACACCGCGTCGGCCTTGAACCGATGCACCAGCCACAGATGGATCAGAGTCATCAGCCGCTTCTGACGCAGCTTTTCAGCGAAGGTGTTCTGGTCACGCACCTGCAGGATGCTGCGGCCGTGGCGGTCTTTGATGGGGTCGACCACAACGTTGGCCAGCTGCTCGTCACCGTCGCCGTAAATGCCCAGTTCCAGCACATCCGAGCCGGCGCGACGGGGCCGCAACGTGACCCGAAGCTTCTCGCCCAGCTGATAGTGCTCGCTCCAGATCGCCAGCCATTCCTCCAGCAGCTTCTTGGGCACCTCGGTCTGCACCAGATGCTGGTGTTGAGTGGACCCCTTGCCCATCGCCTTCGTGGTCGCCGTACGGCCGGAGACCGCCGCCAGGCCTGCGTCGCTGCGCGGCCCGCCAACCAGGGTTTGCGGTGTGCGATAAGGCGATTCGACCAGCCGCATCTTGCGCTGCAGGCGGGCCAGCGCCAGCATCCCGTCCTGGGTGAGGTTGGTAGCGAACTCTTCGGCAGCGACACCGTCGATCTGGTGTCCGCCGTAGGTGATGAAGTTGAAGACAAAGCCCATCTTGCCCAGTTCCGCTGGGAACTCCCGCATTTCCTCGTCGGTCATGCCGGTGGTGTCCCAGTTGAACGAGGGCGAGAGGTTGTAGGCCAGCATCTGGTCAGGGAACTTGGCGTGAATCGCTTCGGCGAACTGCCGGGCATCGGCCAGATCGGCTGTCTTGGTCTCCATCCACAGAATGTCGGCGAATGGCGCGGCGGCCAGGGACTTGGCGATCGCATACGGAATCCCGCCGCGGATCTGGTAGTAGCCCTCAGGGGTTTTCGCGAGCTCGCAGTCCCACCCCGGGTCGACACCCAACTCGGCGGCTTTCTGCCGGGCCTCGTAGAGCGACGCGGTCGCAGCGAACTCCCGCCATTCCTGGGAGCTCATGCCGCGCGGCTCGTCGTCGCTCTCACCGAATTCCAGGACCTCGGCCACGGCTTCGCCGTAGGTCAGCACCCCGGCGTCGTCCTCCCAGGCAGCCACGAAGCGGGATTCGACTTCGTCGTAGACGTCGTCGATCGAAGTCTCGCCGTTCTCCCGCCACGTCTTGACCGCCTCGGAGATCAGGTCGGCGATCCCCTGGCGCTCCAGCCATGCGTTGGCTCCCGCGTACTCGCCGTCGCTCAAGGCGTACAACAGATGGCCGTTGAGCTCCTCGACGCCCGAATCGTAGAAGCGTTTCATCATCGCCAGGAAGCAGGCCTTATAGGACGGAACCTTCAGGTTGGTGGCCCCGAGCAGGAAAGGCTGGTCGCGTTCGTCGCCGCGGCTGTCGAGGAGGTTGGCTGCCTCGGCGTCCGTACGGGCGACGATGATGCCCGGCACCCGCATGATGTCGAGTTGAAAGCGAGCGGCGTTGAGTCGCTTGATCTGCTCGTCGGACGGCACCAGAACCTTACCGCCCTGATGGCCGCACTTCTTGGTGCCCGGACGCTGGTCCTCGATGTGATAGCCCGGGACGCCGACCTCCACAAAACGCCGAATAAGGTTGCGCACGTGCGGATCTCCGCCGTGGCCGGTGTCGGCATCGGCGATGATGAATGGCCGGTAATCGTAGAACGTGGCGGTCGCCCGCTGCCGTTCGGTCATGTTCAGGCGCAGGTACTCCTGATTGCGGTCTGCGGTGAGCAGGGCGCGCACCAGGACCGCGGCGTCGTCAGGCACCTGGCTGAGCGGGTAGCTGGCCAGGTCTGGGCCCGGATCCTCGGTCGTGGACCCTTTGGCCGAGGTGGCCCAGCCGCCCAGGTAGATCCCTTCGATGCCCATCCGCTTCATGCTCACGGCCTGGCCGGGCGAGTACGGGCCAAATGTGGTGATGCTCTTCTTCTGCTCGAAGAGCTCACGCAGGCGCGGGTAGAAGGCGGCGGCGGCCTCGCGCGCCACGGTGTAGTCGACGGGAATCGTGCCGCGTTGCTCTACGACCTGGCGGGCCGTGTACAGGCGCGTGATGCCCGCGAACCGCGGACTGTCGAGGTAGCGCTGCGTGTCGGCGACCTCCTGCTCGAACTTCGATTGGACTGCATTGTCCGTTTCGGCGATGGCCATGGCCTTCCGCTCCTTCTCAGCGCCAATTCCCCTTGTCGCTGAAAGTCTATGCCCCTGGATAGTGAGCTGGGTCACCGGTCGACTCAGCCGCACGAGCCCGCAGCCAACCCTGTTGGCGCCGGATGAACGCCGCGTCGACGACACGGCCGTGCCCCGGGACGTAACGGGCATCGAGGCCGCCCAGCGCCAGTAGCCGAGCGAGGGTCGCGGGCCAGGCGGCCACGTCGGAGTCGCCGTCGATCGCGGGCGTTCCGGACTCCTCGACGAGGTCGCCGGTGAAAACCACTGGCGGACCACCATCGCGGTCAGCCGCAACCAGCACGACCAAGTCCGAATGACTATGGCCTGGACCGAGATAGGCGATGGTGACCGTGCGATCCCCGAGGTCCACCACGGTGTCGTGGATCCCGCGCGGCGGCGGTCGCAGCGCGGTGATGGCACGGTCGATCTCGGCGGCATCGGCTCCGTGGCGCAGCGCATCACTGCGCAACTGGTCGGTACCTGCCAGCAGGTATTCGACAACTCCCGGCGCGCAGTGGATTTCGGCCCCGGCGAACAGCGAGGATCCCAACACATGGTCGAAGTGCTTGTGCGTCAACACAATATCGGTCACGTCGCAGTCGGCGATCTCCCGGATGTCCGCCGCGATGGCGGCGGCCTCTGGCAACGTCGTCCCGGTGTCGACCAACAAGGCCCCGCGCGCGCCGTACACCAGGCCGACCGTGACATCGCAGAACGGCAGCCGACAGCGATGCACCCTGGCGCTCAACTGCTCCCAGTCGTGGTTCATCAGTCCCGGGAGTGTATTACGGAGAGGTGTTCGAGCAGGCCATCTCGGCGTGATCCCGATGCGAGCTGAACCGCCATTCGTCCCGAGCAAGGAGAAACACGATGCGCGCAGTCGTCATCACCAGACACGGTGGTCCCTCGGTGCTGCAGGTCCAGCAACGCCCTGACCCGCCGCGCCCGGGCCCGGGTCAGCTGCGCATCGAGGTCCGGGCGGCCGGCGTCAACTTCGCCGATCATCTCGCCCGCGTCGGCTTGTATCCCGACGCGCCCAAGCTCCCCGCCGTCGTCGGCTACGAGGTCGCCGGCACGGTGGTGGCTGTCGGCGACGGCGTCGACGGCGGCCGTGTCGGTGAAAGGGTCTTGGCCGGAACGCGATTCGGTGGGTACGCCGAAATCGTCAATGTCGCCGAGTCCGACTCGGTGCCGCTGCCTGAGTCGGTGAGCTTCGAGCAGGGCGCCGCGGTCCCGGTCAATTACGCCACTGCGTGGGCGGGGTTGCACGGCTACGGGTCGTTGCAGGCCGGCGAGCGGGTGCTCATCCATGCCGCGGCCGGCGGCGTGGGCATCGCGGCCGTTCAGTTCGCCAAGGCGGCAGGCGCCGAGATACACGGCACCGCATCGCCCGGCAAGCACCAGAAGCTGACCGAATTGGGCGTCGATCGCGCGATCGACTACCGCCGCGACGGCTGGTGGAAGGATCTGCCGCCCTACGACCTCGTGCTCGATGCGCTGGGCGGCACGTCGCTGCGGCGGTCCTACGGGCTGCTGCGTCCGGGTGGACGGTTGGTCGGCTATGGGATTTCGAACCTGCAGGAGGGCGAGAAGCGCGCACTGCGCAAGGCGGCCCCGCACGCGCTGGCGATGCTGCGCGGGTTCAATCTGATGGATCAGCTGTCGGAGTCCAAGACCGTCATCGGCCTGAACATGCTGCGGTTGTGGGACGATCGCGGCACCCTCGAACCCTGGATCACGCCGCTGCGCCGGGCACTCGACGACGGCGTCGTCGCACCGATCGTGCACGCCGCGGTGCCGTTCTCCCAAGCACCCGAAGCGCATCGGATCCTGGCTGCCCGAGAGAACATCGGCAAGGTCGTGCTGGTGCCCTGAGCTGGTTTAGCCGCCGCGGCGGTGGCAATGTATCTGCGCATGGCTGTCACCGAGTCCCGCGAAGTTGTCATCGACGCGACACCCGACGAGATCATGGAGGTGTTGTTCGATCTGGAATCGCTGCCCGAATGGTCGTCGGCTCATCGCGAAGTCGAGGTTCTGGAGCGCGACGAGGACGGCCATCCGACCAAATCCCGGCAAGTCGTCAAAGTCGTTGGCGTGAGCGACGAACAGGTGCTGGACTACACCGTGCACGACGACGGCGTCAGTTGGAAGCTGGTGAGCGCCAAAGCGCAGAAGGGACAGCACGCGCGATACACGCTGACGCCCGAAGGGAATTCGACGAGGGTGCATTTCGAGCTCACCGTGGATCTCGGCGTGCCGGTGCCGGGCTTCCTGGTCAAGAAGGGCGCCAAGGGGCTGATGGAAACGGCGACGGACGGCCTGCGTAAGCGGGTACTGCAAGTCAAAAAAGGCTGATACGCCATTTTTGTTGTGGCCGTGCAGATTTCAGTCAGCGGCGCCGATCAGCGCCGCGAGCTGGGCGCGGTTCACCTTGCCGGTGGCGTTGTAGGGGATATCGTCGACGATGGTCAGCCGCTCGGGCAGCTTGAAGTAGGCGAGCAACGGCGCGCAGTGCGCACGTAATTCGGCGAGGGTCACCGGCCCGCGGGGCACCACCGCCACGCCCACGCGCTGGCCCAACTCTTCGTCGTCGACACCGGCCACCGCGACGTCGTGCACCGCCGGGTGCGAACGCAGGGCCTCCTCCACCTCGATCGGACCGAACTTCTCTCCGCCCCGGTTGATGGTGTCGCGCAGTCGCCCGCTCGGATAGAGGTAGCCGTCGGCATCCTGGCGGCCCAGGTCGCCGGTGCGCAGCCACCCGCCCGCGGTGTTGAGCGGACTGCGCACCCACAGCTCGCCGACCGCGCCGGGTTCGACGTCGGCACCGGTGTCGGGGTCGACCACCCGCACCTCGACCCCGGGCAGGGGACGTCCCACCGAGCCCGCCCGGGCCGGATCGTGGTGGTCCCCGGGCAGCAGGTTGGCGTACGTGCCCAAGGTCTCGGTCTGGCCGAACACGTTGGTGAAAGCGACGTGCGGGAGGGCCGCAATCACTCTGCGCATCAACGAGATCGGGGCAGCCGCCGCGCCGTAGGTGATCGCAGTGAGCGAGGACAGATCGGTGTCGGCGAAGTCCGGGTGCTCCAGAATCCGGTGCATCATCGTGGGCACCAGGAACATCCCGGTCACGCGGTGCTCTGACACCAGCCGCAGCCATTCGCCGGCGTTGAAACGGCGCTGCACCACCAGCGTGTTGCCCGAGTAGAGACTGGCGATCAAACCCAGTGACCCGCCGACATGAAAGTAAGGTACGCACATCATCACCGCGACGGGCGGGACGTCCGGCGCGAACGGCGCGGACGTCCTGTCCAGCCGCGCGGTCAACTGCCGGCTGCCGATCGGGACAGTCTTGGGCAGGCCGGTGGTGCCGCTGGTGAACAAGACCATCGCGGTCTGCTCGTCGACAACTGATTCGACTGGCGGGCAACGTCTTCCGCCGGTGAAGTCCACATCGGTCAACACCGTCGGCACCGCGGCGTCACGCAGCCGTCCAGCGTAGGACTCCCCCGCCACCGCCACCTCGGCGCAGCCCGCGTTGTCGAGCAGCGCCCGCAGCTCCGGCGGCGTCAGCGCCGGGTTCATCAGCGCTGCCGCAGCTCCGATGCGCGCCGCGCCGAGCAGCGCCGCGATCGACAGCAGACTGGCGGTGTCGACGACGGCGACCCGGTCACCGGCCGTCACACCGCGGGCTGCCAGCCCGTCGGCGCACGCGTGCACGGCCCTGTCGAGCTCGGCGTAACTGAAGGAGCGACCGTCGATGATCAGTGCGGTCCGCTGCGGATCGTGCGCCGCGGCGGCATCGATGATGGTCCCGAGATTCATCAGCTCAGTACAGCGGCGACCAGGTGGAGGTCCGCAACAACCTGCTGGTCCACTGGTCGCGCAGGTCCAACGCGTCGTGCAACCAGGTGCCGGGAGTCCGGTACTCGGCCGGGATGTGTGTGCGAAGCAGATCGAGCAACGCTTCGGGACGGCTGATCCGTTGCATCAGAATCACTTCCCGACGCAAATGGCTGCCCAGAGCGGGCTGAAACGACGCGTGCATCTGCAACATCGACGACGGTTGTTCGAGACTTCGGGCGTACACCTCGCCGCAGCGCAGAATGTACTCCTCGAACTTGTCCTCGTAGGGCCACATGGTGTCTTCCATGTAGAGGCTCATCTCGTGTTCGCGACCGTCGGCCGGCACATCGTCGAATGACACATGCTGCATCGGCGACCACGGCAACGCCACCAACAGCTTGGCGTCGACCCCGTGGCGCAATTCGTCGGTGTGGTGCATCCAATCCCGCAGGTCCCCCTGCTGCACCCGCTTCGTCAGGCGCTCCCAGGCGGCGCCGTCGCGAACCGCGGTCACGGTGATGACGGTGTAAGCCGGCCCGCTGCCCTGCGCCTGGTTGGTGTACCACAGCAGTCGGGCCTCGTCCCCGGCGGCGAGCGTAGGCAACCAGCCGTCCCGGAAAGCGGCCTCGAACTCGTCCTCGGCGCGGCCACGCACCGTATGAACCTCATGCATGAACAGCAACGCCAAAGACCTCCATCCCGGCGCAGGTTATTGAACGCCTGCCCACTACTCGTTGGCACGGACGTTATCCGGCACGATTCCCGCTGTCCAAACCGGGTCGACGCGCGCGTCAATATGGGCGGTCGATTCTTTTCGGGCCCGTCGCGGTAATTTTCTGAGCACGCGGAAGGGAGCTGAATGGACATCGCTTCGGTCGACGAATTGCTCAGCACCACCCGTGCGGTCCGGAAGCGTCTCGACCTGGACCGGCCGGTGGGTCGTGAGGTGATCCTGGACTGCATACGCCTGGCGATGCAGGCGCCCACCGCCAGTAACGCCCAGGACTGGCGCTGGATCGTCATCACCGACCCCGAGAAACGCGCGGCGATCGCCGACATCTACCGCAGCATCGGTGCGGAGTACCTGGCCAACGCCGCGGCCACCGCGTCCGATCCACAGACGCAGCGTGTCTACCGCAGCGCGGCGGGCCTGACCGAGACGTTGGCCAGGGTCCCGGTGCACGTCATCCCCTGCCTGCTGCAGCCCATCGAGGAGAGCAACCGGCTGGTGGCCGCCTCGGCCTGGGCGTCGATCATCCCGGCCGGCTGGAGTTTCCTGTTGGCTTTGCGGTCCCGCGGACTGGGGTCGGTGTGGACGACGATGCACCTGGCGAAGGAACGCGAAGTCGCCGAGCTGCTCGGGATACCGCCCTCGGTCACCCAGGCCGCCCTGTTCCCGGTGGCCTACACCATCGGCAGCGACTTCCGCCCCGCGGCAAGACCATCGGCAGAATCGATCACCTGCTGGGACACCTGGGACGAAAGCTGATGCAGTCCTACACCGTGCGTTTCCACGTCGAGGCGCCCCCGGCGAAGGTATGGCGGGTGCTGCACCCACCGGTGCCGCCCGACGCGCCGCGGCCACGGGTGCTGACGTGGCCGACCGGCAGCATGGAAATCCTGAACGAGGGCGACGCGGCGGGTGAGGGGCTGGTCCGCACCTGTATCTTCCCGGTGCCCAGATATCTGCTCTCCGGCGGCGTGGGGCGGTCCTGGGAGACCGTGACCGAAGCCAGGATCAACCAGGTGTCGCGGTATGTGGCGGTCGGCAAGCCGTTGTGGTCGCGGGCCGAGGGCTACCACCAACTCGACGAACAGCCCGACGGCAGCACGGTGCTCACGTTCCACGAGACCTATCACGCATACAACCCGGTGCTGCGCTTTCTGCTGGAGCGCCCGGTGCACGCGCGGATTTCGCGCGACAACCTCGCGACCTACGTGCACGCGCTGGGTTACGCCGGAAAGGTGCGCCGCCTGGACTGAGCGCGGCAGCGTGTGGCTGAGCTAACGGGATCGGCTCGGCGCCGAGACTCGAAATGCGCAGTTGAGCCAGGTAGGGTGCTTTGTTATGGGTTCTAAGCAAACGGCGCGGGTCGCCGCAGCGGCGCTGGTCGTCGCGGGCTGGGCCGGCTCGCTGGGGGTCGCCGCAGCTGATCCGGATCCGGCGCCATCTCCGGTCCCATCCCCGTCCCCGTCGGGAGCGCCTGCGGCAGCGGGCGCACCACGGACGACCATCGACCACGACGGTGTCTACACCGTCGGCAAGGACATCGCACCCGGGGTGTACAGCTCTGCGGGACCTGTCGGCAACGGCACCTGCTACTGGAAGCGGATGGGCAATCCCGACGGTGCGTTGATCGACAACGCGATCACCAAGCGCCCGCAGGTGGTCCAGATCGAAGCGACTGACAAGGCGTTCAAGACCAGCGGCTGCCAGCCGTGGCAGCCGACGAGCGAGGCGCCGCCCCCGACACTGTCAGGGCCTCAACTGCAAGGCACCCTGGGCATCCTCAACGGGCTGCTCGCTCCCCACGCGCCGCCACCACCGCCGGCACCGTAAACCGAGCGCGCTCAGACAGCCGGGGCCAACGCGGCTTCGACCGTGGCGTACATCGGCAGCAGGCGGCGCAGGCCACAGGCGGCGATGGTGCGGGCCACGATCGGCTGATTGCTGACCACTCGCAGACTCACCCCGCGCCGGCGGCACCGCACCGACTCCTGAGCCAGTACGGCATAGGCGCACGAACCCAGGAAATCGAGCTCGCGGACGTCGATCACGAACGGGCCCGGCGCGATCGCGATGGCGGCGCTTCGGTTCACCAGACGCTGCCAGATGGTCTCGTTGCTGGCGTCGATATCGCCGCCGACGTGAACGACCACGGCTGATCCCGAACATTCGGTGACAGCGCGCAGACCGTGCTGCGGATCGCTGACTGGCGAACTCAGCCGCGTGCGGGAAGGAGCCGGCGATGATTTGATCGCGACAGTCTTCATCGTTCGCAATGTCCCGTCGTATTGGTCGTTGGGAATGCCCTCGTCTCGGAAGGCGGCACGGTCGAAAGACAGCGTAAGTGCTGGCCGGTTTCGGGGAGTGGTCTTCGGGATTACGGGCTTAATAAGCATATGTGCAACAGCGGCGACGAGCTAGGGGTGCACAGCAGACTCGCGGGATCGCGGCCGGTACTGCACGATGCACACGTGACCCGACAGCGGCTGACCAGCGACCAGCGCAACTCGTTCATCGCGGCATTCCTGGGCTGGACGATGGACGCGTTCGACTACTTCATCGTCGTGCTGGTGTACGCCGACATCGCCGAGACGTTCCACCGCAGCAAGACCGAGGTCGCCTTCGTCACCACCGCGACCTTGGCGATGCGTCCGTTGGGCGCCTTACTGTTCGGGCTGTGGGCCGACCGAGTCGGACGGCGACTGCCGCTGATGGTCGACGTGATCTTCTATTCCCTGGTGGGATTCCTGTGCGCGTTCGCGCCCAATTTCACCGTGCTGGTGATCCTGCGTCTGCTGTACGGCATCGGCATGGGCGGCGAGTGGGGTCTGGGTGCGGCGCTGGCCATGGAGAAGGTTCCGGCCGAGCGGCGCGGCTTCTTTTCCGGCTTGCTGCAGGAGGGTTACTCGTTCGGCTACCTGCTGGCCACGGTGGCCTCGCTGGTGGTGATGAACTGGCTGGACTTGTCGTGGCGCTGGCTGTTCGCGCTGAGCATCATCCCGGCCCTGGTCAGCCTGATCATCCGGTACCGCGTCGAGGAATCCGAGGTATGGGAGGCCGCACAGGATCGGATGCGGTTGACCAAGACCAGAGTCCGCGACGTGCTGCGCGAGGCGAAGGTCATCCGCCGGTTCTGCTATCTGGTGTTGTTGATGACGGCCTTCAACTGGATGAGTCACGGCACCCAGGACGTCTACCCCACGTTCCTGAAGGCGACCGCAGATGACGGTGCGGGACTGTCCAGCGCAACGACCCGCTGGATTGTGGTGGCCTACAACGTCGGTGCCATCATCGGCGGCCTGGTCTTCGGCACCTTGTCGCAGCGATTCGGCCGGCGCTACACCATCGTGTTCTGCGCCGTGCTGGCCCTGCCGATCGTGCCGCTGTTCGCCTACTCGCGCACCGCAGCCATGTTGTGCCTGGGTTCGTTCCTGATGCAGCTGTGCGTGCAGGGCGCCTGGGGCGTGATCCCGGCGCACCTGACCGAGATGTCGCCGGACGCCATTCGCGGGCTGTACCCGGGGGTGACCTATCAGCTCGGCAACCTGCTGGCCGCGTTCAACCTGCCCATCCAGGAACACCTGGCCGAAACGCATGGCTACCCGTTCGCGCTGGCGGTGACCATCGTGCCGGTGCTGACGATGGTGGTGTTGCTGACGTTGATCGGCAAGGACGCCACCGGAGTTCGCTTCGGCACCGCCGAAAGCGCCTTCCTGCCCGGGGAGGGCTAACCGCCCAGGGTGCGTAGCAGCATGTGCATCGCGACCGTGGTCGAGCGCTCCCGGACGTCGGAGCGGTTGCCGGGCAGCCGCAAGGTACGGGTGACCTGCCGGCCGTCTGCCAGCGCCAGGGTGAAACAGACTGTGCCCACCGGTTTTTCCTCGGTTCCGCCACCGGGACCGGCAATCCCGGTGATGGCGACGGCGGTGTCGGCTTCGAAACGTTTCAGGGTGCCGGCCGCCATCGCCTGCGCGACCGGTTCAGAGACCGCGCCGTGCGTCTCGATCAGCTCGGGGTCCACGCCGAGCAGCTGCGCCTTGGCTTCGTTGGAGTAGGACACCACGCCGCCGGCCACGTAGTCCGAGGATCCGGGGCGTTCGGTCAGCCGGGCCGCCAGCAGGCCCGCGGTGCAGGATTCCGCGGTGGCGATCCGCCGGCCGGCGAGCAGCTCCGCGACCAGATCGTCGACCTGCGAGCCGTCCTCGGAGAACACCTGCTCGCCGTGGCGGTCGCGCAGCAACCGGGTCAGCTGTGTGTACACCTCCGCTGCGTCCGGTTCGTAGCGCGTCACGATCTCCAGCTCGCCGCGCCGCAGGCAGGTGGTGATCTCGAGGGCTTCGAAGCCGGGCACGGCGGTCTCGGCCTCGCGTAGCGTCTCGGCCAGCCCCGACTCAGGGAGTCCGAACATCCGTACCATTTCCTGCCGGTAGACGGTGCGGCCGGCGATCGCCGCCTGCACCCCCGGTGTCTGGACAGCCTTGTGCCACATGGGTTGTAGCTCGCGCGGCGGTCCGGGAAGGACCAGCACCGCGGGCTTGCCGGGCACCACGACCCCCGGAGCCGTGCCGACCGGGTCGAGCACCTGTGCTCCGACCGGGATCATCGCTTGCTTGCGGTTGGCCGTTCGCACCGACTCGAACTTGCCCGGCTCAAGCAGCGCCGCGAAGGCGGGATTGCGCGCCATCAACGATTTGAGGATCTCGGCGATCCTGTTCTCCAGCGCCTCGTCGAGGACCAGATCACGGCCGCAGAATCGAGCCACCACCTCGACGGTCATATCGTCAGCGGTCGGGCCCAGGCCACCGCTGGTGATGATGAGGTCCACGCCCTGCTCTGCCATGAAACGCAGCTGCGCCTCGATGTCGGACGGACGGTCGCCGCAGATGGTGATGTGCGCGAGCTCGACGCCCAGTTCCAGCAGCCGGTCGGCGATCCAGGGACCGTTGCGGTCCTGGACGCGTCCGGTCAGAACCTCGGTTCCGGTGACGACGATGCCCGCGCGTGAACTCACCGTGATGACCCTACGCATCCACCGGCGGCGCGTTACTAGGTGCTGGGGCTGCCCGGTTGGCCGGGGATGCCCGGGTCGGACAAGCCGCGCTCGCCGGAACTGCCGGGTTGACCGGGCTGGCCGGGCTGGCCGGGCTGGCCGGGCTGGCCCGGTTCTCCGTCGCGGCCCGGCGCCCCGCCGTCGCCGCCGCGCCCGCCTGCGCCGCCCGCACCGCCGCGACCGCCGTCACCGCCGCGACCGCCGTCACCGCCGCGGCCGCCTGCGCCCCCGCGACCCCCGTCGCCACCCCGGCCCCCTCTGCCGCCTTGGCCCCCGGTGCCGCCTGGGCCGCCGTCAGGTGCGTCTTCGGTCATGGGCTGCGCCTCCTCGGGGACACGGGAAATCGGTCCGCCCCACGCTACGCCGGACCGGCCCGACCCTCGGCGAGGTACCGTTCGACCGATTCGACTTTGTGTGTCATCGCGTCGGCGACGCCGGTCCGCCAGTCCGCTTTGATCACCGTGCTCACCCGGGGTGCGCGGGCGGCGACGGCCTCCACCGCGCGCTGTACCACGGCCATCACCTCCGTCCAGCTGTCCCCTTCGATCACGGTGAACATCGCATCGGTCTTATTGGGCAGACCCGAATCACGCACCACACGAACAGCTTCGGCGACGATCTCGCCGACACCCTCCCCCACACCCAGTGGAGTGACGGAAAACGCCACCAGCACAGACATGCCACGAGGGTACCCACGCGCGGGGACCGCACATGGCAGCATCGACGCCCATGCGGGTTCTGGTGCAACGGGTCTCGTCAGCTTCGGTGACAGTGGATGGTCGCGTGGTCGGCGCCATCGAACCTCCCGGGCAGGGCCTGCTGGCGCTGGTCGGCGTCACCCACACCGACGGGCCCGGTCACGTTCAGCGGCTCGCCGAAAAGCTGTGGACGTTGCGCATCCTGTCCGGAGAGAAGTCCGCGTCCGATGTCAACGCACCGATCCTGGTGGTCAGCCAGTTCACCCTCTACGCCGACACCGCCAAGGGCCGACGCCCATCGTGGCACGCCGCCGCGCCCGGTGCGGTCGCTGAGCCGCTGGTCACGAGTTTCGTGACGGCATTACGCCGACTGGGTGCTGAGGTCGAAACCGGCATATTCGGCGCCCACATGCAGGTCGAGTCGGTCAATGACGGACCGGTGACCGTCCTGTTGGAGCTGTGACGAGTACGTTCGACAGCTATGACGCCTGAATTCGGATCGCTGCGTTCCGACGACGACGAATGGGACATCGTCAGCGGTGTCGGCTACACGGCGTTGATTGTGACCACCTGGCGTGCGCTGCATGCGATGAGTGAGCAACCGTTAGCGCGTGACGATTACGCCAGGTTCTTCATCGAGGCCTCAGAGGATCCCTACCTGACCGGACTGCTGACCGAACCGGGAAGCTCCGAACATGAGAGCGCGTTCCCGCGCCTCTACGGCGTGCAGACGCGGTTCTTCGACGACTTCTTCACCTCCGCCGGTGATTCCGGTCTGCGGCAGGCGGTGATTGTGGCCGCCGGGCTCGACTCGCGCGCGTACCGTCTCGAATGGCCATCTGGCACTACAGTTTTCGAAATAGACCTGCCCAAGGTGCTGGAGTTCAAGGCGCAGGTGCTCGACGCGCACCACAAGCAGCCCGCGGCGCAACGGCGTGAGGTGGCAGCCGACCTGCGTGCCGACTGGCCCGCTGCGCTGGCAGCGGCCGGGTTCGACCCGCACAGCCCCAGCGCCTGGTCGGTGGAGGGGATCCTGCCGTACCTGACCAGCTCAGCCCACGGGACGCTGTTTGCCGGTATCACTGAGTTCAGTGCCCCGGGCAGTCGGCTGGCCATCGGCGCCCTGGGGTCCCGTCTCGACCACGACCAACTGGCCGCGCTCGAGGAGGAGCACCCGGGGGTCAACATGGCGGGCGATATCGACTTCTCGTCGCTGACCTACGAGAACCCGATGGACCCGGTGACGTGGCTGGGATCCCACGGGTGGCGTGTCGAGCCGGTCCGCAGCAATCCGGAGTTGCAGGTGGGCTACGGGCTGACGCCACCGGAAGTGGACGTCAAGATCGACAGCTTCATGCATTCGCAGTACATCATCGCGGTCAAGGACTAAGGCCGCAGCAGGATCTTCACGACCTCGCCGGACCGCGAGCCGGCCGTCGCATACGCTGTGGCGGCCTCGTCCAGCGGCAACGAGGTGGTGAAAATCCCGTCGACATCCAGCCGACCTGACTGCAGCAGCGGAATCAGCTCGGGCCAGGTGCGCTGCACCGGCGCGGTGGTCCATCGCACCGTGATGCTGCGGATCAGGCTCATCAGCGCCGGGAACGGGAACGGCTGCAGATCGTGCACACCCACCACCGACACGGTGCCGCCCGGCCGCACAGCGGCAAGCGCATCGGTCAGTGACGCATCGGTGGCCACCGCGTCGATCACCGCGTCAGCGCCGCGGCCACCCGTGGCGGCGAGGATGGCTTCCACCGCCGGTGCCGTGATGGCTGTCGCGCCCCAGTCTGCCGCGCGTTGCAGCCGGCCCGGTACCCGGTCGATCGCGAAAACCGTTGCCGCGCCGTGGGCGAACGCGCTGCGCAGTGCACACAGGCCGACCGCGCCCAGCCCGATCACCGCGACCGTGCCGCCGTACGGGATGTCGGCGCGTTGCGCTGCGGCCCAGCCGGTGGCCAGGTTGTCGGTGAGCAGCAGTGCCTGTTCGGTGGAAATCCCGTCGGGAATCTTGCGGACCTGAAAGTCGGCGGCGTGCACTGCGAGCAGATCGGTCTGCGCCCCCGGCAGCACACCCCCGCCGAAGATGTTCAGACCCGAGTGGCACATGACCGGATCGTTCGTGGCGCACCCCGGACAGGCTCCGCAACCGGCCACCGATGACACCAGCACCTGATCGCCCACCTTGACGCTGCGCACCTCGCGGCCCGCGTCGACCACGGTGCCGACGGCTTCGTGCCCCAGCGCGATGGGCTCCACCAGCGGGTAGTCGCCTTCGTAGAAGTGCAGGTCGGAGCCGCAGATCCCGGCGGCACTCACCTCGACGATCACCCCATCCGGCCCGGTCAGGGCGGGATCGGGCCGGGTATCGACCCGGATGCTCGCGGGTCCGTCGACGACCACCGTACGCATCGCGCTCACTTTCCTTGCCGGAGAACAAATTTGGACCAATCAGGTTGCCGGACCGCGGCCCAGTATGCATTGAGACGCCACGGGCTGACGGTGTGGATCTCCCCGTCGGCGTTCTTGAAGTAGGAATGTTTGACGGCCGGGTGCGACCAGACCATCTTCTTGATCTCGACCTGCGTGCGTCGGTGCCAGTCGGCGGCCGCCTCGGCGGTGGGCTCCATGGCGACGATGCGCTCCTCGGCCATGCGTTGCAGGCACAGGTTGACGTAGCGCATCTGCAGTTCGGACTGGAAGATCAAGCTGCCGCCGTGCGCCAGATGCGTGCCCGGCCCGTAGATCAGGAAGAGGTTCGGAAACCCCGGCACGGTGACGCCCAGATAGGCGTAGGGCCGGCTCCCCCACATCTCGTGCAGGTCGATTCCGTTGCGGCCGTTGAACTTCACCGGCCACAACACATCGGTGTGCCGGAAGCCGGTGGCGTAGACGATGACGTCGACGTCGTGACTGACACCGTCCTCGGTCTCGATGCCGTGCGGCGTGATGCGCCGGATCGGGGTGCGCACGAGGTCGACGTTGTCGCGCTGCAAGGTCTGCAACCAGCTGCCGTTGTCCTGCAGTGTCCGCTTCCCGGTGGCCGGGTAATCGGGCAGCACCTTGGCCAGCAGATCGTCCCCCTCGGGAATCTGACTGGTGATCCACTGGCTGAACATCATCCGGGCCGCGGCGTTCATCTCGCTGACAGCGTGCTCCTGATCGGGGTAGGTCGGGTCGCCCTTGGCCGCATCGAGACCCTTGTCGGCACCGGGCCACATCAGCAGGAAGCGGTACCACCGCCCGTAACACGGCAGGTGTTGCATCGCCCAGCGAACGCCGTCCCCGACCTCGTCGTGATACATCGGATTCGGGAACATCCATTGCGCGGTGCGCTGAAACACAGTCAGGTGCTCGACGTCGCCGGCGATGGCGGGCGCGATCTGAAATCCGCTGGCGCCGGCGCCCACCAGCGCGACCCGCTTTCCGGTGAGGTCGACGGAGTGGTCCCAGGCTGCGGAATGAAAGGACGGTCCCTCGAACGTGTCTGCGCCGGCGAACTCGGGAATGAGCGGCCGATTCAATTGGCCGACAGCCGTGATGATGGCCCGGGCCCGCGTGGTGCCGGTCTCGCCGTCGGCCGAGCGCAGCGAAACGGTCCACAGGGCCTCGGCGTCGTCCCATTCGGCGGCGAGCACTTCGGTGTTCCACTGCACCTGCTGCATCAGGTCGTGCTTGTGCATCACGTCGACGAAATAGTCGCGCAACTCCGGCTGTTCGGCGAAATAGTGGGTCCAGTCGTTGTTGGGTTCGAAGCTGTAGCAATAGAAGTGGTTTGCCACGTCCACTCGTGCGCCGGGATAGCTGTTCTCCCACCACGTTCCGCCCGGCCCGGCGTTCTTTTCGACGATCGTGAACGGAATGTTGGCCTGCTTCAGTCGAATTCCGGCCAGGATGCCTGATTCGCCGCACCCGATCACCAGGACCGGGAAGTCGGCCATGCCGGCCGCAGGCAGCGCGACCGGCCGGCGCGGGTCCACGCCCTCGAGGTCCATCTCTTCGAGCGCCAGCGGTAGGTAGTCGTCGGGGACCGGCTCGCAGGCCGCCCAGTCCATCATTTCCCGGATGAGCTCATAGCTCAGTGGCGCGGGCTCGGGGACATCCGCGATCGCGGTACTCGGTGAGCACCGGTAGCGCCTCGGCGCGGGCCCGGGCCTTGTCCTCCTCGGACATGAACCCCTGGACCTCGTTGAGGAACAGTCCCAGCTGTTTGAAATCACGGATGAACCGGGGATCGCCGGTGATGTGCACCAGGGAGAGAAGCAACGTGGGGATACTGACGTCCTCGAGCGCAGCCGCGATCTCGGCGGTGGGCGTGGTGAAAGGTAACCCGGCGTACCTGCTGCGCATCGAAGCGGATTCCTTCCGGTGGCGGTGGCAATTACGCTACTCGACGTGTCGTAATTGCGGCATTACGCTACCCCGTGGCGTCGCACCGGATCAAGGTGCTCGCGGGACTACGACTTGTGCGACACGTCCTCGATCAATCCGCCGTCGACCACAAACTCCGCAGCGGTCGCATACGACGATTCGTCGCTGGCCAGGAACAGCACGAACGACGACACGTCCTGGGCTTCCCCCGCCCGGCCCAACGGGATGTTGAGCGCGTCCTGGGGAAGCTTTGCGGTCATCTCGGTGCGGATGAAGCCGGGATGTATCGAGTTGACACGAATGTTGTTGGGCGCCAATTCCAATGCCGCAGATTTGGTCAGTCCGCGCACCGCCCATTTCGACGTCACGTACCCGTGCACCCAGGCCGCGCCGCGCAGGCCCTCGATTGAGGAGATGTTGATGATGGAGCCGCCGCCGGCGGCCACCATCGGGTCGACGACGGCCTGGATGCCCAGCAGCGTGCCGGTGACATTGACGTCGAGCACCCGCTGCCATTTGGCCAGGTCGAAGTCTTTCAGCGCGCCGTAGTTGATGATCCCGGCGTTGTTGACCAGGACATCGAGCTTGCCGAACCCGTCCACCGCCGCCGCGACCGCGGCCGACCAGTCCGCAGGCCGGGTGACATCGAGGTGCACGTAGCGCGCGGCGGCGCCCAGGTCGTCGGCCAGTGCGCGTCCCTCGTCGTCGAGGATGTCGCCGAGCACCACGTGGGCGCCTTCGGCCACCAGCAACCGCGCATGCGAGGCGCCCATGCCGCGGGCGGCGCCGCTGATCAGTGCAACCTTGCTGTCGACGCGTCCCATGCCGGCTCACGCTACCGTTTCACGCTGACGGGCATTAGTCGGTACGCGCCAGACCTGGCTGGCCAAGCGGCAGACCCGCGTACTAAACTAGAACACGTTGCAGTTTTCCGCTCGGTCAAGCTTCCTAGGAGCAGGCATGCACACCCCCTTGTGCGATCAACTCGGTATCGAGTTCCCGATCTTCGCTTTCACCCACTGCCGCGATGTCGTCGTCGCCGTCAGCAAAGCCGGCGGTTTTGGTGTGCTGGGTGCCGTCGGCTTCACCCCCGAGCAGCTGGAGATCGAGCTGAACTGGATCGACGAGAACATCGGCGACCATCCCTACGGCGTCGACATCGTCATCCCCAACAAGTACGAGGGCATGGACTCGCACCTGTCGGCCGAGGAACTCACCAACTCGCTGCGGTCGATGGTGCCGCAGGAGCACCTGGACTTCGGCAAGAAGATCCTGGCCGACCATGGAGTCCCGGTCGAGGACAGCGACGGTGACAGCCTGCAGCTGCTGGGCTGGACCGAGGCGACCGCCACCCCGCAGGTAGAGGTGGCGCTCAAGCACCCCAAGGTGACGATGATCGCCAATGCGCTGGGCACCCCCCCCGCCGACATGATCAAGCACATCCACGACGCGGGTCGCCAGGTGGCCGCGCTCTGCGGCTCGCCGTCGCAGGCCCGCAAGCACGCCGACGCCGGCGTCGACATCATCATCGCCCAGGGCGGTGAGGCCGGCGGTCACTGCGGCGAAGTCGGCTCAATTGTGTTGTGGCCGCAGGTCGTCAAAGAAGTGGCTCCGGTGCCCGTGCTCGGTGCCGGCGGCATCGGCAGCGGCCAGCAGATCGCCGCCGCGCTGGCGTTGGGCTGCCAGGGCGCGTGGACCGGATCGCAGTGGCTGATGGTCGAGGAGTCGTCCAACACCCCGGTGCAGCAGGCCGCATACATCAAGGCGGGCAGCCGGGACACCGTCCGCAGCCGGTCCTTCACCGGCAAGCCGGCCCGGATGCTGCGCAACGACTGGACTGAGGCCTGGGAACAGCCGGACAACCCGAAGCCGCTGGGCATGCCGCTGCAGTACATGGTGTCCGGCATGGCGGTAAGGGCCACCAATCGCTACCCGAACGAGTCCGTCGACGTGGCGTTCAACCCGGTCGGGCAGGTCGTCGGGCAGTTCCAGAAGGTGGAGAAGACCTCGACGGTGATCGAGCGCTGGGTGCAGGAGTACCTCGAGGCGACCTCGCGGCTCGACGAGCTCAACGAGGCCGCCGCGGTCTGATCGCCGCTAGTCGAGGATTTCGTCGTCCTTGCCGGTGAAGACCTCTTTGACCCGGTCAACGGCGTCGGTGGCGATGTCGACGCTGCTCTGAACGATGCCGCTGGCGCCGCCGGCGATGTCGCCGCGGATGATGGCAGTGACGTTCTCGACGATGTCCGAAGACTTCTCGACGGCATTGATCGCGATGTCCCTGACTGCGTCGACGGCGTCTCTGGGATCGAAGGCCATGTGCGTCTCCTGTTCGTTGGCGGCGTTATCTGACTGTAGAGCCTGGCGCAGGCGGCCGACGACCGAGGAAAGTTCAGTAGTCGACGAGGGTGCGCCAGTATTCTTCCGGTATTTCCCTGCCGGACCGCAACACTCGCGCGAGCCCGGCGGCCATCGCGATGCCGAGCAGACCGAGCCATAAGCCGGCCAGCCCGATCAGCCACCACAGCACCGTGGTCAGCAACGGCCACGGCGACAATACGGCGAGTGCCGGTGCGAAGAAGAACCCGGCCCCGATGTACCACGCCGAACCGGCGCGGTCAGAGGCCAGGACGAACCGCAGCCACCGTGGGATCGGGGACTCGAGGGCGGTGCTGCCCGGCATGGACGTGCCTCACTCGCTGAGGTCCGGCGGGAAGAAGCCCGCTCCGGTGAACCACCCCTCTTGCCAGCCCTGGGCGCCCAGACACAACATCGGCAGACCGGCCGGCGATTGCGCCGCGACCTTGGGGTTCGGGCACGGGGAACCGATCTGCTGGACGCCGCGCAACGGGTAGGAGATGACCCAGTACCCGGTAGTGGCGGCGGGGAATTGGTTGGGCGGCGGGAAGTGGCACGCCTCGGCCTGGCCGCTGGGGCCACGTCCGAAGATGAAGCGCTCGTAGTTGTCGCACGGGGCGCCCAGCGAGGCGTCGTAGTTCATCCCCGGGACGTCGCCCTCCCAGCGGCCGTTGTCGGCACCGGCGACCGGGGCCAGCGCTATCGCCGCACCCGTGACCGCAGTGGCGGTGAGCATTTCGCGAATCATGGTGTTCCCTTCTTGGCGCCGGCGCGGCGCTGCAGCGGCATTCATCAAGAGCATAACGATTGCCACAGCAGCCACAAGGCCGAATCCGATACCGGTGTGCGTGTGCATGACCAGCGGATTTCCCACCGCCGCGCCACGGCGGCGCCGGCATTTTCTTTTCGGTTTCCGCCGATGCTTCCCAATGGGGGTGTAGCAATGAAGTATTGGCACGAGACGACCACCAGGACTCTCAAGGAGTGGGCCTTGTCAACTACGCACCCAGCCGCCGAACCGCAGGCCCAGCCGAACCTGCCGCCGGGATTCGATTTCACCGACCCCGACATCCACGCCGAGCGGCTGCCCGTCGCGGAGCTGGCTGAGCTGCGTCGAACCGCGCCGATCTGGTGGAACGAGCAGCCTTACGGGGCGGGCGGATTCGATGACGGCGGCTTCTGGGTGGTCACCAAACACAAAGACGTCAAGGAGATTTCGCGACGCAGCGATATCTTCTCCAGCCTCGCCAAGACCGCCCTGCCGCGTTACAAGGACGGCACCGTCGGCGAGCAGATCGAGCGCGGCAAGTTCGTCCTGCTCAATCAGGACGCCCCGCACCACACCCGGCTACGCAAGATCATCTCCCGCGGGTTCACCCCCCGGGCCGTCGAGCGGTTGCGCGACGATCTCAACCAGCGCGCCCGCCGGATCGTCGAGGTCGCCGCTGCCGAGGGCTCCGGCGACTTCGTCGAGCAGGTGTCCTGCGAGCTGCCGCTGCAGGCGATCGCCGGCCTGCTCGGCGTGCCCCAGGAAGACCGGATGAAACTGTTCCACTGGTCCAACCAGATGGTCGGAGACCAGGATCCCGAATTCGAGAGCAACGACGCCCTCTCGGCGTCGGTGGAACTGATCATGTACGCCATGCAGATGGCGGCGGACCGGGCCGAGAACCCCGGTGAAGACATCGTCACCAAACTGATCGAAGCCGACGTCGACGGCCACAAGCTCTCCGACGACGAATTCGGTTTCTTCGTCATCCTGCTCGCGGTCGCCGGCAACGAGACCACCCGCAACTCGATCACGCAGGGCATGATGGCCTTCACCGACTTCCCGGATCAGTGGGAGCTCTACAAGCGGGACCGCCCGGCCACCACGGCCGACGAGATCGTCCGGTGGGCCACACCGGTCACCTCGTTCCAGCGGACAGCGCTCCAGGATTACGAATTGTCCGGCGTGCAGATCAAACAGGGACAGCGGGTGGTGATGGTCTACCGGTCCGCCAACTTCGACGAAGACGTGTTCGACGATCCGTTCACCTTCAACATCCTGCGCGATCCCAACCCGCACGTCGGATTCGGCGGCACCGGTGCGCATTACTGCATCGGGGCGAATCTGGCGCGGATGACCATCGACCTGATGTTCAACGCGATCGCCGACGCGATGCCCGACCTGGAGCCGATCGGCGCCCCGGAGCGGCTCCGTTCAGGCTGGCTCAACGGCATCAAACACTGGCAAGTGAACTATCACGGTGAGGCGGCCGCCAAATGCCCAGTCTCGCACTGAGATCCGGTAGCTGAGCGGGTGGCGACACACAGAGCGGTCCAGGTACGGTCCGAGGGCGCGCCGTTGGAGTTCGCCGACGTCGAAACCGTCGCACCCGAGCGCGGCGAGGTGCGGATCGCCGTGACTGCATGCGGCATCTGCGGCACCGACGCCCACTTCGTCAACGGCCAATTCCCCGACATGTCCTGGCCGTTCACCCCCGGACACGAGATAGCCGGCACCATCGCCGAACTCGGCGCGGGTGTCGAAGGATTCGCGGCCGGGGACCGCGTCGCGGTGGGCTGGTTCGGCGGCAACTGCAACCACTGCGATCAGTGCCGCAAAGGCGCTCTGATGCACTGCGCGAACGCGAAGGTGCCCAGCTGGCAGTACCCCGGTGGCTACGCCGAATCCGTGACCGTACCCGCCACCGCGTTGGCCCGGATCCCGGACGGGCTCACCGACGTGGAAGCCGCACCGATGGGGTGCGCGGGCGTCACCACCTACAACGCCCTGCGTCACACCAAGGCCATGCCCGGTGACCGGGTGGCGATTCTCGGTGTCGGCGGACTCGGTCATCTCGGAGTGCAGTGGGCGCGGGCAATGGGTTTCGAGACCATCGCCATTGCCCGGGGTACTGCGAAGAAAGAGGACGCCCGGAGTCTGGGCGCCCACCACTACATCGACTCCACCAGCAGCAACGTCTCCGAAGCGCTGCGGGCCCTGGGTGGTGCCGCGGTTGTCCTTGCCACAGCGGGCAATTCGCAGGCCATGGCCGACACCGTCGGCGGGCTGCTCCCCCGGGGCGAACTGGTCACCATCGGGGTGACCCCCGAACCACTGCCGATCAGCCCGGTGCAGTTGATCATTCCCGGTCTGAGCGTGATCGGCCATCCGGCCGGAACCGCGAAAGATGTCGAGGAAACCATGCATTTCGCGGTGGTGTCCGGTGTGCGGGCGTGGATTGAGCAGCTGCCGCTGGCGCAGGCGGCCGACGGCTACGCGGCATTGGAGGAAGGCCGGGCGCACTATCGCACCGTGTTGACCGTGTGAGTCCAAGTAGAGTTCGGCCGTGGCTTCGCAGGAACATACGGCGTGGACGCTGGGTCCGGACAACGGCGAACTGACCGTGCACACCGGGGTGGCCGGGCGCGCGGCGCGGATGGGCCATCGGCTCACCATCGCGGTCACCCGGTGGCGGGCTGGGGTGAATTGGGTTGGTGGCCAACCGGATACCGCTGAACTGGTGGTCGAGGTGGATTCACTCGAGGTGACCGGGGGCGTCGGGGGTCTCAAGGGCCTGTCCGGGCCGGAGCAGGTCATAGCGCGCACCAATGCGCTGAAATCGTTGTCCGCCAACCGGTTTCCAGAAATACGCTTCGCCGCCGACACGATCGAGCAGACCGACGGTGGGTACCGTCTCGCCGGAACACTGTTCGTCCGCGGCAAGTCCCGCGAGCACGTGGTCGAGCTACGCGTGGAAGATCTCGGCGATACGTACCGACTCGGTGCCGAATCCAGGGTGCGTCAGACCGACTACGGCATCAAGCCCTACGCGATGTTCCTGGGGTCGCTGCAGGTCGCCGACGAGGTGACGGTCTCATTCCATGCGGTTCGGCAAAAACCCGAGTGATTTACTCCGGCGGGCTTCCGGGCTCGGCGAACGTGCCGGGAAGGCTCTCGATGGCCCTGCTCAACCGGAATGGCCCGCCGTCGGGGCCCGGTGCCGCCGGGGCGGCGCTCGGCGGGGCGCCTGGCGCGGATTCGTCGGGCTGCTCGTCGGCCGCGAGACGCACCGGCTCCTGCTGCGGCGGCGGAGGCTGCACCGCGGGCGGGGACGGCGGCGCCACGGCTTCGGCGACAGGGGGTTTGGTCACGACGTGCTGTCCGGCGTCCTTGCCGGGCGCCAGCTGCAGACCGATAGCCAAGGACGCCGACGCGACGAACGTGACGGCGGCCGCGGCCAACGCGCCGGCCGCCCCGGCATATCGCCGTGACTGTCCGGCAGCGACCCTGTCCGGTTCGACGGCGTCATCCACCAGGGCGACCAACTCCGCGTCGGTGAACTCGGTGCTCTGAGCCGCCGCCAGCGCTGCGCCGCGCGCGACCGTCACCTGGGCCATAGTCTGCGCGAACACCGGCACCGGCAGGACCTGCTCCAACTGCCAGGAGAAATCGCTCACGTCGCCCTCGGAGCCGACGACCACCACTCCCGCCGGCCGCCACGTGCTGCGATCGAACATCCCGGTCAGCCAGGACGTCAAGCCGTCGAAGCCGCCGCGGACGTGCTTGACGGCTGTCTGGGTCTGGCCGTCGTGCGTGTCGACCATGACCACGGTCGCCCATTCCCGCTCGAGGAGGCACACCGCGGTCTTCTCGTATCCGATGACGGGCGCGATGGCCTGCGCCAGGGTCTCGACGGCATCGAGCAGCCGGACCGGCACCACGTTGTCGAAGCCGGCGTCGGCGAGCGCCTCCTGCAGCAGCGCGGCCTGCGCTGCGGCGTCGTCGCTCCACGTCACGCCGACCACCCGCAGTCGGTGATCGCCGGCGGTGGCCGTGTCGCGCGCCCGCATGACCTCGTCGGCCACTTGTTCGGCGGTGTTCACCGCACGCACCGTGCGGCCGTCCTGAACGCTGTCCTGCAAACGCAACTCGTGGTGACCCAAGATTGCGCCGTCGGCGCCGTGCCCTTCGGCCAGCACCCACCCGACGGTGGTCGGTGTAACTGACAGCCCAAGTACCGTATCCAAGTTTTCGCACCTCAATCGTGTCCGGGCTCGTCGCACCTCAGCAGTGGCCACCCGCTTCAGGGGCAGGTGCGTGGCGCGTGAATGCCGTCAACGCCCGGAATAGCGTCGTAAGTCGGCTTGCTCCGAGCGAGCCTACGCGGTCTGCGGTGTGCCGGCTGACCCGGTATGGAAACCGCCCGCCGGCCGGTGAAAGACCCGGCTAGCTCGGCAAATCCGGCGACTGACGGTGCAGTAAATAGATAAAACGTTGCTCCCCGATAGAGAAATCCGCGTTCTGGCTCCGGCCATTTGGGTCGGTGTGGCGCTGGGCATGGCGTCCGTCCCTGCCCGACTCAGCCCTATTCCAAGTGCATAACGCCTGCGTAACGGCGCGGCGTGGGTCAGCGTCGCGCGTGTCGGGCGCGGGCTATAACGAATGCGGTCGATCGGCGCGGTGCACTGTAAACACAGTTGCTGTAACCCGCGCCGGTAACCGATATGGAACTGAAATGTGTTTGCGTCCGAATCGACATTCGGCCTATTCACGCGGTAAGTTCTGCCGGGAGCAAGAGATATAAGGACAAAAAGGGGCACAGGTATGACAGACGTGACCGGGAAGATACGGGCCTGGGGTCGTCGACTCTTGGTCGGTGCGGCTGCGGCCGCGACCCTGCCGGGCCTGATCGGACTCGCCGGTGGCGCGCCGAGCGCGGGAGCGTTCTCCCGGCCCGGACTGCCCGTCGAGTACCTACAGGTGCCGTCGGCGGCGATGGGTCGCAACATCAAGGTGCAGTTCCAGAGCGGGGGCGACAACTCGCCTGCGGTGTACCTGCTCGACGGCCTGCGCGCCCAGGACGACTACAACGGCTGGGACATCAACACCCCGGCGTTCGAGTGGTACTACCAGTCGGGCCTGTCGGTGGTCATGCCGGTCGGCGGCCAGTCGAGCTTCTACAGCGACTGGTACAACCCCGCGTGTGGCAAGGCCGGTTGCAGCACCTACAAGTGGGAAACCTTCCTCACCAGCGAACTGCCCGCGTACCTGGCGAGCACCAAGTCGGTCAAGCCGACCGGCAGTGCCGCCGTCGGTATCTCGATGGCCGGCTCCTCGGCGATGATTCTCGCGGTCAACCACCCCGGGCAGTTCATCTATGCCGGTTCGCTGTCGGCCCTGTTGGACCCGTCCCAGGGCATGGGCCCCTCGCTGATCGGACTGGCCATGGGTGACGCCGGCGGTTACAAGGCTTCGGACATGTGGGGCCCGTCCAGTGACCCCGCGTGGGCGCGCAACGACCCGTCGTTGCACATCCCGGAGCTGGTCGCCAACAACACCCGGCTGTGGGTGTACTGCGGTAACGGCAAGCCGTCGGAACTGGGTGGTGCCAACATGCCGGCCGAGTTCCTGGAGAACTTCGTCCGCAGCAGCAACCTCAAGTTCCAGGACGCCTACACCGCCGCCGGCGGGCACAACGCGGTGTTCAACTTCCAGGCTGACGGCACACACAGCTGGGAGTACTGGGGCGCCCAACTGAACGCAATGAAGGGTGACCTGCAGGGCGCGCTCGGCGCTCGGCAAGGCTAGACCCACCGCACTACCGCTACTGCGCTTGACGGCCCCGGTCGTCGAGCGCAGTAGTGCGTTGTGGGTCTTTCAACCGGCCGGGCCGAACTCGCCGGTGACGTCGACCCAGCCGGTGGGATCGGCATGATGATCGGTCACGTTGCGGCATTCGCCGTACACGCGCAGGATGCCCAGATCCGGATTGTCGTCATGGCGGTAGATGCTCGCGGTGAGCTCGTCCTTGGTGAGCGTGCTGGCCAGCGCGTGGTTGCCGGGCGGTAGCCCCGGGGACCAGCCGCCGGCCAGCAGTTTGGCCACGACTTCCGGCAGGTAGGTGTCGGCGGCGGCGTCAGCCGGGATCGCGAAGGTCAGGTACACCGCTCCCCGATAGGGCGGGTTCTCGCGGTCCTTGCAGGACATCAACAGGTAGCCGGCCGTCGTCGTGCGCAGACCGGCGACCGTGACCACGTTCTGCGCGGCCCGGACGGCCTGAGCCCGGCTCTGCTGGTCGGTAGCCGCAGGTCCGGGGTGGTGCAAGGCGTCGGCGGGTACGGAGTGCAGTTGGTCCAGCGCCACGAAGGCGCCGCCCAGCACCAGCGAGGCGGACAGCGTCGCGGCGAGCACGAGCCTGGCCAGTCGCGTGCGCAACCAGTTGTCACTCATCTCGCCATTGTCGACGACGCCGGGTCGCTCGTGTTTGGCTGGATGGCATGCGCGGTAGGTGCGGCCCGGCAGTCCTGGCTTTGATCGCGGTGCTGGCCGCGCCGCCGGCGCAGGCCGATCACGCCGACTCGCTGGGCGCGCTGCTGGACGCCGCCGCCGAACGGCTGCAGGTTGCCGATCCGGTGGCTGCCTACAAGTGGGCCACGCACGGCGCAATCGAGGATCCCGACCGGGTCGAGCGCGAAATCGCCACGCTGCGCGAGGAAGCCGCCGCACAGGACGTCGACCCCGATTTTGTCGCGCGCGTCTTCGGCGACCAGATCAGCGCCACCGAGGCCGTCGAGTACACCCGGTTCGCCGAATGGAAACTCGACCCCACCGGTGTGCCGCCGGCCCCGCCGGACCTGGCGGCGTCCAGGGCCGCGATCGACGCGCTGAACACTAAGATTTTGTCTCACATATCGCTTAACTGGAGTTTGCTGAACACTGCGGATTGCGGGCGCCTGGTGCAGCGTGCGCGGGCCGAGACGAGCCGCCGACGAAGTTTCGACGACCTGTACCAACGTGCGCTTACGACCGCAACCAGGTCGTACTGTCCGGCTTCCCGCGGGGCTTGAAGCATCCGCAGAATCGCCGTTTGCGCCAATCTCGAAGGGATGGATAAACGGTCTCATAATTTTCTCTAGTGGGTAACGCTACGGCTACGGTCCGCGAAATCCCGCACATGACGACCATCACAAAGCCCCTCATCAAGTCGGCCGTGGCCGGCGGTTTCCTGGCAGCTTCGATGTCGCTCTCCTCCGGTGTCGCCAACGCCGAGACCATGAACTGGGAAGCCGTCGCAGAATGCGAATCCGGCGGCAACTGGGCCGCCAACACCGGCAACGGCGCCTACGGCGGCTTGCAGTTCAAGCAAGCCACTTGGGAGGAGTACGGCGGTGTCGGGAACCCGGCAAAGGCCTCCAAACAGCAACAAATCGCCGTTGCGAACAAGGTTCTGGCCGGTCAGGGGCCAGGTGCGTGGCCAAAGTGCTCCCGTGCCGGGGGGCTGACGCCGACGTCTGGCGGTGCGACTCAACCGGGCCCACAGTGGCAGCAGACCATCAGCGCGATCATCGGGATGTTCACCCCCAAACAATGATTATCGGCGGTTCATCTCGTTTCGTTACACGGGACGTGCTTGGATCATGTTATGGAGGGTTCAGCAACGGTTCATATGGCCGCCCCGGCGGATAAAATTTGGGAATTAATCGCCGATATTCGCAATACCGGGCGGTTCTCTCCGGAGACTTTTGAAGCGGAATGGCTCGGCGATGCGACCGGTCCCGAGCTTGGTGCGCGGTTTCGCGGCCACGTGCGCCGCAACGAGATCGGGCCGGTCTACTGGACCACGTGCCAGGTGACGGCGTGCCGGCCCGGCCGTGAGTTCGGGTTTGCTGTGCTGGCCGGTGACCGGGCGATCAACAACTGGCACTACCGGTTGGAGCCGGCCGGGGACGGCACCGACGTGACTGAGTCGTTCCGGATGGCGCAGTCGCCGTTGACGAAGCTCTACCTGGTGTTCGGCGGGTTTCTGCGCAGACGTCGCAACATCCGGGACATGACGAAGACGCTGCACCGGATCAAAGAGGTGGCCGAGGCGGCATGAAGACCATTTTCATCACCGGTGCAGGCAGCGGCATGGGCCGCGAAGGCGTACGACTCTTCCATGGCAAAGGTTGGCGCGTAGGTGCGGTGGACCGCAACGACGACGGACTGGCCGCGCTGAACCTGGAGTTGGGTTCGCGGCTGTGGACCCGGACCGTCGACGTGACGGACAAGGCGGCACTGGATGCGGCACTGGCCGACTTCTGCGCCGGAAACCCCGGCGGCGGTCTCGACATGATGTGGAACAACGCCGGCATCGGCGAGGGCGGTTGGTTCGAAGACGTGCCCTACGAAGCCGCCATGCGCGTCGTCGACGTGAATTTCAAAGCGGTGCTGACCGGCGCGTACGGATCGCTGCCCTACCTGAAGAAGGCGCCGAACAGCTTGATGTTCTCCACCTCGTCGTCGTCGGGCACCTACGGCATGCCGCGCATCGCCGTGTACTCGGCGACCAAGCACGCGGTCAAGGGGCTCACCGAGGCGCTGAGCGTGGAGTGGCACCGCCACGGGGTGCGGGTGGCCGACGTGCTGCCGGGGCTGATCGACACCGCGATCCTTACCACGACACCGCAGCACGCCGGCGCCGACGAAGGCTCCGGCGACGCCCCGGCCAGGGTGACGCAGGAGGAGTTGCGCGCGGCCGCGCCGAAGCGGGGCATGTTCCGGCTGATGCCCGCCGCCAGCGTGGCCGAGGCGGCGTGGCAGGCCTACCACAACCCCAGGCGGCTGCACTGGTATGTGCCGGCCAGCATCGGCTGGATCGACCGGCTCAAGGGGGTCAGTCCCGAGCTGGTCCGAACTCTGGTCAGAAAAGCACTGCCCCGGCTGGACCTGAAACGGCAATAATGACTCCGGCGCAACGCGCAGGTCTGATACGGAGGTGGCTGGTGCAGAACCGGATGGTTGCGGTTGCCGGAATCGCAGTGGCCGTCGCCGGCGCCGTCGCCGGCTGCGGTGAGGCCATGACCGTGCCCCGCAAAGCCGCGCACCTGACGCTCGACGGCCACTCGATCACCACCCGGCCGCCGTCCTGCAGCCAGATCGAGGGCTACCGCACCATCGACATCCGCGAACACGACGGATCGGTGCAGGCGGTGGTGTTGATGAGCGGGGATCGGGTGTTGCCGCAGTTCGTCAAGATCCGCGACATCGGCGGCTTCACCGGCAGCTATTACGAAGGGGGCGTCGGCGACGCCCACGTCGACCTGGCCAAGAACACCTACACGATCACCGGCAGTGCCTCCGGCATCAACACCACCAACCCCAACAAAGTCGTGACCACCGATTTCAAGCTGACCGCTGAATGCTGACCGGCGCCTACGCTCGCGGGCGATGGTGAAAGACAGACTGCACTGGTTGGCCATGCACGGCGTCGTCCGCGGACTCGCGAGCTTCGCCGTCCGGCGGGGTGATCTCGGAGCGCGATTGATCGCCGACCCAGCGGTGGCCGCCGACCCGGTGCCCTACTACGACGAGATCCGCCAACACGGCCCACTGGTGCGCAACCGCGCGAACCACCTGACCGTGGACCACCGGCTGGCGCACGACATTCTGCGGTCGGACGACTTCCACGTCGTCTCCTTCGGGGACAGCCTGCCGGGGCCGTTGGGTCGGCTGGAACGGCGAACCCGCGACAATCTGCTGCACCCGATCCGTCCCCCGTCGCTGCTGGCCGTCGAGCCGCCGGATCACACCCGGTACCGCAAGACCGTCTCGGCGGTGTTCACCGCGCGCGCCGTTACCGGTCTGCTGGACCGGGTCGAGCAGGCTGCGACGAGCCTGCTGGACCAGCTCGGCGACCAGCCCGAGGTCGACGTCGTCGCACGGTATTGCTCGCAGCTTCCGATCACCGTGATCAGCGACATCCTGGGGGTGCCGGAGTACGACCGGCGCCGGATCCTCGAATTCGGCGAGTTGGTCGCCCCCAGTCTGGATGTCGGCGTGACCTGGCAGCAGTACCGGCGGATTCAGCGAGGGTTGGCCGGATTCCAAGCGTGGCTGGTCCAGCATCTACGGCAGCTGCGCAGTGCCCCGGGCGACGACCTGATGAGCCAACTGATCCGCATCACCGAAAGTGGCGACGCCGAGCGCCACCTTGACGAGACCGAACTGCAGGCGGTCGCCGGACTGGTCCTGGTCGCCGGTTTCGAGACCACGGTGAACCTGCTGGGCAACGGGATCCGCTTGCTGCTGGACCATCCGGACCAATTGCGCACGCTGCAGCAGCAGCCCCAGTTGTGGCCGAACGCCGTCGAGGAGATTTTGCGGCTGGACTCTCCGGTGCAGCTCACCGCGCGAGTGGCCCGCACCGACGTCGAGCTGGCCGGCCGGCGCATCGAGCGGGGCGAGGTGGTGGTGGTCTACCTCGCCGCCGCAAACCGCGACCCGTCAGTGTTCGCCGATCCGCACGCCTTCGACGTCCAACGCCCCAATGCGGGAAAGCATCTCGCGTTTTCCACCGGACGGCACTTCTGTCTGGGCGCCGCGCTGGCACGGGCCGAAGGCGAGGTCGGGTTGCGCACATTCTTCGAACGCTTCCCCGATGCGACGGCCGCGGGCGCGGGGGTCCGGCGTGATACCCGGGTGCTGCACGGCTGGTCGACGCTGCCGGTCAGACCTCGATGCGCGCACCCATGACCACGGTGCGGTTCAGGGGCAGACCGAAGTATTGCGCGGCATCGGCGGTGGTGTAGGAGGTCGCGATGAACAGTCGTTTGCGCCACGACGCCATCGTCGGTGCCGAACCTTTGACCAGTTCGAGTTTGGACAAGAAGTACGAGGCGGCCTCGATGTCGATCGCACCCTCGGTCTGCTCGGGGTCCAGCAGACGCAGCACGGCAGGGACATTCGGCGTCTCCATGTAGCCGAAGTTGGCGGTCAGGTGGACGATGCCGTCACCGGTATGCACCAGGTGGTCGACTTCGGTCCGCTCGGCGTCGGGAATCCGCGGTACCGGCAGCGTCTGAATCGCCATGATCACCACGTGCTCGTGCAGCACCCGGTTGTGTTCGACATTGGCCCGCATCGCCAGCGGCGCGGTCTCTTTGCCGCGATCGAGGAAGATGGCCGTGCCGGGAACGCGCGCGCACGGCGGTTGGCGCTCGGCCAGCTCATCGATGAATTCCTGCAGCGGTCCCTCCGCTTCCTGCCTTGCGCGCGTGACGATGTCGCGTCCGCGCTGCCAGGTGGTCATCACCGTGAAGGCGACCAGCGCGATCAGCAGCGGCAGCCAGGCGCCGTGCACCAGTTTGGTCAGGTTGGCCGCCAGGAACATCAGGTCGACCAGGAGCAGCACGCCGCCGCCGGTCAGCACCAGCCACAGCGGGGTGCGCCACGTGGTGCGCGCGTAATAGAGGAACAGGGTGGTGGTGATGGTGATCGTGCCGGTGACGGCCATGCCGAAGGCGAACGCGAGCGCCGCCGAACTGCGGAAAGCGAACACCAGGGTGAGCACCGATACCAGCAACAGACCGTTGATCCACGGCACGTAGATCTGACCGATGGTCGACTCCGAGGTGTGCGCGATCCGCAGTCGCGGCAAATAGCCGAGCTGCGCGGCCTGGGACGCTACCGAGAACGCGCCCGTGATCACGGCCTGCGACGCGATCACCGTCGCGGCGGTGGCCAGCAGCACCAGCGGCAGCCGCGCCCAGCCGGGGGTGAGCAGGAAGAACGGCGCACTGACGGCACCGGTGTCCGCCAGGATCAGCGCCCCCTGACCGAAATAGCTGAGCACGCAGCCGGGCAGCACCAGCAGCAGCCACCCCGAGGCGATCGCCCGCCGTCCGAAGTGACCCATGTCGGCGTACAGCGCCTCCGCGCCGGTGATGGACAGCACCACTGCGGCGAGCGAAAAGAACGCGAAGTGGAAGTGCCCGACCATGAACTTCGCTGCGTAGAACGGCGAGAGCGCCTTGAGGATCTCCGGGTGATCGGCGATGGCGACCACGCCGAAGCCGCCGATCGTGGTGAACCACGCGATCATCACCGGACCGAACAGCCGCCCGACGGCTGCCGTGCCGTGCCGTTGCACCGCGAACAGCACCACGATGATCACCGCGGTGATCGGCACGACCCAGGTGCCGAAGTGCGGCTGGATCACCTTGACACCCTCGACGGCCGACAGCACCGAGATCGCCGGGGTGATCATGCTGTCGCCGAAGAACAACGCGGCCCCGAAGATCCCCAGCGCGCCCAGCGCGACGACCGTGCGCCTTCTCGCCCCGCTGCTGCCCTGGTGCCGCTTCCCGACCAGGGTGATGAGCGCCATGATGCCGCCCTCGCCGTGGTTGTCGGCCCGCATCACCAGGCTGACGTAGGTGAACGTCACGACGGTCATCACCGACCAGAAGATCAGCGAGACCACGCCGTACACATTGTCGGTGCTGATCGGCACCGGGTGCGGATCGCCGGGGTTGAAGACGGTTTGAATGGTGTAGATCGGGCTGGTGCCGATGTCACCGAAAACCACACCGAGCGCGCCGACGACGGCGGCTGGGCGTAGGCGGGCGCCGTGGGTAGGTGCCTGGGATACGGATTCGGTCTGCACGGCAGATGGGCCCCCGGGGTGGGTGGTAGCGATGCGGCGGATCGATCCTACGGCGCGGGCCGTGCAGCGAGGTTGACACTCCGCGGCAGCCCGAGTTAATTGACCTGCATGACAGATGTTGCACCGAACTCCCCGGCCGATGTCGTGACCGGGATGTGGCAGGCGCTTTCGCGGCGGGACTGGGATGCGGTCAAGACCTTCCTGGCCGAGGACTGTCTCTATGTCGACATGCCGGTACCCGCGGTGTCGGCCCGCGGTCCGGCCGACATCGTGACTCGGCTCAAGATCGGGCTGGCGGACCTGGCGGCGTACGAGAACCACGACGGCGTGCTGGTGTCCAACGGTTCCGATGTGATCTACGAGCACTCCGAGACCTGGACGTTCCAGAGCGGTGAGCAGGGCACCCTGAGATTCGCCACCGTGCACAAGGTGCAGGACGGCAAAATCACTGTGTGGAAAGACTATTGGGACATGAACAGTCTGGTCGCGTTCGCGCCGCCCAATCACTTCGAGAAGCTCGCCGGTGGCGACACATCCTGGATTTTCGACGCCAGCGCCCTGGTCTAGCCCGCCGAAAAGCCGCTGGCGAGCCGGTAGATGCGCGCGGCGTTGAGGTGACTGATCAGGTCGACCACCCGGATGGCCTCCGCCTCGCCCCAGTCCCCGGCCTGCACGAATTCATCCAGCACTCGGTGAATGCCGTTGCGCCACAACGCAGCACCGAGGAAATGCAGTTCGGCGGGACCGAACCCGTCCGATGAGTACAGGATCTTGCGGAACGGCGCCAGCTCCAGCAGTCGGGCGATGAACGCGGGCGCCCGGGCGCCCAGCTGGTTGATGCTCAAGCCGCCGTCGACGTAGACGTTGTTGAACGCCTGGGCCAGGTAGCCGGCTTCGCGTTCGTAGGGATAGCAGTGCAGCAACACGATCGGCGTCGTCGTCCCCGAATCCCGCAGGAAGTCCAACAGGTACAGCGGATTGGACTTGTGCAGGTCGCAGTCTCGGTCACCGAGCCCGACGTGCAACTGCAGCGGCTTGCCCAGCCGCAGCGCCTGGTGCAGGCCGAAACGCAGCAGCACCGGATCGCTCACCCGGGTGCCGCCGACGTCGCGCCAGCGCCGAGCCGCCTCGGCTACCAGCGCGGCCGGTGGATCGCTCAGGTCGCGGTCGAATCCGCCCCGGTAGGCCAGGATGGACTTGGTGCCCACCGCGCCGGCAACACGCTGGTGCAGGATCTCCTCGAACGCCGCCGCATAGTCGCCGGCGGCCTGCGCTGCCTGTTCGGCGACCTGCTCCAGGCGCACCACCTCGTAGGCGCGCCGCCCCGACCATTGGCTCAGTTGGGAGACGTCCGTCACGTCGCTGCCGCCGAAACCGGTGTCCACCAGCCAGCTGCGCACGCCCGCCGCGGGCAGGAACAGCCGGGCCAGTTCGTCTTCGCGGAGTTGGCTGCGGCTGCGCCAGTATTGCTCGGCGTCAACGTGTCTGGGCAGGCCGAGGATGGGGGCGCAATGGTTACGCACGGCGAAGCCCAGCTGGGTGTCGAAGCCGGAGTCGAAGTCGGCCAACGGTTCGGTGTTGGCTTCGTTGAGGGCGTTCTCGAACCGCCGCCGGTCCCCGGTGGTCAGCCAGCAGCCGTGCACATGCTGATCGATCAGTGCGACCTCGCTGATGTGGTGCGCCAGTGCGGAATCCGACGGTGTGGTCACAGGCTCCACGCCATCCGGAACCTGTCGGCCAGCGTCGCCGGGTCCAGGCCGCCGTATCGGTGGTGCTCCATTCGGCGGACCGCGACCACCGCATCGATCACCGGATCGCCCAGAATTCGCCGCAGCAGGGCCGAATCATTAAGGGCGGTAATCGCTTCGGGCTGCGTGTCCGGCAGCAGCAGGATGCCGGCCGCCGTCCGGTCGGCTTCGGACAACGCCGCCGGGTCCACCGTGGTTTCCGGCGACAACGGCGCACCGGTGTCCAGGCCGTCGAGCGCGAGCCCGAGGATCGCGGCGCAGGCCAGATACGGGTTGGCCGACGGGTCGACGATCTTCACTTCCACGTTGCCGCCATCGGGGTCGGCGGGGCTGGATTGGATGAATCGCACTGCAGCTTCCCGGTTCTCGATGCCCCAACAGACATAGGCACCGGCCCAGTTGCCGGGGCGCAGGCGCTGCCCGGACACGATCGATCCGCACAGAATGCCCTGCGCCTGCGGCAGCCCACGCAACACCCCGGCCACCGCGGCCTGCCCGGGCGCCGTCATGCCGCCGGTGCCGTCGGAGAACAGCGGACCTTCCGAGGTGCGCAACGAGAAGTGTTGGTGGGCGCCCGATCCCACACTGCCCGCGAACGGTACCGGCGAAAGGCTGACCCGCAGCCCGTGCCGGCGCGCGGCACGGCTGACGACGATGCGCAACAACACCAGTTGGTCGGCGGCGGTCACCGGCGACTGCGGCGCCAATGAGATCTCGAACTGGTTGGCGCCGTATTCCGGGTGGAATTGCTCGATGACGACGCCGGCCAGGTTGGCCGCAGCGGTGACGTCGCGCACGAAAGCCTCGTGCTCGAGGACCCCGGCCAGGCCGTACTGGGCCCACAGCGTGGCCGGCAGCCGACCGCCGTCGCTGTCGACCAGCAGGAACTCGAGTTCATGACCCACCGTCGCCTCGACGCCGGCTGCGCTGAGTGCGGCCTCGATGCGTTGCAGCGTGCCGCGCGCGCACTGCGCTACGGGGGTGCCGTCCTGTTCGAAGAAGCCGGCCGGGGCCCACGCCAAACCGTCGCCGAGGATGCGCAGAGCGGACAGGTCGATGCGCAGTCGCTGGTCCCCGACCACGCCGACGGCGTCGGTGAACGCAATGCCGGTCTGGTCGATGGCGAAGGCGTGCCAGGACGGCCCGGCGCCCAGGCCCGGATCGGCGAATGTGTTGGTACGCCTGATCGGAACGGTCTTGGCATGGGTGAGCCCGGCGGGGTTGACCACCGTGCCGATGACCGTGTCCACGCCCTCTGCCTCGAGTTGGGCGATCGCCGCGGCGGCCAGCGGGGTGGCCTCGGAAGGTGGCGGAGACGTGATCAGGCCCTGCTGGGCAGGGTCAGCCGGCACGCCTGACCGATGTCCAGGGTCCGCAGCACCCGTCCCATGCCTACCCACAGCGCGCACGAGATGGCCAGATCGGCCAGCAACTCCGCACTGAAGTGGTCCTCGGCCCGGTTCCAGAAATCTTCGTCGTCGCGCAGCGCGGTGTGATCGGTGGAGAAGCGGTGCGCGAACTCGGCCGCCAACCGCTCCTGCGCGCTGTAGCCGGGCCAGGTGCGCCACTCGGCGGCATGGTCGTAGAGCGCTTCGTCCACACCCGCTGCGGGGCCGTCGGCGTCGCGGGTGTTGGCGCACACCGTGCACTCGTTGTTGGCGGCGATCACCGCGCGCGCGATTTCGCGGGTGCGCAGCGGCAGCCTGTTGGCGGTGTAGACCGCGTGGCTGAAGTTGGCCATTGCGCCGCCGAGTTCCGGGGATTTCTGAATCCAGCCGGCCACGTCGTCGTCAGCGAAAGTTCCGATTCGGCTCATGGCGAGATGGTACGCCGGGCGGACCGGCTGCTCACGTTGCGGCCCGCGGCATCGCCACCGTGGGTGCGTCGGCATGCCAATCACGCTGTGCGATAACGCGATAGGCGATGCGACTCAACGCGGCTTCCACCTCGCGGCGGTCGGGGCGGCCGGCGAATCCGGCCGATCGGGACAGTTTGTCGACGATCCAGGCCAGCAGCAGTGAGTAGACGTAATCGACCTGCTGTACGCCGGCCGGAGTCAGGCTGAGCCGGTCGCCGTCGCGCACCACGTAACCGCCGGCGGCCAGCCGCGCGAAGGTGGGTTCGAGGACTTCGAACGGAATGTTCAGCGTCTCGCCCATGTCGGTGAGCCGGGCCGCGCCGAAGAACTGTTGATAACGGTTGATGCGCAACACCGCCCACAACCCGGCGACGTCGAGGCGGCAGTCGGGCCGCATCGCGATACTGCGCAGCCGCATGCCCGATTCGCCGCGCAGCACGCGGGCCACTGCGTTCTCCAACAGCTGTTCGGGTGTCTCGGAGGTGGGCATGGCGAAGCCGTCGCCGAGATCGGCCGCGCTGGTGTGGATGTCACGCAACGGGACTTCGCGCAGGAACAGCGCCAGCACGAAACCCGCCGCGGCCACCGGCGCCGCGCAGAGGAACACCTGAGACAGCGACTCCGCGTAGGCATGCACGATCGGCGCCATCACCGCAGCAGACTGGCGATGCAGGGCCGCCGGTGAACTGACCTCGTCCGGCGAGATCCCGCCGGCCGCGGTGGCCGGCCCCAGTCGGGCGTTGAGGAAGTTGACGAACAGCGAGCCGAAGATGGCTGCCCCGAACGAGCTTCCGATGGTGCGGAAGAAGCTCACCCCCGAGGTGGCCACGCCGAGGTCCTCGAAGTTCGAGGTGTTCTGCACCACCAGCACCAGCACCTGCATGGACAGGCCGATGCCGGCGCCCAGGATCAGCAGGTACACCGACTGCAGCACCGCCGGGGTGGCACCGTCCATCGTCGACATCAGCAGGAACGCGATCGTCATCAGCGCGGTGCCGACGACCGGGAAGATCTTGTACCGACCGGTGCGGCCCACCAGCGTTCCGCTGCCGGTGGAGGTGATCAGCATGCCGACCACCATCGGCAGGGTGCGCAGCCCCGACGTGGTCGCCGAGACGCCGTTGACGTACTGCATGAACGTCGGCAGGAACGTCATCGCACCCAGCATCGCGAACCCGACGACGAAGGACAGCGCGCAGCAGACGCTGAAGACGGGGCTGGCGAACAGCCGCAACGGCAGAATCGGTTGGGGTGCGCGGCTTTCCACCCACGCGAAAACACCCAGAGCCAGCACCGCGCCGACGAACAGCCCGATCACCGGCGCCGATCTCCACGGGTAGACGGTGCCGCCCCAGCTGGTGGCCAGGGTCAGCGCGGCCGCGCCCACACCGATGAACACGATCCCGGCGTAGTCGACGACGGGCCGCGTCGCGGCGGCCAGCGCCGGGATGGCCGCAGCCGCCACGCAGATCACCACCACCGACACCGGCAGGTTGATCCAGAACGCCCAGCGCCAGCTCAGATAGTCGGTGAAGTAGCCGCCCAGCAGCGGGCCGACGACTGTGGTCACCCCGAAAACGGCCCCCAGGATGCCCTGGTACCGGCCCCGGTCGCGCAGTGGGACCACTTCCCCGATCAGGGCGCTGGCGGTGACGGTGATAGCGCCGCCCCCGATGCCCTGCAGCGCCCGTGCGCCGACCAGCATGGTCATCGAGTGCGCCAGTCCGCACAGCACCGACCCGGCCACGAAGAACAGCACCGCGACGACGAAGACCCGCTTGCGGCCGAACAGGTCACCGAGCTTGCCGACCAGCGCGGTGACGATGGTCGAGGCGAGCAGGTAACTGGTGACCACCCACGACTGCCGGCCGGCGTCCCCGAGGTCGGCGACGATGGTCGGCAGCGCCGTCGCGACGATGGTCTGATCCAGGGCGGCAAGCAGCATGCCGAGCAGAACCGCCAGGAAGATGAAGTTGCGCCGCCGCGCGGTGAGCAGCGGGCCGCTGGGGGCGAAATCGGTCGACGGGTCCGTGACCGCTGCGCGCGGGGTTGTCATGACCACCTTCCGGTCCCGGTCTGTGACCGCCGATCACCCCGCGGCGTGTCGAGCCGGCGTCAGCTGGGCGGACGGGAGACGCACTGGGCGGAGTACAGCTCCTCGCCGAGCTTGTCCATCAGCTCCAGCTGAGTCTCCAGGTAATCGACGTGCGATTCCTCGTCAGCCACGATTCCTTCCAGCAGGGCCGCACTGGTGCTGTCCTGCTTCTCGCGGCACATGATGATGCCCGGTTTGAGCCGGTTCAACACCTCGTACTCGATGGCGAGGTCGGCTTCGAACTGCTCGCGCAGCGTCTGGCCGATCCGCAACGAGAAAATGCGCTGATAGTTCGGCAGGCCGTCCAGCAGCAGAATGCGGTCGGTGATCGCCTCGGCGTGCCGCATTTCGTCGAACGATTCCGCGCGGGTGTGCTTAGCCAGCTCGGTGAAGCCCCAGTTGTCCTGCATCTTGGAATGCAGGAAGTACTGGTTGATGGCGGTGAGTTCGCTGGTCAACTGTTCGTTGAGCAGCCGCAGAACGTCGGGATCGCCTTGCATGCTCACTCCTCAGGGGTGAAGTCGGTCATGTCGGCCGCAGGCGGCTGGGCTGGAGCGCGCCATACGGGGTCAGCAGCAGCTTTGCGTGCCGACCTCGAATCTAGTGCAATATCCGCAAGTCAGGACACCCTTCGTCGCTCCCGCGGCGTGGCGGCCAAGCCGAAAATCGGCGAGCTTAACCTAAGTTAGGTTAGACTTCACTAACCACCTTAGGTTAGACTGTGCTAATTATGCGGCTCAATTCTCCGGCGCTGTCTGCGGCAACCTTGCGGGTTTGCTGATGTACGTCTGCCTGTGCGTCGGAGCCACCAATCAGACCATTTGTGACGTCGTCGCGCGGGGTGCGTCGACGTCGAAGGAAATCGCCGCAGCATGTGGGGCGGGCGGGGATTGTGGCCGCTGCCGGCGGACCCTCCGGGCGATCCTGGCCGCGGCCACCACGCTCGATCCGGCCGCGGCCGTCGGTTAGCTCCGCTTCCGGTCGCTGAAATCGGCCAGCGCCGCGGCGTTCGCCTGCTGCCCCATCAACTCCGCGAAATGCGCGTTCTCCCGCGCCGTCGCCGCAGCGATCTCGGCGCGTAGCGGTTCGACCATGGTGTGCTTGACCGCCATCAGGCTGGAGATCGGCCGGGCGGCAAGCACCTCAGCGTGCCGCCGGGCCTCGGCCAGCAGGTCGTCGGGCGCGCAGACCCGCCAGACCAGCCCCATCCGCAACGCCTCCGCGGCATCGACCCACTCCGACGACATCAACAACCAGGCCGCGTTCTGCCGGCCGACGAGTTGCGGCAGCAGGTAGGACGAGGCCGCCTCGGGCGCCACGCCCAGGCTGGTGAACGGGCACTTGAGCCGGGCTGTGGACGCCATGAAGGCCAGGTCGGCATAGCCCAGGATGGTGGTGCCGATGCCCAACCCGACGCCGTTCACCGCGCAGATCAGCGGTTTGGGAAACGCGGTGAGCGCCTCGATCAGGCCGCGGAAACCGTAGGTGCCCTCCTGGAACTCCGGATCGGTGATGCGCGCCTGCATCTCGGCCAGGTCGGTGCCGGCGCTGAAGCCGCGACCCGCGCCGGTCAGCAGGACCACTGCCACCTCGGGATCCTCGGCGGCGTCGATCAGCGCCTGGGCGGTGGCGTCGTAAAGCGCTTCGTTGAACGCGTTGAGTGCTTCGGGCCGGTTCAGCGTGAGAGTGCGGACGCGGTTCTGATCATCGATGAGCAGCACGGCGCCACCCTAACCGTTGCCGTAGACGCGGGTCGGTCCGATCAGCACCACCGCGCGCCGCTCCCGTGCCATGGTCGCGTCGTATTCTGCCCAGTTGTCGTGGGTACCGCCCGCCGCGGCGAACACGTCGCGCAACAACGACGCCAGCAGCTGCTCGGTCAGCCACGGCTGCGGGTCGTCGGGGCCGGCCAGTTCAGCGCGGCCTTCGACCGTGGCCCACCGCCAGCCGTCGCGGAAGGTGACGGCCAGCTGCGGACGGACCCGCAGGTTGGCCAGTTTGACCTTGCCGTAGGTGGTGAAGCCCAGCACCGGCTCGCCGCCGGTGGGATGTGGCAACAGGCCCACGTTGACCAGCGAGGCCTGCACGGTGCCGTCGGCGCGGCCGGTTGAGATCACTGCCAGCCCGCGTTCGACCGTGGCCAGCGCCACCGCCTCCTCGAGTGTCGTCATGCGTGCTCGTCCTTCCGGAATGGCGACTTCATCACGTAGCGGCTGGTGGGCACGGTGTCGATGTTCTGGTTGGCGCCGAATGCGGCTGTGCTGGCGACCATTCGGCCTAACCGATGCTGCAGATCCGCGTCGTCGGCAGCACCGAAGAACGCCTTGAGGTCGGAGACGGCCTCGGCCGGGAACAACTCCTCGACGATGGCGGCGATGTCCGGCGCGTCCGGGGTGATTGCGCGCACCACCCAGTTCTGGGTGTAGCCGAAGGTCGACTGGGTCTCGATGGCGACCGGGGTGTGGTCGAGTTGCCAGCGGTCCAGCCACGTGGCCACCTCCAGTTCGGCGGGCCGGCGCAGCAGTGCGATGTTGGCCAAACCTGTTGTCCGAGCGCCGGGTTGGTGAACGGGGCCGGGCAGCGGAACCGACTCGGTGACCAGGTAGGCCGCCAGCCGGTCGCATTCGCCGCCCAGCACCCGCAGGGCCGCGGTCACCTGCTCGCCGTAGCACTGCTGGGTCCAGAGGCTCACCACCACGGCGACCGGCGGATCCAGCGTGGTGAGCGTCATCAGCGAGTCGCGCACTGCGCTGTCGCGCACATTGATCGACAACCCCGGCACACCGAGCCGCAACAGTTGGTCGGCGACCGGCCCGCGCTGCCGCGCGCACCACTGGTCGTCGGCTTCGGCGCGCATCAGGACAACGATGACCTTCTCCATAACGGACGAACCTACAAGCGCGGGTCCACCAGCCGTACCTGGTGTTCGCTGTCGACCAATGCGCCGATGACTGCGGCCAGCCGCCGGTAGGACTGTTCGCCGCCGCGGGCGGCACGAAACACCAGGCCGATGCGCCGACCAGGGCGCGGCGGCGCGAAGTAGGCCAGGCCGAGCCGGTTGCGGGCGGCTTCGACCGGTGCGGCGGTCTGCGGGATCAGCGTCACCCCCAGTCCCCCGGTCACACACTGCACCGCCGTCGCCAGCGACGCCGCACGGGTGTCGGCGAGCTCGGTCTGTGCTCCCGCCTGCCGGCAGGCCTCGAGGGTCTGGTCCCGCAGGCAGTGGCCCTCGTCCAGCAGCAGCAGCGGCAGCTCGGCGAGGGTGGCCGCGGGCACCCGCCGCTTACCGGCCAGGCGGTGCCCGGGCGGCAGCGCCAGGACGAAATCCTCGTCGTAGATCGGGATCTCGATGAGGCCGGCGGCTTCGGCGGGCAGTGCGATCAGCGCGGCGTCCAGCGTGGCATCGCGGAGCAACGTCAGCAACCGGTCGGTCTGGTCCTCAACCACCTGCAGGGTCAAGTCCGGCAGTTCGCGGGGCAGGCCCGCGAAGATGGTCGGCAGCACGTAGGGCGCGACGGTGGGGATCAGGCCCAGGCGCAGGCGGCCCCGCAGCAGATCCGACGCGCCTGCGGCTGCATTGCCGAACGCGTCTGCCGCATCGACCACGGCCTGCGCGTACGGCAACAGTGTGGTGCCCTCTGCGGTCAGGAAAACGCGTCGGGTGGAACGCTCCACCAGGCGGACGTTCAACCCGGCCTCCAGCGCCGCCAAGGCCTGCGACAAGGTGGACTGGCTCACCCCGAGAAGCGTTGCCGCACTGCTGAAATGCTGCTTTCCGGCCACCGCGGTGAAGGCCCGTAACCCGGCCAGGGTGGGCTGGAAACTCTTATCGGTCATGCCTATCAATGTAGTGCGACATATCACCTTTACTTCACACAGAACTCCAGGCACCATGAGGGAGACGGATAATCTTGATTGAGTCCAAAAAGGAGTGCACGCATGTCCCTGTTGACCATCGGCGACCAATTCCCCAGCTACCAGCTGACCGCGTTGGTCGGCGGCGATCTGTCCGAGGTCGACGCCAAGCAGCCCGGCGACTACTTCACCACCGTGTCCAGCGACGACTACCCGGGCAAGTGGCGGGTCGTCTTCTTCTGGCCCAAGGACTTCACCTTCGTGTGCCCGACGGAGATCGCGGCATTCGGCAAGTTGAACGACGAGTTCGCCGACCGCGACACGCAGGTACTCGGCGTCTCGGTGGACAGCGAGTTCGTGCACTTCCAGTGGCGAGCTCAGCACGAGGACCTGAAGAAACTGCCGTTCCCGATGCTCTCGGACATCAAGCGCGAGCTCGTCGAAGCCACCGGCGCGCTCAATGCCGACGGCGTCGCGGACCGGGTGACGTTCATCGTGGACCCCAACAACGAGATCCAATTCGTTTCGGTCACCGCCGGATCGGTCGGCCGCAACGTCGACGAGGTGCTGCGGGTGCTTGACGCGCTGCAGTCCGACGAACTGTGTGCCTGCAACTGGCGCAAGGGCGACCCGACGCTGGACGCCGGCGAACTGCTCAAGGCCTCGGCATGAGCATCGAAAACCTCAAAACCGCCCTGCCGGAGTACGCGAAGGATCTCAAGCTCAACCTGGGCTCCATCGCGCGCAGCACCGTCCTGGACGGCGAGCGACTGTGGGGTACTTTGCTGGCCAGCGCGGCGGCAACGCGAAACGCCCAGGTGCTGGCCGAGATCGGCGCCGAAGCGCGCGAACAGCTCTCCGCCGAGGCCTACCAGGCCGCGCTGGGCGCCGCGTCGATCATGGGCATGAACAATGTGTTCTACCGGGGGCGCGGATTCCTCGACGGCCAGTACGACGACCTGCGGCCCGGCCTGCGGATGAACATCATCGGCAATCCCGGGGTGGCCAAGGCGAACTTCGAACTGTGGTCGTTCGCGGTGTCCTCGATCAACGGGTGTCCGCACTGCGTGGTCGCTCATGAGCACACCTTGCGCGAGACCGGGGTGGGCCGCGAGGAAATCCTGGAGGCGTTGAAGGTGGCCGCGATCGTGGCCGGCGTGGCGCAGGCACTCGACACGGCAGCCACCCTGGCCGCCGTCGGGTGACCGTAGTGTCGTAGGCATGCCCTCCTGGACCGAGCACGTGATCTGGTGGCAGGTCTACCCGCTGGGCTTCGTCGGAGCGTTTCCCGCTGACCAGCCGCCGGACCCGGCCGAGCACCGGCTGCGGCGGCTGGTCGACTGGTTCGATCACGCCATTGAACTCGGCGCCTCCGGGGTCGCGCTGGGTCCGGTATTCGCTTCGCGCACACACGGTTACGACACCACCGACCATTACCGCATCGACCCCCGGCTCGGTGACGACGCCGACTTCGACCACCTCGTCGCAGAGGCTCACCGCCGCGGTCTGCGGGTGCTGCTCGACGGCGTGTTCAACCACGTCGGCGCCGACTTCGTCGGCCCCGCCGGCTGGTTGAGCGGCGGCACGTTCGAAGGCCACTCCGAGCTCGTCGCGTTCGACCACAGCAATCCCGAGGTTGCCGACTACGTGGTCAAGGTGCTGGCGCACTGGCTGCAACGCGGTGCCGACGGCTGGCGGTTGGACGCGGCTTACGCCGTACCGCAAGACTTCTGGGCACGTGTGTTGCCCAGGGTGCGGGACCGCCACCCGGACGCGTGGTTCGTCGGCGAGCTCATTCACGGTGACTATGCGGCGGTGGTCGAGGCGGCCCGGTTCGATTCGGCCACCCAGTACGAGCTGTGGAAAGCGATCTGGAGCAGCCTCAACGACGGTAACTTCTTCGAACTGGACCATGCGCTGCAGCGGCACAACGTGTTTCAAGAGACTTTCGCGCCGTTGACGTTCGTCGGCAACCACGACGTGACCCGGATAGCCAGCCGGCTCGAGCGTCCCGAACACCTGGCGCAGGCGCTGGCGATCCTGTTGATGATCGGCGGGGTGCCCAGCATCTACGCCGGCGACGAGTTGGGCTTGCGCGGCGTCAAAGAGGAGCGCCGTGGCGGCGATGACGCCGTGCGCCCAGAATTCCCCGCTCCCCCAATGACATTGGCTGAACCGGACGTTCAGATCTGGGAGTTGCACCGATATCTGATCGGGCTGCGCAGGCGCCACCCTTGGCTGCATTCCGCGACGACCACCGCGGTGCAGCTGGCCAACCGGCATTACGTGTTCCAGACCCGCCGCGGCGATGACGCCCTGCTGGTCGCACTCAACATCGACGACGAACCACTCGAGCTCGCGCTGCCGGACCTGGGTGCCGCACAGGCGCAGGTGATCGCGGGCTCCACGGCACCCGAGGACCACGTCACCCAGCAGTTGGTGGTCGAGGCCCACGGCTGGCGGATCCTGCGGCCGTTCTAACCCAGCCGGACCACCGTCTGCTCGTCCTCGTCGCCGCCGTAATACTTCTCGAGCAGCGAGCGGAAGTCTTCGTTGTCGTCAGTGGCACGGGCGAACAACGTCATCGACGATTTGAGCTTGAGATCGTCGGGCCGGCCGAAGATCTGCACGGCCGACCGGTCCGGCACCTGGTTGACCAGTCGCACACATTCGCGCAGCCGGGGACCCAGCAATTCGTGTGCCAGATAGGCGCGGGCCTCTGCCAGCGAGACGATGCCGTAGTGCTGGGCCATCGGACTGCTGCCCAGCCCGCGCAACTGCGGGAACACGAACCACATCCAGTGACTGCGTTTGCGACCCGCACGCAACTCGTCGACGACCTTGTCGTACACGCCGGCCTGCGCGTCCACGAACCGCTGTAGATCGAACGCCATGACTTCACCCTGATTGAATGACCTGATGGCGGTCAAGCGGCAAGTCCCCAAGATCCGCGACCTGGCGCCCCTGGTGCAATTCAAGCGGCCCCAGTTCGACCGCACCAAGCGGCGTCTGGACGCCGCCCTGACCATCGAGGATCTGCGGCGCATCGCCCAACGACGAACCCCGAAGGCGGCGTTCGACTACACCGACGGTGCGGCCGAGGAGGAAGTGTCGCTGCGCCGGGCTCGGCAGGCGTTCCGCGACATCGAGTTTCACCCCACGATCCTGCGCGACGTCAGCAACGTGACCGCCGGCTGGAACGTGCTGGGCGGACCCACGGCACTCCCGTTCGGGATCGCGCCGACCGGATTCACCCGGCTGATGCACACCGAGGGGGAAGTCGCCGGAGCGCGCGCGGCGGCCGCGGCCGGCATCCCGTTCGCCATGTCGACCCTGGCCACCTGTTCGATCGAAGACGTCGTTGCCGCTGTTCCACAGGGCCGCAGATGGTTTCAGCTGTACATGTGGAAGGACCGGGAACGTTCGGTTGCCCTGGTCCGGCGGGCCGCCGACGCGGGTTTCGACACCATGCTGGTCACCGTGGACGTTCCGGTCGCCGGGGCGCGGCTGCGCGATGTCCGCAACGGCATGTCGATCCCGCCCGCGCTGACGTTGCGCACCGTGCTCGACGCGGTGCCGCATCCGCATTGGTGGTTCGACCTGCTCACCACCGAGCCGTTGTCATTCGCCTCCCTGGATCGTTGGCCGGGCACCGTGGGCGACTATCTGAACTCCATGTTCGATCCCAGCGTGACGTTCGACGATCTGGACTGGATCACGTCGACCTGGCCGGGAAAACTCGTCGTCAAGGGGATCCAGACCCTCGAAGACGCGCGCGCGGTGGTCGACCGCGGGGTGGACGGCATCGTGTTGTCCAATCATGGTGGCCGCCAACTCGATCGGGCCCCGGTGCCGTTCCAGCTGTTGCCGACGGTGGCGCGCGAGTTGGGCCGGGACACCGAGATCCTGCTGGACACCGGGATCATGTCCGGCGCCGACATCGTCGCCGCGGTCGCACTCGGGGCGCGCTGCACCCTGATCGGTCGGGCGTACCTGTACGGGTTGATGGCCGGCGGTGAGGCCGGTGTGCGGCGCGCCATCGAGATCCTGGAAAGCGGTGTGCTGCGGACCATGGCGCTGCTGGGCGTCACCTGCCTCGAGGAGCTTTCCCCCACGCATGTGACGCAGCTCTACCGCTAGCGCGCGCGGCCGGGGGAACAAACACCGGCCGGTCAAGGTTGAGCCGAACAGACTTAACCTTTGGAGGAATGGATGTCTGAATCCAAGTCAATCCCGGTGCTGTTCGTGACCGACACGATCGTGCTGCCCGGGATGGTGGTGCCGATTGCGTTGGACGACGCCGCACGCACCGCTGTCGACGCCGCCCAGGCCGGCGACGCGCGTGAGCTGCTGATCGCGCCGCGGCTGGCCGACCGCTACCCGTCCCACGGCGTGGTCGCGAAGATCCTGCAGGTCGGCCGCGTTCCCGGGGGCGGCACTGCGGCCGTGGTGCGCGGTGAACGCCGCGCGCACATCGGCGCCGGGACCACCGGTTCGGGTGCCGCGCTGTGGGTCGAGGTGAGCGAGGTGCCCGATGCGGAGGTGACCGACGAGGTCAGGGAACTGGCCGCGGAATACAAGAAGCTGCTGCTGGCCATGCTGCAGCGACGCGACGCCTGGCAGATCGTCGACTACGTGAACAGCCTGACCGACCCGTCGGCGCTGGCCGACACTTCCGGCTACGCGTCCTACCTGTCCGACGTGCAGAAACGCCAGTTGCTGGAAACCGTGGACGTGGCCGAACGACTGCGCGTGCTGATCGACTGGACCAGCGAACACCTGGCCGAAGTCGAGGTCAACGACAAGATCGCCGAGGACGTGCGCGACGGCATGGAGAAGACGCAGAAGGAGTTCCTGCTGCGTCAGCAACTGGCCGCCATCCGCAAGGAACTGGGCGAGGGTGAACCGGACGGATCAGAGGACTACCGGGCCCGCGTCGAGGCCGCCGACCTGCCCGAGAAGGTGCGGGAAGCCGCTCTGCGCGAGGTCGGCAAGCTGGAGCGGTCCAGCGACCAGAGCCCGGAAAGCGGCTGGATCCGCACCTGGCTGGACACCGTGCTGGAGCTGCCGTGGAACGAGCGCACCGAGGACTGCACCGACCTGGCGGCTGCCCGGGAGATCCTGGATGCCGACCACCACGGGCTGGACGACGTCAAGGACCGCATCGTCGAATATCTGGCGGTGCGCACCCGCCGTGCCCAGCGCGGACTGCAGGTAGTGGGCGGCCGCGGCTCCGGTGCGGTGATGGTGCTGGCCGGTCCCCCCGGGGTCGGCAAGACGTCGCTGGGCGAGAGCGTCGCGCGGGCGCTGGGCCGCAGGTTCGTGCGCGTCGCCCTGGGCGGAGTGCGCGACGAGGCCGAGATCCGCGGGCACCGGCGCACCTATGTGGGTGCGCTGCCGGGCCGCATCGTGCGGGCCATCGGTGAGGCGGGATCGATGAATCCCGTTGTGCTGCTTGACGAAATCGACAAGGTGGGCTCCGACTACCGCGGCGACCCGAGTGCGGCGCTGCTGGAGGTGCTGGACCCCGCGCAGAACCACACCTTCCGCGACCACTACCTGGATTTGGATCTGGACCTGTCCGACGTGGTCTTCCTGGCGACCGCCAACGTGATCGAGAACATCCCGTCGGCGCTGCTGGACCGGATGGAGCTGGTGCAGATCGACGGCTACACCGAGGACGACAAGGTCGCGATCGCCCGCGACTACCTGCTGCCCCGGCAGCGGGACCGGGCGGCGCTGACCGAGGACGAGGTCGTGGTCACCGACGCCGCACTGCGCAAGATCGCCGCCGACTACACCCGCGAACCGGGCGTGCGGCAGTTCGAACGGCTGCTGGCCAAGGCGCTGCGCAAGGTCACCACCAAGCTGGCCGAGGATTCGTCGGCGATCACCGTCGACGAGCCCGATCTGGTTGGCTACCTGGGCCGTCCGCGGTTCACGCCGGAGTCGGCCGAACGCACCGCGGTGCCCGGCGTGGCGACCGGCCTGGCGGTCACCGGGCTGGGCGGCGATGTGCTCTACATCGAAGCCGGGGCCACCGACGGTGAACCCGGATTGCAGTTGACGGGTCAGCTGGGTGAAGTGATGAAGGAATCGGCGCAGATCGCGTTGTCCTACGTGCGTTCGCACGCAGCAGAACTCGGTGTCGACCCCGCGGTGCTCGACGGCCGCATCCACGTACACGTGCCGGCCGGTGCGGTGCCCAAGGACGGCCCGTCCGCCGGGGTCACCATGGTGACGGCGCTGGTGTCGATGGCCACCGGGCGGCAGGTCCGCTCCGACGTCGGCATGACCGGCGAGGTCACGCTGAACGGCCGGGTGTTGCCCATCGGCGGTGTCAAGCAGAAGCTGCTGGCCGCCCAACGTGCCGGTTTGTCAACCGTTTTCATCCCGGTGCGCAACGAGCCGGACCTGGATGACGTGCCGGCCGAAGTGCTCGAGACGCTGACTGTGCTGCCGATGACCGACGTGGCCGACATCGTCGCCGCGGCGCTGGAACCGGCGCGGACGGAGGCGGCAGCGGCCTAGTGCCGCTAGTGTGCACGGATGGCTGCGTTGCTTCGCAAGATGTTCAGGATCGGCAAACTGCCCGCTGACCTGCGGGCAGAGGTCGAAACCGAGAACATCATCCACCTGGCCGAGTTCGTCCCGGTCACCCTGCGGTTCACCGGATCGGTGCCCGGCAAGGTGTCCAAGGGCAACGTCCGTAGCTACGCCGGTGCGGTGGCGATCACTTCCCAGCGGGTGCTGGGCACGCTGTCCACGGTGCCAAAGCTGGCAGGGCGCGCCATCGACCTCCGCTGGGACGCCCCCACCGAAGGTCCGGTGCAGGCCGAGATCTGCGCAGCCGGACTGCTGCTCGACGTCGACGTCAGCCAGGTCGATCCCGCGTTCTCCGGCAGGTTGTCGCTCAACTACAAGACCGCGATTCCCGAAGCGGTGCTGACCACCATTCCGCGCCGGTCGCTGTCGTTCAGCGTCCCCCGGGAATGGGTGTTGCGGGTGATCGGCGTCCCCGCTCCGCGACCGGTGTGACCCCGTGGCCTACGACACGCACCTCGCGGACCGGGTCCGCGAACTGGTGGCCACCGAGCCCGCAGTCGACGAAAAACAGATGTTCGGCGGACTGGCGTTCCTGGTCGGCGGGAACATGTCCGTCTGCGTCAGCGGGCAGGGTGGTCTGATGGTGCGGGTGCCTCGGGAGGACACCGACACGTTGCTGGCGCGAGACCACGTCAGCCCGATGGTGATGGCGGGCCGGGAAACGCGCGGTTGGGTGCTGGTGTCACCCGATGGCGTGAAAACCAAACGCCAACTACAGAATTGGGTTGTCCGCGGGGTGAAATACGCTCGCAGCCTGCCGCGCAGGTAACCGGGTCGGTTTGCCCGGTGTCGGTGCGGGTACGCCCCGCCCATGGACGACCCCGCGCCACAGGTACGACGGCTGCTCAGGGTCGCCGGGATCACCTTTGCGGCGGAGGCGGGCGTCCGGCTCCGGGACCAGCCCATGCCGTTGTTCCAGCTGCTGGTGCTGTGCATGCTGGCCAGCAAACCCATCGACGCCGCGATCGCGATGCGGGCCGGTCGCGAATTGTTCGACGCCGGTTTGCGCACCCCGAAGGCCGTGCTGGCAGCCGACCGCAGGACGATGATCAGGGCCTTCGGTCGCGCCCGCTACGTCCGGTATGACGAGAGTTCGGCCACCAGGCTCACCGTCATCGCCGAGCGGGTGCGCGACGAATTCGGCGGCGATCTGCGTGACCTGGCTGTCCGCAGCGCCGAGAACCCGGTCGAAGCTGCACGAATGCTGAAGCAGTTCAAAGGAATCGGCGACACCGGTGCCGACATCTTCTTGCGCGAGGTGCAGGACGTGTGGACCTGGGTGCGACCGCATTTCGATGCCCGGGCCCTGGCTGCGGCAGAGGCGTTGAACCTGCCCACCGATCCGGTGAAACTTTCCGCGCTGGCGCCGCGCAGCAACGCCAAACTGGCGGCGGCGCTGGTGCGGGTGTCGCTGGACGACGACGTGCGCCACCAGGCGGCCGGTTGACGGTACGGATCGGCACCTCCGGGTGGTCCTATGACCACTGGACCGACGTGCTCTACCCATCCCGGTTACCGGCCGCGCGTCGATTGGCTCGGTATACCGAGGTCTTCGACACCGTCGAGTTGAACGCCAGTTTCTACCGCTGGCCCAAGGATTCGACGTTCGCCGGGTGGCGTGAGAGGTTGCCCGACGGCTTCACCATGACGGTCAAAGCCCATCGTGGACTGACCCACTACCGGCGGCTCGCCTCGCCGGAACCGTGGATCGAACGCTTCGAACGCTGCTGGCAGCTACTGGGTGATCGGCGTGGGGTGCTGCTGGTCCAACTCCATCCCGAGCAGCAGCGTGACGATGCTCGACTGGACTCATTCCTGCGCCTGGTGCCCACACCGGTTCGGGTGGCCGTCGAATTGCGTCACCCCTCCTGGGCCGCCCCCGAGGTGTATGCGCTGCTGGAACGGCACCACGCCGCCTACGTGGTCATGAGCGGCGCCGGGCTGGCAAGTGTCCGGCGCGCCACCACCGACTTCGTCTATATCCGCTTGCACGGGCCCGAACCGGCCTCGATGTACACCGGTTCCTACACCGCGGCCGATCTGCGCGACTGGGCCGGCCGCATTCGCGCCTGGGACGGCGAAGGCCGCGATGTGTGGGTGTATTTCAACAACGACCTCGGTGGTCACGCCGTCCGAAACGCGTTGTCCTTGCGCGAGTTACTGAGCTGATCCGTCGATGACATCGGGCGGGTGTTGCGACTGCAGACGTTCACGCTCGGCGCGGCGGCGCTTGACCCGCAGTCGCGCGTCGGCGGGCAGCGTGACCAGTTCGTCGCAGAGCAAGTAGTGCGCGTCGTCGACGGTGTCGATCACATCTGCCGCCACTCGCCGAGATGCCAACTCGTGCACGGCCATGCGGAACTCATGGGTGAACCGCATGGTGGTGTCGTGGGCAAGTTCCCGCGAAGTGCGGGCGCTGTCGGCCACCCGCTGGGACACCGATGCGGGCGGGTCGACGGCCGCAGCGGTGGCGTCGGCGGCCGCAGCCGCCGCAGTCAGCAACAGTCCCGGGTCGTCGCCGAACGTCGGGCAGGCCAGTTCGGCTTCGCCGGGGCCCCGGTGCTCCAGGTGGGCGACCAGGCTATCGAGGGCGGCGGCCGCTGTCGGCGACAACGCCCGGATGCTGCCGACGTTGCCCTGACGGGCCAGCGCGCACAACGGCGGGTCGGCCCGCAACAGCGCCGCCAGTGCGGCGGTCTCGGCCGCCACGCGGCCACTCTCGACGATCATCCCGATGCCGGACACGCGCGAAGCTGCCCGGGTGTGCTCGAGCGTGGCCGCGGTGACGCCGGAGTCGATGACCCACAGTCCGGTCAGGATCCAGCCCTGGTGAATGCGGTCGCGCAGCAGCCGCAACCGGACTTCCAGGGCGGCGTCACTCAGCGCAGCCAGTTCCGCCGGTCCGGCGTGCTCGGTCGCTGCGGCGGCGACGTAGGCCTGGGTGTCGGCCCGCAGGTGGCGCAGCAGGGCGACCGAGCGCGCGGTCGCCACCGCCTTGCCGACGGGCCCGGCTGAGGGCGGGTCTGCGCCCGGCAGCAGATCGGCGGCCCGGTCACCGAGGGCACGCTGGGCGATGGCGCGCTCGTCCCAGCCGGGCAGCTGAGTGGCGGCGACGATGTTGGCCGATACCCCGATGTAGGGGCGGTGGCCGAACACCGCTATCGCCCGGTTGGACCACTCCTCGGCGAACTCCTCGCCCAGTGCCAGCGCCCGGCCCATGGCCTGCGCGGCGCCGCGTAGGCCGGCTAGCTGCACGTCCAGCGTGAGCGGGGTGAGCGGTCCGGGAAGTGCCTCGGCCAGGTCGGTCGCGCTGAAGATCGGAAACCGAGGATCGATGCGGTCGTCGAACTCCCCTTCCAGCCCGTCGGGCATTACCGCGCGGCTGTCCTGGGCCGGACGCGGCCGCGGCGGCGTCTCGACCGGCAGCGCCAGTGAGGGCGAGGCGCACACGGCGCCGTCGGGGTCGAGTCTGCGACCGGTCAGGCCCCGGCCGGTGTCCAGCACCGCGTCGTTAGCCCGCCAGCCGTATTCGAAATCCCAATCCTCCTGCACCGTGGCGATATTCAGCTCGGGAAGCAGGTCGTCCCAACCCGGCACCCCGTGCAGCCGCAGCCGCGGGTTGACGGATCTGATCGCCCGCCACGCGGTGATCACGTTGGTGGTGTCCGGAGTGGCCAGATCGACCACCCCGGTGCGGTCGGTGCCGACCGCCAGCACCAGGAATCGGACCAGGTCGTCGAGGTGCAGCACCCGCATCGGACGGGCCGAAACCTTGCTGCGCATCAGGGTGGCCACTGTCCGGCACACCATCCAGTCCAATTGGCGGCCAACCGGTGGGGCGATGCGGACGACGAGGCTCGGTGCCCAGCCGGTGGATACCAGCTGCTCAGCCGGGCGGTACAGCTCAGACCGCCCGGCGGCCTGTGACACCAACAGCAATCGCGCCCCCGCCTGGGCCGCGGCATGCGCCACATGTGCGACGCCGGTGAGGCCGGCGGCGCCCGGCGCGCTGGGGTCGACCGGGGCGAGATGGATCACGACGTCGGCTTCAGCTGCCAACTCCGCCAGCACCGGGTGACGCAGCGGCGCGCGAACGAATTCGACGTCAGGCTCCAGGGCGGGGTGTGCGCGGGTGGCGATGCCGCTGACGGTATGTCCGGCGGCCAGGAGCTGGCGTGCGACCAACCGCCCTACTGTGCCGACTGCGTCGGTAAGCAGTACGTGCACGTGGCGTCACCTCCCCCAGCGTGTATCTAACGACAATAAGCACGTCAACCATGGTTGCGCAGAATTGAGTCACTAACGTGACCGCGGTGGGTCAACGCAGCGTCGCCGTGCCGTCGGCAGCGACGATGACCTTGGCTCCCGCAATGTCGTCGCGCACGGTCGCCGCGGCGGTGTCCGGATCGGTGATGACCGCCAGCACCCGCGCCTGGTCGGGCGTGCGTACCGCCAGAAAGGCCCGCTCGGGTCGTCCGTCCCGATCGAACGGCGTGGTCCACGCTTCCAGGGTGCCGACACCCTCCCATTCGACCGGCCCCACCGTGGTGGGCTCCCGGTCCACCGCCGGTTGCACGTCCTCGTAGCGAAACTCCGTCGGTGGTTCGGTGCCGTAGACGCCGAAGCTGTGCTTGGTCAGGTAGCCGCCGTTGGCGGTGATCAGTCCGCGTCGACCGGGGTTCGCTGTCAGCAGCTCGGCCATGGTCGCAATCGAATGAGTGACGTAATTGCTCCATGGTCCGCCGGCGAACGTCAGACCGCCGGTGACCGTGAGCGGCCGGGCGGGATCGTCGGTGGCCAGCCCCAACTCGTTCGCCGCGACCTGTACCGCGGACGGGAAGCACGAGTACAGATCGACGTAATCGAGGTCGTCGATGCCCAGCCCGGCCAGCTCCAGCGCGCTGGCACCGCCGATCCGGATCGCCGGCGAACGGTGCAGTTCACCGCGCTCAGCGATGGCCGATGTGTCGTGCGCGTCGGTACCGGACTGCGGGTACACCCACCGCTCGGGCGGGACCCGTAGGCGTTGCGCCTGTTCGACGGAGGTCAGGATCAGCGCGGCGCCCTGGTCGACCATGTTGTTGGAGTTCATCAACTTGGTGTACGGCCAGCTGATCATCCGGTTCGCGGGGCTGGGTTCGCGGATTTCCTCAGCGGTCACCGCCCGCCGGATCCAGGCGTGGGGATTGTCGACCGCGACTGCATTGAAGCGCGCCCACAGTTCACTGACCCGTCTGCTGTGCTCCTCGACCGATTCGCCGTTGGCGATGCGCAGCGACTGCTCGAACAGTGGATACACGTAGGCGGGCCGGTCCAGCTTGATCCGGATTTCGGCGTCGCCGGCCATCGGGACGTCGTCGCCGGCGATCTCGGGCATCGGCACGGAGTTGTCCTGCTCGGTCCACACCAGCCGGCGGCCCTGCTTCTTCAGCGCGTTGCGGGTGCGCCAGGTCTCCGCCGCGGAGATCAGCACCACCCCGGCCCGGCCCTGCTGAATGTCCAGGCACGCCCGGTTGACCAGCGACTGCGGGGTGTTGCCGCCGACGCTGCTGTAACCGGCCGCGAAGTCGGCCAGGCCGAGCCGCTCGCCGAGCAGCCGGCCCGGGTTGCGGTAGTGCGCCGACAACATGTGCACTACCCGAATGGCGTCGACAGCGTCGATGACGTGCTGGTCAGCGGCGTTGTGGACCGCCTTGACCATCAGGTCCAGCGGCTCGATGGACGGCTTGTCGGGGTCGACGTCGTCGCGGTGGTTGACCTGGCCGTAGCCGATCAGCACCGGTGTCCTGGGATCCACGGGCATGAATCGAACCTATCGTGAGGCCTGCGCCCGCCGCTTCCGATGTCGGGCAGGCAGCCGAGCGATCGCTACACGGGGACGCGACGGTACCGCACTTCGGCCACCGGCCGGTCCCCGTAACTCTCGGTGCGAGATGCCCCGTCCGGCTGCCAGCCGTCGCGCGCATAGAAGCGGCGCGCGCGGACGTTGTCCCGCAGGACCCACAGCGCCGCGCCCTCGACTCCCAGCCCCCGCAGCCGGTCTCGCCCCGCGCCGATCAGCAACCGGCCGATACCGGTGCCGAAGCAGTCCGGGTCGACGTAGATCGCCATCAGCTCACCGAAGTTCGGCAGGTCCTCCTCCCGGCACAGGCCGATGGTGACCAGACCGCAGATGGCGTCGTGCTGCACGGCGACCAACGTGACCGGCACGCCGATTCCGGGTCGGCCGAAGTCGTATCGGCGGGCCCGTGCCTCCGGTGTGAGGCTGTCGAGATAGTCCTGCGCAATCAGACCCCGGTAAGCGGATTGCCAGGCCCGCACGTGCACCCGTGCCACGGCCTCGGCGTCCGCTGCAACGGCGGTGCGTACCTCCGTCATCGGTGCCATTATCCAGCGGTTTACCGTGTACGCATGGCAGACACGGCATCGATCGGTGTGAAGGTACAGGGCAAAGTCATAGTTATCACCGGCGGTGCTCGGGGAATCGGCTTGGCCACCGCCACCGCGCTGCACAAGCTGGGCGCCAAGGTCGCCATCGGCGACATCGATGAGACCACGGTCAAGGAGTCCGGGGCCGACCTTGGTCTGGAGGTGTACGGCAAGCTCGACGTCACCGACCAGAACTCGTTCTCGGATTTCCTCGACCAGGTCGAGCGCCAACTCGGGCCGATCGACGTGCTGATCAACAACGCAGGCATCATGCCGGTGGGCCGGATCATCGACGAGCCCGACGCCGTCACCCGTCGCATCCTCGACATCAACGTCTACGGGGTGATACTCGGCAGCAAGCTGGCCGCTCAGCGGATGGTGCCGCGTGGGCACGGCCACGTCATCAACATCGCTTCGCTGGCCGGTGAGATGCACATCGTCGGGCTGGCCACCTACGTCGCCAGCAAGCACGCGGTGCTGGCGTTCACCGACTCGGCGCGGCTCGAGTACCGCGCCGCCGGGGTGCACTTCTCCGCAGTGCTGCCGACATTCGTCAACACCGAACTCACCGCCGGCACTTCCGGCGCCAAGGGCTTCCGCAACGCCGAACCGGCCGAGATCGCCGACGCGGTGGTGGCGTTGGTGGCCAAGCCCAGACCGCGGGTGCGGATCACCAAAATGGCCGGCGCGATGGTGGTGTCGCAGAAGTTCTGGCCACGCCGCGTGGCCGAGGGCCTTAACCGCCTGATCGGCGGTGATCACGTCTTCACCGACGACGTGGACGTGGAAAGCGCAAGGCGTACGAGGCCCGCGCGCGCGGCGAAGACTGAGACGCCCTTAGACGCCGTTCATCCGCGCCGGGAAGAATCGGCCGGATGAGTCCAGAAACCGCAACGAAGACCGAGCCCGCGCCCCTGACCGACGACGACCTGGCCCTCATCGACGCGTACTGGCGAGCCGCCAATTATCTGTCCGTCGGCCAGATCTATCTGCTGGACAACCCCCTGCTGGCCGAACCGCTGTCCGCGGAACACGTCAAACCACGACTGCTCGGCCACTGGGGCACCACACCGGGGCTCAACCTGCTCTACGTCCACCTCAACCGCATCATCCGGGACCGCGACGCCAACGTCATCTACATCACCGGCCCGGGCCACGGCGGTCCCGGGTTGGTCGCCAACACCTATCTCGAAGGCACCTACAGCGAGGTGTACACCGGGATTGAGGAGGACACCGAAGGTCTGCGCAAACTGTTCCGGCAGTTCTCTTTTCCCGGCGGCATTCCCAGCCACGTCGCGGCACAGACGCCGGGGTCGATCCACGAAGGTGGCGAACTCGGCTACGCGCTGGTGCACGCCTTCGGGGCGGCGTTCGACAACCCCGACCTGGTGGTGGCCTGCGTGATCGGCGACGGCGAGGCCGAGACCGGTCCATTGGCCGCCGGTTGGCACTCCAACAAGTTCCTCAACCCCGTCGTCGACGGTGCGGTGTTGCCGATCCTGCACCTCAACGGCTACAAGATCGCCAACCCGACGGTGCTGGCGCGCATCCCGGAATCCGAGCTCGAGGCGCTGATGCGCGGCTACGGGTACCGGCCGATCACCGTCGCGGGTGACGATCCGGCCGACGTGCATCAGCAACTGGCCGCCGCGTTGGACGATGCCTTCGACTCGATTCGCGCGATCCAGACCGCCGCCCGCAACGGTGAGCAGACCGACCGTCCGGTGTGGCCGATGATCGTTCTGCGCACCCCCAAAGGTTGGACCGGCCCCAAAGAGGTCGACGGGCAGCACGTGGAGGGCACCTGGCGGTCCCATCAGGTCCCGCTGTCCGGCACGCGCGACAACCCCGAGCACCGCAAACAGCTCGAGCAGTGGCTGCGCAGTTACCGGCCCGACGAACTGTTCGACACCGACGGTGCGCTACGGGCTGATCTCAAAGCGATTGCACCACAAGGCGATCGACGGATGAGTGCGAATCCGCACGCCAACGGCGGGCTGCTGCTGCACGATCTGGACCTGCCCGACTTCCGGGACTACGCGGTGGACGTCGAGCGTCCGGCCACCGAGACCCACGAGGCAACCCGAGTGCTCGGCAACTTCCTGCGTGACGTGATCACCCGTAACCTCGACCGCTTTCGGATGATGGGTCCCGACGAGACCGCGTCCAACCGGCTGAGTCCGGTGTTCGAGGCGACCGACAAGGTGTGGCTCTCGGCGACCGGTCCCTACGACGGTCCAGCCGATCATCTGGCTCCCGACGGCCGCGTCATGGAAGTGCTTTCCGAGCACCTGTGCCAGGGGTGGCTGGAGGGCTACCTGCTGACCGGTCGGCACGGGCTGTTCAACTGCTACGAAGCGTTTGTGCACATCGTCGACTCGATGTTCAACCAGCACGCGAAATGGTTGTCCACCAGCCGTGAACTGCCCTGGCGGCGGCCGATCGCCTCGCTGAACTACCTGCTGAGTTCGCACGTGTGGCGCCAGGATCACAACGGCGCCTCCCACCAGGATCCGGGTTTCATCGACCTGGTCGCCAACAAACGCGCCGAGGTGGTGCGGGTCTACCTGCCGCCGGACGGCAACACGTTGTTGTCGGTGGCCGATCACTGCCTGCGCAGTCGTGACTACATCAACGTCATCGTCGCCGGGAAGCAGCCCGCCTTGTCCTATCTGTCGATGGAGGAGGCGATCCTGCACTGCACCCGCGGCGTGGGGATCTGGCAGTGGGCCAGCAGCACGACCGGTGAACCCGACGTGGTGCTGGCGTGTGCCGGGGACATCCCGACGCTGGAGACGTTGGCCGCCGCCGACATCCTGCGCCGCGAGTTGCCCGAGTTGGCGGTGCGAGTGGTGAACGTGGTGGATCTGATGCGGCTACAGCCGGCCTCTGAGCACCCACATGGCATGTCGGACAAGGAGTTCGACGCATTGTTCACGACGGACAAGCCGGTCATCTTCGCCTATCACGGATATCCGTGGCTGATCCACCGGCTGACATATCGGCGCACCAACCACGCCGGGTTGCACGTGCGCGGATTCAAGGAGCGCGGCACCACCACCACCCCGTTCGACATGGTGATGCTGAACGACCTGGATCGTTTCCACCTGGTACTCGACGTGATCGACCGGGTGGACGGATTGGCGATCCGCGCGGCTGAACTACGCCAGCGGATGGTCGACGCGCGACTGTCGGCCCGCATGTATACCCGTGAACACGGCGAGGACGACCCGCAGATCAGTGGCTGGACCTGGCCTAGCGACTGACCCGCGCCCCTAGAAGGGCGGGGGGTCGTCGTCGGGGTGGGGTGGTGGGTGGTTGTCGGCCCAGTGGGTCCAGTCGGTCCAGTTGGTGGTGTGGGTGGT